>CAYLKO010000001.1:0-8402 GCA_964384525.1 uncultured Chromatiaceae bacterium
CGGGCGCGCCGGTTGGGGAGCCGCACGCAGTCTTTTAAATCTATTCCGGCGCGCCGGTGCCCGCGGGCCTCGATGCCGTCGTGCCGCTGGAAGAGGTCAGCGTGACGCCAGCCTCCCCCGCGACCACCGCGGGCAGCGATCATGCCACCACGCTGCACCTCGGCCAGCCACTCCGGGCCGGGCAGAACATCCGCCAGGCCGGCGAAGATTTTCAGCAGGGGCAACCGATCCTCGCGGCTGGAACCCGGCTCGGCCCGCATCAGCTGATGGCACTCGCTGCCTGTGGCATCGACAGCATCGCAGTGGAGCACCCGCTGCAGGTCGCGATCCTGACGACCGGCACGGAACTCGCCCTTGAGGGCGCGACACTGGCTCCGGGCCGGATCCGCGATGCGAATGGACCATACCTGCGCGCACTGGTGCCCCTGCTCGGCGCCGGGCTGAAGACCATGGCCACGGCCACCGATGAAACCATCGATCTCGAAACGCAATTGCGGGCGCTGGCCGAGGGTGCGGATGTGGTGCTGATCACCGGCGGCGTCTCCGCCGGCAAACTCGACCTCGTGCCCGCGGCCGTGCAGTCGCTGGGTGGCGAAATTCTCTTCCACAAGGTGGCGATCCGCCCCGGCAAGCCGTTGCTGCACGCCCGGCTGCCGAACGGCACGCTGGTGTTCGGCCTGCCCGGCAATCCGGTTGCAGTGGCGGTCGGCATGCGGTTTTTCGTGATCCCCGCACTGCGGGCCCTGCAGGGGCTTGCGCCGGAAGCGGCCACGCCGGCCGTCACGAGAGAGGCGGTGCGGGGCCGCGGGTCGCTGCGTTTTTTTGCCAAGGCGCGGGTTGCAGTCAGTGCGTCGGGCCAACGCGAAGTGCTGATCCTGCCAGGGCAGGAAGCCTTCCGGATTGCGCCCTTGCTCGCGGCCAATTGCTGGGCCGTCGTCGCCGAAGGGATCGATGTGGTACCGGCCGGCGGCGAACTGGCGACCTGGCCGCTATACCCGGAAGACTGACGCCAGCTAAACGGGTGGCTTGCGCTCCGGCAGCTGCAGCGTACGGAGGATGAAGGCGGCAATCGCCGGCACGTCGTCACGCGGGAGCACCGGCAGGGATTCATCCGGCAACGGGTCATCACTGACGATCGCCACCACGCCCGGTGCGCTGCCCGCAATGCGGGGCGCCGGCGCCGCCTCACGCCGCAGCTCCAGCCGCGGGTGAGCACCGGACTTCCAGCCCTCGACCAGCACCAGGTCAACGCCGCTCATCTGCGCCACCAGGGCTGCCAATCCGGGTTCGTCAGCCGCTGATTGCAGCTCGCGAATGTGGGCAATGCGCCGGTCGGAAGCCACGATCACTTCGCAGGCGCCGGCGGCGCGATGTTCGTGGCTGTCCTTGCCGGGCTGGTCGATGTCGAAATCGTGGTGGGCGTGCTTCAGCGTGCCGACCCGCCACCCCCGGCTGACCAGCTCCCGGATCAGCGCGACGATCAGGGTGGTCTTGCCGGCATTCTTGTAACCGGCAATGCCGAAAGTCGGCACCACCCGGTTGGCGGGTGATGCGACGATCGGCTTGCCAGGATTGTCGGTGGTCGCGATCAGGCCTTCTTCGCCCAGGCGCTGCACCAGCCGTTGGCGTGCACGAGCTTGCCCGGGAAGATCGCGCAGGGGCGGTATTCATCGCCATCCTTGCCCTGGTTCTGGGATCAGTTGGCGCTGTGTTGATCTGCAGTCCAGCGGGCGGCCTGTGGATTCTTGCGGTCGACCTTTTTGGTGTCTTCCACGTACAGCAGGGCCTTGGCGGACGGATCGTCGAGGGTCAGCTTCGGCATGGCCGCCTGGGCCTGCGCGGTGCTGGCCACAACCGTGTTCAGAAGTACGGCGCCGGCGGGGACCGCCATTGCCACCTGCGTCAGAAAACGACGCCGGGATTCATCAGGCTTGTTCACGTGCAATTCCTTCCATGAATGGTCGGTGATCAAAGAGGTATCACCGATGCAAGTTTAACAACCGGTCCGGTGAATCGCACCTGAAAATGCTGCAGCAACGGATAGAATCAGCCACATGTCTCCGGTCATCACGCTCACCACCGATTTCGGGCACCGTGGTCCCTTCGTGGGGGTGATGAAGGGCGCGATCCTGACGCGCCTGCCCACGGCCCGGATCATCGACCTGACCCACGAGATTCCGGCGCACTGGCCGGTGGAGGCCGGCTTCTGGCTGGCGCGCTCATTCCGGTATTTTCCGGCGGGCACGGTGCACGTCGCAGTGGTGGATCCGGGCGTGGGCACGGGACGCAGCATCATCGCCGGCGCCCGGGACGGCCATGTTTTCCTGGCGCCGGACAACGGCCTGCTGGAACCGGTGCTCGGCCTGCATCCGGCGCATTGCCATCGACTGGCTGATGCCTGGCGGCTGAAGCAGGACTGGCCGGGGCCGAGCAGCACCTTCCATGGTCGCGACATCTTCGCGCCACTCGCCGCCGACCTGGCTGCCGGTCGCGCGCAACTGGCAGACATCGGTCCGGCTGTGGATGAGCTGATCCCGTCACTGCAGGAAGAGCCCGAGGCGGATGCCCACGGGACGCGCGGCACGGTGATCGCGATCGACAACTTCGGCAACCTGATCACCAATATCGATGGCGCGCTGATCGCCGGCTACCGGCGCCCCGAAGTCCTCGCCGCCGGCCGCCGCCTGACCGTGCTGCGCACTTACGGCGAGGCCAGGCCCGGCGAGTTCCTGGCGCTTGTCAATTCCTTTGGCGTCCTGGAAATTGCCCGCTCCGAGGGCAATGCCGCCGAAGCCCTGGGCCTGGGCCGGGGCGCACCGGTGATGGTGCTGAACGCCACGCGTTAGTCACTGGCGTTAGTCGCTGGCGGCCTCGCTGAGCGCCGCTTCCTCGAGCTTGGCCCAGGAATCCCGCAGCGTCACCACGCGATTGAATACCGGCCGGTCCGCCCGGTGGTCGAGCGTATCAGCCACGAAATAACCCAGCCGCTCGAACTGCACCACGGTCCCCGGCGCCAGCGTGGCCAGCGCAGGCTCGAGTCGTGCGGCGGAAACGACCTGCTGCGAATCGTGTTTGAGAAAGCTCTTGAAGTCCGGGCGTGTGTCATCGGCCGCCTTGCCATCCGGGCGCGGCACGGAAAACAGCCGGTCATACAGCCGGACTTCGGCGCTGATCGCCTGCCCGGCACTGACCCAGTGGATCGTGCCCTTCACCTTGCGCTCGGCGCCACTCAAGCCGCTGCGGGTTTCCGGATCGTAGGTACAGTGCACCTCGGTGATCCCACCGGCGGCATCCTTGATCACGGCTGTGCATTTGATGATGTAGCCGTAGCGCAGCCGGACCTCGCCGCCGGGCTGCAGGCGGAAGAACTTCTTCGGCGCGTTCTCCATGAAGTCGTCCTGCTCGATCCACAGCTCGCGCCCGAAGGGCAGCTGCCGCTCGCCCAGCGCCGGCTGGTCCGGATGGTTGATGGCGGCCAGCCATTCCGTCTGTCCGGCAGGGTAATTGGTCAGCACCACCTTGAGCGGTTTCAGCACGGCCATGGCGCGGGAGGCCTGCGTATTCAGTTCGTCCCGCACGCAGTTTTCCAGCGCACTCATCTGGATCAGGTGGTCCTTCTTGGTCACGCCGACCCGCCGCGAAAACTCGCGCAGCGCAGCCGGCGGATACCCGCGACGGCGCATGCCGGCAATCGTCGGCATGCGCGGATCGTCCCAGCCATCGACCCTGGCGAGTTCGATCAATTCGGCGAGCTTGCGCTTGCTGGTGATCGTGAAGGCGAGATTCAGCCGGGAAAATTCGATCTGGCGCGGCCGCGCCGGCAGGCTCAGGTTGTCGAGCAACCACTCGTAAAGCGGCCGGTGATCCTCGAACTCCAGGGTGCACAGCGAATGGGTGATGCCCTCGAGCGCGTCGGACACGGTGTGGGCAAAGTCGTACATCGGGTAGATGCACCAGGCATCGCCCGTGCGCTGGTGGGTGGCCCGCCGGATCCGGTACAGCACCGGGTCCCGCAGGTTGATGTTGGGCGCAGCCATGTCGATTTTTGCCCGCAGGGCATGGGCGCCGTCGGCAAACTCGCCGGCCCGCATGCGGGCAAAGAGATCCAGGTTCTCGGCCACCGTCCGGTTGCGGTACGGGCTGTTCCGGCCGGCGGCGGTGAGCGTCCCGCGATGCTCGCGGATCTGCTCTTGGCTCAGGCTGTCGACATAGGCCTTGCCGGCCTCGATCAGCTCCACGGCGCAGGCGTGCAGGCGGTCGAAGTAGTCGGAGGCGTGGGTCAGCCGGTCGCCCCAGTCAAAGCCCAGCCAGTGCACGTTGTCGACGATCGCATCGACGAAGGCCTGGTCCTCCTTCAGCGGGTTGGTGTCGTCCAGCCGCAGGAAGCACCGGCCATCATTTTCGGCAGCCACGCCGAAATTCAGGCAGATCGCCTTGATGTGGCCGATATGCAGGTAGCCGTTCGGCTCCGGCGGGAAGCGCGTCACGATGCGGGCATGACGACCGGTGGCCAGATCATCAGCGATGATCTGGCGAATGAAATCACGGGGTTCCGACATGGATCAGAGTGCTCTTGAAAGGCGACGGCCACTTCGACCGTGGCCGCGACCATAAAGGAAAGCCCGGTGGACTGTCCATCGGCCGCCCGGCAGGGGTGGCTGTGGCTCATACACGACAAAATTGACGAAAGTCGGTAATCGCAGTAGTTTCCACGGTTGACAAGCCGATCTTGTTTCATTTCAGGGGTGAGGGGAACTTCGAATATGTCGAACGCAACACGCGCTGTCGTGCCGTGCGCGGGCCTTAGGGTGCTCGCGCTGTCTGCCACTGCCATTGCCACCCTGCTGACCGGGCAGGTGGCCATCGCCGCCCCCGACAGCCTCACGGAAATCATCGTCACCGTCCGTCAGCGGGCCGAGTCGATCCAGGACGTCCCGGGGTCGGTTGCGGCCTTCTCCAGCGCCCAGATCGAGCTCCAGCGCCCAGATCGAGTCGCTGGGCATCCATCGGGCCGAGGATTTCATCGGCCAGACGCCGGGTGTGTCGATCGTCAATGCCGCTGAAGTGGCCGACACGCAGGTGAACATCCGCGGCATCAACGGCACCCGCGATGCCGAAACCAACTATGCGCTGATCATCGATGGCGTGCTGATGACCAACCCGGCGGCGCTGAACCGCGAGTATCTGAACCTGCAGCAGATCGAAATTCTCAAGGGCCCGCAGGGTGCGCTCTACGGGCGCAACGCGGCCGCCGGCGCCATCGTCATCACGACCGCCAGGCCCGGCGATCAGTGGGGTGGCAACGTCAAGGCGTCCTACGCCCAGGATTCGACCTACTCCCTGTCCGGCCTCCTCGGCGGCCCGGTCAGCGACACACTCGGCGTCAGCCTGTCCGCCAATTACCAGGACAGCGACGGCTATTACCGCAACCGTTACCTCGGCGGCGACAGGAATGTCGACTATTTCGAGAGCTGGGACGTGAACGCGCGGGCGATATGGGAGCCGACTTCCAAACTGAGCGTGGACGGCAAGGTTCGCGTGGGCTCGGTGGACGCCGGGGCAATCACCTTCAACTCCCTGTTCCACATTCCGAGCCTGGTGGGCTTTCTGGAAACCGCCTTTGGCTACACGCCAGCAGACGCCGCCTTTGCCAATGAGGACGTCAACGGCCACCACTTCGAGTTCGACAATAACATCAAGCCGTACAACAACCAGGACTCTCTGGAAGCCTCGATCAAGGCCGACTACGACCTCGGCTGGGCCGACCTCACCGCCTGGACGCTCTACAGCGACATCGAGAACGATCTGGGCGCCGACGGCACCAGCGGCGCCTTTGGCTTCTTCTTTGCCGACCAGCAGTGCATCGATACAACCGCACAGCTCAATGCGGACGGCTACAAGCTGATCCCGCCGCAGATGATCGGCCCCACGCCGGCGTTCTCGCTGTTCGGCGCCTACACCCCAACCGCCTGCGACGGCACGCAGTTCCAGCGGCGCGACCAGAAAGACTACTCGGTGGAAATCCGCCTGGCGTCGAAGGGTGATCAGCGGCTCCGCTGGCTGACTGGCCTGTACTACCTGAATCTGGAGCGCGAAGTGGCCGTGAACACCGGCATCGACCGGGGCTTTGGCGCCTTCAGAACCCCCTTCACCACCGACCCCAGAAACCCCTCCGAACAGCTGGTCCACGACGAATTCAAGACCGACGTGTATGCCGTCTTCGGTCAGCTCGCCTACGACATCACCGACAAGGTCGAAGCCTCGGTCGCCCTGCGCTATGACCGCGAAGAACGTGATGTGCGGAGCCTCGTGCCAACCAATGCCACCTCCCTCTACATCGACACCTGTGGTGACGGGCGGGTGAACTCGCCGATCAATCCGGGCCTCTGCGCGACCGGCAGCATCGCCCCCCAGAGCAAGACCTTCGACGAACTCGAGCCGAAGCTGTCCTTGACCTGGGATGCCACGGAGCTCACCACGGTGTATGGCACCGCCGGTGTCGGCTTCAAGAGCGGCGGCTTCAACAACCAGGGTTCTGCGGCCACCATCGATCTCTTCATCAACCAGCCGCTGATGGGACCTGGCGGGCCGTTCGCCGGCAGTGGCTACGCCCCCGTCACCACCCAGGACTCGTACAAAAAGGAAACCTCCACGGCCTACGAGCTGGGTGTGAAATCGCACAGCCTCGATGACCGGCTGCGCTACGAACTGGCCGCCTATTACGTCGATGTGGACGACATGCAGTTCTTCGAGTTCATGGTCGGCGGTTTCGGCCTGTTGCGGGTTGTCTCCAACATCGACGAGGTGGACATCAAGGGCATCGAGGCCTCGGTCAGCCTCGCGGCCACGGACTGGCTGACGATGTATGCCGGCTTCAACCGGAACTCCACGGAGATCAAGAAGAACAGCGTGCGGCCGGACAGCGTGGGCAACGCCTCGCCCTACACGCCGGACTACACCGCCAACGCCGGTGCCCAGGTCACCTACCCGTTGTCAGCCGGCTACGATTTCGTCGGCAGCATGGATGTCTCCTGGGTGGGTGAAACGTGGTTCCACGTCATCCAGAACAACACCCGGCCGACGATCTTCTCGCTGGCCTTCCCGCTGGGTGCCGCGGACTTCTCCAAGACCCAGCGTGATGCCTACGCACTCGTCAACCTGCGGGCCGGTGTTTCCGGTGATCGCTGGTCGCTGATCGGCTTCATCGACAACGCACTCGACAAAAACTGGCTGCGCGAAGTGATTCCGGCGCCGGAATTCGGCGGCACCTTCGATCATCCGGGTTCGGAGCGGCGGGCCGGTGTGGAAGCCACGTTCAAGTTCTGAGCGGAAAGACGGCATGGCGGCAAATGAGACAGCAGGGGTTCGGGCCGAAGCAATCAAGCTGGAGCCGGATCCCCTGCTGCCCTTCCGGATCGCCTCCGGGTATCGGGTGGGCGATCTGGTGTACACCTCCGGTCAGGCGGCCATCGACGAGCACGGCCAGCTCGTCGGGGTCGATGACTTCGATGCCCAGGCAGCCTGCACCTTCGGCAACCTGAAGCGGGTGCTGGAGGCCGCCGGCTCCTCGCTGGAGCAGGTCATCAAGGTCACGATCTACCTGACCGACATGCAGAACTTCCCGAAGATCGTCGAGCTCCGCGGTCGCTACTTTCGCGCTCCCTGGCCGGCGGACACCATCGTTGAAGTGCGCTCGCTCGCCCTGCCGGAGCTGATGATCGAGATCGAAGCCATCGCGCTGGCGACGGGTTCCATCCGTCGTTGACGCGGCAGGCGCGTTCAGCCGGCCAGAAAGGTCGGGACACGCAGACTGCTGCGGGCCAACTCGAAACTGGCAGGACGGATATCGACCTTGCGGTCGCCGGCACCGAGACGTTCACCCGTCTCCCGCACCCGCACCTGATCGCCGAACATGGCGATGATCGAACGGGTCAGGCGGGCAGCGTCGGCCGGTGACATCTTGCGCACCGAGACCTGCACGCTGGTTTCCCGTTCCGTGGGCGGCACGGCCTGCATGGCCTCGCGCAGGGCTTCAAAGCGCGACTGGATCGACGGTGACACATCGGTCACGGCCAGAGCCTCCAGGTGATTCACATAGGCGCTGATCAGCCGCTGCTTGAGGGTTTCCTCACTGGCAAGCGTCCGGACGGCGGCATAGAAACTGTCGGCTACGTGGCACATGGATCCCTCGAATTCTTGTTATTGGTGGATCGTTTTTTATTGGCGTCTTGTTTCGCACCACTGGCGGGTGCGTTCAAGATCTGGTGCCTGAAATGATAGGGCCTTCCCTCCGCCGGTCAACGCGCACACGTACAGCCTGTGCGCCCCATCACGCGCCACCAGACATAACTACCCAAAAAGGTACCGGACTCCGGAAATGGTAGTTACCTGGCGGTAACTAC
>CAYLKO010000001.1:8412-51815 GCA_964384525.1 uncultured Chromatiaceae bacterium
GCCCCCACATTACAAACCAACCCATATTGTATCCTTTCTCCTTAATTTTTTTTAACTTGGCGTAAACTACCTTTTCCGTAGTCCGGTACCTGGATTGGTAGTTGTTGCGGGTCAGTAGGGGCGGGAGAGGTAGCGGCCGATGGGCTTGCCGATGACGTTGCCGCCGTCGTAGATCCGCTGGCCGCGCAGGAAGGTGGTCTTCACCCGGCCCGAGAGTTCCATATCCTCGAAGGGCGTGTAACCCTGCTGCGACTCGGAATCGGCGGCATGCACCGTCCAGGTTTCGTTCGGGTCCAGCAGCGCCAGATCGGCATCCAGGCCTTCTTCGATATCGCCCTTGCTGTGCAATCCAAAACGGGCCGCAGGGTTGTAGCTCGTGAGGGCGGCCATGTGGTTGTAGGTGAGACCGCGCTTGCGGCCTTCGCTGACCAGCGCGGCCAGCAGGTATTCCGTGCCGCCAAAACCGGACTTGGACAGCCAGATGTTGCCCGGCTTCCGTGGGTCCACCTTCATCTCGTGCTTGCAGCAGGCTTTGTCGCTGCACACCCAATCGAGATTGCCGGCAATGAGCTGCTCCCAGAGATACTCCACGTCCTCGCGCGGCCGGATCGGCGGGTTCACCTTGGCGAGCGGCCCCGCCTTGGAATCGGTATCCAGCATCAGGTGGCCGATGGTGACCTCGCGCCGGAAATCGATATGCGGGAACACCGCCGCCATTTGCAGGGCGGCAACGACAGCCTTCCGCGAAGTCAGGTGCAGCAGGTTGATGTTCGGCAGGTCGGTCTCGTTCGCCAGGTAGGAGGCGATGAAGATCGCCAACCCTTCGGAGTGCGGCGGGCGGCTGGCGCTGTAGGCCGGCAGGCCCTTCAGGACGCCCTCCTCCTCCACGAGCTTCGAGTAGGCCGACATGATCTCGGCCGTCTCGCAGTGCAGGCTCAAGGAGATGTCGTCGGCCGTGTCCGGGTACTTGTCCATCGCCTTGCGGATGCCACGCATCACGAACTCGAAATGGGCGATGTCGTACTTCTCGTCCTCGTTGATCATCAGGAACTCGGACTGGTTGGTCGACCGGCCGTGCAGGCCGTGGCTGCCGTAGAACATGAAGATCTTGAAGGAGGTCACACCGAAGTCCTTCACCAGATCCGGAATCTCGCGGATGTGCCGCTTGTCCATCGGCGCCAGGTGGTAGGCGTAGTCCACATGGAAGTTACCCTTCGAGATATCAAGGACTTCCGGGAAGAACTTCTTGTATGACCCACCCTTGTTGAGGTAGTAACCGCCGGTGCGCATGTAGTTCAGGCTGGTGGTCACGCCACCCTGGGCGGCCGCCCGGCTCTCGCTCACGGCATCTTCACCCAGCGGGGCATAGATGCCCGTGTGCATGTGGGGATCGACGAGCCCCGGGAAGGCCAGCCGGTTCTTGCCGTCGTAGACCTCGGCGGCGGTGCTGGCCGGGATTTCCGGCGCGATCTTCGCAAAGCGCCCATCCTTGATGGCGATATCGCCCTGCTCGACCATGGCGGCCATGGGCCGTACCACGCGAACATTCTTGATCAGGAGGTCGTATTGCGGCTTGTCACCGGCCTTGGTTGCTGCCTTCTTTGTCGCCATGTTTGCCTCTGCCTTGATAACTACCAAAAAAGGTACCGGACTCCGAAACCGGTAGTTTCCGGATGCCTTCGTGAAATGGGCCGTGGCGGCAAGGATAACCCGTTGAAGGGGCTGCGGCGACTCCCGGACGCACGGCCGCGGGCCACGGAGTACGTTGCGACTATCGAGCGAGTGGCGATCAGAGGTCGCTGGTGCGGGGTGCGACGGCAGACGGGGTACCGACTCGGGCCACCCGGAGCAGCAATTCCTCGAAGCGACCGGCCAGAACGTGGCGGTCGTAATTCGCCTCGACGTAGCGGCGGCCCGACTGGCCGAGCGCCCGCCCCCGCTCCGGATCCAGGGCCAGCTCACGCACGGCCTCGGCGAGCTCCGTGTCGTTTTCCGGCTCGATGCAGATGCCGCCGCCGGAGGCCTCGACGATGCGCTGGCTCTCGCCGCGCACGCCGAGAATGATGGGCCGGGCCATGCCCATGGCCTCGAAGATCTTCGACGGAATCACCGACTCGAAGGTCTCGCTCTTGCGCAGCAAAACCAGGCTGACATCGGTCAGCGACCAGATCGCCGGCATGCGCTCCTTGGGTTGCTGGCCGACGATGAACACATTGCCCAGGCGCATCGCATCGCGCTGCTGCATCAGCTTGGTGGCCTCGGCACCGTCACCGGCGAGCAGGAACACCACGCCCGGCACGTCGCGCAGGCGGTCGGCTGCGCGCAGGATCGTGTCCAGCCCGTGCGCCATGCCGTGCGTGCCCACATAGGCCGCAACAAACTTGCCACTCACGCCAAATTCCTCGGCCAGTGCTGCGGCCTCGCCGGCATTTCCGGCACCCGGTACATAGAACCCGAGATCCACGCCATTGGTGATCACCGCCACCTTGCCCCGCCCGCCGCGGGCCTCGATATGCGGCACGAACGACTCCGTGACGGAGACGATCGCATCCGCGCGATGATAGGCAAAGGATTCGAGCCAGCCGAGCGCCCGCGTCAAGCGACTCTCCTTCATCGCCCCCACGCTGATGATCGATTCCGGCCACAAGTCGCGGATCTCCAGCACCCACGGCACGCGCTTGACGAGATGTGCCAGATACCCGGCCAGTCCGCAGAAAAACTGCGGCGAGGTCGACACCACCACATCCACCTTCGGCAGAAAGGGCGCGACCAGTGTCGCCATCAGCAGGTAAAAGGTGTAGTTGAGGCTCCGGCCCAGAAAGCCCGCATTCGCCGCTGGCAGGGTGAGCACCCGGTGCACCTGAATGCCCGCGATCTCCTCGTGCTGCAGCAGCCGGTTCTTGAATCCGGGATAAATCCGGCCGGCTGGATGATTCGGCGCGCAGGTCAGCACATGCACTTCATGGCCACGCTGCACCCACTCGCGGCAATGCTCAAAGGTACGGCTCGCCGGCGCGTTGACCTCCGGCGGAAAGTAATGGCTAAGAAAAAGAATGCGCATTCATGTCTGCCGGTTGAGCGTGTAACCAAGCTCCACCGGCGCGGGCCCCACGTAACGGATGATCAGCACGCGGCTTTCAAGCCGCTTCCCGAACTCGGGGCAATAGTACCCCGTCGTCATTTCGATACTGCCGACTGGCCCTACCCGCAGCGTGACCATTACGTTATCCGGCGCACAAAGCCGGAATTCCCGCTCGCCCACCTGCTCCACCCGCACGTCAGGGTGCAGGTGGATGAAGGACTCCACCTCGTGCGAGCTAGCGCCCAAGATTGAATCCCGAATAGTCCAGCAAGTTTTTGATTTAAAGTAACTTTCAATATCGATTGCCCGCCGATGCACCGGCCTGCCCCGCAAGCGCCGGTAGCCATCATGTTCGCCGGCAAAGCTCAGGTGCCCGTCCTGCCACTCGCTTAAGCCCACGTGGCGTGGCCGGGCCCGCCGCCCCACCCGGAAGGCCCCCCAGATCTCCGACTGCTCCGCGCCGTCGATCCGCACCGTGTTGTGGGCGGCCGTGCTGCGCAGGTAATGGCGGAAGGCGCCCGGCTCGTAGTCGAAGGTGCCGCTGTCCACGATGATCGGCTGGCCCGCCACGTACAGCTCGTAACTCAAGGTATCGCAGTGCGTGTGCCCCGGCTGGTAATCCGGCCCCACCGGGCCTGCGTCGATGATCAGGCTGTCGCCGCCATGCCGGTAACCATACACGCCGGTGTCGGGGAAACAGATGCGGTGCAGATTCCCGGGAGCGGGTCGCTCGATCGGGCCCAGCACCTGCTCCGCATACGCCAGCACATCGCGGGCCGGCCGCGTGATGCCGTAGGCCGCGTCGTTGAAGAGCGATATGTCGCCGTTGCCGCCAAGGATTCCCGCCAGATAGTTCGCCGCGCGCCGCGCGGTTTGTTCAAGCCGGCCCAGCACCTCCGCCGACACCAGGCCCGGATTGCTGCCCAGCAGGTTCACGAGATCCAGGTAGTCCTCGAGCACGATGCAGTGATACATCGGGCTCCGCTCGAAATGCCCGCCATCCGGCAACACCTGCTCGTCTGCCTCAGCCAACACGATCTCAAGACCACGCGCCAGATAGCGTGTCGCCGCCGGCCCCGCGCAGCACGCCCCTGCAAACACCAGCGCCTTGCCGTTTTTCAGCAGGTGGTTCGCCAGCAGGTGATACTCGATATCTGCATCCAGCGCCGCCACCTGCAACGACAGGCTGTCCATCCAGGCCTGCGGCGGCGGTTCCGGCAACGCGAGGAAGTACTTCAGCCAGTTCACGATCCGAAGCGAGATCGGGTACGGCTCCCACGCATCCTCGGCACCCACCGGCACGTCCTTGATCCAGCTGTCGATCAGGCCGGCTTTGGTGGCAGTGTTGAGGGAGGGCCAGTGGAGGTAATCGAAGTAATGGAGGTTGTAGCGCCAGAGTTTGGGGGCGGTGGGGTGGCGCCAGTCTGGATGCTGCTGGTTGAGAGTGGCTGTGTTGCCGAGAAAAAAGATTTCTCCGGAAGCTGACTCAGGCGGTGATGGAAACGGAAGACATCGCTGCAAGTTGCCCAGGCTTAGGGGGGGCGCAGTGCTCACCGGTTTGGGAGGAAATATTCGGCGTCGAACCTGGGCAACAACTTGCCGTGGGCGAAGGTATGCAACCGTCCAGCCGAATCGGACGAGGGTCGCTATCAGTGAAGGATTGTGAGCCAACACGTGACAGCTACGACGGATGCGCCACAGCCTCCGCCGCCCCCGACCTTAACGACCGCATCGCCGCGAACGTTGCCGCCGTCACCGCCCGGATCTCCGCGAACGGGACCACCGGCGCGCCACCAGAGGCAATTGCCTCGAGGAAGGCCTGCACCATCGGGCCCTGGCCCTTGTCCTGGCCGAGGCGTTTGTCGCGGCTCTGCTTGCTGCCGCGGTAGAGGGTGAGTTCACGGAAGTCGTCGAGGATGGCGACCTGTGCGCCGTGATAGAGCTCCACCCGTTCCTTGGGCAACTTCTTCGCCCCGTTGGCGAAGTAGTTGAGGGTGCCGATGGAGCCGTTGGCAAAACCGATGTTGAGGGTGACGGTGTCGTCGTGCTGCTGCGGGTCACGGAGGCTCAGGGCTTGGACGCTGACGGGGAGCGAGCCGTTCATCCAGGTCATGAATTCTATGATGTGACAGGCTTCGCCGATGATGCGGCCGCCGCCGAGCTCGGGGTCCTGGATCCAGGTGCCGGCCGGAATCTGGCCGGCATTGACGCGATAGACCATGGCCATCGGCGAGGAGCCGGCTCCCAGGGCCTTGCGGGCCTGCACGGCGAGCGGTGCAAACCGCCGGTTGAAGCCGACCAGCAGTTGTCCGCCAGCCGACCGCCCCACCACATGCTCGATGGCCCGCAGCTCATCCTCGGTCACACACAAGGGCTTCTCGACAAACACATGCTTGCCGGCCGCGAGCGCCTTCAACACGTACTCGCCGTGCGACTCATGGCGGGTGGCGATGAAGACGGCGGTGGTGGCGGCATCGTCCAGCACCTGCTGGTCGTCGCCGGTGGCGTAGCCGAAACCATATTTCTCGGCGACGCCCCGGCTGCTGTTGCCGGAGGCCGTCATCACGCCGGTCAACGCCACGTTCTTGGCGCCGGAGATATGCGGCAACAGGTGCCCAAGCGCGTAGCTGCCGGCACCGATGAAGCCGACGCCGATTGCCCCGGCATGGGGTGCTGCCGCGGGCCGGACCACAACCTTGCCATGGTCGATCGCGGTTACCGGGGTGTACTCGAGCATCACGCCGAGGCACTCGGTCTCGCCCTTGACGATCATGTCGTAGGCTTCGGTGGCGTTATCGAACGCAAAGCGGTGCGAGGTAAGGTAGCTCGCGTCGATGCGGCCGGAATGGAGCAGGTCCTGGAAGGCCTGCATGTTGCGGTTTTCGGTCCAGCGGACATAAGCAGGCGGGTAGTCGCAGCCCTTTTCCTCGTATTCGAGGTCGTAGCGGCCGGGGCCGTAGGAGCAGGACATCCGCACCGTCAGCTCCTTGCGGTAGTAGTCCGGGTCCCGCTGGAAGCCGGTGGGCACGTCGCCGACGATCACCACCACCCCGCGCTTCCGCAACAGCTGGCCGGCGAGGTTGATCGGCTCGAGGCTGCGGGTGGCGGCCGTGATGATCACGGCATCCGCCCCTACACCCCCGCTGAGACGCGCCACACGCTCCGGCAGCGAGGGATCGCTCATCACGGCGGCGTCGTCCAGACAGTGCTGCCGGCCGAGCTCCAGGGCCCGCTCACGCACGTCCACACCCAGCACCCGGACCCCGGAGGCCCGCAAAATGAGGGCCGTGAGGTGGCCCAGCAGGCCGATGCCGATCACCACGCAGCTTTCGCCCACCCGCAGGTCGGCCTGGCGGACCCCCTGCAGGGCGATCGCCCCCACGGTGTTGTAGGCCGCCAGGGCCAGGTCCGCCCCCTCGGGCAGCCGCACACAGAGATTCTCGGGGATCACCACCACCTCGGCATGGTTGGCGTAGCCGGCCCCGGCACAGGCCACGTGATCGCCCGCCCGGAAGCCCCGCACCCCCTCGCCGACCGCCAGCACCACCCCGGCCGTGCTGTAGCCGAGCGGCGAATAGGAATCGAGCTTCTTCATCACCGCCCGGTAGGTCTGCACCGGCCCCTGGGTGGCCAGGGTGTCCAGCACCTGCTTCACCTGCTGCGGCTTCTTGCGCGCCTTGGTGATCAGGTTGTCGCGGGCCGCGGTCACCGTGCTCCGCTCGGTGCCGACGCTGATCAGCGAATAGTGATTGGCCACCAGCACCATGCCGGGCCCGACCATCGGCGTGGGCACGTCCAGGATGGCCATCCTGCCATCCAGCAGCTTCTGTACGAGTTGTTTCACGATGCGGTTCCGGGCGCGGGGGGCGTCAGGGCAAGACGGATATAGGAGCAGTTCCGGAATCCGGCACCGCACCCTGCGGGATGTAGTAGTACAAGCGGGTCACGGCCATGCGCATGAAGTCTTCGAGGCGTTTGGCCGCAACCTCTTCGCCACCCTGTTCGGGCAGGGGCGTCATGATCCGCACCAGCGAGCCGTCGGTGCGGCGTTTGGTCAGCGAGTCCCAGAAGATGAACCATTTCACGGCGTATTCGTTGGTCAGGTTCCGACCCCGCTGCATGAACCAGTAATTCACCAGCTGGCGGGACCGGCCCGTGCCGATGATGAGCTGATTCACCGGCAGCAAGGCGCCATCGGGCAGGATCCCCGGCACGTTCACCACTTTGCTGGTGAGGATCTGCCAGCCACCACCCGGCAAACAGGAGCGCGGTGAATGCACCGACGCACCCTTTCGCTGCGAGGCATAGTAGGCCACATAGAAATTCACGATATCGCGCTCCGGACTCGTGTAATTCGCCGACACGTAATCGGTGAGCTTCAGCACCTCGAGTTCCGGCTGCGTGATGCTCATCTCCCGGCCCTCCCAGTCGCCTATCCGCAAGGGGAAGGTATACAGCGACTGCCGCTCCGGCTCGATCTCGTGGCGGCCGGCCAGCGCCAGGGTGGCCAGCAGCGTGACCGCCAGCACCGGGATGATCGCCAGCACCGGCGGCGTGATCCGGATCAGCTGTGGCAGCAAGCGGATGGTGGCCATGCCCGGAATCTGCGGGTCGAACACCTGGTCCAGCTTCCGGCCGCCGAGCTTCGCCAGCAGGATCATTTCGCCAAAGAGGATCAAAAGGCAGCCGATGAAGATCACCCAGCCCTCGAAATAATGCAGGAAGCTGTCCCCCGCGCCGATGCCGTAGGCGTTGTACAGCACACCCGTCACCGCGATCCGGATGCTGTTCATGATGATCGTCACGGGAATGGTCGACAGCACGATCAGCCAGCGGTGCCAGTTCGGCCCGCGATAGATGTAGCTGCACAAAAAGCCGAAGGTCATCAACGGAAACAGATAACGGAGCCCGCTGCACGCCTCCACCACCTGCAACTTGGAAACACCCAGATCGATGATGTTCCCCTCCACGTAAACGGGGACACCAACGGTCCGCAACACCATCGCCGCGATGTCGGTGGACAGGAACTGCAGACCCGACGACAGCTTGTACTGGATCAGCACCGGCAGCGGCACCAGGAAAATCAGCATCACCAGCGACGCCCAGATGATCCGCACACCGCGGAAGCCCAGCATCGTCAGCGCCACCGCCGCCACGGTGATCAGAAAGCCATACTGCACGATCACGAACAGCGCGCTCAGATCGCCGATCAGCACCACCCCCATCGCGACCAGCAGCAGCAGCACACCCGCCCAATGCGGATTGCCCGGCGCTTTCACGAGTTGATCGGTGCGGATCAGGAACAGATAGGCCACCAGAAACGGAATCAGGTAACCGTGGCTGTACTCCGGCTCCTCCCAGAGACGCACCATCTCGAGGAAGCTGGACCAGAACAGGGCGACGATCAGCAGCACGATCACCAGCAGCACACCGCCACGCCCGAGGGGGGTGTTGAGGAGAGACTTCTTTGGGGGGCTGGTGGTGTTCATGTTCTTGTTTCCGTTCTTTGCCGCGTCATCGCTCCCGCCGCTCGCCCGAAGGCGTGCGTCTACACCCGACGAGGCTCACCCAGCACCACGCCTTCCCGCCAGACACGCCATGCAAAGCTCAACAGGCGCGGAAAGCGGCGCAAACGGGTCGGGTCGCTCAACAGGCGATACAGCCACTCCAGGTAGGCTCGGCGCCATGCCAAAGGCGCCCGCTTCACTCTACCGGCCAAGACGTCGATCGTTCCGCCGACTCCTTGGCAAACTGCGACTGTCGTGAGCTTTGGCAAAGTCGCCTGAATCCACAATTCCTGCTGGGGACTCCCCAATCCGACAAACAGTATCCGGGCGCCGCTCGCGTTGATTTTGTCTGGCAGCGCCTCCACTTCGTTCGGCATCAGGTACCCGTGCTGATAGCCGGCCACCTGCAGCTTCGGGTATGCCTCACGCAGCACCTTGACCGCCCTGGGTGTCACTTCCGGCCGCCCCCCGTACACGAAAACCGGGTAGCCCCGAAGAGCGGCCAGAGCACACAGCTCGGGCATCAGGTCTGCACCCGACACCCGTGCCAGATTGCGCACGCCGCCGAGGCGGGCTGCCACCACGGCCCCCACCCCGTCCGGTATCAGCAGCGAGGCATCGTCCAGAGCCTTCAACAACCCCGAATCGGTACCTGCCGTGACGATTTTCTCGGGATTTATCGCGAAAACGCCGCCAGGCCGATGCTCCCGCACCATGTCGTCCGCTATCAACACGGCCTGAGCCATGGTGACGCAATCCATGGGGACCCCGAGGATCCTGACACGGGTGACCTTAAGGTTGGGTACCGGGAGGGTGACCATGTGGCAATGTTACGTGTTCGGAGCCATCCAGAAGGATCTTTTGATCTTTCATAAGTTAAAAATACTTGCGCGGACAGTGGCCACCCTGGAGTGCAGGTTACCTGATCCGGATCCCCGCTCAATTGCCAATATGCCAGTTTGCCCGCATCCTTTCATCGCGTGAAAACCTCAAAAAAGCGGCACATCGTGATGGTCGGCCCTGACATGAATGCGATGGGGGGCATGGCGTCGGTAATCTCGACCTACAAAGCCTGCGGGTTCCTTGAACGTTGGGCCGTGGTCGTGCTGACCACTTACGTCGAAGGCCCGGTCTGGCGACGGCTCGCCATCGGACTTGGTGCTTTATCCCGGTTTCTCGGGATGCTGATGATGGGCCACGTCGCCTTTGCCCACCTGCACGTTGCCCAACGCAGCAGCTTCTTGCGCAAGTCCGTATTCGTGATGGCTGCCCGCCTGTTCCGGCGCCCGGTAATCCTGCACGTGCATGGCTCGCAGTTTGACGAGTATTACGCGGGCAGCAACCGTTTGTATCGTCGCTACATCAGATGGATCATTGAATCGTGCACCTGGGTAATCGCCCTCTCTGACCAGTGGCAGAGATGGTTTGAACAGAACACCGGCAATCGTCAAATAATCCGGATCTATAACCCCGTACTCCTGCCCGCAGCCCGGCTTTCAACCGATGCTCAACCCGATGATCCACCTGCCTTGCTGTTTCTCGGGCGAATTGGCCACCGGAAGGGGGCATTCGACCTGCTGCAGGCTGTGGCCGCTCTCAACAATTCAGGGGTCCCGTGCCACCTGCATCTCTGCGGAGATGGCGACGTGGGGCGTGCAAGGGCGATGGCAATAGAATTGGGCATTGAAAGCCACGTGACGATTCCCGGCTGGATCGGGACCGACGAACGACAAAGGCTGCTCGCATCGTCGACTGCCTTTGTCTTGCCGTCGTACCACGAGGGATTGCCGGTGGCCATTCTCGAAGCGATGTCGGCAGGAGTCCCCGTGATAAGCAGCCCCGTGGGCGGCATTCCTGATGCGATTACCAATGGCGTCGAAGGCCTGCTTGTTCCAGCAGGAGAAATCGGTCAGCTGACAACTGCCCTGCGACAGCTCTTGTGCAACCCGCAACTTGCCCAAGCCATGGGTAACGCCGCGAGAATAAAGGTGACTGCAACATTTGTCGCAGACAAGGCGTTGGCGCCCCTGGATTCCCTTTACAGTCGCATCCGTGACGTCGCCTGATCCTTCAGTGGCGCACACCAGGCTCTTTGCGCAACAACTCTCTATAGCGATCAGCAACCATGGCAGCTATACGATCGTAGCTCCGATGCTGCTCAACATACCTTGGCCCCCGCATACGCATTTCATTGGCGGCATCAGTATCAGCAAGGATCCTGATGGTGGCTTCCGCGATTTCCGGCGCTGACCACGGGACACAATACCCCGCACCACTCATATCGATTACCTGCCGCTGTTCCGGATGCTCATTGACAACCATTGGCAGGCCAAGAGCCAGACTCTCGATAAGCTTCGTGGGTGAAGCACCCAGGTACAGCGGATCGCATGGAATCAAACAAAGTCCCATGTCCGCTTGCCCTGCAAGCTTCCATGCCTCTGGTTGCGAAACCCATCCGGTGATCCGAATGGCATCCCCCAAGCCATGGGTCTTGATCTTGCGCTCCAGCAGGGCCTGATATGCGGGAGACTCACAGCTTCCAATACAGAGCAACTCCACTTCTGGAATCTTCTTGCGAACCAGCGCCATGACGTCGATCAGCATTTCACTGCTTCTGCTGGCTTCAAGGATTCCCAAATGAACAATGACCTTTCTGTTGTTCCGTTCTGCCGTATTCCAGTCGACTGCCCTCTCCAGATGAAGAACTTCCAGGTCCGCGCCCATGGGCACAGCCGTCAGCTTGACAGTTGGCACACCGGAGCTGACAAGGCGATCGCGCATATGGTCGCTTTGCACGAAAACATGGTCGGCATGTTTCAGGACGAAATATCTCAAAAGGCTCCGACCAACCAGCCCTTGCACCATCGGAAACCAGAAACGCCGGCCATCCCGCATGGTACTGCGACGGGCCCGTTGAATTTGGGCATCGCACATCGGGAATGACATCCAGAAATACACCGGAAGACCGCGTATCCGGCCGATAACGAGTGCGATGAAGGATGTGATTGCCAGGTCCCTCACCTGTATTGCATCGTAAACCGATGGGGATGCGCCGGCCATCTGTCGAATGTTCTGCACCAGCTTTAGCCACTGCCGGCGCAGAGGTGACGTTCCACCCTCGCAAAGAAGGGCCTGCCCACCCCCCCACGGCATGATGTCCTCGGCCGCCATTTCCTTCTCGGCCACGTAATCTGAATATATGCCTTGCCGTGGAAGGTACTTCCCGAACAGCGACGCAACATCGGACCTGAAGGTCGGATAGGGTTCGCGAACTATGAAGAGCAGCCGGTGCGGGGTCACGGCTGGTTCGGCTGCGAGCTGCGCGTTGTTGGCACCCACACCATCCGCAATGGTGCAGCGTCCATCTCCCTGCGACGAACCCCCTGCAGCCGGGCCGCCACCAGGCCCAGACACATCATCGCAACCGTTGGCATTACGGAATGCATTATTCCGTTCGTAACACCATTGACGAGTACCGCCAGGCTGGCAACTCCAAGTGCACAGGCCAATGCATCTCCACGGCCACGGCGAGCCAGGTTGCGAAAATGCGTGAGGTACACCGACAAGAACGCCAGGTATCCCAGCACCCCGCCGCTCTCCAGCCACTCCAGATGGAGATTGTGGGTTGTTGTCGCCTGATACTCCGGGATATACAGGCCCCGGCCGAATATCGGCGTTTTCTTGAACTGCTCCAGGCTCGGTTCGTACATCAGTACTACCCGGTTATATATTGCCGCCTTCCAATGATCTGCACTGAGTACCCGTTGAATCCCGTGGTCGTCCTGATTGTTGATTCGCACCGGCGCAAACGACGGTGCGTCAAGTGTTATCCACAACGTCATGACCAACGACAACGACAGGACAGACAGGGCCACGAGATACGCACGCCCGCGAATAAAGAAGCGGAACATGAATGGACTCGCCATCACGAATATCCAATAGGCCCGCGATATCGATACCCCGACCGCGATCAGCCCCCCAACTATCATTGTTGTGCGAGCAAGGCTTCGCACTCTCGGCATGCCGTACAGGCCAACCATCAATGGCAGTATGGCCAACGTTGCCATTGCCACACCATCACGTTCAAACGGCTTGGGGCGCTCCGGGAATGCCACAAATTCGAACAAGGCCACAAGTGCCAGTATCGCCAACCCGATGCCGAACATGCTGAGGGCCCGCAGAAGCACGTCCTCATCCTGCAACAGCGTTTTGCAGACGAAGTAGGTAAGTGTCGGGATGAATATCCCCTTGAAGGCCAACAACCCGGCAGTTTGTGGAACATCCGACAGGAGAGTCGAACACAAGTACATGAAACATACCGCAAGCAATGCGATATCAGTAGAGGTCACCACAAACCGCTCGCGATCCAGCAGGACTTGCACCAGCGTCGTGAGCGAGACGAGCACGATACCAACGTAGTACGGCGTAATGGTCATTACGCCAATATCAACGGAAAATGCCTTGTCAAATGGAAGCCACGCGAGGCACAGCAAGAGCAGCCATCTATTCACGGTCCAACTCCCACTCCGGATCCTGCCACCTCGCACAACCAATTGATTGATGATCGACAGGTCCCCGTACAGGGGGCAGCACCGTGCCTGTCATGGCGGCTACCAGACAAACCATCGCGACCGGAACAACCCGTTCAGGCGGGCACGCTCCGAAGCTCCGAATGGTTTGGCGACCCACGCTGCAAACAGGAATATGCAGGCCACCACAATACCATTGACAGCCACCTCGAAAACCGGAGCACCCGTGATTGGCAACACGGCAGCAATACCGAACGCGGCAAAGGCGGCTACCAGCATTTTGCCGATCCCGACAGGATCCCCGACGTACCCAATTCTGTTCAGCAGCCCGATGACAATCGCCCCGTTATACAGGAGATGGCCAACCCCCAATGCAATGATGGGAGCCCACAATCCCAGGCCGGCACGTATCAGGCCGTACAGAACCAGGGGAACCAACAGCCCTGCACCAGCCGCCCGGATGCACAGTACGCTGTTGCCGGTAACCACGGCCAATGTTTCCAGGAGCTGCTGTTGGCTGAAGGGGATCAGCACCAACATGAATCCTGCAAACAACAATCCGGTATCTGGCCACTTGTTGCCGGACAGAATCCCTATCACATCCTGACCGGCTATGCCGGCGAAGGCAATGAGAGGCATGAGAACGAACAGACTGATCTTGCCTGCCATGTTTGCGTTCATGTTCGCCTCGCGTGTTGCTCCTCCACCAACGAATGAGGCCACCAACTTCGGCCTGATGACTGTAAACAACAGCGTTGCCGGCAGGTAGCGCCCAATCTGCTCATAGAGACTGCGCATGAACCCGAATACTGCCGCCGATTCAATGCCAAGGAAGCGCTGGACAATCAGAAGCAGTATCTGCGGACTGTATAGCAGCGCCAACAACTGCGCCGACAGCATATGCCCCCCGGTCAGGGCCATGACCGGGAATCCGGGCTCGCTCCATGCTTCTTTGGCAGGGAGATCCCTGAGCCCCTTCAACGACAGCCGCAATGCGCCCGTGGCGACAACCATTGCCAGCAGGGACACCAGAACCTCTGCCCATATCAACTGCCGTAGATCCAATGACCCATGCACGGCATGGTTGATCAAAAACAGCAGCATTGCCCCACTCCGTATGACCATGCAGATCTGGGCACGGCCCTGCAGCAGCAAGGGACCAAGAATTGCGTCCCGAATGAAGCGCCACGTGCCCTCCACCACCAGCCACAACAATGCAATGCGCGCAACATCAACATACCCGCCAAGGCGCGCCCAGCCGAGCCATGCATCGATCTTCCAGTAGAGAAGCAGGCCAATTGCGGCGAGTACCCCGGCCGTCAGCCAGAACAAGCGATAGACAAGCCACTCTGTACGCAGGCCTGGCGCATGCAGACGATATTCCGGAATGTAACGATGTGCCGTCCATGAGAATCCTGATGCAGCGACGGCAATCAATAGCTCGATGCCCGCAACAGCCGTTACGTAAATGCCGTACTCCACGATCGGGAGCATTCTGACCACCATCAGAAGAATCGCGAAGGTCAGGGCTGCAGTAACCGTCTTCCCCGCGAGGAAGTACCACGCGTTTCGCTTTATCTCTGGTGCGGAGTACGGCGATGCGGTCATGCACGACAGCCCGCCGGAATGTCCTGAAGAGTTGACGTTATGGTGACCAAACGCCCTGCTTCAAGCTCGATGACACCTCTGGTTTGCGAGCCATCGCTTGTCCACTGAAGACTGCCGGCCTGGTCCTGGTGGTCCTTGCGGATGACATTGGTCATCCTCCAGTTCCCACCGATGCACCGACTTTTCCCTTTCGATAGGATTGGCTCATCGGAGTGAAACGCCAATACTGCACGACCATTTTTCGCCATCGTTATCGAATCCAGAATCTCCAGTGGAGCACCCCGCTCCATGCTGATGTGGCGCGTCCAGACCGCCAGGTTTGCGGCCGACGGATAAGCCGACTCCAGGCTCGCCCGCACTGAAAGCCCGTCCTCTCCCAGTTTCACGATCTGCAGTGTCGGCAGCGTGGCCGGAGCAATCTGCCCGGTATCGAACCATGGACTGCCCTCGCCGAGTTGCCCATGGCCGGAGAAGTCAATGCTGTTGTGGCTACTGGTCGCCTTGTTCTTCGTGTAACCATCATCCTTGAGAATCCACTGCCCAGCGGAGTACAGAAGCACCCCCCCCTGATCAGGATGATTGTGCCCACCATAGACTGCACCGATGCTCCGGAGCTTTGCCCCCTGCAAGGCGCCCGCCTTGAACAGGACCAGACTTGCGCCATCGGCAGTCCATGACGATCTCCAGACGACTATGCCCTGATCCGGGAGATATGCGTATGTTGGCTCTTTGCCGATCACATTCGGCTTTTCGCCCGGCTTGGTCCACGCAATATCCCTCCAGGTCAGATCCACCTGCGGCCATCTGGCATCCGTCACCCTTTGCGCCAACTCAACGGCGATTGGATCGTGTTGAATGGAACCCAACCCGCGCAGTGCGGTCCCAGCCCGCCGGTACTCCCATGGCTCCGTATCGCCATATGGAATCACCTGCTGGAATCCGGGGACTGATACGTGGAGCCGAAAGCGGCTCGCATTCTGCAGGAATCGACTCCGCTCGATCAGCTTGTTGCGCTGGCTGGCATCAAGGCTTTGGAGGTAGCTGATAATCCAGACTAGTGAGTAGTTCCAGTACCCGGGCCCCTCTATGCTGCTGCCGTCGTCTGGCAGCGCTGCCAGAACCAGGGACATTTCATCAAGGCCGCGCCTCCTGCAGTCGGCATGGCCCTCAAATGCATAGCGTTGGCAGGCGATTCCCATTGCACTGGTGAATGCGTGCTTGTAGTTGCTCGCGTATTCGTGCCGCCACCAGGTGCCAGGGTCTTCCAGAGCCCCGTCAATCAGGCTCACAAGTGCCGCAATATCGCCGATCAGGGCGACACGATCATGACCCGGCATCGATGACCCAAGCCAATCGTCCGCACGTGTGAATGCACGCAGGACGTGTGCATGAGGCAGATCAGGTGTCAGCAACTCCGGCCAGGCTACATGAATGTTCTGAATCAAACGGAGCGCACAGCTGCTGTACTTCTTTCCACCCGTCACCTGAAACAGGAAAGAAGCATCTTCCAGAAGATCAGCGTCGTAACGAATCTGATCCGCTGTGGTTGTCAGCTTCCTCGTTGCTATCCGGCTGCAGGCGGTCTCTTTGTCGGCAAGAAGCTTCTGGAACAATGGGGAGCTGCGCCAAAAATCATCACTTGCATTTACCTGCTCCACCAAAGTCGCCGGCTCGTTTAGGCTGATCTGGTCTGCAACGAGGTGACTGCTCCCGGCTACGCGTTCAAAATGGGGTGCGCCGATACAGATATCGACCGTCATCGGTACCCTGGTCTCCTTGCTCAGGAGAACTTCAAGTCGGTCGAAATCGGCATCTCCGATATCAACGTACAGGTTTTGACGCAGTTCCTTTGCGCGACGATAAGGCGAGTATTGCCCTCCCCTGCTGCTTGAGACATGACCATTTTTACCGACCACCTGAACGATGAGGCGCGGCCAATATCTATAGTCGGAGATACTGTTGACCGTGACGGGAACTACAAGCCTGCGACCATCATTTCCGGCGCCCGCCGTATCACGAATAACGCCACGCGCCACATTCCAGCCTCCACTGGCTGTCCCTTGCATATGCAGCCCGCAGGACTCATCGACATTGACATGCAGCCCCGCCTCTGCCTTCCAGAACCGTTCAGGACCGGGAAGACTGCTCGACGTGGCTGATGCGGAACCGAAAACCATGCTGCAGAGCGTGCCAATGAAAATGACGAACAGATTTCCGGTTCGGCAAACCCTCATTCCATTAGTGCCTTGATATCATCAAGGTAGAAGTACCTCGATCCTGCGGCCTCCTTGCCATAGAACAGGATGCGCCGGATTCGACGGGCTGCATGCGAGCGGTCCGGAAGACCTGAGCGATGCACCACGGTTTGGATGCCTTTGTGAACCAGCACTGACCACTCTTCACTCTCTTCGGCACCATTGCGATCCACCCAGGCCACTTGAACGAAAAGTTCGAAGGGACTCAGGGGGTTGTCCACCACAAACGATATTCCGGCTGGTTTTGCAGTGTAGCTTGTGACTGCCGTTGAACCCCCGCTCCAGCCACCCTTCCGGATACTCACTTCCAGGACATTGGTAGCTCGCGGCCAGGTTTGATGCACCACTCGCAATGCCGGCGGATGGGAATTGGAACCCCACTGAGGTTCCCAGGCTCGACCAGCACCGCGCCATTCAAAAGTGGCAATGGTATTCGGCTGGACGTTCACTCGAAGCACTTGTGCCCAGTCCCAGGCGGCTGGCGCCAGGAGAACGATGGAAATAATCGCAATCCCGGAGCAGCTCAGGAAGGTTCTGCGTGATGCCGATTCAACTGGTATCAGCCCCAATGCCGCCGCTGACAGCACGCCTCCTGCTCCCATGAACATGTCACTCGGCGCGGTATGCCGGCCTGCAATCAAGGACTGGATCATTTCGACGGAAAGTATTGCCATTCCGGACAAGGCCAGGGCAATGACGATCCTTCGAGTGGCGCTCGCCGCCGGCACATGCCGAACCAGAAAAAAATACAACAAGGCGGCGGCCGGGAAATGAAGGGTGTCAAGCGTTACATGAATGACCTGGGGGTAGAAATCGGAACGTATTGGCACAAAAGCGAGCAGGCAACCCGCAATGATGAAGGCTGCAAAGGAAATCCTGGAAAGAGTCGGGTCTTCAGCTTGCCCTAGAAGAATGCGGAAGCCATTGGATCTGTTGGCTGACACAAGTGCATCTCACGTTGGCAAGCACTCAGGTAGTGGGCAGCTGCGCGCTCGTGCCTGGTTCGAACTTTTCCGAACCAGTGCCATCCCGCCCCCCTGCCGGCAGCCCCATATGCTTCCGATCCTCCAGCACGGCCCTTACTTCCATCGCCCCGACCTGCTTCTTCTCGTCCGAGTAGGCATAGACCAGCGCCAGATCACAGAAGGTGTTGACGAGCCGGGGAATGCCGTCGCTGGCAGCGGCAATGAGACGGAGCGCAGCGGGGCTGAAGAGCTCGGGTGAACCACCGACGAGGGTAACGCGGTGGTTGATGTACTGGTACACCTCCTGCTCGGTGAGGTTCTTCAGGTGAAAGGCAACAGACACGCGCTGGGTGAGCTGGCGGAGCTGCGGGCTCTGGAGCAGCGAGCGGAGTTCGGGCTGGCCGACGAGGATGACGTGGAGCAGATAGTCCTTGGCGGCGTTCACGTTGGAGAGCATGCGGATTTCTTCGAGGCCGCGGATGCCGAGGTTCTGGGCTTCATCGACGATGAGCACCACGGGCCGGCCGGCGGCGTACTCGCGGATCATGAACTGCACGAAGTCGTCGTACATCTCGACCTTGCCCTTGCCTTTGTAGGGCAGGCCAAAGGCCATGAGGATCCACTCGGCCATGTCGCCGAACGAGCGGGTGGTGAAGTTGATGAGGCCGACGGTGACGCCGGTTTGCATCTCGTCGAGCAGGCGGTTGATGAGGGTGGTCTTGCCGCCGCCGACTTCGCCGCTGACCACGGTGAAGCCCTGGCGGTTGATGATGCTGTAACGGAGCAGTGTGAGGGCTGTACCGTGGCCCTTGGAAAGATAGAGATAAGACGGGTCAGGCAACAGGGCGAAGGGACGCTCCTTCAGGCCGTAGAAGGCTTCGTACATGAGCCATCAGGTGCCGAAGAAGCGCTTCTTCTTCTGCACGCCTCCGTAGCCATAGCCGGTGGCGGGCGCTTCGGATTTGTTCAGCACCGTGCCGACCAGCGGCGCGTTCTTGACGATCTCGTAGGCCTTCTGCAGGTCGTCCTTCTTGGTGCCACCGCTCTCGGCAACCATGAGGATGCAGTCGGTATAGGGCGAAAACGCGAGAGCATCGTCGGAGGCGAGGATGGGTGGCAGATCAAAGACGATCAGGCGGTCGGGGTAGCGTGTCTTGAGCTCCGTGACGAGGTTGATCATGCGCGGTGAGCGGAGCATCTCGGCCGAGTTGGACAAGGGCTTGTGCCCGGGCAGCACGACCAGCCGGTCGATCGAGGGCGTGAACAGCATCTCGTGCAGGGAAACCTCATCATTGGTGAGGTAATCCGACAGCCCGAGTTCGGGCTCGTAACCGAAGTACTTGTGCACGGTGGGCTTGCGCAGGTCCAGATCAACCAGCAACACGGTGTTGGTGACTTCCATCGCGAGACTGACGGCCAGGTTGATGGCCGTGAGTGTCTTGCCACAGCCGGCAGCAGGACCAGTGACGGCCACGGTGTTCCAGCCGTTGTTGCGCATGGTCTGCAGCACCCGGGTGCGCAGCATGCGGTAGGAATCCTTGAACTTATGTTCGGGCAGTGCCGAGATGAGGCGGTTTTCCAGCAGCGTTTTCGGCGACACCTCGACGCGCTTGGTAAGGGTGTAGCGCACGCCGGTGGACAGATCCGTTTGTGTTTCCGACATGCGGTCGTGGCGTGCCACGTCGGTGGCCGTCAGCAGCCTGTCCTGGCCGGCGCGCTCGAGAGCTTTGCGTATGCGTTCCATGAGTTGTTACATCCCGAGCCGGCGGAGGCCAACATACCAAAGCACATCCAACGGAATCCACAGGAAGTGAATGAGCGCCAGAACAATCGCGAGAATGACGGGTGCCACCAGCAGTGCGCCCACCTTTACATTGCGATCGCGTTTGCGGTCTTCCGTGGTTGCGATCAGGGGAATTTCGGCAATGGGTGGTGCGCCCTGCACGCGTTCAACAGCACGCGGGCTGTTGATCGCCTGATCCATGGACTCCGCCACCTGCGGCCAACCCAGGCCGGCGGCCAGCATGAGCACGACGAGCAGCGCCAGCAGCACCGGGCGGTTGGGGCTCGAGGGCAGCAGCGGCAGATCCGGCGGCTCAACCAGTGCAAAACGCTCGCCCTTGCTCTGGGTTTCCAGCGCCTGGCCCATCTTGGCAGTCGACAGGCGCTCACGGGCGCTCTGGTAGTTCAGCGTGGCAGTGTTCAGGCGGCGCATCAGGCCGCTCAAATCCTTCTCCACTCCGGAGCTCTTGGTGATCCGCTGCTCCACTTCGGCCAGCCGGCCGCGGAGATTGGCCTGCTTGGAAAGCAGCGAGCGTTCCTGCGATTCCATGGTTTCCCGCTGGGCGCGGATCTGGATGTAGACGGGGTTGTCCGGCTCCATCGAGCCCAGGCCGGTGCGGCGTGGTTCGGAGGCCCGTTCCTTGAGGGTGTCGACGGCGCGCTGGGCCTGCTGCACCTGGGGCGAATCGGCCGAGTAATTGGCCTGGGCCTTGGCAAGCTCCACCTTGGCCTGAGCCAGATTGGCCGTGGTGTTGTCGAGATCGATATTGGCGCCGAGCTGCTCACGGACGGCCGCAAGGTCGCGCTTGGTGCGGATCACGTCCGGATGTTGGGGGCTGTAGCGGCCTTCGAGCCGGGCGAGCTCGGTTTGCAGCGCCTTCAACTGGTCTTCGGGTGAGGAGATGGGTTTGCCGTCCGGCGTGACGGTGGTTGAGATCGGGCTCAGTTTGGCGAGTTCGGCATCCAGCATGATCTTGTTTTCACGCGTGGCCTGCAGCTGCCGGGCGATCTCCGCGATGTCGCTGTTCAGCTGCGCCATGAGCTGCATGTTGAAGCCGGCCAGCGATGGCAGGCTGCCTTCATTGGATTGCTTGACGGCGGCGACCTGCGATTCGAGATCCTTTACTTCGCCATCCAGGCGATCCACTTCCGCCTGCATGAACTGGCTGGTCTCGGCCGTTTGCTCGGTGCGCTGGCGGACGTTTTCGGCTAGATACAGCGACACCAGTTCGTTGGCAACCTGACGGGCGATTTCAGGATTCTTGTGCTCGAAGCCGAGCTTGAAGGCAATGGTGCTGGTGATCTGCTGCCCCCGATCACCCTGCCCCTGCACATCGACGACATCGATGCGCATGTCTTTCTGCACGTCCTCGACCAGCAGCAAGGTGGGCAGGTACTTGCGCTCTTCAGGGTAGAGATCGAACTTTTCGATGATCCGGGCCAGATTGGTGCGCGTCATGACCCGCTGGTTGATGTACTGGATCTGCCGGGCGGCAAGCGTGGTGACCGTGCTCGGCACGAGGCCGGGCGGGATCTCCGGATCCTCGATCAGGATCACGGCGGTGGAAGTGTAGGCATTCGGCCAGACAAAGATCGCGATGCCGCCGAGTATCAACAGGGTCAGGGCGATGGCCAGAGCGGGCTTGCGGCGACGCTTGAGTGCGTCGAGATAGTCGCCGAAAGTGCGGTTGTCTTCCTCGGGAAGCGCGATATCAAACGCCATATGGTGGCTCTGCCGTGTGCTGGGTTATGTGTGTGTAGAGACGCTTCTTTATATGCCGGGTTTTTTGTCCCTACCCGCGAATCGTAGCCTCAAGGCTGCCGGTTGACTGTGATCGAGGCTTGGTTTTTTTCAAAAAGCAAGGCTAGCTTGTTGAATAGTCAGTGTATCACCGGGCCTCCGGGCGGGCAGAATATTACCAAGGTTTCATTGGTGGCCGCTGACAGGATCCCGGATAGCAAAACGGGCCCCGCAGGACCCGTTCGGTTTCTTGGTTGGAGGCAGCTGGATCAGGCGGCTGGTGCAGCACCCTTCCGGAAGTGGCGGGCAGCCAGACCAACAACCGCGGTGCCCAGCAGCCAGAGGGCTGGCGGTGCCGGGATGGGGCTTGCGCCACCGAAGAAGGCATCGCCGTTGTTGCAGCTCCAGTCGTTTTTCTCGCAGGCCAGATTCAGACCACCGACCCGGGCGGAGAACAGGCTGGGGCCTTCAACCGAATTGATGGCGTAATCGACGTAGCTCGCCAGGGTATCGAAGTCGATGCCGGTGACGGAGAAGGAAATCGATGCGCTGCGCGGGGTATGGGCATCGGTGATGCGCAGGCGCATGTCGTAGCTGCCGAAGCCGCCCATATCCTGATGCTTGCCGGTGACCCAGCCGTAGGGCAGCGAGCTGATATCCACATTCGACAGGCTGAGCGGAATACCGGGGATTGCGTTGAAGCCAAACTTGACGATGCCGAAATTGTTGTTCTCACCGTAGGTGGCCAGCAGGGGCTGGAGTGCATCGACGGTGAAATTGATGGCGCCATCGATGCCATCGGAAATCGTGACCTGCAGATAGTTGGTGCCATCGGCGAGGCGGTCGGATTGATCCAGATAGTAGGAAACCGAGGCAGCCTGGGCAGTGCCGGCGAATGCGAGTGCGACCAGCAGACCTGCCGCAGCACCCTTCTTGAAATTGCCTGGCGTCAACATGGTATTCCCTCGATTCCGTTCATTATTGTTTGAGTGCCTGACTGACCCCTCCGGGGGCCGGCCTGTGGCTTGCAAGCAAGGGTTACTCTAGTGATACGGCCTGCGGACTGCAATCTCGATGTTCCATAATGCAGAAGGAAGCCATGAGCCTGCAGAGCGTGGTTACCGGGCGTGTCGCTGCCTGTGTTGCCGGTAAAACCTGAGTTATGACCATAAAGTGATTGATTAGCCAAGACTATCAGGGTAGCGGAGGTGTGCCGATCACACCCTGCCAGAGGGCGGCCAGCGAACGACAGAACACCTGCCAGGCGAGATGGCGGGCGAGTTCTGCCGGCTCTGGTGGGCGGCCATGATAGCTGGCGAGCAGGCAGCGGGACTGATCGGGATTCAGATCGGCGCCGGCGGCAAAGCCGGCGAGGTCAAACGCGGGGTCGCAAAGACCGGCGTATTCCCAGTCGATGAGGTGCAGGGTGCCGGTCGGGCCCGCAATGAAGTTGCCGGGCGTGAGGTCATTGTGGCAGAAGCGCCAGGCGCTGGCCGGGGATGGCTGACAGTCCTGCAGATTTTTTCGGGCGGTTGCCACCAACTGCCAGCCGGTCTCCCCAACTGCACGAGCATAGCGTTCGACGGCCTCCACAAGATCCAGCTGCGGTGTTGCAAGCGGCGTGGCGTGGAGGCGGCGCAGCAACAGCGCGACCTGCTGCAGCTGGATCGGTTGCCGCAAGTCGGCCGCCTGCCACGGTTGGCCGGGCAGCCATTGCGTGAGCAGCCTGCCCTGCTCGGGATCCGCAGCGAGCAACGCCGGACCGATACCGGCGGCCGCAGCCGCCTGGATGACGCCTGGCTCTGCCGCACGATTGAGGCCCAGTTGCCGGGCACCGGGCCGGTCCTCACGCAGGACGGCGATACTGTCGCCCACCGACACACGCCAGGTCTGGCTGATGGGCGTGCTGGCGAGTAACGCCAGGCGCTGAAATGTCGGGAAGGTCATCAGACGGGGCTGCGTACTGGCAGCTGGCTGCGCCAGCGGAGCAGCCAGCTGCGCCAGCCGATGACCGCGAGTACGAGGTAGAGGGCAAAGAGAGCCGCCGTGAGGTGCAGACTACGCTCGATCGCGACAAGCAAGGTCAGGCTGTCGAGCACCAGCCAGTAGCACCAGTTCTCCAGCAGTTTCTGCGCGACCATCCAGGTAGTGAGGATGGCGCCCCAGGAGATGAAGGCGTCGATGTAGGGCCAGGCCGCGTCGGTTGAGCGGTGCAGGATCCAGCCATTGAACAGCGCGAGCAGCACCACGCCGATGAGGGCCCGGACAGGCCAGCGCATCGGCCGGCGCTGGATGGGCGGGTCGATCACGTGGTCGGGCAGGCGCTCGGCCAGGTGCTCGGCGGTGCCATTCCCCGCCACGTGGCGTGGGCGCCAGCACCACCAGCCGTAAACCGACATCGCCATGTAGAAGATCTGCAGGGCCGCTTCCATGTAGAGCGCGGCCTGGAAGAACACTTCCAGATAGAGCAATGCGCTGGCGAATCCGGCCAGCCAGCACCAGCGGATCTCCTTGATGGCGAGCACCAGGTAGATCACGGCGAGCAGCACGGCGGCGCCTTCCTGGAGGCTCATCTGATGGTGGGCGGTGAACCAATGGCGAGATCGGCATTCAGGAATTTGGCAACGACCACCACCGGATGCACGCGGGTCATGGCGGCCTGCATGCAGCGTCCGATGGCGGCGTAGACCACATCGAACTCACCGCGAACCTGCGTGCTGATCTGGTTGCTGACCACTTCCAGCCCCGACTCCCGGCGCAGTTCCACAATGAAATCAGTGATATGGGCTACAAAGTTCGGCGCCAGCGGGTAGAGGCTCAACTCGACGGTAATGCGCATGTCGTACTCCGTTTTTCAACAACTACAAGAGAAGGTGTCCGGTACCCAAAACGTTAGTTAATCAATACCTACAGGAAATGGAGTCCGGTACCTGAATGGGTGGTTAAAGACGCCATTCGAGGGTGAGGCCGTATTGGCGGGGGTCACCGAGGCGGGTGTACAGCGTGGGCTCGAAGGCGGGGGGCTCGTTGCCGAAGTAGAAGCCACGCACCGCATGACGCTTGTCGAACGCATTGCGACACCACGCTTCGACGGACCACGCGCCCCACGTGCGGCCGGCGCGGAGGTCCAGCAGCCCATAGGCCGCGGTAGCCGGATCCTGGCAGTCGGCAGCTTGGCAGTAGTCGATGGTGTAGCCCGCCTTGCCGGTGTAGTCGGCGCGGACAAACCACCCTCCCCCGGCCTGCCACGTGCCGTTCACGGCAAAGGTGTAGCGCGGCGCGTGCGCCAGCTCGCGATCCTCGAGTTCCGGGCGGGCGGAGAACCGGCGTATATCGGTATCCAGCAGGCCGAGCGACGCGCCGATGGCCAGCGCCGGGCTCGCCTGCCAGTGGAGTTCCAGTTCCATGCCGGTGTTCCGCCCGTGCTCGGCATTGCTGGTGAGAAACAGAAAGGTGGTCGGATCACCCGGCCGGAACTGCTCGGGAATGCGCAGCTGCTGATCCACCCGCTCCTGCCAGAACACGCTGCCCGAGGCCTGCCAGCGCCCGTCGGCACTGCTGCCGCGCAGGCCGAGCTCATAGTTCCACAGATACTCGGGTTTGAATTCCAGGCGGTCAGTCGCTTCGGGAATATCCGCGACGCTGGGATTGAAGCCACCGGCCTTGTAGCCCCGGGCGATGCGTGCCCACACGCTCGACCTCAGATGAGAGGTTGCCGCCAGCTCATGCGTCAGCGTGAGATCACCACCCTGCATGCGATCCGTGGGCGTGATCCGGGCGCCGGCGCTGTCGCTGTAGCGGGCGCGCCGCATTTCGGTGCGCAGACAGGCTGCGAGCAGGGAGCGAGCGCCGAGCTGACACGCCAGTACGGAATAGGCTGCGAGGTTGGTTGCCTCGTAGTCGCTACGCGTGATCGAGTCGTAGATCAGGTCCTCGCCACAGGTGGCGGCCGGGCAGTCGGCGGTGTCCCGTCGCGCAAGTTTTTCCCGGAGATTGAGCGCATACACGCCCACCAGCCAGTCCGCACCGAGGACCTCGTGGCCAGCGCGGGAGACCAACCGGAACTCCTGATTCAGGGTATCGCGGTGGCGGTCAAAGCGCTGCGCAAAGTTGTAGACCCAGGGCGCCCAGTAGTCGGGATTGCCCCAATCAGCATCGAAGCCAAAGACGATGGCCGAGCGTGCCACGCCGGAAATGCTGACAAGATCGGCCACGCCGCCGAGACCGATGGTTGCCCGCAGTGAGGCCGCATCAGTGGTCTGGGCATCCTCGCCGGGCTGGTCGGACTGCGTGGTGTAGCTGTTGTCGAGGGCGAAGTCGTCGTAGCCGTTGTCCATGCCGACATGCAGGGCGGTGAGCAGCACATCCACATCAGGCGCCGGCTGCCAGCGCAATTTCGCCCGGGCGGTCAGCTCGTCACGGTTGGCGGTGTCATCGCGTCCCAGCCACGCGTTGTGCCGAAAGCCGTCACTGCGATACTGCTGAACCGCCACGCGATACGTCAGCGAGTCCCCGAATGCGGGCACGGCCACCGGCCCGGAGACCACCGCGCCCAACGCCCAGGTATCCTCACTGCCGCCGGTGGCCGTGAAGTGTGCCTCCGGATAGGCGGTTGGCTGGGCAGTTTGCAGCATGATCAGGCCGGCCAATGCATTGGCGCCATAGCGCGTGCCTTGCGGACCACGCAGCACCTCGATGTGATCCACATCAAAGGTCGTGGCGATGCCGCCGATGCCGGAGACATCGATGTCATCCACGATGAAACCCACCGACGGATTGGGCGCGCCTTCGTATTGTTCGAGTTCGCCCGTGCCGCGAATCTGGAAATAACGCGCGCGGGAGCCCTCCCCGCTCCAGTTGATGTTGGGCACCAGCTGGGTCAGCTCCTCGAAATGCTGCAGCGACGCCGCCTGGATCCCGGTGCTGTCCAGCACCGTCACGCTGACCGGCGCCGTGGCCAGGTCGGTGGCGCGCAACGCGGAGGTCACCACGACCACCTCCGGCAAGGGGGTCGCATGCAGCGCACCCGCCATCAGCAACCCTGGCAGCAGGCTCAGTTTCCGACGCATGCAGGCATCCGGCGAATCTCCAGATAATGGGCGATCCGGTGCGAAAACGACGGAGGGGGTCGACAGACGTGCGCCTTGTCCCTACGCCGGTACTAGCCGGATCAGGTTCAGAGGGTTCCCTTGCGGATCTCAGGCCGGACGTTCAACGTCAGGCCACCCCTAAGACAGGTCGCTACCATAGCATCTACAATGCCCACTCCCAACAGCCAGCCCAGCGGAATCCGAGCATGAGCAAGTACGACTATCAGGCCATCGCCGCCGTCGTGAATATCTGGACCGACGAAGCTCTGGCCCAGCGTCCCCAGTGGGGCACTGATTTCTTCTCCGGCAAGATGAATGCCGACAAGGGCCTGATCGCGAAGGGCATGAGCCTTGCACAGATGATCGAGCAGCTTGACGAAGCCGGCATCGAGCGGGCCTTTCTCATCGCCGCCCGCTCAGGGCGACCGGGCCTGCCCGGCTGCTACCACATGCCCTACGAGATCGTCGCCAAGGCCGTGGCGAAATACCCGCAGCGCTTTCACGGTCTGGCCGGCATCGACCCCTACACCGGCATGAAGGGCGTGCGCGAACTGGAACATGCCGTGCGCGATCTGGGCTTCATCGGCGCCCACTTCTATCCACACTGGTTTGAACTCGCGCCGGACCATGCCAAGGTCTATCCGTTTTATGCGAAGTGCTGCGAGCTCGACATTCCGATCCAGATGCAGGTCGGTCAGTCGATGATCTACTCGCCGGATTTTCCCTGCCGCAGCGTCGGCCAGCCGATCACACTCGATGCCGTCGCCTGCGATTTCCCCGAACTGAAACTGCTTGGCATCCACGTCGGCATTCCGTGGCACGACGAGATGATCGCCATGGCCTGGAAGCATGCCAACATCTACATCGGCTGTGATGCGCATCGGCCCAAGTACTGGCCCGAGAGCTTCAAGCGCTACATCAACACCCAGGGGCAGAACAAGGTGTTCTTCGGCACCGATTTCCCGGTGCTGCCCTTCAAGCGCACGGTGGAAGACATCGATGCGCTGGGCTTCAAGCCCGAGGTACGCCGCAAGCTGATGCGGGACAACGTGCTCCGCATCTACGGCTTGACCTGAGGAACCGGCAGGCGCCAGCCAGGCTGCCGGCGCCTGTCAGCTGCCTGCCTGTCGCGCGGCCTTCGATTCCAGCAAGGCGTTGATATCGGCCTGCGGCATGCCGGCTTCGGCCAGCACCTCGGTGGTGTGCTGCCCCATCCGGGGCGGCATGCGCCGCACGTCGGCCGGGCTCTTCGAGAAGGTGACCGGGAAGCGCGTCATGCGCAGCTTCCCTTCGCTCGGATGATCCACGTCCAGCCAGAAGCCGACGGCCTTCAGGTGCGGATCCTCGATCAGGTCTTCCAGTGAATTCACCATGTTCGTGGGTACGCTGGTGCCATCAAACAGCTTGAGCCAGTCTGCGGTGGTCCGGGTCAGCATGATCCGGGCCGTTTCCTGGTAGGTGTCATCGATGTTCTTGACACGCACGGCCAGCGTCTTGAAACGCGGGTCCTCGAGCAATTGTGCATTGCCGGTGATCTTGCAGAAGGTTGCCCAGTGCGCATCGAGATACGGCAGGATCGCGATGTAGCCATCCTTGGTCTGGTACGGTTTGCGGTGATGGCTCATGCGCCGGGTGTAGCCCGGCCCGCCGATCGGCGGTTCGAAGGTCATGCCCCAGAGATGTTCGGCCATCGTGTAATACACCATGGTCTCGAACATCGGCACCTCGATCTCCTGGCCTTCGCCGGTGCGTTCGCGATGAAACAGTGCCGCCGTAACCGCCGACACCACCTGCATCGCCGTGGTCTTGTCGGCCACGATGGTTGGCAGGTAACGCGGTTCGCCGAGCACCAGCTTGTTCAGCATGGCAATGCCGCTTGCCGACTGGATGGAATCATCCAGTGCGCCGCGCTCGCCATAAGGCCCGGCCTTGCCGTAGCCGTAGGTGCCGCAATAGATCAGTTTCGGATTGACAGCCTTGAGTGAGTCGTAATCCATGCCGAGCCGGCTCATGACCTGCGGCCGGTTGTTGTGTATCAGCACATCGACGGATTCGACGAGTTTCAGCGCGGCTGCCTGGGCTGCCGGCTGCTTCAGATCCAGCACCACGCTGCGCTTGTTGCGATTGCAGGTGAGATACAAGGCCGACATGCCGGGATTGCGCGAGGCGCCGAGTGTCCGGTTGCTGTCGCCGCGGGGCGGCTCGACCTTGATGACTTCGGCGCCCATGTCGGCCAGCATCTGACAAGCCCATGGCCCCAGCACGACACTGGCCAGTTCCAGTATCTTTACGCCCGCGAGTGGTCCCGACATCGTTCCTGATTCCTTCCGATCAAATGGCCCTCCGTTCCTGCAGCTATCGTTCTGGAAGCCCGGTCAAGCTTGTCCAGCGCAGCCGGCGCGTCGGCGCGGCCGGGGTAATCTTCATCGCCCTTGACGGCTTCGATCAGTTGCTGCCGGGCGCCGACAGGATTGCCGGCACCCAGATAGGCCATGCCGAGATGATAGCGGAAGATGGGGAAATTGCCCGCCTTGGCCACCACGCGCTCGAGCACGCTCACCGCGTCGCTGTGCTGCCCCACCCGATAGTAGGCCCAGCCGAGCGTGTCGAGCATGGCTGGATTTTCGCTGCGGGCAAGGCCCAGAGCGAGCTTCAGCGCCCGGTCATGGCTCGCCTTGTCCGACTTCTGATCGAGCAGCAGCGCCGCCAGATTGTTGATGCCCGGCTCGTAGTCCGGCTTGGCCTTCAATATTGCCTCGTAGACGACCATCGCGTCGTCGAAGCGCTGGGCCTGCTCGTATTCCGTGGCGAGCAGCATGCTGAGGTCCGGATCGGCCGGCAGCGCCTTCAGCCCCCGCTGGTAAACCTCGATGCGCTTGTTGCGATCCGGATAGATGCCGGCAAGGGACGCCCAGGCCACTACCGAATCCGGTTTGTCCTTGAGGACATCGTTCAGATATTTTTCGGCTTCGGTGGTATCCCCACTCTGCCCATAGATTCCGCCCAGCAGAAACTTGGCGAAGATCGGATTGTCGCTTTTGTCGACCTGCTGGTTCAGCACGCTGATGGCCTCGGACTGTTTGCCGGCCGCCAACAGGGAACGAACCAGGCCTTCCAGCGGCAGCGGGGCACCACCGCGGGCCGCCACGGCCTTCTTGAAGGCATCAGCCGCACCACCGAAATCCTTCTTCTGGGCGAGCACCCGGCCCAGGGAAAAATCACCCACGCCGGTCTGATCCTTGAGCGCGGCCATGCGCCGGGCTTCCTCCTCGGCCTTGGCTGTCTGATTCTGGGCCATCAGAACTTCCACGAGGCGCCCGGAGGTCACGAGGTCATCCGGCTGCTTGCTGAGACGCTTGCGCAATAGCGTCTCGGCCTCGCTGTATTCCTTGCCGGCCACATACAGCGCCGCCAGTTGCTGCAGGCCATCCGGTGAATCGGGCGCCACTTCGAGCAACCGCCGGTAGGTGTCCTTGGCCAGCACGGGATCATTTTTGCGGCTGTAGGTCTGGGCGAGCAGCAGCAGGGCGCGATCGCTCTTCGGTTCCTTGCGGAGGACGAGGCGCAGATCGCCAATGGCATCGTCATATTTCTGATCAGCGAAGTGCAATCCGGAGCGCAGGAGCAGCGCACTCGCATCGTCGGGGGCATCCTTCAGAATGGCCTCGACCTCACTGCGGCCTTCATCGAGCTTGCCGGCACGGATATCCAGGGCCGCCACGCGATTGCGCGCTGCCAGCCCGTCGACACTCTTGCCGTCGCGCGATCCCAGGTCTTCGTAGACCTTGCGGGCTTCATCGGCGCGATTGCTGGTTTCATAGAGCTGACCCAGCGCCAGACGCAGCTTGCCGGCATCGGGGTTTTCCTCGATGAAGGTCTTCAAAGCCGCCTCGGCCTTGCCGGCATCACGCTGGTTGGCCAGAAACTGCACATAGCCGAGCTGCATGTCGGCATCGTGGGGATTGAGGTCGGTTACCCGCTTCAGCAGCTGATCGGCCTCTTCGACCCGCCCCTGGCTCGTGTAGTACTGCGCGAGCTGGAATTGATAGCCCTGCTCCTTGGGGAAATCCGCTGCCAGGGAACGCAGGCTCGCCTCGACGTCGGCAGGCCGCTTGGCCTGCGCCAGCATGAGCACTTTCAGTTCACGCAGCTGCCTGGTCTTGTCTGCCGGCAGGCGCTTGATGGCCACATCCAGCGTCGCCAGCCCCTTGTCTGCACTTTCCAGGGCATCGGCGGCAGACCTGAGGAGAATGGCATCCACGTTGTCGGGATCGAGCTTCAGCGCTTTGTCGACCTCGGCCATGCCTTCGGCCTGCTGACCCTTCTGCACCAGCACGCGGGCCTGCAGCAGGTGAACCCTCGCATCATCCGGCGCGAGCTTCAGCAAGGCCGTGGCCTGCTCGGCCGCGTTGTCCCACGACTGGCCCAGGAAATAGAGCGTACCGAGCTTGAGGCGCGCCTCCACGTTGTCCGGATCACTATCGACAGCCACCAGCAGGTGACCAAACATCTGCTGGTATTGCTTGTCCTGCTCGGCGATCTCGGCCAGCAGGTAGCGTGCCTTGCCATTCTTGGGCTCGAGCTGGGCGGCGTTCTGCGCCTCCAGCCGGGCCTTGACGTAGTCACCTGCGTCGTAGAGCTGCTGAGCCTTGGTGAGATAGTCGGCTGCACGCTTCTCCGGCGACCCGCACGCACCCAGCGTCAGGGCAAGAGTGATGATCAACAGCAGGGATCTGGTCTTCATGATCTGTTCCTTGACGGCATGGCAGTCATTCTAGGTCCAAATTGACCGGGTCAGTCCGGGCCGGGAGCCGGCAGGTGCGCCTTCAGGCTGGCCACGCAACGCGCAGCGGTGCGGCCATCCCAGAGATCCGGCCGGCGCCCATGCTGCCAGTCGCCGCGGAGCACCCGGGCGGCAGCGGCGGCCAGCGTTCCCGGCTGGACCAGCTGGTTGGTGCCTTCGGTCACGGTCACGGGTCGCTCCGTGTTGGGCCGGACGGTCAGACAGGGTATGTCGAGGTAGGTGGTTTCTTCCTGAACACCGCCGGAGTCAGTGATGCACAGGGCGGCGTTGCTCACCAGGTTCATGAACTGCACATAGCCCACGGGGTCGCACAAATGCATCCCGGGTGCGGCCTGCAGTTTCGCCAGCAGACCGAATGCCGCGAGATTCTTGCGGGTCCGCGGATGGACCGGGAACACCAGCGGCAGACTGGCCGCCACCGCGGTCAGTGCGTCCACCAGCATGGCGAGCGTGGCCGCCTCATCGACGTTCGATGGCCGGTGCAGGGTGACCACGCCAAAGCGCTGCGGTTCAAGGCCCAGACGCTTGCAGGTGTCGTCGGCCTCGATGGCCTTGCGTTGCAGTTCATAGGAGTCGAGCATGATGTTGCCGACTCGTTCGATGCGGCTGGCCGGGATCCCTTCCCGCCGCAGATTCTCGTCGCCATCCGGGGATGGCGTCCACAACAGATCGGCCAGCACATCGGTCACCAGCCGGTTGAGCTCTTCAGGCATGCTGCGATCGAAGCTGCGCAAGCCGGCTTCGAGATGTACCGTGCGCAAGCCGAGCTTGGCGCACACCATGGCCACGGCCGCAGTCGAGTTCACGTCGCCCACGACCACGGTCCAGGCCGGTTGTTCGGCCATGGCAATGGGTTCATGGCTCATCATCACCCGCGCCGTCTGCTCGGCATGGCTGCCACTGCCGATGCCGAGATGATGATGCGGCTCCGGCAGCCCCAGATCACGGAAAAACGCATCCGACATGTTGGCGTCGTAATGCTGGCCGGTATGAATCAGGCGGGCCTCAAAGGTGCCGTCGGCCACCAGCGCATGCCACAGCGGCGCCACCTTCATGAAGTTGGGTCGGGCTGCGGCAATGATATGAACGAGGGGACGCGACATGAGCCAGTGACCGTGTGCTTACTGGACGCCGGAAACCGGGCTGGTCGAGCTGGGGGCGGTACCGAGCAGCAACAACTCATCGTCAGTTGCCTGGTGCAGCTTCGAGTCTTCGTCTGGCAGGTAGTAGGCCAGCTTCGGGTCGACGGCACGCATGAAGTCCTGCAGGCGGGCATCGGCTTCGGCCATGTTGGCCTTGTCGGGCACGAAGGTGGTCAGGCGCACCAGTGCACCGTCGGTGCGGTTCAGGGTCAGGCCATCCCAGAAGATCAGCCACTTCACCTTGTATTCGCTCGTCTCTTTCTTGCCGTGCTGGTCGAACCAGTAGTAGACCAGCTGGCGCTCCTCACCCATTGCGATCTCGACACGGTTGACCTTGAGGCTGCCGCCATCGGCCAGCACGTTCGGGATTTCCGGCTGGGTGAAGGATTCCACCTGCCAGCCACCGCCCGGCAGACAGGCCTGCGGTGAATGGATGGAGGCGCCCTTGGCCTGCGAGTCGTAATACGCGATCCACATCTCGACCGGAATCTGGTCGGATGGTCGGATGTAGCGGCTCATCAGATAGTCGGAGAGTTTGAGTTCATCGAGATAGATCTGTTCGATCGGATATTCGCGGCCTTCGAAATCACCGACGACCAGCGGGAAGGTGGCCAGTCGGGCCCGCTCGGGGATCAGCGTGGGTGGTGCGGTGACCGTGCGGCTCACCAGCGCTGCCACCACGACGATCGCGAGCGCAGTCAGGAACTGCCGGTTGGGCCGCAGGCTCTTCAGGAGGTTGGTCATGTCGGCAAGAGGCGGCACATCGAGCCCGAAGATCTCGAGGAACGGCCGGCGTTCCATGCGCGCGAAAATCCACACGATGACGAACAGGACGCCAACCGACGCCATGAACACCACCCAACCCTCGAAATCATGCAGAAAGCCCTCGGCCTGCTCGATGCCGAATTTGTTCACCAGGATGCCGATCATCCCGATCCGGAAGCTGTTCATGAAGATCGTGATGGGCACGGTGGCGATCAGCAGGATCAGACGCTGCCACCACCGACCGCGAAACAGCACGGCACACAGAAAGCCGAAGCTGGTGAGCGGGAAGAGATAACGCATGCCGCTGCATGCTTCTGCCACCTGCAGCTGGTAACTGCCGAGGTCAATGACGTTGCCTTCGAGAAACACCGGGATTCCGGCAGCCCGGATGACCGCCACGCCGATCTGCGACGACAACAACTGCAGGCCAGTGGTCAATTTCAGTTCAATGAAATGCGGCAGGGGGACCATGAAAGCCAGGTAGAGCAGCGGCACCCACAAAAGCTTGATGCCCTTAAATCCGGTGCCGGCGAAAACCAGTGCCCACATCACCATGATGAAAGCGTATTGGACGATGGCAAAGGTCGCGCTCCGGTCACCGAGCACCATCACCCCCAGGCTCAGGATCACCAGCAGTACACCTGGCCACGACCCGCCACGCGGCAATTCCTTGAGCTCCGGCGCCCGCAACCACTGCATATAGAGCGCCACAAACGGAATCATGAAACCGTGGTTGTATTCCGCCTTGTACCAAGTGAGGTACATGTCCCTGACGCCGCTCCAGAACAGGACGATCGTGGCAACAGCGGTCAGCGCAATGCAGGCGAGCACGATCAGCAGCTGGCCGGGGCGCTGGTCGGGTGATTGCACGGTTGTGGTGTTGTCGCTCATGTATCCAGGTTTACTTATTGTTCTTCTCGCATGGCCCCGGCTGTGCCGGGCACCACAAGGCAAACGAGTCGGGATTCTGCCAGCTAAAGACGCCGCTGCTTAGCGAATGCCGCACGAAATTCGATTACCGATCGTCCACTTTGCCGGCTCAAGCCGGCAGCACGAACCGGGCGACAGCCCTGGTCCAGGCCTCAGGCTGTTCGTCGATGATGTCGATCGTGCCGCCCTGCAATTCGGCATATGCAAAATGGGGGTAGCGTTGCCGGGCCCGTTCCGAAAAGCTGTAGATCGCATCGCCGGTATTGGCAAGGATGAGACAGGGCTGGGTGAGACGATCCATGGCCTCTTCATGTCGATAGGTCATCACGGCGTCGTGGGCATACCAGACCAGCCTGCCGGCCAGCAGGCCATGCACGAAATGGCCGTGAAAGGCTTCCAGATCGGTCCATTGCGCTTGAGCCTTGAAGCGGATATCCCATTGTTCTGTCAAATGGCTGCCGTCCCATCGCGGGTTCCAGTTCTTCTCACGGGACAGCAATTGGCGCCACCCCGCCCGCTCTTCGTCGGTCATGGGCAGGGGGCCATTCAGCACCACCCGATCGATGCGCTGCGGAAATTGCAGGGCCGCTTCAGTCGCGACGATCGCGCCCGTGTGATGACCGAGGACGCTCGCCTGCCGGATATCGAGGGCGTCCAGCACGGCTGGCACGATGTGCGCGTAATCCGCGATCGTCGGCGGCGCGTCCGGCGCATCCGAGCCGCCAAAGCCCGGCAGATCGACAGCTATGGCCTGGATGCCGGCGGCGGCCAGCGGCGCCATCACGCGGCTGAACTGCACGAGATCGGTCGGTGACTGATGCAGCAGGACCAGCGGCTTGCCCTCGCCCTGGAGGTGATAGTGGATCTGGCCATAGCGGCCGTCGGCGTAGCCTTTGTAATTTTTCATGGATTGAGTCTGCCTGAATTTTCCCTGGGGGGTTTCACGAAGCCCATTGATCTTGCGATGCACAAAAAAGGCGGTAGGATGTCGGCTTCGCCGGCATCAGACCGAATGGAGTAGACCATGGACCTACAAAACAAGACTATCGTCATCACGGGTGCTGCCCGCGGGCTGGGCGCGGCCATGGCCCGCCGTCTGGCGCTGCACAAGCCGGTGCTCGCCCTCGTTGACCTGAAGGCTGCCGACCTCGACAGCATCGCGGCCGAATGCAAAAAGCACGGCGCGACGGTCCATCAATACGGTGCCAACGTCGCCCACGAGGCCGACGTGATCCGGTTGTTCGATGCCATCGTCAGCGACTGCGGCGCGGTGCATGGCCTCATCAACAATGCCGGCATCACGCGCGATGCCCTGCTGGTGAAATTCAAGGATGGCAAGGTCCAGTCCAAGATGAGCATCGAGCAGTGGCAGGCAGTCATCGATGTCAATCTGACCGGTGTGTTCCTGTGCGGTCGCGAAGCGGCCGAGCGCATGATCGTCGGCAGCACGCCGGGCGTGATCATCAACATCTCAAGCATCTCGCGGGCCGGCAATGCCGGACAGAGCAACTACACCGCCGCCAAGGCCGGTGTAGCCGCGATGGCCGTGACCTGGGCGAAGGAACTTGCCCGCTACGGCATTCGCGCCGCCGCGGTTGCCCCGGGTTTCATCAATACCGAAATGGTTGCCGGCATGAAGCCGGAGGCGCGGGAAAAACTGACTTCGGGCATTCCCTTGAAGCGCATGGGTGAGCCGGACGAGATTGCCTCGACGGTCGAGTTCATCCTGCAGAACGACTACATCTCCGGCCGCTGCTTCGAGATCGACGGCGCGCTGCGCCTGTAGGGGGACGGCTCGACGCGGCTACCAGCCGCCGCTGAACTTGCCGGTATCGTAAGGATTGAAGGTCTCGCCGTCCGGTTTCGGCTTGTCGATGACATGAGCGCGCTTCAGGCGGCGCTCATGATCGGTTTCAGGATCGGTGTGCAGTTCCCAGGTGTAGGTGTCGTAGGGATTGGTACCGTAGGCGGGCGGGTTGCTCTCCCGCTCCGACCGGACGCTGCGAGCCGCACCCGCGACCTCATTGCTGGAGGTCTTCTTGAATTTGTTCAGCCAACCCACGATCAGCTCCGGCGAATGAGATCAGAGCCGGCACCGTAACGCGGTCTGCAGGCCCGCAGCGTGATCGGTTGCGCATTTTGAAAGTTCGCCGCGTGGTATCGGCGATGCCCGGCGACCAGTGGTCAGCCGCCGGTGGCGGACGGCGGCGGGCCGCGGTCCCTGACCCACAGATCGAGCTGCGGAAACGGCAGGTTGACATGGGCCGCGCGCAGCCTCGTCAACACCAGCGTGCGGGCGGCACTCTCCACCGCCATCCGGTCGTCCAGATCATCGGTCCAGAGCAGCAGCTTGAAATCCAGCGAGCTGGCACCCAGCCCCTGGAACACGGTCATGGGCTTGGGGTGCGTCGAGACGCCGGGCAGATCCTTGACGGCATCCAGCAGCAAGGCCTGCACCTCGGTGGGGTCGCTTGAGTAGTCAACCCCGACGGCCAGCTCGATGCGCCGGGTGCGGTCGGAGAGCGTCCAGTTGGTCAGTTCATTGGAGACCAGATTGGCATTGGGGACGATGACCTCGGCACCGTCGGCCGTGCGCAAACGGGTTGCGCGCAGACCAATCATCGTCACGCGCCCGGTGGTCTGGCCGAGCGTGATCCAGTCACCGTCGCGCAAGGGCCGCTCGAAGGCCAGGATCAGCCCCGACACAAAATTGTTGACGATGTTCTGCAGGCCGAAGCCGATGCCGACACCGAGGGCACTGATGACCAGGGTCAGTTTCGTCAGTTCCACGCCTGCCGCCGCCAGCGCAAAAATGATTCCCGTGATGACCAGCGCGTAATAGATGAGCCGCGAGGCGGCCGAGGCAGCGCCGGTGGCCAGCGGCAGTCGCGGCAACACGTCTTCATCCAGCAGAAAGCGGATGAACCGGGCGATGGCCAGCGCCAAAACGATGCTGATGGCAAACCAGAACAGATGACCGACGGAGACATCGACACTGCCCACCGACACCGGCGTGGTCAGCCAGACGCCGACATCCAGCCAGATCGGTTCCAGCACCGGCAGTACGGTTGGCAACAAGGTGATGAAGGCCACCGCCAGCAGCAGACGAATCACCCGCCGGCCCCAGGCCTGCACGGCCGCCGGCCAGTTGCGGACGCTGCGGAACCAGCGCGCTCCCGGGCCCGCCACCCATGCATCGAGGACCGAGCAGAGGCTGGCGTCGGTTGCGAGCCAGATGCACAGCGCCAGCGACATGAGCACCATGCCGACGATGGTCTGCTGGGCCAGAACACCGACACCCAACACCTCGGCAATCAAGCCCACCGTGATCACCACCGGCGCGACTGTTGCCAGAAGGCGGATCAAGCGCCGGAACAACCAGCTGCCGCCACTCGAGGTCTGGTCGATGCTGCGGACCACACGACCCAGCCAGCGGAACAGGAGCAGCATCGCCACACCCAGCACCAGGATCACGGCGCGCGCATACCAGCCGCTGTCCATCAGGCTCAATTGCAGCAGCAGGGCAACGGCCAGGGCGAGCAGCGCCCGCAGAGGCGCCAGTTCCGGCGTGCTGACCAGCGCCGGCAGGATGCGCCACAGCACGGCGATGGCGAGCAGCCCGCGCAACAGCGCGATGCCCATCGGCAGCGGCGCCAATGTCAGGAGCGGGCCGACCAGCGACCAGATCAGCACAACCACGGCAAAGGGATAATGCGTGAGCAGCATGTCCGTTGCCGTGGCGCCCCGCTCGACGATCGAGCGTCTGAGCCTGGCGATCGCCACGAGCAGCGCGACGAAGATCAGGCCGAATATCGTGAGTGCCCGGGTACTGTTCTGCACAAAATCATGGATGCCGGACCAGAGAAAGGCGAGGTTCTGACGGGCATTGGCGACAGGCGGAGCAAAGTTCGGCGGCAGCTTCCACAGCGGCGGCGTGGTGACGACCAGCAGCTTTTCCTGTCGGCCCAGCCGGGCTGAATCGAGCTGCGTTTCAAATTCCCGCAATGACGACTGGAGTGCCCCCACCCGCACATCCGCCGCCACCACGACATCCATGCGCTTGCGCAACGGAGTCCGCGTAGCTTCCAGGCTGTCGGCCAGACTGAGCAGGCGGGAACGGAGCACGTCCGGAATGGCGTCATCCTTCGCCGCCGGCTGCGCGGTCTCGCGCAGAAAATCGGCATCGGCACGCAACTCGGTCCGCCAGGGATCGAGGTGATCTATTTCTTCCTGCAGGCGGGTCCGCCACTTGGCAAAGATGCGATCCAGGTTGCGGAGCTTCTGGGCTGCCGCAGCCATCTCCACCATGTCACCCTGCGCGAGGCTGGCCGTGGGCGTGGTGCCGAGGGCCGCTTCCGCCTCACTGGCCTTGGCCGGCAGCGCCAGGGTAATGCCAGCGAGTTCGTGGGCTGGTTTGCGGAGATATTCGTTGATCTCGATCAGTCGGCTGCTGACGGCATCGAGGCGCTGGACGATGGCAGTCGTGCTGACGGTTTCGGGCGGCGTCTCCGGTGGTGGGGTCTGTTGCCCCTCTTCCGCCGCACGGCCCGGGAGGCTGAGAATCAGCAGCAGGCAAAGGATGACACGCACAAACGCTAGTGTACCCAAATGGCCTGCCACCATGGCGTCACCGCCGCCACGCGAGCCAGCGCTCAAAGAGTGCCTTGATGAATGGCGTCAGGCGGGTGCGACTGTACTGATCGCCGATCCTGCGGATGGCCTCCGCCTGGGTCGGATACGGGTAAATCGTGGCCGCGATCTTCTTGAGGCCGAGCCCATGGGTCATGGCCAGCGACAGCTGGGAGATCAACTCGCCTGCGTGACGGGCAACGATGGTCGCACCAACGATCTGGTCGGTCCCTTGCCGAACATGGATCTGGACAAAGCCGTCGGCCTCGCCGGCCAGAACGGCCCGATCCACGCCATCGAGTGGCTGGACATAGGTGTCGATCGCCATGCCCTGCTCCACCGCCTGCCGGGCGCTCAAGCCGATGCGCGCCAACTCCGGTGAGGTGTAGGTACACCAGGGAATGACGAGCGCACGGGCCTTCGCACGCCCGCGAAACAGGGCATTGCGGAGCACTGTCCTCGCCATGAAATCAGCTGCATGGGTAAAGCGATACGGCGAGCAGACATCGCCGGCCGCAAAGACCCTCGAGTTCGTCGTCTGCAGGCGATCGTTCACGGTCACGCCTTCGGGCCGCCAGTCGACACCTGCCACTTCGAGCCCGAGCCCTTCGAGGTTGGGTACCCGGCCGGTTGCCATCAGCAATTGATCGACGACGATATCGTGTGGCTGACCGTGTGGCTGGCCATGCGACACCAGATGCACACGAATGCCATCCGGCTGCTTTTTGACTTGAACTTCCCTGGCACCACACAGGATGCTGACACCATCACGGGCCAGCGACTGCCGGATCTGCTCCGAAGCCGCCGGCTCTTCATCCGGCAACACACCATGCCCGGCTTCAATCAGGCAGACCGCCGAGCCGAATCGGGCAAACGCCTGCGCCATCTCGCAACCGATCGGCCCGGCCCCGATCACTGCCAGACGTTGCGGCAGCTCCGTCAGGGAATACAGGCTCTCGTTCGTGAGGTAGCCGACTTCATCCAGACCGGGTATCGGTGCCATCGCGGCGCGCGTGCCGGTGGCAATCACCGCCTTGCTGAAACGGAGCGTCTTTCCGCCCACGACCACCGTATCCGGACCCGCGAAGGCGCCTGATCCGAGAAATACATCCACACCAAGACCAGCAAAGCGCTGCACCGAATCGTGATGGCTCAACTGGGCGCGGAGATCCCGCATGCGGGCCATCACCTGGGAAAAATCCACCCGATAGCCACCCTCGAGATGCACGCCAAGGCTCATCGCGTCGCGCACGTCGGCGGCCCGATGGGCCGCACTCAACAGCGCCTTCGACGGCACGCAGCCGACGTTCAGGCAGTCGCCGCCCATCCGCTCGCGTTCGATCAGCGCCACGCGGGCACCCAGACCGGCCGCACCGGCTGCACAAACCAGCCCGGCGGTTCCTGCCCCGATCACGACGAGGTTGTAGCGCGATGCGGGCTCCGGATTCACCCAATCAGCCGGGTGAACATTGCGGTCCCATGCATTTTGCATTTCGGTCATCACTCACGCCCCGCCTGCCGGCGTCTGAACATCAACGGCAGCAGCGACAGCACGCCGAGCAGGCTCAAGGCCAGCAGCACGTCGATCGACACGAGACCATTGACTGAATCCACGGTGCCCAGAGACCGCCCCAGATTGGCATACACAAAGCTGCCCGGCATGATGCCGAGCGCCGTGCCGGCAATGTAGGTTCGCACCCGGATCCGGGTGATTGCTGCGGCCAGATTCACCAGCCAGAACGGAAAGAGCGGCACCAGCCGGAGAAACAACAGATAGTTGAAGGCCCCGCGATCGAAGCCGGTCAACAGGCGTGCCGCGCGGGGCATCTGCTCCAGACGACGGCGGGCTGCATCTGCAAACAGGTAGCGGGCAGCCAGCAGCAGCAGAGTCGCGCCAGCCGTTGCCGCCACCACATTCAATACCGTGCCGGCGACCCGCCCGAACAGAAAGCCACTGAAGAGCGACAGCACCGTGGCGCCCGGCAGGCTGAAGGCTGCCACGAGCACGTACACCACGCCCCAGATCAGGTAGAGACTCCAGAAATGGGTTTGTGCATATGCGAGCAATTCGAAACGCCGCGCCTGCAAATTGCCGGCATCCAGCCAGTCCGTGCCACCCGCCGCCATGAGCACCACCACGGCCAACACGATCAGCCCCGCCACGATCGACCGTCCCCGCCTGGGGGGAGCCGGTTTGTCGCCAGCAGCAGGCTCGGCTTCCCGCATCATGATGCCTCTACGCTCAATGTTCCGGACTTTTCCCGACTCTCCGGTTGCGTTGTTCGCTCGCCCAGTGGTGCGTCATGCCTTCAGGCACAATCCCAAGCGGGGCGGATGCTCTACCGCGATCAGGCGATGAGGGCGTCTTTGTCGGACCGGCTCGGGTAACTGATCAGCACTGCGCGATAGACACCCTTGAACACGAACAGGCTGCCAGCTGCAGCACCGATGATGCCGAAGCGATTGATCAGTGCGTCAATGTCCTTGAGTGATCCGGCTCCACCGAGAGCTGTCAGTGGCACACTGACAGCCTTGCGTATCCGCCCGATGAGTTCCAGGTCGTAACCTTTCATGATGCCGTCGTTGTCGATCGAATTGACAACGATTTCACCGGCGCCAAGCCCAACCGCACGCCGCGCCAGATCAACGGCATCCATGCCACTGGCACGTGTGCCGTTATGGGTGTGGACCTGATGACCATTCTTCACATCAATGACAACAACCACGCTTTGGCGGCCAATGACTTCGGCCATACGGCGTATGAGATCCGGATCATCGACGACCGCCGACGAGATTGCGACCTTCTCGACCCCAAGACCGATAATCCGCTCGGCCTGCGCCACGGTTTTCACTCCACCGCCATAACACAGCGGCATACGGCATTCGGCTGCCAGATTGCGGATCAGTACGTAGTCCGGTTCGCGCCCGGCAACGCTGGCATCGATGTCGAGCACCACCAGCTCATCGACTTCCTTCTCGTTGTAGATGCGCACTGCATTGAGTGGATCACCGACATACTTTGGCGCCGTGAAGCTCTTGGTCTTGACCAGTCCACCCTTGTGAACCAGCAGGCACGGAATCAATCGTGGTCGCAGCATCCGGTCACAACTCCGAGAAATTCTTCAGGAGCTGAATGCCCCATTGATGACTCTTTTCCGGGTGAAACTGTACGCCATATACATTGCTCTGCCGCACGGCAGAGGCATAGGACCCGTTGTAGTCGGTCGTCGCCAGCACATTGGCCTCAGCCCGTGGTGCAACGTAGTAGGAGTGCAGAAAATAGAACCGGGCACCTGCACCGAGATTCCTCAACAGGCCATCCGTCTCGCGTGGCACGACATCGTTCCAGCCCATGTGTGGCAGCGAGGCAGGAATGCCTGGCGCCACGTCGGGAAAACGATGCACCTCGGCATCAATCCAGCCAAGTCCATCCTGCACACCCTCGTCGCTGCGCTTGGCCAGCATCTGCATGCCCACACAGATGCCCAGTACTGGCCGGCTTCGTCCGATCACCGCCTCCTGCAGCTCTTCGCGCATGCCGGATTCGTTGAGCCGGGTCATCGCCCAGTCAAAGGCGCCAACGCCCGGAAGGATGATGTGATCGGCATTGCGCAACTCCGCGGCCGTCGACGTCACCGTACAGGGAATACCAAGTTGCTTGTAGATATTGCCAAATGCCTGAATATTGCCGAGACCGTAGTCGACGATCGAAATCATCGTTTGCCGCCGTGCGCGAGGCCAAGACGACGCATGACCCGGGCGCCGAGGGCATAGATGCTCTGCTGGGAACGATAATCCCTGTAGGACTTGTTGGGTGCGTCCATGTAGCCCTGCAATTCGGCCACCGGGATACCGAGCTTGGTGGCTACATATTCAAACTCCTGACGGGCAGTCTCGTCGTCAAGTGCCGGACGGGTGAGTTGTTCCAGCGCCTCGTCGCGTGTCATCTGTCCGGTGACAATCAGGCTGGAGTACTGCACCCTGCGTGTGTCATAGCCAAACTTGCGTGGCAGCCAGTAGCCCTCGTAGAAGCGGGTAAACCGCGACTCAAAATGCTTCTGCGGGTACGGCTGCCACCCGAACTTGTCGATCAGCAAACGCATCGCCTCGGCCTTGTTGTACGGCACATGATTGAGGGGTGTAACCACACTGATGTGCTTGATGTACTTGAGATAAACCTTGTGGCGAAGAATGCTTGTCGTCGGGAAGGTGCTCAACGCCCGTGTGCCATGCTTGCGATGGATGTCGCGCAACTGAATGGAGTCGGACTGATAGTACATCCATTCGATCGGGTTCCTGATGCTCTCGGTAGAGTAGTTGGCGCCTGTCAGGATGTACTTGATGCCATTCTGCTCGGCAAACTTGTACATCGTGGCGAAGAAGGCATGGTCCTGTGGTGTATCGATGTGTGGCACACCGGACTTGAAGAAGGCCAGCTGCAGGTCACGCATTTCCTCCCAATCGATGACTTCGGTGTAGAGATCAAGCCCGAGCTTGTCGACCAGCTTCTCGATGTTGTTGACCGCGCCCTGGGAGTTCCAGCCTGGGGTGCATGATCTAACGAAATCTGAAAG
>CAYLKO010000001.1:51825-85820 GCA_964384525.1 uncultured Chromatiaceae bacterium
AACTGTCGATACCGCCACTCATACCAATGATGCAGTCAAAATCCCTGGCTTTGCGCTCCTGCTTTATCTTCGTGACGATCGCATCGAGCGCTGCGCGACCGGATGCGTCGGTGTGCCAGTTCGGCTTGATGACCTGAAAAAAGGTCTGACAGTGATCACAAACACCATTTGCATCAAAGGTAATCCGCGAGTCGGATGTGTCCATGACGCAGTTACTGCAAAGCCTGTAGTCTGTTTTGGAAATTTCACTCACCCTTGCGCTACCGCCGGAAATATTTCCTGATAAAACTTCTGCATGGAGAGTTTCTGATCAAACATCTCAAGTGCTTCACGTGACGGAATATACGGATCATTGGCCCGCTCTCTGGCCATCGCCAGCGCATCATACAGCCAAGTATCCGAGGCTGGATCGACAACTATTATCCTTGCGACCATGCACGCAGGCAGCTGGCCGATCCATGCACCGTCACTTGCAGCCACCACACAGCCGCAGAATATTGCTTCATACACGCTGCGCGGTGATGAGTCACTCAAGGGAATCGATACGGCCACCACTGCCGTACGCAACAACCGATAGAGTGCGGGGCGTGAGAGGCGCCCATGATCACGGTCGATGGCAATGAACTTGTCGGCGATGGAGTTCCTGTATTCCTCGCCATCGAAGGGATAGCAGAAGTCGATCGCTGAGCCGGGCAGAGTCCGGTTGCGTGCGTCAAGCAGCATGTCGACCCTGTAATTTGGCACAATACCGCGGATCGATACGATACGGTTGCGCACCGGAACGACATCGTTTGTTTCATGCATCGCATCGATATCGATGCCGTTCTGGATGATCACGGCATCCAGTCCGAATAGCTCCTTGAGGCAGCGTTGCATGGCAACCGAGTCGACGGTAATGCATGCCGCCCGTTCAAAAGCATAGCGGGAAAACACATGGTAGAAGCGGGAGCGATAAGGCCGGGCAAGCACCTCGCTGCCTTGTGGGGTGGCCACATAGCGGCAACCAGATGCCCGGGCCATGGCGGCATAGTAGGTGGAGTGCGCATGGATCACGGCATCAGGATATTTTCGAACGACCCGTCGCAACAGGAGTGCCTGCAGCGGCAGCAGCAGTAGTTTGATGGCGTTGCGCCAGAGATCACCGAGCCGTGACTGCTTTTGCAGCAGCAGCCCATCGATCACCAGCAGGCGCTCCACGCAATCGCCGGGCCGCACAAGTCGGACAAACGACTCTCCCTCGATCAGGTCCGTGACCAGTACTGGTGGCGACTCCGGCTGCAGGCGCTGGGCACTACGGAACCAGTCCATGGTGTGATAACAGCGGCCGTTGCCGAGAAAAAGGATGTGCTGCGCGATGCTGCTCATTATGTTCTGCAATCGGACTCGCGGCGGGCGCCTGGTCGATCCTGTATCGTATTCCCGATGTCGCAAAAGAACGTACTACTGTTTATCGATTCGCTGGAAAACGGCGGCGCCCAGCGCCAGATCGTCGTGCTGGCCAATGTGCTTCATCTGCGGGGTTATCAGGTAAATCTCCTGACCTACTACCCCGGCGATCAACTAAGCCAGTTCCTGGTTTCAGACCGGATCCGACGCACAACGCTCCCCCGACATTCTAAATACGACTTCAGCTATTTTCTGCGCCTTTACCGATATTTTAGAAAGGAGCACCCGGACTGCGTGATCAGCTACCTGTCAACCCCCAACTTCTGGGCGCGGTTGGCAGGCCATCTTGCCCGCGTACCCCGGATCATCACCTCGGAGCGAAACATAAACCTGGCCCAGCGGCATTTGGCCGCTCTGGGAGAACGCCTGCTGGCGCCGCTGTCCGATGCGATCGTCGTGAATTCACATGAGGGCCGGCAGCGACTCATCGAGCTTGGGATCGCCGATACCAACCTGCACGTAATCTACAACGGTGTGGATTGCAGCCATTTCTCGCGCCAGCCGGCCGATGCAAGCAACGGGCTGCGCACAAGCATGGGAATAGATCGGGATGAGCTGCTGATACTGTTGCCTGGGCGGATGGAGGCACAGAAGAACCACCGGCTGCTGGTGACGGCACTCCTGCGCATGGATCCACGTAATGCCCGAATCCGAGTGGCTTTCGCGGGCAACGAATTCGACACGGGGATCAAGCATGAAATCACCGCGCGCATTGCCGCCGGAGGAGCCACCGACCAGTTTCTGTTCCTGGGACCACGGGCAGACATGCCACTACTCTACAGTGCCGCCGATCTCGTTGTCCTGCCCTCCTTGTGGGAAGGATTTCCCAATGCGGTCATCGAGGCAATGGCCTGTGGCACGCCGGTGATTGTCTCGAACATTTCCGACAATGCGCGGATCGTCGAGCATGGCATCACCGGCTACCTGTTTGGGAACAATGATGCAGATGATCTGGTTACTGCGCTGAATGCTTTCCGGGCGCTTGGCCCGGATCAGCGTCGCGCGATGGGCAGGCAGGCAGCTGCACATATCGCCACCCTATGCTCAACACAGGTTCTGGGCGATCGCTATGCGGAGTTGATCGAGCTGGCACCTCGGCGCCGACATGGACGCAAAAGCCTGCGCTAGTCAGGCGGATAGCGCCTTACGGCTTCCAACCGCAACCACCATCTGCGAATGCGCCTGACGAACTTCAACAAAAAGCGGATATCCGCCAGTCGCCGCCGAATGGCTGATCGCTCGTCGGCCTTGCCAGGCGCCGTCGTCGTCGACGGCGGCAACATCTGCTGCGATTCGATGTGATCCTTTGCCAATGTTGGAGCATGCGGCAACACATTCTCGACAAAGTGGCGGAAACTCCATAGCCATCCTGCCAGATGATAGAGCGGATAAGCTTGGGGCCCGTTGCCTGATCCACGGGTTGTTACATCCCGGCACAGGTTCGATACAGCGGCCTCGCTAAAGAGACCCAAATCAGCAAACCACCTGGGATCAAGCGCCTCGCGGACGTGATCACGCAATTCGCCCGCCATCCATGTCTGGTATGGGCGGTAGTCTGGTGCGGCCGTCGGATAATGCACGATGGGACTGATGGATTTGTCAATTGGACGGTTGGTGCGCGCCCAGGGGATGGCGATCAACTCATTGCCAAGCTTCCTGATCACTTCCACATAGACGTCATCAGTACGGGCTGAAGGATGCAGGCCCCACATGTATCCGTATACTTCCGGCGCAGTGAATGCCTGATATAGCGTGCAGTAATTGTTTATCACACTCATCGCATGCGCAATCAGGCCGCGCATGTACTGGGCCTGTTGCTCAACCTCAAGAAACGCATAATTCCGCAACACTGCCACCCGCGATTTGAGATGATCCAGGTCGCATTGAAGTTCTTTGACCGCATGGATTGCTATGTCTTGGCGCAGCAGGCCATTGATGTTGAATGGTCGTAGCGGCCGCAGCTCCAGAACGCTGCTACCGGAAAATTCGCCACGCCCCACGGAATCGCCGTAACTGCCGGCTATGACCAGCGCGTCTGGCTCCACATTCTCGAACCACGCCATGCGGTGCAAATGTGTCGGCGCACTCAGCGCACCGAGTCTTGTGGCCGCAATCTCGACGTTCTCGACAAGATGCTTTGGCTCGAAGTTGACGTATTGCCAGTTGAAGCGGAGGCGATCGGCCACGGCTTTTGCATAGAGTACGTCTCGACTGCCATCAATGCCCCACGTGATCGCTGTCGGCACTACGGATATGCGCCCCTGTTCGAGCAATCCCGCCATGCCACCCGCGACAATGCGACTATCGAGCCCTCCTGACAGCAATAGATAGATGCTTTTACGGCCACGGCAGACACGGGTCAGCTCGTCTTCAAGACGGTGGAGCAGTTCGCTGGCAATCTGCCCGGGGGTTGCCCAGTGCAGACCGTGGGACGGCACTTGCGACAAAACCACATCGCCTGCTTCTCCAGTCTGGCTCAACCATGCTTGTCGGCCGACCTGTGAGAGCACGGTGCGATTGCCACAAGCGTAACCAAATGATGCCAGCGACAATATACCTGCAGCATCCCACGTGAGATCACCACAAGGAATGGCAGATGGGTAGTCATGCGTCCAGGGCGATGATCCCGCCTGATAGCGTGGTGATTGAAACAGGTGAAGAGAAGTTTCGAGCGTGGACACAGTAGCTATCCGTTTATAACGATGCTGCCAAATTTCAGTATCACACCGGGAATAAACCAGGCTTTACACCTGTTTGGCATCAGGTGACATGAAACCACTACTGGGAGACAGGTTGTCCACATCACCGTTGTTCGCATTGCTTATGGCCGCCTTTCGATTGGCAATGGCCTGTTTTCGGCCTTCTGACAGAAGGTGGAGCTCTGCCACCAGCCATGGAAATACCAGCCAGAACACCTTGTCATAATAGGAGACCATTGCAGTATCCATGGCAATGATGGAGATACTCACCACCAAAGCCATGGTGTACCGACCAAAATATTCCTTGCTTCGCAAGAAACTGCGCATTGCGAATAGCTGCTTGACCAGCATCCAGTACATATAAAAGTAGACGACAAACCCCACGGCACCTGTACTGACCAGCACCTCAAGGTAGTTTGAGTGCGAGTACGTGCCGATATGCCTCCCGATTCCTCCACCATCTGCAAGACGGAAATTATCCAGTCCAATCCCAAGTATCGGGTTATGAATGGCAAGATCTATGGCTCGCTCGCTCAGCCATAGCCGCCCTTGAACACTGGTGTCCGTACTGGCTATGCCACCATCAAAGAAAGCCATGGCACGGTTTATTCTGAACCAGAATTCCGAATTCATGAGATAGGTGATGCTGATGGGAATGATCGCACCGATAGCAATGACTGCGCCGATAAATGATTTGCCGCCAATCTTGATGGAGCGATAAAGGTAAGCCGCGCAAACCAACCCTCCGCCGAGCAGCACGCCCCCGATCATGGCTTTCCGGGATCCTGTCTGGAGCAACATGATGAATATCATTGTCGCTGCAGCCAGAAAGACGACTTTGAAGACCAGGCGACGCGACGTAATGGCATTTACAAGTGTCAGCACCAAGGTGACTGACAGAATGAAGCCAAAGGTATTGGCATTCCCAAGTGTGCCGTACACACGGCCATCAAAGTCGGTAAATGGCGCGGGGTTTACAAATACCACTACCGATGACAACAGCGTCGACCCAATAAGTGCCACGATGTAAAACATCGTCGAGCGATGCCAAATCATGAAATTCGTGACTATAAACCCCACCACAACCACCTGAGCAAGCGTTTGGGCGCGGTAAAGCGCCAGCTGTGGATCTTCAGCGACAAGACACGAAGTGAAGGCCAGCGCAAACCATGCAAGCCATATTTTGTATATCGCCGGTATGACGATCTTTTTACTGGTCACCGCCATAAAGACAAAGGACAGGCCAAGTATCACGCCAGCTGCTTTGGCTGCAAGGGTCAGATTTTCGCGATAGGACAACAGCACCACGGTCCCGATATAGATGGCAGTCAGCAGCTGGTATATCGCGCCCAACCGATTCCGTGGCAGATTTCTCTCTGAACTTTCCGGAGTCACTTGATAGGGCGTCCTGCGGTATGGAAATCAATCATCGACAATATCGTCAACCAACAACCTGGCGCTCGTCTCGCCGCCAGAACCTGATCAGTGGCCTGAAAAACAGAAGAGCCGCAGTCAGATTGGCAGCCACCGAGACCATGAGCCAGACCCAATGGGCTGCAGCTGAATACTGGGCCCCCATAACCAGTATGCCATTCAGCATCAGCACCATTACGGTACCTTTTGAGGCCAGACGGATACTGCTTGCAGCGTGCTTTGTATTGATGCCAAGACCTCGCCATGCGAGATGGAACTGCAGCAACGCATTGAAAAGCTGCATGGAAACCAATGCGATGCACGCGCCAATCAGTCCATACGACGCGCCAATCCATACGGCAGGAATGAAGAATAAAGCATTTATCATCTTCCGTCGGGCTGTCTGATGCACCTGCCCCAAAGCACGATTCAGTGCGTCACTTATGCGGATAATGGTTACGAACCCGGCACCAAGACACAGCACCTGGAACACTGTCGTGGTGGCCCGCCAGCGCTCTCCGAATGCAAGGCGGACGATCTCATCGCCATTGGCCGCGAGGAATATTCCAACGCCGAACATGAATACGAAGCAGTTTGTAACCAAGCTCAGCCATGTTGCAATCAACTTTTCGCGATCCTCGCGCATCCGGGCCATCACCGGGAAGAACACATTGTCGATCACGTCACAAAAATAACGGCCAGGCAGCATCGCGACCGCCATCACGTGATATTGACCCAACGCATCCGCTCCCAGACGCCGCCCAACAATGAACCGGTCGCCCTGCACGATCACATAATTCCAGATCTTCTCCTTGGTAATGCCGAGGCCGAAGGCCAGCATTTCCTTTAGTGCGGCAACGGAAAAGGATGGCTCATGACTGCCTCGCGTAATGAGGCAGAGTATGGTGGTCTTGATGGTCCACTGCAGTAGCGTTGCCGTGACCAGAGCCCAGACACCGTAACCAAGCAGCGCAAGTATGACTGCAGGCAGCGCGTAACCAACAACCTGTGACGTCAAATTGATCTTCATCAAGGTCGCGAACTTCAGCTCACGCTGGAGCAGCGCCTCGGGCACACGCGCAATACCCATCAGTACAAATACACCGCCGAGTGCGATCAGAACAGGTTGCAGGTCGGCCATTGCCACGAGGCCTGACACTGGCGATGACACCAGTGCCAGCACAATGAAGAGAAAGATTCCGATCATGATCGACGTGAACCATGCAGTGCCGACGAAGTCACGATCCAGTTGTTGTCGGTGAATCACTGCAGCGGAGGCGCCCGCTTCCGACAGCAGTTGGCACAGATCGATCACGATATAGGCAGCCGCCACGAGGCCGAAGGCCTGCGGATCGAGCATGCGCGCCAGTAGCGCAAGAACCAGCAATTGCAGGACAACCTGCAGACCAAGCGATGCACCTTGCCATGATAGGCCGGATCTGACGGCAGCATGCGACACCATCCCTACCACCACCCCGTGCAATCAGGCCGTAGTGAATCGAGTGCGGCGCGATAATGCCGGCACTGTTCAGCCGTAATCAGATCTCCAGATGCTGATCGTGCGCAGTAACGCAGTGCTGCATGATCCGCGATTCCTTGCACGAACGCCTCCCAGCGCCGACTCGTGACAAAGCCTGCACCGTTCCTGCCCTCGTAGACTACCGACCAGTCCGGACGTGAGCCGTCGAAGTCGCTCCAGGCGCTCGACTTTTCCGTATCACTGAACGACCAGAAGCCCATGCCATGGGCGCCTTCGTCGAAGGCCAGACGTCCGAGGTCTCTGTAACATGCCGGCAGTGCGGAGCGTGCCGGTTCCGGCGGGTTCGCATACAGCCATAGTTCCGCCTTGGTATTCGCCTCGTTACCCAGTATTTCCCGCGTGCGCGCAAATGCTTCTCCGGCACGTGGCTGCCAGTAATCTATTCGGCCCCGCAAGGAGCGCAGGCGCCAGACAGTCGATGTCTCGAGGGCGCGACCAGCAATCGGATTTGCATAGAAGCGCAGTGCCGGCTGAATTGAGTGCAGGGTGTCGATTACATCAGCCAGCTGGTCGAGCTGTGTCCCGTGGGGCTCGTCGAGTGGATAGAGCGCCCAGTCGTCCATACCGTACCCCGCCTCGCGCACAGTCGTTGCGAGCACGGTCAGCCACTTTTCAAGGCGTCCGTGTGTCACTTGATCGTCATTCATCGTGGCGAGTCGCTGCCAGCCGTCTGCACCAAGAAACAGCAGCACCAGGCCGCGGCCGCGATACAGTGCGAGGGTTTTACGCAGTGCCTGGGTGCGCGCGGGCCAGTCATTTTCTGCGAAGGGTTGCGGCAGACTGCTTGGATGAACCTCGAAGAGGTTTACGCCCGCCGCACTGAGGCGGGTGGCGGTCTCCTGGGCGTTGGCTGGTGACCAAATCGGAGCATCGCTTGGATAGGTCCAGACCAACACCCGTGGCTTGTCGGCAACCGTCGGCCGGATATGGTCCTGCAGGTGCACCTCAACGGTCAGTGTCTGCGCCCAGCCAGTGTCGTCGCCTACACGCCAACGTCGCACTCCTGACGGTGCACCTTTTGGCTCACTGATGAAAGCAAACGCAAGGGAATGTGGCTCAAGGACGATCTCTTCACCGGCCACTACCGGTTCATCGATGACATCGTAGACCACACGACCATTGGCGGCGAGCCCCGCTGACAGCCTTTGAATCCTTGTCGCCGTCACCGGGCCTGACAGTGCCTCAATCGTAAACCGACGTGGTACCGCAGCGGGATTGGTCAGACCAATGACAAAACGTCCGCCCATGTCCGGCAGAGTTTGCAAGCGGAGATATGCTGCCGTGAGTGGCCGATCAAGAGACTGCCACGGTGCGGCCAGTCCGGCATGACTGGCTGTGCCGCTGAGGATATCCAACGTATTGCCGAGAGTCCTGAGACCGGCCTGTAACAGACCCGCCTCCAGACGCTGCGTACTATCAGCGCACGGATCATGGATGTTGGCAGGCGATTTCTGCACTTGAAGCCTTGCATCGCCACTCACTGCCGCCGTTGCCAACGTAATCTCGTCAAGCATGACAAAGGCACCGTCGGCGTGGATCACCACCTGCAATTGCTTTTCGCCACAGCCCATGAAGGGCACCACAAGGTCCACGACATTGCCGTCAGCAGCATCGTTTGCGGCATGCACAAGACTGCCGGTATGCCGCCATGCTGAGGAGAGGCGGCTGCCACAGTAAATATCCATGCGTCGTGGCGGCATCACATCTGCACGTGATTGGTATGCGCTGCGCAGAACCAGCGTATAGGCCGTATCGGCCCCGGTGGTGGCTTCGATGGTCACGGCAACTGGCGTCTGGTTGACCCACCCAACCGATCCGCGTCGCGTCCAGATTGGAGATCGCTGGTAAATTCCGTCCGTAAGCTGCGCGCCATCGTCTTTATCACGTGTCGGTGCATAGTTTGGCGCAGGATCCAGTGCAAGGACCTTCAACGGCAGGCTGCCAGCAGCCTCAGCGTCAGGCAATGCAGGACCACCGCACGCGAGCAGCGTGGCCACCGCCAGTGCGGGAATGCGGGAATCGGGTATGGGTGCCCGGATCACACCATGGGGTGAGCGAGAAAAAGGGCGGATCATCTGCTACCTGCCAGCGGGTCGGAAGCGGTATTTGACCGTATCCGCATGGCTGACAGTAGCTAACCGGTCATGAATCTTCCCCTACGGATTTGTTACGAAGCGCAGTTCGATCTCGCCAGCAGCAGACTCAGCTTCCCGGGCTATGTGATTCTGCGTTCAGCTTTCCTGACACAGGTAGTGGCAAGATACCGAAACTTGGCAAAGGAATACGACATGAAACCTGGACTCGCATCAGCCCTGACCGCCATCTTGATCCTGGGAGGCTGCACCATGACACCACAGACCGCATCGCTGCAGGGCGAGGAATGGGTGATAGAGGATATCGCCAGCACGGGCGTGATCGACAACAGTCATGCCGCGCTGCTGTTTCTTCCGGACGGCCGGCTGGCTGGCAGCGCCACCTGCAACCGCATCATCGGCAGCTACGAAGCCCGGGGGCCGAAGCTCAGCATCAAACCGGTTGGAACCACGATGATGGCCTGCCCCGAAGCACTGATGAACCAGGAGCGCAAGTTGCTGGATCTGTTACCTGCGATCGAAAGCTACCGCATCGATGACACCGGTGCGCTGGTGCTGAGCACGGCAGATGGCAGGACGATCGTGGCCCGGCAACAAATCAGGTAATCGAGATATTGCGGTTGCACCAAGCCGGTGCCCGGAGGCAACATCACTCCATGCAATGGAGGGGGTGATGCCGTGCTGATCTCATGCATGACTGTCCGGCGGCTGATGGTTCTGGCCACGCTGGTGACACTCGCCGGACCTGCCATCGCAGCGCCACCCCTCGAAGCCTACGGGCATCTGCCGGCCGTCGAGGCCATGAACCTGTCACCTTCCGGGGAGCGCTTCGCGACTGTCGCGCTGATGGGTGACCATCGCCGTCTCCTCGTGGGCACGACCGACGGGAAGCTGTTGCAGGATGTCGGCCTCGGCAACGAAAAGGTTTCTGCCATCTGGTGGATCGGCGACAACCATGTACTGCTGATGACCCACAGCACCTTCAAGGCCCCATTCGATTTCGCCGTCAGCCAGGTTGAGCTGTCGAGTGTCATCAACCTGACGGTCTCAACGGGCAAGCTTGCCGTCATCTTCGAGAAAAATCCGGCCATCGGCGATGTCGTGCTCGGCTACTTCGGGTCAGCTGCCTTCGATGGCCACACCTACGGCTACTTCGGCGGCGTGACCTACCTCCAGACCAGAAAGGGGGACTACATCGCCGACACGAGCCAGGGCTACGTGCTGGTGGACCTGTACCAGGTTGATCTGGACTCCGGGAAGGCACGGCGGATCGCCCGCGGCAGGCCGAACTACCGGGGCTGGGCCATCGGCGCGGACGGCAGCATTCTGGCGCACGAAGAATACGATCGGGTGAATGCCGTCTGGAGGCTGTATGCCGGCAAGGATCATGACAAGCTGTTGATGGAAGTTCCCACGCCAACCGTGACTCCGGATCTGATGAGTCTCGGACGCACGCCGGGAACGGTGCTGGTTTTCGATCCGACAGCGGACCGGGACGTGATGGTGGAGGTCAATATTGCCGACGGCAAACGTCAGGAATTGCCTTACAGCGAGGACGGTCGCTGGGTGCTTCGGGATCGTGACAGCAACCTGCTCCTCGGCTTCGCGACCGACAATCCCGACTTTCCTGACGTGTACTCCGTGCCCCTGCGCTCACGCATGAAGGGCACGGTGAAGGCATTTCCGGGCTATCACGTGCGGATCAACTCCTACAGCCGGACCTTCGACCACCTGATCGCCTTCACCGACGGCGGCGACGATTCCGGCACCTATTGGCGGGTGAACATTTCCGCCGGCAAGGCGGATCCGATCGGTTACGCCTACCCCAAGGTACGCAGCGCCGATGTAGGGCCCACCCGGCTGTTCAATTACAAGGCCGCAGACGGCCTGGCTCTCGATGGTGTATTGACCCTGCCCCCCGGGCACAAGGCACAGAAACTGCCGGTGGTCGTCCTGCCGCACGGCGGGCCCATCGGCGTATACGACATGCCCGGCTTCGACTGGTGGGCGCAGGCCTATGCCTCGGCCGGCTACGCCGTGTTCCAGCCGAATTACCGTGGTTCGGGCGGACAAGGCGCCGGGTTCCGCAAGGCCGGCTACGGTGAGTGGGGCGGCAAGATACTGGGTGACATTGCCGATGGCCTGGCGGCACTGGCTGCCGAAGGCATCGTCGACCCACGACGTGCCTGCATCGTCGGCGCCAGCTACGGCGGCTATGCAGCACTCGCCGGGGTGACGGTGCAACAGGGTTTGTATCGCTGCGCGGTTGCCGTGGCAGGCCCGGCCGACTTGCCCGCATTTCTCGCCTGGCACCGGCAAGGCTACGGCAGCAACAGTGAATCGATGCGGTTCTTCCGGGAAGCAGTGGGCGTCGACGGCGCCGGCGGTGTCGATGCCACCAGCCGCTACTCGCCGAGCGCACTCGCCGCCCGTGCGGATGCACCAATCCTGCTCATCCACGGCGTCGACGACTCCGTGGTTCCCATCGCCCAGAGCGAGGCCATGGCTGCTGCACTCAAGAAGGCCGACAAGCCCTTCGAGTTCATCCGCATGAAGGGCGAAGACCACTGGCTTTCCGGCAGCAAGACGCGCACGGAAATGCTCAAGGCATCAGTCAAGTTCGTGGAGCGGTACAACCCGGTGGAGTGAGGCCTGGGTGCAGTGGCATGGTGGTGGATGGTGGAGCCGGGGAGGATCGAACTCCCGGCCTCCGCATTGCGAACGTATTCGAGCCACTTTCCGGGGCCAGTTGTCGAATCAACACATTGGGCCAATTTAGCCTCCAACTTCCTGTTTCGTCAGATTTTCTTGCCTACTCCACTCAGCCGGAGCTAAGTCCACCGTCGAGAATTGGTCCTGCTGGGCCATCTACAAATCGTCCACGTCGGTGCAATATGAAAACTACTGGGCGAGCAGCGTTAGTCCTCAGACTTCGACTTGCGCAGAAAGTACAAGCAGTAGCCAAGTGTAGCCAGGAGAAGTATCGGCGCGATCCTTCCTTGCTGGTTCTTCAGTATCACCGGATCGACAAGCGCACCCACACAGAGCAACAGCCATAGGAAAACAGTAAAGTCGCTCAGTGCCATGGTTAGCTTACTTACACTAATTCTCCGTCCTTCAAACACTTGCCAAAAGCTCGGATTGGTGGGCTTTCTGTCGTAGAAGATGTCTCCTGTGGCGCGGTGTCGGTAGAAGTTAACCTTCTTCTCCCAGTACTCCTGCCAATACTTGCTACCTCGATTACCTTGAGACCACACAATGCTACAGACGAGCCCGAATAGCGCAAAAATGACTGTAAGGTGCGAATGTTCGTTCAAAGCCCCCACGTAACCAAACAGGGCGGCAGCCACGAAGCCCCAGAAGAACAAACTTCTCTGCCAGAACAACTGGATCTCGAGCTTTCTATTTTCATGAGCAATGTCAAAGGCCTTCATTATTGCCTCTGAATTGCCAACGCCGCCGTCTCTCGTCGCGTAGAAGGCGGTCAATAGCGGTAGACCATGCCTCTCCCGGTAGCGGGCCTCCAGCCGTTCATCATCGGGAATCAATACTTGCTCACATCGCACGTCCTTGAATCCAGCCCGAGCAAGCGCCGACATGTACCACGCGGATGATCTGAAGTGCTGCCTGCCTCCATATCTGGGTGTCGCGGTGATTCCACTCGCAACATATTCGATATCGGAATACATCTCACGCGCCCATTCGATACTTGGGACAAGAAAAACAAGGCGGCCGCCGTTCCTAATCGAGTTGTAGAGATCGACTAATACTTCCACGAATACCTCGTCACTTAGGTGGCAGAAGCAGCAATTGCTATATGCGCAATCAAAAGTGACCCCTACCTCGAGGATTCCATTTTTTTCAAGCGTGCCCTTAACCAAGTGCACGGAGCTTTTGGCGCACTGTTCATGAGCAGAACTTGGGATATCCCGATCAATTCCAATGATCTGTAGCTTTGTAGCGTTGGCAAGAAAACAGGTCAGATCCCCCGATCCGCAACCCACGTCTAGGCAGATGCCTGATTGCCCATTCAGAGACCGCGCCAAGTACGGATAGACAATGACTTCTCTTGAGGCCTGGACCAGCGGTTTATAGTCTTCCCATTTCAAATTTGGCTCACCTGCGATTGACTTTGGGGCGAAGTTCAGCGCCCCTGACCTGCTGGCTTTCTTCGGACCACCCGTCATTGGAGAATGGCCGTTACCGGATTCAGTTGTTGTGACAACATCAGCTTGAACTCCACCGGCGTCAGCTGCCCGAGACTCGAGTGCGGTCGAACCTCGTTGTACTGCTGCCGGAACTCCTCGATCAGGATCTTCGCATCGATCCGGTTCTTGAACCACTGCATACTCAGGCGCTCGTCGCGGAACTTGCCGTTGAAGGACTCGTTGAGACCGTTCTGCCACGGCTTTCCCGGGTCGATCGCCGCGGTGTCTATGTTCGCCCCATGCAGCCAGCACAGGACGGCTCTCGACACGAACTCCGGCCCATTGTCCGAGCGCAGATAGCGGGGTGCACCGTGAACACTCACGAGTCTACTTAGCACCTCGATGACCCGACCAGAACGGATGCTGCCGGCCACGTCGATTGCCAGGCACTCTCGAGTGTACTCATCGACCACCGTCAGGCACTTCAGTTGCTGGCCGTTGGCGCAGGCATCAAAGACGAAGTCGTAAGCCCACAGGTAGTTCGCCCCAGTGGCCGGGAGCGGGCGGGGCCGGTGGCTCGCCACACGCCGTCGCGGGTGCCGGCGCGGTACCTGAAGGGCCAGCTGACGCCACAGGCGGTGAACCCGGTCCGGGCTCATCACGTAGCCCTGGCGTTCCAGGAAGACCTGGATCCGCCGATAGCCGTAGCGAGGGTACTGGGCCGCGAGCTCATGCATCGCGAGCACCACAGGCGCATCCTTCAGTGCCAGCCGTGACTGGTAACCCAGTGTAGACCGAGCCACCGAGAGCAGCGCACACGCACGTCGTCGGGACAGGCCGCGTTGCTCAACGAAGGCGACCTGGGCCCGGCGCACGCGTGCGCTCACCATTTTTTTGCCGCTACCTCCTTCATCACCTCGAGTTCCAGGTCCCGCTCGGCCACCAGCTTCTTCAGCCGGCCGTTCTCCTGTTCCAGGTGGCGAAGGCGCTTCACGTCCACCGGTTCGAGCTTCCCGAACCGCTTCCGCCACAGGTAGATCGTCTGGTCACTGATCCCGTGCTTCTTGGCCACCACCGCGACCGTGGCCACATCGGCCTCGCGCAGGATCTTCACCATCTGCTCTTCTGAAAATCTGGTCTTCTTCATGGCTCCCTCTCTTGACCCGGGGAGCCATCCTCTCAAGAATCAACTGGGCCGAAAATCGCCTAGCAGGTCACCCCCACGAAGCCTGACCATTTCGACGGTTCTATGCCCGCTCATAATAGATCATTGGCGAGCGGGCCCACGTTCCTGCTAATCCTCAGGTTCCTTCTTGCTAGGCTTCACTGAAGCTAGTCAGTGCTTCCTGCATCCACGACCGAGTATCTGAAGGTCTCAGCCATACTTTATCCATCGGGATTGGCGCAGTCCCAGTTCCGACGGTTGAATGCGATGCTAATCTTCGCAGCCATGACAGATGACATTGCCTTCGATCCGACGTTAGACGTCAGGCTGGACTCGGGGAACGTGGATCCGGACCGCAAGAGCAAACAACTGCGGCGTGCCCACCTGCGGCTGTGGGGCACGCCATTGCCTAGTGAAGCCCCGTTCGAACTGTACGACCCCGGGCCACGAGGCTACCTCTGTCTTACGGTCGGCATTTGGCGAGTTCGCAATGACGAGTGACTCCATAATCCACACCTACCGACGCATGAAGATGAAGCCACTTCTGGACATTTTTCCGTCCTCCGACCTTGAAGAGTTCGTCACAATTTCGCACATGATCGGTGGGTATATCATCTTCCCGACGGGTGGAACACCAGCTATCAACCAGGCGCGCGGGACGAACAGAAAGATCGATGACCGTTTCGATCTGACCCTCGAATGCATCCGGCGCCAATACGTCGGTGGCGATAGCCCCTCGCCGACGTGCTATCGCGCTACTACTCGTTTTTCAGAATCTTCGGTGACTTCCGCGGGTACGTAAACCACTTCCTGCTCCAGGACCTCGTTTCCGATGATTACTCATCGGTGAGGTTTTTCATCGGGTTCGATGACTTCTTACGGCCGCCGCTGCCGACTAGTGTCGAGGAGTACGCCTCGTACAGTCGTCGCGCAATTGCGTTTGTACACGCCCGAAACCTTCGGATGGCTAACAGGATCGCCGAGCAGGGGGTTAGGTCTTGGACAGCGCCGCCCGCAGGTTCAGGCGCCTAGCGGGCACCGGGTGCAAATCCTGGAGCAAACGTTGTCTCCGGTAGAAAAAGTAAACCACGAGTCCGGTCAGGAACTTAGAGAAGGCGCGCCAGATGCGACTAAGGCCCCACTTCGGGCCCGGGGTCGCATCTAGGGTGCCTGGAGGCACCGGTTCGAACTCCCAAATTCGACAACGTCGCAGGGCGATTTGGACAGCCGATGGGGCGTCGAACCCCAGCCCCCGCGTTCGACGTGCCGGGGCGGAGATGAGACCACCAGCTGGTCGCGTTCACCGATTGACTGCAGTTGCACTTACGGGACGCCGGATGTAGGCGAGTGGGACGGTAAGTTATCGATTTTATGGTGGAGCCGGGGAGGATCGAACTCCCGGCCTCCGCATTGCGAACGCGGCGCTCTCCCAGCTGAGCTACGGCCCCACAGCAGGGCGACAGTTTAGCCGAAAGCGTGGCGGCTACAAGTTCAGGTGTGCAGCACGCAGCGGCCCTGGTCGAGCACGATGGCGTCCCGCTCCCGGGAACGCAGCCGGAAGTACACAACGTTGGCTTCCTGCCAGATTTCGGTGTCCAGGGTCTCGCCGGGAAAGGCAATGCCGGTGAATGCCGTGCTGAATGAGCGGATCAGCGTGTGGTCGTATTCACAGATGATCCGCAGGATGGCGTGACAGGCAATACCCTGCAGACAGAGGGCATGCAAGGGCGCCCCCGGCGAGCCGGATGGCGGCAACCCGGCGGCCTGGAAAGAGGGGATATGGCGGTCGGTGGACAGGCCGAACAGAATCCCCTGGTCGGGCCGGGTGAAATTGGTCTGTAACATGTCCGGCGCACGAGCCGGCGGCCCGCTCGACAGCTCTGCATCCCTGCGTGGTCCGCCGAAGCCGCCATCACCGCCCGCGAGCCAGGTGCGTCGCACGGTGAACATGGCTTGGGCATCGTGTTCGCGTCTGCCCCGGATTTCCGTGGCGATCAATGCGCCGGTGTCCGCACCCTTGTCGAGGACTGCAACCACTTCACTGTCGAGCAGCAGCGAGCCTGCTTCATCGAGGGGTCGCAACAGTGTCACGCTCTCCTCGTGCGGGGTGACCTGGCCTGAATCCCAGCCGCAGCCATCGAGGAGTGTGCATGCCGCGAGCATGCTGGCAAAACTGGGCACGGACTTGAGCGTCGTGCGCCGCACGAGATAGGGCAACTCATCCCGGTTTGCCGGGTCCCGGCCGAGACCTACTCCCAGCGCATACAGCAGTGTGTCCCGATCGGTATAGCTGACACGTTCGCCCCGGGTCCGGAGCGACATCAGGTGCTCGTACTCGATCGGCATCCCCTACTCTTCGGGCGCGATCGTGACCTTGATGCCGTCGATGGCGTCGCTGACCTTGATCTGGCACGAGAGACGCGACTGGCCGGCACGAAAATTCTCCGTGCCCTCGAGCAGTTCCAGCTCATCGCTATGGCATTGGGGCAGTTTGTCGAACCACTCGGGGGCAACGAAGACATGGCAGGTTGCGCAGGAGCACATGCCACCGCACAGGGCCTCGCAACCTTCGTCCAGTTCCCGCAAGGGCTCCATTACCGTCAGGCCGTTGTCGACCTGGACCGTGAGGGCGTTACCCGCACGATCAATCACGTGAATCTTGGGCATTTCTGGCAGCTACCGTGGTCTGAAAATCGCGGGCGAATATAGCACAGGCTGCGGCGGGGACGGCTTCAGGCCCATCCGACATTGGTGTCGGAAGCTGAATGATAATAGTTACTGTCTTCCGCCCAGCGCCGCGCCTCTGCCATGAGCTTCTTCAGGCGCAGTTCGGCGGTACTGACTTCCGCACAGTTCTCGCACATCGGGTCATCACAGGGCTGGCGGGAATACAGCCAGAACTGGATTGCACCAGCGAGCAGTCCGTCGGCGATATCCCAGGAGTCTGCATCGTCATCGGCCTCCAGCATCCCGTTGCCCAGCTCGATGACCTGCTCGGCGGCCTCGTCCAACTGGCTCTTGTAATCTTCGTCCCCGGTCATGGCTGGCCCTCCTCCGACTCGCATTCCGATGCGGTCATGCTAACAGAGCCAACTGCAGTCGACAGGCGTCAGATATCCGCAGCGGGGATGCAGTCCGGCAGCGTCACGATACACAGGGTGCCCTGCCCCAACTCGCTCTCGATGACCAGCGAACCACAATGGGCTTCCGCGATCCGCTTGGCGAGATACAGGCCCAGCCCGAGCCCACCGGTGCTGCGGCTGCGAGCACGATCAGCCCGGTAAAACGGCTCGGTGACCCGCGACAGGTGCTCCTTCGGAATGCCGGGACCGTGATCGCGAACCCGCAGCGTGACCATGCCCGGCAGGGCCGTGAGCGTGACCTCCACCGGTGCGCCATCCGGTGGTGAGTAACGCAGCGCGTTTTCGATCAGGTTCTTGACAACCAGCCGCACGCGAATCTCGTCCACCTCGCGCACCACCGGCTCGGCCGGCACCCGCAGATCGATCCGGGCCGAGCGATCTTCAAACTCCGTCTCGATGAGTGATCGCAGCATCGGCCCGAGATCCACCGGCGAGCGGCGCAGCGTGGTGTGCCCGGCATTCATCCGTTCACTCTCGAGGAGATCGGCGATCAGGTGCTCCATCTCGCGCATGTCACCCAGCAGGTCGTGCTTGACCTGACTGTCATCCAGAAATTCCAGGGCCACCTTGGCGCGCGTGAGCGGCGAACGCAGCTCATGACTGATTGCCAGCAGCAGCTGCTGTTTGGCCTCGAGCATGTCCCGCACATCGTCCGCCATGTGGTTGATGTCGGCGGCCAGATCCCCCAGGTCATCGTGCCGGTTGGCCTTGATCCGGTAGGTGAGATCGCCCTGGCCGATGCGGGCGGTGCCCTTCTGGATCCATTTGATGGGCTTCACCAGCCAGCGCACCGCGAAATAGCAACCCAGCAGCACGATGATCGAGATGAACACGATGGCAGGCTGGGTGAGGTCCGGCCGTGGCGTTTCGGACATGCGTGGCGACGCGATGACGATCTTGTAGCCATCGCGCACCAGCTCGATGAAGGCATAGCGCCGATATTCCGCGAAACGCACCAGTTTCAGGGTGGTCGCCCAGCTTTCGAGCTTGCGGTGGGTTTTTTCATCAAGCCCGAGAAAATCCATCGGTATCGGCCCGAAGGGGATTTTGTCGATCGATGGAAAGGAGGGGTCGGACGTCCAGTCCACCCCCGGGCCGGCGATCCGGATATCGACTGGCACACGCTTCGTGATGGCTTCGGCCCGCTCGATGCTGGGCGGCGAGCCGATGTCGTTCATCACATAGTCGGCATACAGGGAAATATGCGCGCCGACCACCTCGCGCAGATAGTCCTGGTCGAGAACGAGCGTGTAGACAAACCGCCCGGCCACGGCATACACGATGGCCGTGAGGATGAAGATGCCAAGCAGCCGCGCCGACAACGACCGGCTGATCTGCTTGATCAAGACGGCTGCACCTCTTCGGCGATGAAGACATAGCCCGTACCCCAGACCGTCTTGATGAAACGCGGCTGCCGGCTGGTGTCCTTGAGCTTCTGCCGCAAACGGCTGACCAGAATGTCGACCGAGCGGGAAAACAGCTGCGCGTCGATGCCCCGGAGTTCGTTGAGGATTTCGTCGCGATTGAAGGTCTTGCCGGGATTGGCGGCAAACAGGGCCAGCAACTGGTACTCCATCGTGGTGAGATCCAGCGGCTCACCTTCCAGGTCAACCGAGCGACGCTCCAGATTGATGACCAGCTCACCGAAATGCAGCGTCTGGTCGTTGCCCCGCGGACGGCCACGCCGGAGCACATTCTGGATGCGGGCGACCAGCTCGCGTGGTTCGAATGGCTTGGGGAGATAGTCGTCCGCTCCGATCTCCAGGCCCACAATGCGGTCGGTCACTTCGCCGCGTGCGGTCAGCATGACCACGGGCACCGCACTCGTCTTGCGGATGGTGCGACAGACTTCAAAGCCATCCTGTTCAGGCAGCATCACGTCGAGAATGACCAGATCAGGCTTGTCACGCTGGAGCTTGGCCAGGCCAACCGATGGCAGGGTGGCGGCGTCGAGCTGCAGATCGAAGCGCTGGAAGTAGGCCTTCAGCAGTTCGCCGAGTTTCTCGTCGTCATCGATGAGGAGGATTCGCGTCATGGGTCACAGTTTTCCCCACGGCATTCCGGTGTAATGCGCGCCGCTTTGCGGGCTGATGTCTTGCTGTTCACGAACTGATTCCAAGCGCCTGAATCACAAGGGTGACTCAGCGTTACAAAGTGTTACAGGGTGTTACCCCCATGCAAGGACTGAGCGACCGGGAGTGCGTACTTTACGCATGACACCAGAATCAACACAAGGAATGTGAACCATGCTGCAAGACTTCAACCTCGACAATATCGAACAGCTCGGCGACGTGATGCTGGCGGCCCTGGCTCTGCTCGCGCCGATCGTGGCAGTGGTGATCTTCCTGTCGGCCTGAGGCACACCAAAGTGGCCGCACCGCCACAACCAACAGTCTGGGCGATAATCCCCCTGGCCAGCCCCTTGGCCAGTTCCGGGAGAAATCGATGCCCACGGTGCAGATCAACGGCCACGCCATGTACTACGAAATCCATGGCCGGGGTGACCCGGTCATCTGCATGGGTGGCTGGGGCACCTATTGCCATGGTCGCGAGCGGCATCTGGCACGGGGCCTGACCGATCAATATCAGGTATTGATCATCGACTATCGCGGCATCGGTGATTCCACGGACGATTCCGCCCACCCACCCACGATGGCCCTGCATGCCACCGATGTCATGGATCTGCTGGATCACCTGCGCTGGTCACGGGTGCATTTCGTCGGGCTGGTCGGCATGGGGGCCTGCATAGCCCAGGAAGTTGCGATCCGGCGTCCGGATCTCGTGCGAAGCATGGTCAACATGGGCGCCTGGGCCAGTGTTGACCCCTTTCTTCATGGTCAACTGGAATTGTTCCGGGACATCCACCGTGACAGCGGCTTCCTGACGTTCCAGAAGCACGTCTGCCTGATGTCGTTCCTCCCCGACTTCTACAACGAAAACCGCGGGAAGTTACTGGGGCTGGACGGCCCATGGAGTGAACTCAACGGCCGCTATCCGGCGCATGAGCGACTGGTTGCGGCCTGCCTGGATCATGACGTGACGGCGCGTCTCAACCAGGTGTCGGCGCCCAGCCTCATCATTCATTCCGGGCAGGATCAGGTCACGGGGCCACGCACGACCTTGCCCCTGGAGAGAGGCATTCCGAACGCCCAGGGACTGCACCTGCCGCATGTGGCCCATGTGGTCGCCGGCAGGGAGCAGAAGGCGGAATTCAGCCAGGCTCTGCTGGGCTTTCTGGCGCGGCACTGAGATGGTGGACAACAAACTGCCGGGAAACAGGCCATCCGCAGAGCAGGTCGCCAATCGGGTGCGCACGCTGGGCATCGAGCACATCCGCCGACACATCTTCCTGTGCTGCGATCAAACCAAACCCAAGTGCTCCACGCGCGAGGACAGCCTCGCGGCATGGAACTACCTGAAGCAACGCCTGCATGAGCTCGATCTGACGGGCTACGGCGGCATCTATCGAACGAAGGCCAATTGCCTGCAGGTTTGCATGGCCGGGCCGATCGCCGTCGTGTATCCGGATGGCATCTGGTATCGGGACTGCACGCCTCCGGTACTGGAACGCATCATTCAGGAGCACCTGATTGGTGGTCAGCCGGTGGCGGAGTTCGTGATCGCCCATCGGCCACTCCCCCGATAACCCCGGCCGACGCTCATTCCACATGCAATGTCGACTTTCGAGTGTCGCCGTCGTGCGTGATCAGGTTGAGGCTATCCGGGGTACTGCATCGGGAGCCTTTGACCATGACGGATATTCATACAGTTGGTGGATGGTGCGGCGTATTGCTGGCGATCAGCATGGGCTTGAGCGCCATGGGCGCCACGGCCGGCGTCGTCGATGCCAATGAACGCTGTGTGCGCCTCGAGAATCGGATCACCGAGCTGCAATTGCGCCTGCGTCTGGGCTATACAACGCGCCAGGGGCAGCTCTATCGCCAGAAACTGGCATCCCTGAAGGCGGAGCGGAAAGCGGCGAAGTGTCGGTAGAGATGGGCCGCTGAAAAAGAAGGGCCCGGCGTCCCGAGCGAATCCGGCAAGAAGTACCCCGACACGGGACCTATGGCCAGATTGGAACTCGAACCGCCGGGCTTGACTGCGAAAATCGGGGCGTCTGCCTGACTCAGGGCCGGAGTATATACAAGTCCTCCCGGTCTGGGTCCGGAGCTGAGTCCCGGTCTCGGGAATGTTGCGTTATGGCAAATTCATCGCCTGCATCATATTGATATGTCTCATGTTAATGCACTCCATTGATGTATTGCATTGCAGTCTTTGCGCCGCACAAAGAGGCCAGGATGCTGTGGTTTCAGGGGTTGACTTTTGAGGTTGATGACGGGGGTTGGCCTGCTCCCCGGAGAACCGGCACTGGTGCTGGTATGCCGGCGGCCGGCACCGGGATCAGGCAAGCGGCGGCTCGCGGTACACGTTGGTGAACCCGCCACGCTGCGACTCTGTGAGTTGATGCTGGCGACTGCACTCGAGGATCTCGCCGCCTGGCCGGGCGCGAGAATCATCGCCCCCGCCGCCACTGATGACGTGGCGTGGGCACGATCGTTGCCGGTTGCCGGCCTCGACGTCATCCCGCAGTCCGAGGGCAATCTCGGCGCCCGCATCGCGACCCTGGATCGGCAACTTCGCGATCAGGGGCATGGCGCTCTTCTATATATAGGCAGTGATGCGCCGGTACTCGGCCCTGACGACTATCTCGCAGCAAGGCATGCGCTGACACGGCACGCGGTGGTGTTGGGTCCGGCGCTGGATGGTGGTGTCACCTGCATGGGTAGCCGGCATGCCTGGCCGCCGCTCGATGAACTGCCGTGGAGTACCGCGCACTTGCACGCAGCATTGCAATCGATCTGTGAGCAAGCCGGCCTCGATGTGGCAAATATTGCGACACGTTATGACATCGACGTTGTCGGGAATTTGTTCAGGCTGGCTGCCGATCTGCGGACCGACCTCCGGCCTGCGAGGCGTGCGCTGTACCGCGCATTGCAGAGTCTGGGATACTGTGCCAGATGAATGCCGCGACCAGCACCGTGGTCCCCTTGATGCGCCCCGTCGTGGCGGCACCAGGATCGGGCCCCACCGTCAGCGTGATCATTCCCGTGGTGGGTGACAACGAATCACTGGCAGCCCTGCTTGCCAAATTGCGTCGTCTCGACCCATCGCCGGATGAGATCGTGATTGTCGACGGCGGTTCCAGCGCCGGCTGCCGGAGCCTGGCCCGCCGCTTCCGCTGCGCTTATGTGGGCACACGGCCCGGACGTGGTCGCCAGTTGCATGCCGGCGCCCTGCGTGCCTCGGGCGATGTCCTCTGGTTCCTGCATGCCGACGCCGATCCGGCTGACGACAGCATCTCGCTGATCCGGCGAAGCCACCTTGCCGGTGCGTCAGGCGGCTTCTTCCGTTTCCGCTTCAGCGGTACATCCACCTGGTACAAAACCTTGCTTGCTGCCCTGACGAACTGGCGAACCCGCTTCGGCACACCGTATGGCGACCAGGGCCTGTTTGCCGGCCGGGGCGCCTACGACGCCGTGGGCGGCTTCGCCGACACACCACTGTTCGAGGAAGTGCCACTGGTACGGGCGTTGCGCCTGCATGGCAGCTTTGCCGAGATTCCAACACCCATCGGGGTATCACCGCGGCGCTGGGAGCGCGATGGCTGGCTGTGGCGGGCCACCGGCAACAGACTCCTCGCCGTCGCCTATGGCCTGGGTGTGCCGCCAAGCCGGCTCACCCGCCACTACGAACCGCTGGGGCCGGTGGAAATGCCTGAAGAAGACCCAAGCGACAGTGCCGGCGGCTCCCGCCACGACGGCAACCCGTGCTGACACCAGCCACGGGTTGGATCCAGCCTCACGCCCTCGACGAGCTCTGGATCCACACCGGCACAGCCTGCAATCTCGACTGCCCGTTTTGCCTGGAGGGTTCCCGGCCCGGTGACACACGCCTGCAGCGTGTCTCGCTGGCTGATGTGCGACCGCTGATCGATGAGGCAGTCGGCCTCGGCGTCCGCCAATTCTCCTTCACTGGCGGGGAGCCCTTCGTCATCAAGGACATGGTGGCCATACTGGAATATGCCGCCAGCCACCGGCCGTGCCTCGTGCTGACCAACGGCACGGCGCCGGTGGTCCGTCGATTGACGCAGATTCGCAAACTGGCGGGGAGCACACACCCGATCACCTTTCGCGTCAGCCTCGATTTCCCCGATGAGGTACGCCACGATGCCGGCCGTGGCGCGGGCAATTTTCGCCTGGCCCTGCAGGGACTGCTCGGCCTGCACAAGGCCGGGTTCAAGGTCTCACTGGCCCGGCAGATGCAGCCAGGCTGCGATGAGTCCGCCGTGGATCATGACTTTCGGCAGTTGCTGGCCCGCGAAGGCCTGCCCTCCGATCTGCGGATCGTGGCCTTTCCCGATTTCGGCATACCCGGATCGCAGGCCGATGTTCCCGTGGTGACCACGGATTGCATGACGCGTTTTCATGGCGCAGCGAGCCGGCGGGAGTTCATGTGCGCGTTCAGCAAGATGGCGGTGAAGATGGCCGGCCGGATGCGCATTTATCCATGCACGCTGGTCGACGATGATCCGCGCTTCGATCAGGGTATGTCGCTCACCGAGGCGCTCAAGCCCCGGGTTCTCCTGCAGCACCATCGCTGCTACAGCTGCTTCCGCCATGGTGCGTCCTGCAGCGAACTGACGCCGATGGCATTGACCACCGACCTGGAGCGGTGATCGGGGAGATCAGGCGGGGAAGAAGTCGATCGGCTTGGTCGTGGTCACGGGCGGCACATCCTTCGCGAGGAAGCTGAACATCCGCACGCGCTGCACCAGCTTGCGCTCCAGCTCCTCGTCGTGGAGATCGCTGGATACCACCTGCACGTCCGACACCCGCCCCGTCGGTTCGATGGTCAGCTTCAGAACCAGTTTGCCCTGCAGATCCGGATTGCTGCGCAACGCACGGTTGTACAGCGCGTGGATGGCCCCCTTGTTTTGATCAAAGACCATTTCGATTTCTTCGCGGCTCCGCGACGCATGTTGTCCGGCGCCACTGCCCTCCTCCATGGCAGCACCACTGCCGCCACCACCACCAAGAGCCGCCATGCCACTGGCCACCTGCGTCGTGGCCCGGCCACCGAGACCACTGCCACCGGTATTGCGGCTGTAGCCAGCGGTGTTGATGCCGCCACTGCCGACGCCGGCCTTCGACGTGATCAGCGCACGCTCGACCTGCGGGGCGTTACCCACTGCACCGGTGTACGCGGTGCCACCGGACGTGATGCTGGTCAGTGCCTGGTTGTCACGCAAGTCCGCCAACTGATCGATGAAGGGCAACAAACCCGCCTTGCGGGCCTTGCCATTTCCCGGGGTCTTCGAGCCTGGAGACCGATCGGTCGTGGCCACCGCGGTCTTGCCTGGCGGCACCGGCTCCACGGCCCGCCGCTCGGGCGGCGACTCTGGTTGATGCTCCGGCGGTGGTTGCGGCTTCTCCACCACGGGCGGCGGTATCGGCACCGCCTTCTCCAGCACCAGCCGCGCCAGACGCGGTGGCACCGGGATATTGACCGCCGGATCATGTTTCGGCAGTGGCAACAGCGAGACCACCACGAACAGCAGCAAGGTGGTGATGGCAATGCGTTTGCCGATGACGTGAAAGCGCTGCTCATCATCCGCCGACCGGTCCCAGGCCAGCGTGTAGAGGCGATACGATGCCAGCGGCATCACGGGTCTCTGCAGGATTGCCGCACTCACAGCGCTGCCACCTGGGTTGCCACTTCTGCACCCGGCTTCTGCACGACAGCCAGGGAAATCTGCCCGAATTCGGCGGCCGTGCAGGTGGCCATGACCCGCTTCAACAGCCGGTACGGAATTTCCTTGTCACCCAGGATCGTGACTTCCCTGGCCACGATGTCGGCCTTGGCCTGCTGGATCAACACGCGGTCGGTCTGCTGGCGCAAGGCATCCATGAGTTGCGGGATGACGATCTCATCTCCATCGAGAGCCGCTGCAACGCTGGCGACAGGCCGCCCCTGCACGAGGATCTGCTCATCCGTCACCATCACCACGACCGATTCACGGGCCCTCTCCAGCGCCACCGACTCCGGAAGCTGGATGCTCTTCGGGTTGGGCAGGACTTCCGTTTCCCCGGAACTGACCAGCAGGAAGAACACCAGGATCGTGAAGATATCCATCATCGACACCAGATTCAGCGCTGCGCCACTTTTGGTGCGCTTGTGATGGCGCTCCATGCGGAGTGCCCGCTTTGATTGCTGCATGACTCAGCCTCCCTTGATGCCGCTGGCCGCCGGTGCGTCGCCAATCGAGATGTCCGGAAACAGTTCAGCCCGAACCATCTGGCCATCGCGGCCGGCATCAAAAGAACGCAGGGTATCCATGACCTGCACGAGGGTGTCGTAGGGCACATCGGGCTCGAGCAGCACGGTGGCATTGGACATGTCCGGATAGCTGGCCTTGATCCGCTGCAGATAGGTGCCGAGGCCGGTGTAGTCGTGATGGTCCCCGACCATCGGCAGGCGGGTCAGCAGCCCATTGCTGCGTTCACCGACTTCAAGCGCATCCTTGCGGACGACCACTTCCAGCTGGAACACCGGTTCCGCCGCCGACACCGTGGAGGCCGCCGGCAGATCCAGCTGGATGATCGCCAGCTTGGAGAACACCGCCGTGATCAGCAGGAATGGCACCAGCACCACCATCAGATTCATGAAGGCCGTGATTTCCAGGTCTGGAATATCGTTTTTCCGCCGTCTGCGTCGCTTGCCGAACATCGACCGCTCCTGATCTTCCGTGCTGTTGCTCTGCGTTCAGGCCGGGCCTGGATCAGCTGGCGACTGCTGTCTGCTGACGCTTGCGTTCATCCACTGCATTCAGGAACTTGACCGCCACCATCTCGAGGCTGTCGATGATCCGGGTGGTCTTGCTCTGCAGAACGGTATGCACCAGCAGCAGCGGTATGGCGGCCATCAGCCCAAATGCGGTGGTATTCATTGCCACGGCAATACTGGCCGAGAGCAGATCGGCCTTTTCCGCCGGATTGGCCTGATCCATCGCAGTGAAGGCCTGAATGAGACCGATGATGGTGCCCAGCAGTCCAAGCAGGGTCGCGATGTTGGCAAAGGTCGCCAGGTAGTGGGTGCGGCTTTCCAGTCGCGGCATGACTTCCATCAGGCTCTCTTCCATCGCCTTTTCGATGTCATCGCGGCGCGTGGTTGTCCGCGTGCGATCCAGGCCGTAGGTGAGGATCGAGCCGATGACCGCACCCGACTTGGAGGTGAGGCTGGCGGCTTCGGCAAACTTGCCGCCCTGGATGAAGGGCGTGATCTTCTTCCAGAGTATCTGGTTGCTGACCGATGTTTTGGAAAGATAGATGTAGCGCTCGACGGCTACGGCCAGTCCGGAGGCAAAGCCCTGTGCGATCGGGTCCATGAAACACCCGCCATCCTGGAAGAAGCCGATAATCGACGCATACGTGCTCATGGTTCCCAAGCCTCCTTGAATCAATCCTGCTGACTGCTGGCCGCTGGTGCGACCGCCTGTAGACGCGCTGTTTCCCCGGCATCTGTCGCCACCGGGTGCCCACCCGGCCTGCCGGTTTGCTGCGCCGCCGACCCCGCCCCATACAATTGACTGAAGTAGCGCGTCTGTCGGCGAAACACTTCACGGTCTACGGGAGTCAATATCTCCTCGATGAGACTGTTTACCGGTCTCCCGGACAGCTCGACCGCGGCCGGATTTTTCCACGGCACGATGTAGAGGACCTTGGGCAACTCCTGGTTGCCACGAATGGCGGTGGAGTCCAGCGTGAGCGCACCGCTCCTGGGTTGTGCCGACCCGGATGCCGGCGCCTGGCTGGATGCCGGACTTGCGGGTGTTGCCGTGGCTGGCAGGTCGGCTGCCAGGGTCTTGCCGGCGAACGTCAGGGAAAGCAGTGGCAAGCAGCAGGCGTTGCGGGTGACGGAATTCATGAGCTGCCATCCACCCGCGCCGTCTTCGGCATGTCATCCACACGGCGGCGGAGATCCACCAGCCACTTCTCCACATCCTTGCCATCACCGCCGAGCTGCAGGTACACCTCATAGTTCTGCAGCGCCAGATCAGGCCGCGGAACATAGAGTTCATACAGGATCGCCAGGTTGTAGTAGGCGTTGGCGTATCCAGGCTCCGCATCGATGGCCCGGCGGTAGGCTTCTTCTGCCTCGACAAACCGGCCCTGATGAACCTGCAGCACCCCGATCTCGTTCCACACCGGACCACAGCGGCTTCACACCCGCGCCGCCTGATCAAACCACTGCAAAGCCCCCACCGGGTTGCCGGCTCTGGCCTGCACCAGACCCAGGTTCAACAGCGGCCCGGACAGCTCCGGATGCTCATGACTGAAGGCCTCAAGTGCTGTCGCGGCTGTGGTGGCCGTGGTGGCCTCGGTCGAGATCAGATCTGCCACGAGGCTGGCATAGCGCGCCTGCAGCTCAGGCGACGGTGCCTCGCCCGACACGGTCGAGACGCTTGCCACGCTCGAACTTTCGGCGCCGCCACCCAGCAAACCACATCCGCCCAGCAGGGCGGCGCTGGCCGCCAACCACAGTCCGCGGCAGCTGGTCACCCGGCGCAGCAGCGTTCGGCTCCGCATCCAACTAGTCCAGCCAGGTCGCAACATCTGCACTCCTTTCCGTACGGGCGTAACGCGCCGGCGCCATGACATGCAGCCGGGCAAAGCTCGCCCGCACCCACTCGTCGTAGACCCCGTCCACCACCCGGCCGGCATTGACGCGATACAGGTCGATGGCTTTTTCCTCGAACGGATACGCCTGCTCTTCCAGCAGCAGGCTGTACTCCTCGAGTTCCTCGGCAGAGAGACCGGCAGGCCGCTCGGAAGCCAGCAGGTCGAGGCTCAACTGGTAGTAGAGATCCGCCGTTTCAAAAGTGGCCGCGGTCGTGACCTGCGCCACGCCATAGGCGGCCGCGGCGCCATAGGCGCTCAAGGCCTGCTCCATGCGGCTTTTCTTCAGCTTGAGCGACGCGGCGAGCGGCGCTCCGAGATGGACGGCCATGAAGGCGTCGCGAGCCGGCCGTGCCAGCTCGATCGCCGCCATGGCGGCCAGAAAGCGGCTACGGGCGGTGCGGTTGGCGCCAGCCGACGCATCGGCGGCGACGATGGCCTCGAGCCAGCGCTGGCGCGTCGGCCAGTCGGCCTGTGCCGCAGCAAGTTCCGCCAGTTTGTTGCGGGCCTCCAGCGCCTCGGCCTGCGGCGCCGGAAAGCGGGTGACGATCTGTTCGTAGATGCGCGCTTCATTGCCGCTCTGGCCGGCTGCGCCATAGAGCTCGGCGGCCTGCCACAGGGCGGCCCGCTGGACTTCGCCCGCGTCGGCTGCAGCGCTGCTGCCGGCGTTCGCAATGCGCTCGTATTCGCCGGCCGCTTCAGCCGCTCGACCGTCTTCCTTCAGCGCCACCGCCAGCTTCATGGTGACATCGGCATTGAATTGATGCTCCGGGAACTCCCGCCGAAAGCGCTGCAGGAGTCCCACCGCGTCCGGCCAGCGTTTGGCGGACAACAGCAGGGTGGCGGCGTCGAACAAGGCCGTCGGCCGAATGGTCGCCTCCGGCGCCGCATCGGCAATGCGCAGAAAATCCGCCACGGCGGCATCGGTATCACCCGTGGCCTTGGCCGATTCGGCCTGACGATAGATGGAGGCTGCTATCCGCTCGGTTACCGCCTTGTGCTGCTCCGGCGGCAGCGCGAAACCCTGCAGGCGGACGTATGAGCGCTCAGCATCGGCGAAGCGGCCCAGATCAAACTGGGCATGCCCAAGCACCGTCCACGCTACACGCTCCTGATCTGCCGTGGCCGGTGGCTGCAAGGTCACAACCAGCCCGGCCACCTGCAGCGCGCGCTCGAACTGACCGCCGGCATAGAGCTCCTCCGCCACCGTGGTCAGAACGACGGCAGCTTCGGGGTGCGCCGGATAGGTTGCGGCAAAGCGCAAGGCGTGATCGAGATACTCGCTGTGCCAGGCAGCGAGGGCGTCGCCGCTGAGCTGCTTCTCCTGCTCGCGGGCGGCCAGCAAGGCGGCATAACCGGCCTCTGCCGCGTGCTCATGCGGCCCGTAGTCATAGGCCGAGTGCAGATAGGCGTCACGGGCGCCGGCAAAGTTCCGCGACTCGAACAGCAGGTCGCCCAGCAGGAAACTGCGTTCCCCCGATTCCGGATCAGCCGGGAAATAGGCCAGGAAACGCCGATACCAGTCCGCTGCACGTTCGTAGTCGGCTGGCAACCGGCTCTTCTGCGCTTCCGCATGGTCGTAAGCCGCGAGGTCGCTCAGGTGGGTTTTCAGGGACGCCACGACAGCAGGTTCATCAGCCGGCCGACGCGCAACCCAGTAGGCGGCATCCAGCCCATAGGTCTGGACAAACTGTCGTTTGGCATCCAGCGCCAGGCTGGGAAACTTGCCGCGGACATAGGCATCGATCGCGGCTTCCTGCAGCCGTGGCGACTGCGCATTGACCGGATCGCGAGCCACGAAAGCTTCGTAGGTTTCGGCAGCGTCGCGAAAGCGTTCCTTGTCCAGATACAGGTCGCCGAGCGACTGGTACAACAGATAGGTCCAGGCTGGTTCCGCGCTGCCAGCCAGACTACCGGCCTGGCTGCCGGCCAGTGACGCCGGGATGGAAGCCGCGCCATCGAGGTAGGACCAGGCAATGCTGGTCACGCGCAAGGTATCGTCCAGCAGCTCGCGGTCGGCGCGGCTCATGTCGGCGAGCAGTGCCGCAGGCTCCCGGCCGCCGGCTGGCAACTGCCGATCCAGCAACGCCAGAAAGGACTGCAGGCTCTCCTCGTTGTGGCCAAGCTTGAAGAGCGACCAGCCGTGCTTGTACAGCGCCTGCTGGTAAAAGGCCGACGCTTCGCCAAGAGCCAGAACGGCCGCGTAGGCCTGGACTGCGGCCGCATAGTTCTGGCGGACAAAATAGGTTTCCCCACGCCGGAACTCTGCTTCATCCCGGTGATGGTCCGCCGCCACGGCTGGCACGCCGGCAGCGGGCGCACCGGCGACCAAGGCATCCAGCGTCTGCAGGGATTCATCGCCGCGCCCTGCCCCTTCGAGGGCCCGGGACAGCTGATACAGGATTTCCGCCTGCTCGGCCGGTGCCTGGCTGTGCAGCTTCAGCAACTCCGTATAGAGATCGATGGCCTCACTGAAATATGCGGCACCCTGTCCGGCCTGCTCACCGCTGCTCTCGGCGTTGACGCCGGCTTCCAGATTGAGATCTGCCAGACGGCGCAGCGCTTCGGCCCGCATGGCCACCGGTCCGGTCTGGAGCGCCAGGAAGCGCCGGTACTGATCCATGGCTTGGGTGGCACTGTCGACTGCCGGCGCCTGGGGATCCACCGGCAACGCCTGTGCCTTGAGACTGCCGATCGTCGCCCGGGCCTCGCGGCTATTCGCGGCTTCCTGATGATTGCCGAATGGCCACAAGCCGCCGGCCAGCGCGATGGACAAACACAGGGCAGCGGTCTGCATCACGGATCCACCTGTGGTTCGGGACGCACCCGGGCCGTGGTGGCCGCACGATCGTAAATGGTGGCCAGGGCAAATTGGGCCTGCACCCTATAGGCGGCCAGGCGCTCGCGCTGGTCGCGCAGCGTGTCGATGGCCATCGCATGCAACCGACCCTCCTGCTCGCCGCGCACCTGCGCAATGATCTGCTGCATCTTCCCGATGCGCGGCACCACCGCCGCAATCCGGCGGGAGAAGCCGTCGAGATCTGCCGGCGTATCATTGCGTACAGCATTGCTTGCCGTCTTCAGATCCGCTGCCCTGGTCAGCAGCCCATCGAGTGCCCGCAGATTGCGCTTCTGGGTCCACAGCCGGTATTTGTATTCACGATCCAGATCCCAGAGCTGCACGCCCTTCAACAGGCGGTAGCGATCGTGCAGGTCGCCGGCTCCGGCTGCGGCGAGGCCCTGGTCATTGCCGATCGCGGTGATCCGCTGCCATCGATCCAGCTCTGCGTCCGTGCCGAGACCGCTGACGTCGCGCGTCTTTTCGATCGTTGCCAGACGGGCGGCCAGCACATCCCGACGCCCCTGCAAGCCGGCCAGATCGATCCGGTCCAGACTGTTCTGCACCCGGGGTTCGCGCCGGGCAAAGGCCTCGCGCTTGGTATTCACCACCTCATCGAAAGCCGCCAGTTTGTCCTGCCATGCCTGCAGGTGCCCGCTCAAGGCATCCAGATCGCGGACATTGCGCAGCCCTTCCTGGAAAGCGTTGTTGGCGATGAGCGGATAGAGATAGCGGGCTGCGGTGGAATCCGGCAACTGGTCGAGCTCCCAGTACCAGCGGCCGATGCTCCGGTCATCGCGGGCGAGCAGTGCCCGGGTGAGCTCGCCGCTTTGTGCCGAGGCAATGGCTTGGTCCAGCTGATCGATCTCGCTATCGAAGGACAGCAGCGCGGACTGGTAACCGGCGGCCGCCGAACCGTGGGCATCGAGGCTCGCGTAGGCATAGGGCACGGCCAGCAGCGACTCCTGCACGGCGCTGTCTTCCAGGGCGCGGTTCTTGAGTTCGAGCCACGGGGTCAGCGCCGCGCGATAGTCGTGGGCGGCGGCATCCGCCCAGCCAACACCGAGCAGGGCCTTGTTCGCGTAGGGGCTGGCCAGCCGGACCCGCGCCAGGACCGGGCGCGCCTGACCATCGAGTGATTTCTGCAGATAGGCATAACCCAGGGCGAGATTGGCTTTGTCACGCAGATCGAGCAGCTCGGCAGACTTCGGTGAACTGCGCCCGACCCGATCCAGTTGTCGTGCACCTGCCTCGAGACGGTCGAGACGGATGAAGGCGACGCCGAGGTTGTAGCGCGCATACGGCAGCCAGTTTCCCGGCCCCTGCCAATCATCCAGCAACGCGGCTGCCTCATCGAAGCGTTGCATGGCCATGAGCGACTGCGCCTTCAGCATCGGCAGTTCTGCCGACAGCGCCGCCGGCAAGGCGCCGGAAATCCGTGCAAAGGCCGCCAGCGCCTCGTCGTTGAGCCCACGCTGGTAACGCACCTTGCCGAGATAAAACCAGGCACGGTCACGGACCGATGGCGCCACGTCAGCCGTGAGCAGCCGGTTGAAAATCTCCTCGGCCCGCACATGCTGACCGTAGTTCAGATAGAGCCCGCCCAGCAGCAATTCGGATTCCGTCTCGTGGTTCTGCACCCGCCCGGTCGACCGGGCAACCAGCAGGTGGGTCAGCGCCTCGAAGTGCTCGTCCTGATAAAACTGGAACAGGGCCTCACCGTAGTAGAGATCACGAACTGCCTTTGCGGCCATCGGATCGACGGGTGGGCGATCGGCTGCCGAAGCCGGGCTGCCGCCGATCAACCCGCGGCCGATCAGGCCCAGGCTGCCGAGTCCCAGCAGTGCAGCCAGACGGCTCACGGCTTATTCCCACTCATTGACCAGAAACTCGGGCTGCTGCTTGCTCTCGCGATCGGAAATGCGCAGCTCGACGAACTTGGCCCCGATGCCCTTTTCGATTTTCAGGGTGGCGCCGCGCCGATAATCCCGGGTGTGTGGCCCCTCGCCGGTAAAGACCGCCGTCAGCTCGTGCTCGCCGGTTTTCAGGTTGCCGAGATAGATGCGGTGCACTCCACCACGCAGCAGCGCCTTCACTTCCCGCTCGGTATACAGGTAATTGCTGACGGGCTTGTCATCGATGAGGATCTGGACGGAATCCAGCTCAAAGAAGTCGCCCACATCCATGGAGACGAATACAGCACCCTGCGTAATCGAGGGAAACAGGAGCTCTTCTTCGAGAAGAAACAGTTCCCGGTTAAGATCGAGAACCTCATCCTTCAGCACCTGCACTTCCGTGTCGACGCTGGCTGCCGCTGGCGCCGCCTCCTCCGCCCCTGACTGATGACTGAGGAGCACACCGGCGATGAGCAGCGCGCCGCTCAGCAGATGGAATTGCGTGACGTTGTGGGCCATGGCTGTATTCCTGGTTCTGGCAGCGACAATGCCGTGGCGCTACTCGCGGACGAGTTGCGCCAGTTACTCGGCGTACCGGGCGGCATCGCCGCTCCGATATTTTTCGTGGACGAAGCGGACCGTACCGTGCGGATCGATGAGCACCGTCAGGGGCAGGTCGGAGAGGTCGTACTCACGAGCCACGACATTCCCGGCGTCATGCAGGACGGCCAGCGTGTAGCGCCGGTCCGCCTCGGTGCTGGCCTGCACATCCTTGTCGATGTTGATGGCAACCACCCGGACACCCTGCGACGCGTACTGCTTCCTGAGGTTTTCGAGCACCGGAAGCTGGTCCACGCAATGCCCACACCAGCTTGCCC
>CAYLKO010000001.1:85830-116966 GCA_964384525.1 uncultured Chromatiaceae bacterium
CTGTCACCCGGTTGCAACCCCGCCGCTTCGGCGCGACACGGCCCACACCAGCTTGCCCAGAAGCTCTGGAGCACGGTGTCGCCACGCCACTCGGAGAGCCGGATGTTCCTGCCGGCTGGATCCTTCAGGGCGAAATCAGGGGCTGGCTCGCCAGGAACGGCGGTGGTCGCGCCTGCCTGGCCTGGGAAGGCCACGCTGGCAATGGCCACGCTTGCAACGGTCAGGCTGGCAGCCAGCAGCATGAGGTGCAGCCGCTGTCTCGCGAATCGCCAGTTGGAGTGCATGCCAATCGTTCCCCGGTTCCGCCTTCAGGCAGACAAGGGCAACGGTGCAGATGGGGACGCGCACGAACTCAGCCTCGTTGACTGAGTTCCATTCGGCAGCCCCGCTGTCGTCAGCGCATCCCGCCCGGGGGATGCGCTTGTAGACCGGTGGCTTTGCGTCCCCGCCTTTCAGCGGGTTTGCCCTTGTCGACACGGGCATGGTGACAATCCCGGGGACGAATTCCTGCGACCTTGCTCACGTCCTGCTCTGCGTGAGTCAAATTGCCGGGGGCTTATGTCAAGGCGCGGCGGGGCGCAATCCAGTCGAAAAATGCACATCGCCCCTGGCGTCGACCAGCACCGCTTCATAGCCGGGCATGGCATCGATCAAGGCGAGACCATCCTTCACCCCGAGGATGAACACCGAGTTGTCGAGGCCATCGGTCATCGTGGCATCCGGCCCGATGACCGTCACGCTGCGCATGCCGCGGGCCGAATCGCCGGTCTTCGGATCGATGATGTGGTGATAGCGGACGCCGTCCTCGTCGAAGTACCGCTCGTAGTCGCCTGCCGTGGAGATCGCCTCGTTGTTCAGGGCCAGTCGGGTGATCCAGCGGTCCTCGACGTCGGGGTCGCGGATGCCAACCACCCAGGGCTTGCCGCGCCGGTCACCGATCAGGCGGGTATCGCCGCCGGCGTTGACGCGCCCGTTGGTGACGCCGGCCTTGCGCAGGAGATCGGCCACCTTGTCGCAGGAGTAGCCCTTGCCGATGCCGCCGAGGTTGATGCGCGTGCCCTCCTTGCTGAACCGGATGGTCGACCTGGCCGGATCCAGCACCACATGGCGGTAGTTGATGTCCGGCAGGTTTTCACGGATGGCTGTTGCATCGGGGTGGATGTCGGCGCGGAAGTCGTACAGGCGCCCGACGCTGTCAAAGGTGATGTCGAAGGCCCCGTGGGACAGCACCGACATCTCGAGTGAGCGCTGCACGATGTCGAAGAGTTCTGCTGAAACGTGGACGGCTTCCCGGGCGGCATTGCGGTTGACGCCCGAAATCTCCGATTCGGGCTTGTAGGTGCTCATCCAGGATTCGATGCGGTCGAATTCCGCCATGCCGGCTGCCAGCAGCGGCCGGGCCTGCGCTTCGCTGTCGGCCCAGATCTGGATTTCGATCTGTGTGCCCATCTTGCCCGCCGAATCGGCATACCACTCTGCATGCGCGGTCGCGGCAAGCAGCACCATCAGGGCAAGGGCACATCGAACTCGGCTACGCACTGGAAATCCTTTCGCTGGCAGACCACGGATGGTACTGCCTGTGTCGGGATCAGAACCAGAGCGAGAAGAACAGCTGGTAGACCTGGGCGTCGAAATCGTAGAGGGGTTCGGTCCCCACGGAACTGCTGCTGCGCAGATCCCGGAAATCGTCATAGGTGAAAAAGTAGTAGTCCATGAAGATGTTTGCCGTGGCCTTCAGCGGCCGGCTGCCCTGCCGGTCCAGGAAGGTGTAGCTCACGCCCACATGCGGGCCCTGGCTCTGGAAGCTGCTGAGTTCCTTGTCGCGGGCCAGAAAGTTCTGGGCATTCGCATGGGGAAAGAGGTCGCTGTAGAAATCGGCCGCCGACTGCGTGTAGAAGCGGTATTTCAGGTCGAAAAGCCATTTCGTGCGGAACGGCTGGGCATAGCCGATCTCGACCGTGTGCGCGTCAATGCCCCAGTCGTCGGTGAAGAAGCGATACTCGGCGAAGAGCGCCGCCTGATATGGCAGGCGATATTTCGCCCGGATGGCGGCGGCGTTGCTGGCGTGGGTCCGCGGATAGACTTCCGCCTGCAGGCCATAACCCCGCGCTTCATTTGGATCGGCATAGCGGACCCGGCGATAGGGGTTGTTGAGAAAGCCCTCATCGGCAATGGCTTCGTAACTCAAGCCGACGATCAGGTTCCGCGTCAGGATCTGCGTCAGGCCCAGGCGATAGGCGCTGCGGTCCACCTGATCGGAAAACACGGCATCGCCGCGCCGGCTCACGTCGTCCGCGCCGCTGCCGTAACCCAGCGTGACCGTGGTCAGGCCACCGAAAATATCCTGGCTGATGGCGAAGTTGAGCGTCCGGGCCTGATAGTCATTCTCCTCGCTGTTGCTGTAGTTGACACTCATCGTGGTATCGCCACGCAGGTAGTCCACCCCGAAGCCCCACTGCTTGCGCTCCTCCTTGTAACCATCCGGGCTCGCGCCGGTGGTGACCACGTCGATGGAGGCGCTGCTGATGGTGTCGACGTAATAGCTGCCGGTGACCGACACCTTGTCGCCCACGGATTTCCGGACCAGCAGCGATGGCCCGTTGATCTCGATGCCGCCGCCATCGTAGAAATGATGCAGGTAGTCGGCGCGGTCTTCAGGCAGCACGGCCGCCATCACGGCGGGCGACGCCAGCAACAGGATCAGGGCCCGGAGGAAGGTGGCAGCAGGACTCATCTCAGTTGCACCCGCAACCGCCGCCGGCACTGCCCGTGGCGCCGCGCGACCCTTCACGGGCTTCATACACATGGTCGATGTAGGAACTGGAAACCGGATCCCGGTCGAAACTCATGATGGGCTCGGCCAGGCGATCGCGCTCGTAGGGCTTGACCCACGGCTGTATCTGGCCACAGCCGGCGAGCAGCACGGTGGCCGCGATGGACAAGGCCAGCGTCCTCATGTCCGCTCCCGGATCAGCTGGCGGATCACATCCTGATAGACCCCCTCATCGCCCGGCTTGTAGCCTTGGTGGATGAACCGGACATTGCCCTGGCGATCGACGATCACGGTGCTCGGCATGGCCGACACGTTGTACAGCTTGCTGACTCCGTTGGCCGGATCGAGCAGGATCGGGAACTTCACCGGCACGTCTTTCAGGAACACATCCATCATGCGGGTGTCTTCTTCGACATTCACGCCCAGCATCGCGAAGCCCAGCGGGGCGTACTTCGCGTGGATCTGCTCGAGGAGCGGCATTTCCTTGCGGCACGGTCCGCACCACGTGGCCCAGAAATTGATCAGCACCACCTGCCCTTTCAGGCTGGCGAGCGACACCGCCTCGCCGGATCGTGATTGCAGGCTGAAGGGTGCGGCAGGCCCGGCACCGGCGGCTGGCGTGATATCGCCGGCGATGGCCGGGGTCATCGCCAGGACGGCGGCCAGCAGCAGGCTGCGGCGGGTGGTGTGGAGTCGATGGATCATGTGTTTTCCTCGTGGACCCGGACCTCAGAAAAAGTAGTTGATGCCCATCGTCAGTTCGATGTTGTGCGTGCTCTTCTTTTCACCGGTGGTGAATTCCAGGTCAAACAGGTGGTCACGCACGCCGAAATCCAGCGCCAGCCAGTCCGTGGCCAGCACCTGATACCCCGCACCGAAGGTCATCGTGAAATAGTCATCCGCGCCGAGGCTGGTCTGGCCCGCGCCGGCAATGACGTACAGCGCGGAATTGAAGGCCCGGTTGCGGCCGATGAAGGTCTCGCCCGGCAGCAGGTTGTAGCCCACTGCCACGTCGTAGTACCCGTACTTCCGGTCGCCGGAACCGAGCAGATCAAACCCGGCAAGAACTTCCGCACTGGTGAGATCCAGCTTGCTCGACGTCGCGTAAGTGCCTTCGGCAAACAGTCCCTCGGTGATGTGATATCGGCCACGCACGCCGTAGACCGTGGTCGAGCCGAAATCCTCCACGCTCAGCAGGCCGGCAAACGCACCCACCTCGAAATTCTCGGTGTCGATCTTCGGCTGGCGGATGTCGCGGCGCGCCACCTCGGGAGAGATCACCGATGCCGAGTCATCCACGTCATCCACGGGGGCATCGTCCCGGCCAAACAGGCTGCAGGCCGAAGCGGTGGCGGCCAGGCAGATCAGAAGAAGAAGGCGAAGCCCGCTTTCCATTCGTCCAGTTCCTCGTGGTTGTCGCGGCTGGTAAACGTGAGATAGCTGTTGTATTCGGTGCGAAACAGAAAGCGCTGCGACACGTACATGCGCAGCCCGACCCCCACCTGACCGATCTGGTCCGTGCGATCCTCCGCGGACACCAGCGTGGCCTTGGGCTGCACGTGGATCATGCCGGTGCCAAGCGCCGCGTAGGGCGAGAGCTTCCACTCCGGAAAGGGCTGAATGGTCACGGCTATCGTCGTCAGCCAGCCATCCGAGAAGCTGCCGCTGATGTCCGCAATCTGCAGTTCCGTCGAAATATTGCGTGTCCATCGATAGGCCCCATTCACCGAGATGACGCTGGCGCCATCGAGATCACCGAGTGCCAGCGCCAGCTCCCAGCGACGTGCCACGTAGTCGTCGGCTGTCGGATCCTCGATCCGGGTGGGCTCGCCGGTGGTGTCGAGCGTCTGCTCAAGCGCAGCGAGCTTCACCCAGCCCTCGATGCCCCGGTCGGTCCGCACCTTGAACCAGTCGGTGCGGCGTTTCAGGATCTCGATCTGCTGCCCCCGGTCCACCACATGAAACACCTGGTAGCCCCGCCCCGGCCCCGTGTGCAGCTCCACAAAGGGCTCCGCCACGACAGCCGCATAGTGGCGCGCTTTTCCATAAGCGGGTGTGATCAGGAACACGAATCCAAGGGCCGCAGTGAGCAGAAGCTGACGCATGAAGTCCCCGAACGGCCCTAGTTGAGCGGTGCCTGGAATGGATCGTTGTAGTACTGGGCACCGATATCGACCCATTCAGACAACAACTTGAGTTCGGCTGGCGTCAGCCACCCGGCGTGCGTGCCACCCGGCGCGAAGCGCCCGAAAAAGCGCGGGGAGTTCCGTGCACCGGCAGTGGAGAGGGCCGCCGCCACGGGCACGGGGGCAAAGATCGGGTCACCGGTGACCGGATCCACACCGGTCTGCACGAGCCGGTCCTGCAGCACGCCGTCAGCGATGATCTGTTCGCTATCGGCCGACAGCAGCTCACGGTAGGCCTTGAAGTGATCCGCATTGATGTCCGATGGCCCATCGCTCAGATCAAGCTGGCCGGCCGGCACCTGGGGCAGGCTCGCGACATCGGTCGGTGAGTGACAGGCGGTGCAGGTGTGATCGGCCAATACGGTCACGCCATCCACATCGAAGCTGATCCGCGGCACGGACCACAGTGGATGAATATGGGTTTCATAGTTGATGGTGATGCGACAGCGCGGCGACCAGGCGACGAGGCAGTCACCCGGCGTCGGCAATGCCGTGGTGAGATCGGCATAGCGCCAGGCAAAGGCAGCATCCTTCGGCCGGCCGGCGGACACCGGATCAGTCCAGATATCGGCATACGCGATGTCGACGGAGGGCGTGATCAGCTGGCAATCGGTGGCGCAGCTGATGCGCTTCTTCACTTCGGCCATGGTTTCGCCGAAGTCCGCGAAGTACATGGGCTCGGTATGCGGAAATGGCTGGCCATCACTGGCGGCGCCGGCCCACGCGCTGGCAAAGGCAGCCCGGCGACCATGTGACAGGCCGCTCTGCGGGTCGTGACAGCCGTTGCAGCTCAAGGTCTCGCCCGGTCGTACCTGCATCCAGTTCTGGTGGCGCGGCGAGATCCGTCGACCATCCTGGTCGAGCACGGACACGGCGAAGGGCACGTTGGCCGGCACCTTGGCGACCACCGAACCATCCGGTTCTATCGGCACATAGCCGAGGATTTCCCGCATGCCCTGCCCGCGGCTGACGCCGAAGGCGCTGTTGTCGAAGTCGCGCACCTCATCATTGGGCAGCGCCACCGGCTTTTCCAGACGCAGGAAGCGGGCCTGACGCTGGCTGGCCACGGTCCCGGCCGGATCAGCCACCGCAGCAATGTCTACCGATGCGGCACCGTCGATGTCGTACACGCTGCGAATGTCGAGCAGGCCGGCACCATCGGCCAGCAACCCCGGATCCAGCGTGCCGGCCGATTCCTGATCGAAGATCACCGGCGGCCGCGGCCGGGACTGGGCGGTGACGATGTCACTGATGATGACGCCGGGCTGTGGCGCAAAGACCGGCACCTGGGTGTGGGCCGCCAGATCGTAGATCCACACGCCATACAAGGGCGGCGCCGCCACGGCATCCGGGTTGGCCAGCGCGGCGTCGGTGCAGGGCACCACGCGCTGGTTCACGTCCAGCAAACGACAGGGACTCCAGGCAACGAACATGCGGCTGGTGCCATCGAACAAGGGGTAGGCAGACGAGAAGGTGCCGCCCGGGGAGATCGAATCATCCGTGTGGACGTTGTTCACCACGAGGCGGGACTGGGCCGGTCCGGCAAGGACGCCGGCATTGGCCGCGGTGGGCTGCAGGTTCTCCACGAAGTTCGGCCCGTCGATCGCCACCAGGTCGCCACCGCCATCACTGGTCGTGAACGGTTTGACAACCGCCAGAATCCGGCCACCCGGCATCTCCCGTGGCTGCACGAACTGCACCATGGCGCCGTCCGTGCCGGTGCCATGACTCTGCGAGCCGTAATAGAGCTCTAGGCCGGTCCCGTCCGGGTTCATGCGATACAGGTTGATCTCGTTGTTCGGGCCGGCATGATCCCAGCGGCTGAACAGCACCTGGCCATTCGACAGCACCGTCGGGTCCTGATCGTGGCTTTGGTTGAACGACACCTGATGGATATCGGTGCCGTTGGCGGACATCACGTGAAGCACAAAGGCCGGCTCATTGCGCGCTTCGTCGTCGGCCTCGAACTGCGGTTTGCCCTCGTCCAGCAGCACCGCCTTGGATTGGCGTTGTCGCGTGGATGAAAAAATGATGCGGCCATCGGGCAGATAGTGGGGCGCCACGTCCTGACCTTCCTCGGCGTTCAGGTCCGAGGCAATCACGCGACGCAGGGTATCGGTGCCGATGACATACTCCCAGATGTTCCAGGTCGGCTGATCTTCCTCGTCGGCGCCTTCGATGAAGGGTCCACGCATGGCGAAGATCACGCTGCTGCCATCGAAGGCCACATCCAGATCACGGATGTCATACAGGCCGCTGCCCTGGGTCACCCGATCCGTCACATTGATCTCTGCGGCGGAAGCTGCCGCGCGCTGTCGCACATGGAGATCCGCACCGACATGGAAGGTGCGCAGTTCCCGCAGATCATCGGGTTCGAGCCTGCCCTGATCGTCGAGCAGCAGCGGTCGCTTGACGTAGGCGATGGGTACGTCCAGCACCGCCGGATCCGGGCTCTGGCCACCGCCTGGTCCCACGCCGCCACCGCCACAGGCGGCCAGCATCCCGACCATGATCATCAACGTGACCAGCCTGCCTGCCGGACGCACGTACGCGTCCGACGATCGATTCCGCATCCCTGCAGTCATCATCATCCCCAACCCGGCCCGCCCACAGGCCGTGCTGCATAAGAGCCGATCAAGCGCGGCTGTTTGCCATCGGTCTAACCTAATGCATCGGCATTTCGGCAAACTGTTACTGAAGTCACAGAACGTCAGCGCCCCTCAATCGCTAAATGCCCCCGGCGGCGCGCAAGGCGCCGGATTTTTGGGATGGGCACAATTTGATCACCTTGCTGTCAGGGCGGCACCGTGCTGCCGCGACGACTGGATCTCGCCTGTGGACAACGGCAGGTCGGCGCGTCGGTGTCGGAACACTTGCACTGGCCATTGCCGCCAGCCTGCTGGTGGCCAACAACGTGGCTGATGCCGGCCCGCGCGAACAGGCGTACCGGATCCATGAACGGCTGGCCGGTGTCCCGCCAACGGATGCCGTTCTTGCCGACATGCAGGCGGACGTCACGAGTGGCCACGCCAGCGACGCGGCACGGACGGCCATGGAAAACAGCAACTTCTACAGCGTCACGCTGAAGAACTTTGCGGCTCCGTGGACCAATCGCGACCAGAGCGTCTTCGTGCCGCTCAATGACTACACCGCCACCGTCATCGGCATGGTGCGCGACGATGTGCCCTTCAACACGCTGTTGTCGGCCAACCTGGTCTACGTCGGCACCGGTGGCGGCATACCCGCCTACTCACCCGTCAACAACGACAACTACGAGGCCCTGGAAGACCAGAGCGCCGATCTGAAGACCCGCCTGACGGCCTCCACCCAGACCGCTGCCAGCGGCCTGCCGGCCGAGGCCACGGCCGGCGTCCTGACCACGCGGGCGGCTGCCCAGGCCTTCTTCGTGGCCGGCACCAACCGGGCGATGTTCCGCTTCACGATGCTCAATCACCTGTGTCGCGATCTGCAGCAGGTGAATGACACCAGCCGGTCACCGGACCGCATTCCCCAGGACGTGTCCCGGAGTCCGGGTGGCGACAGCCGCATCTTCATGAACAACTGCCTCGGTTGTCACAACGGCATGGACCCCCTGACGCAGGCCTTTGCCTACTACAACTATGACGAGGCCCAGGGTCGTCTGCAGTACACCCCGGGTGTGGTCCAGCCGAAGTTCTATCGCAACGACACCACCTTCCCCCATGGCTACCGCACGCAGGATGACCACTGGGCCAACTACTGGCGGGCCGGCCCCAACGCCCTCCTCGGCTGGGACACGCAGCTGGCCGGCAGCGGCCATGGCGCCAAGTCCATGGGCGAGGAACTGGCCAACAGCACGGCGTTTGCCCGCTGCCAGGTGGAGAAGGTCTTTCGCAACGTGTGCCTGCGGTCGCCGGTGGACAGCACCGATCGCTCGCAGATCGATTCGATGGTCGGTTCATTCCGGTCGGGTGGCTACAAGCTGAAGCAGGTCTTTGCCGAGTCCGCCGCGTACTGCATGGGCGAATGAACGGAGCCCCTCAAACATGATCGCGAACATGAACCGGAACATGCACTCATCAGGAACAACCCGCTTGTTCCACCTGCTGCGACTGATCGGCCTGGCAACCGGCACGGCCATCGTGCTGGCGGCCTGCGGCGGTGGCGCGGGGACGGAAAAACTGCCGCCGCACAGCCTGCCGCCACCGGTGACCTACGCGGGGCCGCCGCCGGCGACGGATGACATCCGCAACTTCATGAATGGTTTCTGGACCAACGTCCGCAACGGCGGCGTGGCCAAGTGCTCGAGTTGTCACGGCACGACGCAGACACCGTTGTTCGCCCGGGAGGATGACGTGAACCTCGCCTGGAGCGAGGCCGATCGATTGATCAACCGCGATGACCCCGCCAGCTCGACGATCGTGCAGAAGATGGCGAGCGGTCACAACTGCTGGCTGGGCAGCAACCAGGCCGCGATGCAGGCCTGCACCGCCACCCTGCAGACATGGATCGAGAACTGGGTCGCAGGCACCGCCAGCGGTGGCACCAAGACGATCCAGCTGGTGGCGCCACCCAGCAAGGATGTCGGCCAGAGCCGCAACTTCCCCGACGATTCAGCGGGCTTTGCCAACACGGTGTATCCGCTCGCCAAGCAATACTGCGCTGCCTGCCACAATGCCAATTCGGCAACCCGGCAGTCACCCTTCTTCGCCGACGACGACCTGGCCTCCGCCTATGCCGCCGTCAAGAGCAAGATCAACCTGGATGCGCCGCAGAACTCGCGGCTGGTGATCCGGCTGCGCGACGAGTTCCACAATTGCTGGGACAACTGCGCGGCCAACGCCCAGACCATGGAAAATGCGATCCGCGCCTACGCCCAGCAGATTCCGGTGACCAACGTGGACCCGGCCATGGTGATCAGCAAGGCGCTGACCCTCCACGACGGCACGGTGGCCAGTGGCGGCAGCCGCTTCGAGGCGGGCCAGATTGCGCTGTGGGAATTCAAGGAAGGCAGCGGCACCACCGCCTTCGACACGAGCGGCGTACAGCCGGCGATCAACCTGACCTTGTCGGGCGACATCACCTGGGTCGGTGGCTGGGGCATCAACGTGAAGAGCGGTCGCGCCCAGGGTTCAACCAACGCCAGCCGCAAGCTGCGCGATCTCATCGTGCCCACGGGCGAGTACAGCATCGAGGCCTGGGTTGCCCCGGGCAACGTGAATCAGGAGAACGCCCGGATCGTCAGCTACTCGGCCGGGCCAACCCTGCGCAATCTCACCATGGCGCAATCGCTGTACAGTTACGAGTTCTACAACCGCAGCAGCCGCTCCGATGCCAATGGCTCACCGGCCCTCAAGACCGCCGCTGCGGATGAAGACGCCCAGGCCACGCTGCAGCATGTGGTGATGACCTACGATGCGGTCGGTGGCCGGCACATCTACGTGAACGGCGTCGATACCGGTGATCTTGATCCAACCGCCACCGGTACCCTGGGTGACTGGGACGACACCTTTGCGCTGGTGCTCGGCAACGAGCCCTCGGGCGACCGCCAATGGACGGGCGTGTTGCGCATGGTGGCCATCCACAACCGGGCGCTGACCCCCGCCCAGGTGCAGCAGAACTTCGATGCCGGCGTGGGCGAGAAGTTTTACCTGCTGTTCAATGTCTCCTCGCACACCGGTACGGCCAACAGCTACCTGATGTTCGAGGTGAGCCGGTTCGACACCTACAGCTATCTGTTCAACCAGCCCACCTTCATCAACCTGGATCCCGAGTTCACGCCCGCAGCACCCATTGCCATCCGCGATCTGCGCATCGGCGTCAACGGGCTGGTCGTGCCGCTCAGCCAGATCTACAAGAATCTGAACGTGCAGGTCAGCACGGCTGGTGGCTATGCGCCTGGAACCGGTCAGGTGCTGTCCAGCCTGGGAACGATCATTCCGCTGGAAAAAGGCCCGGAGCAGGATGAGTTCTTCCTGACCTTTGCCGTGCTCGGCAACAGCAGCAACGTGGTGACCGAGCCGACACCGCTGCCACCCGCGCCGCCGGCTGATGGCGTGCCCGTGGCGGATATCGGCGTGAAAACCTTCGCCGCGATCAATGCCACGATGTACACCATCACCGGCGTGCCGGCCAGTCAGCCGGCCGTCAAGGCCACCTACGCGCTGGTCAAGCAGCAACTGCCGGCGGTCGCCGATCTGAGCGCGGTGCTCGCCTCGCATCAGGTGGGTATTGCCCAGCTGGCGATCGAGTATTGCAACGCGCTGGTGGAAGACCCGGGCATGCGCCAGACGATGTGGCCCGGCTTCGACTTCAATGCGCCGGCCGGCACGGCCTTCAACAGTGGCGCGAAACGTGACCAGATCTTCGTGCCGCTGCTGACCCGGGCCATGGGCGCCAACGTAACCACCCCGCCCGACGAAGCGGCCGTGCGCAGCGAGCTCGCCACCCTGGTGCAGGCCCTCCCGGCCTGCGGCGGCTCGTGCGCCGCCGATCGCACCAGGACCGTGGTCAAGGCGGTTTGCGCAGCAACGATCGGCAGCGCAACCACGCTGATCAAGTAGACGCGGCACACGCCGCAACCCCAAGGGCAATGAACATGGCAAGCAAGCGCACCACCCGCAACTACTTCGAGCCGCAGCGGCATCCGGACCATCCGCGGCCGATCACCCGGCGGCAGCTCATCGCCCAGGGATTCCGGGCCGGTACCGCGTCGGTGGTCGGCGCCGGGGTTTTCAGCCTGTTCGCCAACCCGCGGGCAGCCTATGCGGCGCTGGCGCCGGATCTGGAAGCACTGAAGGCGCAGTGCGGAATTGCGACCCAGGGCGCGGGCAAGATCCCGTTCATCTGTTTCGACCTGGCGGGCGGCGCCAACATGGCCGGCTCCAATGTTCTGGTTGGTGGCGCCGGGGGACAGCTCGATTTCCTGTCGACGGCCGGCTACAACACCATGGGGCTGCCGGGCGACATGATCCCGCCGGTGGTCAGCGCGATTACCCAGCAGGACCATATCGACCAGACCCTGGGGCTCGCCTTTCACAGCGACAGCGCCTTCCTCCGCGGCATGATGGCCACCATCGCCGGCGGCACGGCGGCCGGCATCAATGGCGCGGTGATTCCCGCCCGCTCCGAGAACGACACCGGCAACAATCCCCACAACCCGATGTACGGCATCGCCCGCGCCGGCGCCAAGGGCTCGCTGCTCGGCCTGGTCGGGTCGCGCAACTCCGATTCCGGTGGCAACTCGATGGCGCCCATCATGATGCTCAACGCCGAAGACCGGCCCACCAAGGTGGACAGGCCGAGCGATGTCACCGGTCTCGTGGATACCGGGGCGCTGGTCGGGCTGTTGAGCCAGACCGATGCGGTGAAGGTCATGGAGTCGATCGAGCGCATCAGCGACATGAAGCTGCGGCGGGTGGATACGCGGCTGACCATCACCCAGGACGAGGTGCTGAAGGATCTGGTGAACTGCGGCTATGTGAAGTCGGCCGACATCGCCGATCGATTCGGCAACCCGGCGAGCCTCAATCCATCGATCGATCCCGAGATCGTCGGGCCGGGTGGCGTGTTCACCCAGGCCGAGTTCGACAACGATGCCGAGTTCCGCAAGACGGCGGCCGTGATGAAACTGGTCATCAACGGCTATGCCGGCGCCGGCACCATCACCATGGGCGGCTACGATTACCACGGCGGCCGGCGTGCCGAAGGCGAGGTCAAGGACTTCCGGGCGGGGCGCTGCATGGGCGCCTGCCTGGAATATGCGGCCCGTGTCGGTGTCCCGCTCATGATGTATGTCTTCAGCGACGGCTCGGTTTCCAGCAATGGCACCATCGACAATTCCCCCGATGGCCGCGGCAAGGGCGAATGGACCAGCGACAACCAGGCCACGGCCGCCTCCTTCTTCCTGGTCTACAACCCGGGCGGACGACCCACGCTGATGGGCGGTACAGCCGAACAGCAGGCGCGCCACCAGCAGCTCGGCTACTTCCGCAGCGACGGCTCGGTGGAAACCGCCGCCACGCCGGCCGCCAACAACGTGAATCTGCTGGTGGAAACCGTGATCCTCAATTACCTGGCACTGCATGGCGAACAGGGCAATTTCCCGGCGCTGTTCCCGGGCAACGGTCTGGGAGCCACGACGCTGAGCGATTCGCTGACGGCCTTCGCGCCGATCGTCAACGGGACGATCTGATACCCGGCACGGTTGCGGCACCGGCGGACGATGGTGACAGCCCGATGTCATAATCGCCGCCATGTCCGGATCGTCGTTCACTGCCCTGCTCGCCTGTCCCCGCTGTGAAGCGGGGCTGCGCGAATTTCCGGACCACGGCTTTGGTTGCAGCACCTGCGGTCTGAGGTTCCCGGCCCTGGACGGCATCCCCTGCCTGTTCGCAGAGCCTGCCGCCACGCTGGTGGAATGGCGGCAGCGCTGGCACTACGCGGTTGAAAAGCTGCGCCACGAAGCACAGCAACTGCGGACCGAACTGAACAACCCCCGCCTCCGGCCCCTGACGCGGGAACGGCTCACGCTGATGGCCGATGCCTGCGCCGATCAGGCCAGCCGGCTGAACACGCTGCTGGCGCCGCTCGAGCTGCAGGCTTCACAGGCAGCGCTGGCAACCCACCAGGCCCTGCAAACCCGCCTGCCGCTGGACCAGGGCCTGACCACCTACTACCCGAACATCCACCGCGACTGGGTCTGGGGTGACGGGGAGAATGCAGCTTCTCTGGCGCTGGTGGCCGAGGCGATCGGCGATCGCGCACCGGACAACCTCATCGTGCTCGGCGCCGGCGCCGGTCGTCTTGCCTACGACCTGCATCAGCAGTTCCGGCCAGCCGTCACCATGGCACTGGACTTCAATCCGCTGCTGGCGTTGATTGCCCGGCGGGCGGCAGCCGGCGTGGGCACCGGTTTGTGGGAATTTCCCATTGCCCCGCGCTCGCTGGCCGATCATGCCCTGCTGCGCACCCTGGTCGCGCCGGCACCGGCGGCCGAGGGCTTTCATGTGGTGCTGGCCGATGCGGTGCAGCCGCCGCTGCTGTCGGGCCGGGCCGATGTCGTCGTCACGCCGTGGATCGTCGACATCCTGCCGGGCGACTTTCGCGCGCTGGCAGCCCGCATCAATGGGCTCCTCAAACCGGATGGCCTCTGGATCAGCTTTGGCTCACTGGCTTTCGCCCAACCGGAGGCCGCCAGTCGTTACAGTCTCGAAGAAGTCCTGGCGATCGTGATGGACGCCGGCTTCACCGAGCCCGCCGTGCGCGAGGACGAAATTCCCTACCTGTGTTCGCCCGCCAGCCGGCACGGGCGCCGCGAGCTGGTGGTGACGATCGGTGCCCGCAAGACCGCCACGGTGTCCCGGCCACCGCGACACCAGGCCCTCCCGGACTGGCTGATCAACGGCACCCAGCCGGTGCCGCTGTTGCCGTCGTTTCAGCTGCAGGCCATGACCACGCGGATCTACGGGTTCATCATGGGCCTGATCGATGGTCGCCGGTCGGTCGGTGACATGGCGAAACTGCTGGCAGACCAGCGCCTGATGACGCGCGAAGAAGCCGAGCCTGCCGTGCGCAACTTCCTGACCCGGATGTACCAGGACAGCCAGCGACCACCCGGTTTCTGAATCAGGGCAGTCGGACGGTGATGCTCGCGCCGCCCGCAGCGGCGCGATCGATGTGCAACTCGCCGTGGTAGAGCCCGACGATTTCCCGCACGACGGCCAATCCAATCCCCTGGCCTGGCACGTCACCACGCTGATCGGCGCGGATGCCCCGATGCAGAACCGCCTCCCGCTGATCATCGGGAATGCCGGGTCCATCGTCTTCCACGCGGACCAGCAGCCCATCGCCGGCTTCACCGGCTTCAACCGTGACCACGATCCGGCTCCGACACCACTTCCAGGCGTTGTCGAGCAGATTGCCGAGGATCTCGTACAGGTCACCGAGTTCTGCCGGATACCTGGCATCCCCGGGGACATTCAGCGTGCAGTCGACGGCCCGGTCGCGATGAATCTTGCGCAGGCTGGTCACCAGCTCCTGCAACACCGGCAGCACCGCCACCGGCTGCGCCGCCACACTGCGCGGCCCCATCACCGCTGCCCGCTTCAACTGGTAGTCGATGACTCCCTGCATCCGGTCGACCTGTCCCGTGATCAGCGCACGATCCGGGGTGCTGGCGCCGATTTCCGTGCGCAACACGGCCAGCGGGGTTTTCAGGCTGTGCGCCAGGTCATCCATCGTTGTCCGGTAGCGTTCCATGCGCTGGCGCTCGGAGCGCAACAACACGTTGATACCCCGCCCCACACCCTCGAGCTCACGGGGATACTCATCACTCAGCGCCTCGCGCCCGCCCTTTTCGATGGCGGCGATTTCCGCCGACATGCGCCGCAGGGGTTGAAGGCCAAAGCGGATGGCCAGCCACAGCGCAAACAGAAGCACCAGCATCACGCCGGAAAACCAGCCGAAGAGCTGGCGGCGAAACTGCATGAGCTGGCGATTCGAAGCGGCCAGATCGGCGGCCACGAACACCTGGAAGGCCGGCGTCGCCGACGGCCCCAGCTCCCAGTTGATGGCCACACCCAGCATCAGGGCGCGCGTGCCGTCGGCCAGACTCTCCCGCAACAAGGTGCGCTGCCCGGCATTGAGCGTGGTGCCACTGGCCAGGTCCAGACCCACGGCCGAGGGCGAGCGCCACAACGGCAGGCCGGCCGCATCGAGGATCTCGGCATACAAACCCGAGCCGGGATTGCCCAGGCGCGGATCGAGCAGGCGCTGGGGGACCGTCAGGTTGCCGACCTCATCGGGCTCGACGCCGCCGATCAGCGCGGTCACCTGCGTATCCAGTTGATCGATGAGCGCCTCGTCGGCACTGCGCTGGAAGACCAGATCGAGAACGGCGATCGTGATGCCGAAGGCTGCCACCAGCATGACGGCGGTGATGATCAGCAACCGCCGGCTCAGTGAGCCGCGCCGACTCGTCATGGTCGGCGGACCATCGCTGGCCTGCCTCAGACGGGATTCCGGGGCCCGTGATCCCCGAACCCCGGATGCGACGCTTCGGGTTCCGCCAGATCAGGCTCCGGCGGGCGCGGCATCCGGTAGCCCTGCCCGCGCACGGTTTCGATCAGCCCGAGCGCCCGATCCGGGTCGAGCTTTTTCCGCAGGCGGGTCAACAACACTTCCACCACGTTGCTGTCGCGTTCGAAGTCCTGATCGTACAACTGGTCGGTGAGCTCCTGTTTGCTCACCACCCGGCCGGCGCGCATCACCAGCATCTCGAGCAGCCGGTACTCGTAGGCGGTCAGGGCAACCACCTGGCCCCGCACCCGCACCTCGCGCGCCTGCGTATGCATCTCCAGGACACCGGCGCGCAGCACGGGCTGGGCCTGGCCGGCGGTCCGGCGGAGCAAGGCGTTGATCCGCGCCTTCAATTCATCGAGATTGAAGGGCTTGACCACGTAGTCATCGGCACCCGCATTGAGGCCGTTGACCTTGTCCTGCCAGTGCTCCCGCGCCGTGAGGATCAAGATCGGAAATTCGCAGCCACTGGCCCGGAGGCTCGTCACCAGCTCCACGCCGGAACGATCCGGCAGGCCGAGATCCACGATGCCGAGCTGCACGGCGAACTCGGCGGCAAAGTACTCCGCTTCGGCCGCCGTCGAGGCTTCGTCCACCACGAAACCGGCAGCCCGGAGGTTCGTGGCCAGCGAGTGGCGCAGGTCCGCATCATCTTCGACGATCAACAAGCGCATGGTGGCTTCCTCCGGACATGATCCCGGTCAGCGAATGGCACCGGTAAGGGCATCGACCTGGTACTCGCGCAGCCGCCCGTTCGGTGTCAGCACCCGGATCCGGTAGAAGACAGTAGCACCATCGGCGTTGCGGTCAACGCGGATGACCTTGCCCTTGGTGCGCTGGCGCACCAGCGTGACGGCTTCGTCCCGGGAAATGCCATCGGCCGCCAGGTCTTCACCGGCGTGCAGCGGCGCCATGAATGCAGCCAGGGAAAACACCAGCAACAAAATCACGCAACGGGCAGCGGCAACGGCGCGACGACAGACACTGGGGTTCATGGAGGGCATTGTTGGCGGTGCGTGGCGAGGGAACAACAACGGCCCACTATCCGGCCACCGTGCTTAACCCATCCTGAAGTTTTCCGGCCGTTTCCGGGCCAGGGCGCGGGCCTTGGTGCCGATTGGCCAGCGCGCCAGCAGCCAGTTGGCCAGGGGTTTCTTCGAGTAGGTCTCCCAACGGCCGAGTTCAAAGCCGGTTCGCGCCAGCAAGGCAGTGAAGGACTGATGTGAATACTCGCAGGCGTGCCCGGCGGCGAAATCGGCCGGAAAGTTGCGCTTGTGCAGGCCGGAGCGCTCGCTGAAGCGCACCCAGCGCTTGCTCAAGCCCTCGATGTTCGGCATCTCGGCGAGAAACCAGCCGCCCGGCCGCAACAGCGCACTGATCTTCGTCATCGCCAGGATCGGATCCGGCAGATGCTCGAGCACATGGCGCAGGCTGACGACATCAAAGGCCTCAACCTCGGCAGGCGAGATCGCCATGTTCAGGAAGTCATCCGTCCGGACTTCACAGCCGACCCGCTCAGCCGCAAAGGCCGCCATCCCGGCCGACAGTTCCAGACCCTTGACCTGCCAGCCGGCCTGCTTCGCCTTCAAGAGCAGGCGGCCATTGCCGCAACCGATATCCAGCAATCGGCCGGGCACCGGCACATGCCGGCTCAAAAAGCGGAAGGCCTGGTCGTTGTCGCGATTGCCCGGCATCCGGTCATCGGCTGGATCAATCAGCACATGCGTGTACTGCTCCTGCTCCAGGCCGCCCGACAAGTCGTAGTTGACCAGCCCGCAATCCGGGCACTTGTAGTAGCGACATTGCTGGTCCCGGCCCAGTGCGTAATGGAAGTACAGCCCGCCAGCACCACACAGGCGACAGGTGAATGCCGGCGATTCGGCAGCTACCACTGCTGCCGCCACTCCATGTAGACATGCCAATCCTGGTCCGTGCGATCAGTGCTCGGGGTTTTGCGCCACTCCAGATCCACGCCGACACGCAGGGTGCCGGGCCCCAGGTTCCGGGCCCGCAGCAGATCGGCGCTGCGGTATTCCTGCTTGACCGGCGTGAGGGTGTTGGCGGAATCCGGTGGCCCCTCGCGATTCAGGTCGCCGGTTTTGAGGGTCAGGGCCCAGCTCGCATCGTGACTGTCATTCAGCAGCAGGCCCAGGGTCCAGATTTTGGAGTCGTTGTCGGCCGTATGGCCGATGGCGCGGCCGCGGTAGCGCACCCCGGTGGAATAAACGGGATGATCGTAGGCGCAGTTCGCCGAACCGTTGTTGGTCATATTGCCGCCGCAAAGCGTATCGTACACTTCCAGATAGCCACGCAGATTGCCGAGATTCCCCAGGGATGCCCAGCTCTCGAGGCCGAACTGGGTCAGAAACAGCGCTGGCCTAAAGTTCTGCTCGTCTTCGCCGATGCGCTGCGTGTAGCTCGCCAGGGGAACACCCCATTGCGCCGCATTCAGGCGGATATCGTAACCACCGAGCTGATTGCCGGGTTCACTTTCCGGGCTGACATTCTGCCCGGCGTTGTCGTGCCCGAGGAGCAGATCCTTGAAGGTGCCAAAACCGCACGGGCGACCGCTGCCGCACCACATCGCCGTGCGCGCCAGTCCGATCTCCAGAAAACGTGCCGGGCGTAGCGTGGCCCGCATGCCGAGGAACCGGGCGTTGGGAACGTCGCGATCACTTTCCAGAAAGCCCCACAGCGCCACGAAGTCCCAGTGGCCGAGCCAGCTGAGCCACGGGGTTTCGAATGGGGCGGTGGAATTCCGGTCGATCGTCAGGGCGGGAATCGGCCGGGCATTGCTCGACAGGATGAGGCTGGACTGCCAACCGGGCCCCCACCAGCGATCCGTCATGGCGGCCGCCAGCATCCAGTTGCCGAGGGCCAGCCCCGCGTAGCTGCCGTCCGCCCGCCATTCCTGGCCATCATCGGCGTTGCCCACATACTGGCCCTGCAGGCGCAGCGCCGTGCGCTCGCCGGTCCATTCCAGTTGCAGTTCCGCTTCGACAGGCTCGCGCGGGGTTGCCGAAAAATCGCGCAGCGCGCGCGTCTCGCTGCCGGCAGCGAGACGCATGCCGGGGCGCCACTCACCCGTGCGGCGCGCCTGCCGTGCCTGGCGTTGCACGCGGACCAGCGCTGCCGCCTCGGCGGCTGACAGATTCTCCGGATAGGAAACCCCGGTCGCCAGAATGTCACCCCAGGACAGCGGCCACTGCGTCACCGGCGAGGTGATGACACCGGCATCCGCGAGCAACTGGATGTCGTTGCGCAAACCGATATCCACGGGATCGCTCAACGGACCGGCCGCGCCGGCCAACGGGATGAGCCACAGGGCAAAAGCAGACAGATGAATGCGCATCCATCGGCATGTTACGAACTCGGCACGGCCTGATGCAATGTCGGGACGCAACGAAGCGCTGACTTGGCAACCGGCCACCGCATCGGGCAAGCTTGCACATCATGAAAACACTCAAGCGACTCTTCGACAACAATCAGCAATGGGCCGAGCGCATCTCCCGGCAGGATCCCGGCTTCTTCGCCCAGCTCGCCGCTCAACAGGGACCCGAATATCTGTGGATCGGCTGTTCCGACAGCCGGGTGCCCGCCAACCAGATCGTCGGCCTGCTGCCGGGTGAAGTTTTCGTGCACCGGAATGTCAGCAATGTAGTGCTCCATTCCGACCTCAACTGCCTCTCGGTCCTGCAGTTTGCCGTTGATGTCCTGAAGGTCCGCCATGTCATCGTCTGCGGGCACTATGGCTGCGGCGGTGTCCGCGCGGCCTACCAGGGCGATCACCTGGGGCTCGTGGACAACTGGCTCGGCCATGTCCAGGACGTGGCCCGGAGACACCACGCCATGATCGCGAAGATTCCGGAGATGAACGACCGCCTGAACCGCCTGTGCGAACTCAACGTCGAGAACCAGGTTGCCAATGTGTGCCATACGACCGTACTGCGGGATGCCTGGGCGCGCGGCCAGCAGGTGACCGTGCATGGCTGGATCTACGGCCTGGCCGACGGCCTCCTGCATGACCTGGATGTGGGCGGCTCGAAAGCTGCAGAGTTCGAAGACGCCTGGCAGCAGCGCACCGACGCTTACTTGAAAGCCTGATTTGCTGTAGATTGCGACGCAGGTCGGCACGCCGGTTGATCCGGCGGAGCCACAGGGAATTTGGCGCTCGGGAAGGTCTCCACCAAGAAGGACCGCGGGCTCTTGGCAGCTTGCAGGAGGCAACATGGTCCAGAATTTTTCCAGAACTGCCGGTGGTGACACCCGCACATCCACGCCACCACATCACCAGGTGCAACCCCGGTGGGTGCCACTGCTGTGCGCAGCCCTTCTCGTCGGGATCAGCAGCGTGGCAACGGCAGCCGACGCCCTGAATGACCGGGTCGCGGCGGCCACCGAGGTGCTGCAGGATCTGCAGCGCATTCCGGAGCAGGCCATTCCCCCGAATCTGCTGAACAGCGCCTACGCGGTGGCGGTGCTGCCGAATGTGGTCAAGGGCGGCTTCATCGTCGGCGGCAGCTATGGCAAGGGCGTGCTGATGGTGCGGCAGCCTGATGGCTCGTGGAGCAATCCGGCATTCATCAAGCTGACCAAGGTCGGCATCGGCTGGCAGGCGGGCCTGCAGGGCGCCGATCTCGTGCTGGTGTTCAAGAGCCGGCGGGGCGTCGAAAACATCGCCCGTGGCACCTTTACCCTGGGCGGCAGCGCCTCGGCATCAGCCGGACCCGTGGGCCGCACCGCTGTCGCCATGACCGATGGCGAATTCAAATCGGAGATCTACACCTACGCACGGAGCCGCGGCCTGTTTGCCGGCGTCTCGCTGGATGGCGGCGCGATCACGATCGACAAGGAAGCCAACACCACGTGGTATGGCGACGCCGCCAATGGCGATGCCGGGCGGATCTTTGCCGACCAGGGCGTGGCCACACCACCGGCCACACAACCGCTGCTGAGTACCCTGTCTGCCATGGCGCCGCGCATCGACTGGAAGGAAGCCGGCAAGGCAAATCAGGCCGGGACTTCGGCCGCACCAGCGCCGTCGGCGCCGGCCGAGTCCGGCAGCAAGACCTATCCGATCGGCGATGGCACGCAGCCGGCGCCGGAGACGCGCTTCTAGAACAAAGCGCCCTGCCCGTAACCAACACACCGTGAACCGACACACCGTGGATCCCCGACCGTGGAACTGAGCAACCCGCACAATCTGCGCGAGCCCCCGCCCGAAGCGGCAGCCCTGCGTTACGGCATCCGCGTGACGATGCCACCAGCCGATCCACTGCGCACGGTACTCGGCGTCGACTGGCACCGGGAACACTGGTATGCCTCCCGTGCGGAACGGAACGCCGCTCTGCGTGATATGGCCAAGCGTCACGCTTACAGCCGCATCGGTGACACCCCCAGCATCCGGCTTGCCGCCATCGACCGCTGACCTTCCCGCGATGTCATGAATGGTGTCGGCCGTTGCGCCGCCTCGCTGCTGCAAATCGCGTTGCTGACAATCGGGCCGCTGGCAATCGGGATGCTGCCCGCCACGGCAGCGGTGCCGGTGGAGATCGTCGCCACCGCCAACCGGCTGCCAACCGACGTCCTTGATCTGGCAGCCAACACGACGCGCATCGACGCCGATCGCCTCGAGCTGCTGAACGCCGCCCACTTCAACGAGCTGGCCACGGAATTGCCGGGCACGTGGATTTCCCGTGGCAGCGGCCAGGAGAACCTCACCGCCATCCGCTCGCCCGTGCTGACCGGCCCCGGATCCTGCGGCAGCTTCCTGATCCTGGAAGACGGCATGCCCACCCGCCCCACGGGTTTCTGCAACGTCAACGAGCTGTTCGAGCTGCCCTATGAACAGGCGGCCGCCATTGAAGTGATTCGCGGTCCGGCCTCGGCGCTGTACGGTTCCAATGCCCTGCACGGCACACTGAATATCCTGCTGCCGGAGCCTGGTCGCGGACCGCCACTCACGATCAGCGCGGAAATGGGTCCATCACGTTACGTGCGCGGTTCGCTGCTGGTGAACCTGCCCGGCGATGGCGGCCGGGACACCGACCAGAGCACCGGCACCGTCGGCGGCCTGCTCTTCGATCACGACGGCGGGTTTCGGCCGGCTTCCGGTTATCGACAGGCAAAGACTTTCATCAAGTGGGCGGAAGCACTGCCGGGTGGCCGGCTGGAGTTGGGCGCAAGCGGCACTCTGCTCCGGCAGGACACCGCCGGCTACATCACCGGGCAGAACAGCTACCGGGATGAGTCACTGCGACTCGCCAATGACAATACCGGTTCCTACCGGGATGCCGACAGCCAACGCGTCCACGCCCGCTGGCAACCCGCCGGCAACACGGCCACCAACGGCTGGGACCTGCGCATCACCGCCCGCCGCTCCGCCATGGAATTCCTGCAGCACTTCCTGCCCGGCACGCCGGTGGAGAAGAACGGCCAAAGCAGCGCTGGCCTGACACTCCTGCACTACTCCACGGCAGGCAAGGCCACGGTGACCGCCGGGCTGGATCTCGAGATCGCGAAGGGCTGGCTCGAGGAATTCCAGGCAAGCCCCGAAACCGGCATGCCGCCGCGCCCGACCGGCCGGCACTACGACTACTCGGCGTGGCAGTGGGTGGCCTCGCCCTACGCCCAGGCGGAACTGCCGCTGACAGAACGGCTGGCGCTGACCGGTGGCCTGCGCCTGGAGTGGCTGCGCTACGCCTACGACAATCACATGCTGGACGGCGACACGCGCGACGACGGCACGGCTTGCATGCCAGCGTGCCTCATTTACCGGCCGGCCGATCGCAGCGACAGCTTCACCAACCTCGCGCCGAATCTCGGCCTGCTCTTCCGGGTTGATGAGCACACGACGATTTACTCGACCCTGACCCGGGGCTTCCGGGCCCCGCAGGCAGCCGAGCTCTATCGCCTGCAGGCCGGCCAACACACTGCCGATCTCTCCTCAGAGCACATGGACAGCCTGGAGCTGGGCTGGCGGTGGCAGACGGAAGCCGTGCGGCTTTCAGCGGCAGCCTTCGCCATGCGCAAGGCCGACTACATTTTCCAGGATTCCAACCGCTTCAATGTCAGCGGCGGCAGGAGCCGGCATGTGGGCCTCGAGCTCGGGCTGGATGCGCACAGCGGAACGGGTTTCTACGCCTCGCTGGCCGGGACCTGGGCCCGCCAGACCTATGGGTTTTCGAAGCAGATCTCCGGTGGCGAGACCATCACGAAGGGCAACGATATCGACACGGCGCCGCGCACGCTGGGCAGTCTGCGCCTGGGGTGGAATATCGAGCCGTGGCTGGCTGAAGCGGAATGGGCGCATCAGGGCGCCTACTTCCTGACTGCCGGAGAAGGCCCGGAATACGGCGGCCATGACCTGCTCAATCTGCGCACGGCCTGGCAGATCACGCCGGCCTGGCGGGCAACGGTCCGGCTCAACAACGTCACGGACCGGCTGTACGCCGACCGGGCTGATTTTGCCTTCGGCAACTACCGCTACTTTCCGGGTCGTGAACGCGAGGCCTTCGTCGAGCTGGCGTGGCAGATGCGCTAATCGATCAGGGCGCTTCCACCCACGCACTCCAGTCGCGGCGATTGGCCGCCACATGAAAGAGCGCGGCGATCACCCGTCGATCATATTGCCGGTCGGCGCCCTTGAGAAGCTGCGAAAGCGCGTCGTCGATCGACACGCCCTGCCGGTAGGCCCGCGCACTGACCAGGGCCACGAAGGCATTGGCCACCGCCAGGATCCGCCCGGACAACGTCATGGCTGCATCGCCGAGACCGCGCGGATAGCCCGTGCCATCCAGCAGTTCCTGCTTCTGGGCGATGACGTCGAGCACCGGCCCGTCGAAATCCAGACCCTTGAGCAGCTCCAGGCTGTAATCCACGTGTTTGCGCAGCAGTTCGCGATCGGCGTCCGTCAGGGCTTCGGTCTTGGTCAGAAGCTCGCTCGGCAGCATGATCTTGCCGATGTTGGCGAGGGTGGCGGCGAGGCCCAGCGTCTCCTGCTCGGCGTCCGGCAGGCCAAGCTCGCGGGCAACCGCCTGGGCAACCTCGGCCATGCGGCTCGCGTGATGCGCCGAGAAGGGATCGTGGAGATCCACCACGCTCGACAAGGTCGTCACCAGATTGCGCAGCAGATCGGCATGGTGCTGTTCAGCCACCTTCATCTCGGTGACGTCGTTCAACACCAGCAGTACGAGCTGGCGACGCTCGCCGATGCGCTCCACCGGAATGACGCTGGTCTTGAAGCTGTGCAGCGCGCCGCCCACGGTCAGCGGCAGCACCTCGCGCACCGCCGTCCGCGTGCGCCGCGCCTGCTCGCTCAGTCCGTCGAGGACGGCGGCGGCGCTGTGGCCGACGACCGCAGCCAGATGGCTGCCCAGCAAGGTGCTGATCGTGCTGCCAACGGCGCTGGCCGTGGCCTGATTGGTGAAGACCACATCCTGCTCCCGGGTGACCAGCACCGTGAGCGCATCGAGGTTGTCGGTCACGGTATGCAGCAGGTCGGTCTGGCGCTGCAGCTTGCCTGCCTTGATCGCCAGCTCCTCGGCCTGCTGACGCGCCCGCACGCTGCTGCCATGCCGCCACGCCGCCACGATCAGCGCCACGATGGAGAACAGCAACAGACTGAGCGTGGCCAGCAGAAAAGTCCGACGCTCATTGGCCACGCTCATGGCCTCGGTCGCACTGACCTGCTGGGCCAGGATCCATTCCGGTCGATTGGCCGACTGGCTGCCCGCCACGCCCGTGGTCGTCAGGCCGCGTATCCGGCGACTGACCTGCAACACGGACGTGCCACGGTAGTTGTCCAGGTGCACGAAACGGTCGGGCGCCAGCACGGCGGAAACTTCCGCCAGCTCGCCGTCGGCCTGTGGCCGGTCAATCGGCAGGCTGCGCCGGAGTGCATTCGCACCCTCGCGGGTGGGCGACAGGAACAGCACGCTGTCGCCGCTGCGCGTGACCAGCAGGGTTTCATTGTCTTCGGAAAATGAGGGGCCACGGTTCAATGCCGGAAACAGCGACTGCGTGGCCGCCCGCACCCCCAGCAGCACGCCGGCGGGCCCGCCACCGGTCTGCAGGGCACCCGACACGGTGCTCACCGGCACGGCAATCACCAGCAGCGCGTGGTCATCGCCATCGAGCACCAGATCCACCACCGCTTGCGGCGGAGTCGCCACGGCGCGTTCGGCCACCCCGCGCAAACGACCGACCAGCGCTCCCATGCCACTGGTTGCCACGACGCTGTTGAGGTCGGCATCCATCAGCATGAGCCCCGAGCTTGCCGGCTGACTGAGATTGGCCGGAATCCGGCTGCTGGCATCGGGCAGGTAGCCACCGCGGTCGGCGGCGGCCAGCAGCAGGTTGCGCAGATACGCCTGTTGCGCCGGTTCAGCCGCTGCCTCCGGCAACTGCCGACTCTTCACGACCTGCCAGAGATAGAGCTGCAGGGAGGCATTTCCGGCCAGCTCCTCGAGATCACGCCGGTCGTCCGCCAACAGCCGGGCCACGGCATCGGCTTTGGCGTCGGCTGCCAGTGCCAGGCGGGACTCCCATTGCAGCAGATCGCGCTGCCGTTCCGCGTCGACATACACATTGATCAGCCAGGCGCCTGCCACGATGACAAGCAGCAGCACGGTCACGGCAATGGCAACCGGCGAGCGCAGACGCTCGATAAGAGATGGTTTGCTCATGCTGGCGGCAGGTGGATCCACCAGTGGTCTTCATTGATGGAAAACACGGGCGCGTAATGCACCACCTCATGATCAGTCAGCACCTGCTGTACCTGATTGTCGAGGATCAGGGTCTGCGGCCCGCGACTGACCGCCAGCACCGCATGGGGAATCCGCAGATTGGTGTCCTGCACCACGACCAGCCGCAACTCCTCGATCGGGTAGCCGAGCCAGCGCAGCGAAAACAGCTTGGTGATCACATAGTCTTCGCAGTCACCGCCGTTGGCGAGAAATTCGCGCGGGATGGCCCAGTAGTCTTCGACGCCGTAGTTGTCCAGGTCCAGCACGTAGCGCCGCGTATTGGCAAACTGGTTGACGGCCTCCAGCTGCTTCCGGAACGGCAACCGGCGGGCCTCCTCGAGAAAACGCTGCCATTCGGCGAGGTGGCAGCGATTGAAACGCGATTCGCTGCAGCTGCCATCGACCACATCTTCCTTCACATGGCGTTCAAGTACCTGCAGCCATTGTGGGAAGTCACTGAGGTGTTGCTGCGGCACTTCGCGGTAACCGAAGAGTTCCGTCGGAAAGGCGGCACTGGTACTGCTCTGCGCGCAGAGCAGGCCAGCCACCAGCCAGAACACGACCAGTCGACAAAATGACGATTGCCGCATTGGCTTGTTGATATCGCCTGTTGTATTGTTGCGCAAGGCACAGAAACTAAAACAAAAAGCCTTATGGAAAGCAAGTTCGAAACAATCCCGTCACTCGTGGCGGCGGCCCTGCTGTTGGCGATCGCCCCGGCGGCGATGGCCCAGGAGACTGCCAGCTCCGGCGCCGATGCCGGCACCGTGCAAGCCGAGTTCGATGCAGCCATGCATGACATGGACGCCGCCCGGCTGCGCTCGGCCCGGGAGCGGCTAGTGAGCCTGCTGGCGGTGAATCCGTCGCTGAGTCGGGCGCGGCTCGAGCTGGCGCGCGTTTATTACCAGTCACGGGACTACAGCGAGGCCCGCACGGAAGCCCAGCGCGTGCTGGACGACCCGAACACGCCACCCACCGTCAAGGCAACGGTGCTGGCCTTTCTCGCGCAGATCGATGCCGATGAAAAGCGCTATGCGCAGCGCCATCAGTGGTCGCCATCGCTGTATGCGGGGCTGATGTACGACTCCAACGTGAATATCGGCCCCTCGCGCGACGTGATCGATATCGGCGGCGTGCCCTTCAACGTGGCGCCCGACTCCCGGGAAACCTCCGATCTCGCCGTCGTCATCAATCCCGGGATCGCGCACACCTGGAATCCCGGCCGGCGTTTCGAGGCTGGCGAACAGCGCGGCTTCTTTCTCTGGCAAAGCCAGGCCAATGCCTACTACCGGGCCTATTTCGATGAAAACGACTACAACCTCGGCATCCTGACGGCCCGCACCGGTCCGGCCTGGGTGGTCCCCGGGAAATGGCGTGCCGGCCTCGGCCTGCAGGGCGACCAGATCTTCCTCGGCGACGACAGCCTGGCTTTCTACACCACCCTGAATCCCAATTTCACCTTCGAATTCGGTGGCAACACCGAGGTGTCGCTGGACGGCAGCCTGAGCCGGCGCCACTACTGGGACGATGACGAATCCGGCCGCGACGGCTGGTACAAGAGCGCGGACGTGTTCATCAGCCATTACTTCACCAACCGGAAGATGGCGCTGCAGTTCGGTGGCGGGTGGTCGGACTTCGACGCCGATGAAGAGCGCTTCAGTTACCGCGGGCCAAACGTCGTCGGCGGCTTTCTGTGGGAAGCCTGGCGCAATGGCGTCGTCTATGCCCGCGTGAACTATCGTGGCTATGACTACAACGGCCTGGAACCGCAGTTCGAATCCCTCGGCTCGCGCGATGATGATGAATGGCGCTATACCGTGGGCTTCCAGCACGATTTCCGCAGCGGCGCACTGGCCGGCTGGGCGTTGCTTGGCAGCTGGGTCCACACCGACAACCAGTCCAACATTCCGATTTACGACTACGACCGGGATGTGGCCAACCTGGGTCTGGCCCGCCGCTTCTAGCCGGCACCGTGGTTGACTTAATGACGATAAAACACGCGCAGTTGCAGGAGTTCCAGCGACAAATGGAGTAAAGTTCACGTCAAGGCACCAGACCAGACAACAATAACAAGATGGTGACCGGCAGCCAGTGCCAAGAAAACTGGCGCCGAGGGGACTGCAGCCGACAGACCCGCTGCCACCAGCAAAAACAAGAAGGATGCGGCATCCAGGGAGGATTCATGCCGAAGTCTATCGTTCATCAGTTGAGCCTTTGGACCGCCATCGCCGTGCTGGCCCTGCCAGCCATGGCAGGCGCGGAAACCGTGCGCACTGCCGAGGCGCCGCGCTCGGATGCCGATTGCGCCGCCCTCATCGAACGGTGGGCGACGGATGCCAAGGCCGCACCCAAACGCGTCATCGACCAGTGCAAGGATCAGCTGGCTGCAGCAGCACCGGCAGCACCCGCGCCGGAAGCCACCAGGGCCATGCCACTTGCCGCCCTCGACCCCTGCTCGGGACCGAATGCCGCGAACTCCGTGCTGTGCTGGGGCCCCTGGGCCGCCATCGCGCCGGCTGCCGGGGCTCCCAACTTGGGCCCGCAGATTGCCGCCGTTCGTGATCCGGACACCCGACCGGACCTGGCGGATCGCTTCGTCCCCGAGGTTGCCCCGCAAACGCCTGAACTGCCGTTGGGGGCCTGCACGGCCGGCACGCCCTGCGGCTTTGCCACCATCGTCAGCGGCGTCACCAGCAATGGTGATCCCGAAAACACGGAGTTCGGCAAGTTCACCCTTGCTCCGGACGGTACGCGCTTCAGCGTCGACCCGGCGAATGGCGCGGACGACATCAATTCAGTGGCCATGACCACGAACGTGATGCCGCGCCCCGATGGCTACGGCAACATGCGCGCCAGCGGCCGCGAGGGCAACGAGCAGTCCCGACTGATCGCGCGCGTCGCCCAGGATGAGGATGGCCAGGTACAGCTGGCGGCTGACGTCTGGACGCATGGCACCTCTGGCAATGCCCAATCCGGCTACTTCGCCTGGGGTACTGCCACGAGCCAGGCCGGCCTCGACAGCCTGAATGCCGGCAACGTCACCGTGAACTACAGCGGGCCGATGTCGGTCAACAATCTGGCCACGGGCGCCATGACGGTGAACTTCGGCGCCAACCCGACCTGGACCGGCAACTGGAGCCAGCCGGCCACGGCGACTTCCACCGCCTGGAGCTTCGGCGCCGGCGGTGCAGTGACCGGACCCAATCTGATTTCCCTGCCTGGCCAGTTCACCGACAACGTGGTCGGCACCGGCAATTTCGTGCAGGGCGCCATCGTGGGTGAGCCGGGTGGACCCAACGGAATCGTCCACATCATCGACGTCACGCTCGAAGGCCAGGGCCATATCAAGGATGTCGGCCTGCTGCGCGAAGTCAGCGGGCCTGCCATCCAGCCCTGATCACCTCTCACACCCGGAACAAGCGAGAACAACCATGAACATGCACAGGATTTCGAGCTTGGCCAGCGCACTGATCGGCGTATTGGCCGGCGGGCTGCTGACGGCCACGGCTAACGCCGCCAGCCTGACGCTGGTGCCGTCCGCAACCGTGGTCACGGCAGGCGGCGCCTTCACCGTTGACCTGGTACTGGATGCCCGCGACGCGCCGGGCCTGCACCCTGGTCTATACGGCGGTGAAGTGATCGTGGACTTCAACAACACCCTGCTCAACTACACGGGTTTCAGCCTGGCTCCCGGCCTGAGCTTCTACATCCCGCCCGTCAGCGCCACCACCGGCACCACCAGCACCGTCCGCTTCGGTTTCGACAACGCCACGGACAACGGCCTGGTCGGCACCTTCTCGTTCACGGCTGCGTCCCTCGAACTGGGCAGCATCGCGCAGATCGGCCTCGCCGATGCCGATGATTTCTCCGGCAGCTTTGCGAGCTACGTGCCCACCTATCAGCGCTTCTATCCGGACTTCGTCGGCACCTCGGTGTCCCTGGCTCCTGTGCCCGTGCCCGCTGCCGTGTGGCTGCTCGGCAGCGCGCTGGGCCTGTTGGGCTTCTGCCGCCGGGCTGCCTGAGAAAGCCCCATGAACGCCCGCTGCCGGGCCGTGCTCCCGGTGGCGGGACGGATGGCGCTGACGACGGCGCTGGCCGTCGCTGCGTTTGCGGGCGTGTTTGCAGCCACGGCCAGCGCTGCTGATCCAGTCACGCCCGATGCCCGGTGGCAAATTCCCGCCCCGCCCGCCGATGCCGGGCCTTCCACCACACCCGATGCCCTCCGTCTCACCGCAGCTCTGGCGCATTACCAGGCACTCGCCAGCTCGGGCGGCTGGCCCGTTCTGCCGCCCGGCATCCGCGTCGAGGCCGGGCAACGCGACCCGCTGGTAGCCACGCTTCGCGCTCGCCTGCGGGTGTCCGCCGACTACAACGGCCTGCCCGACACCGCTGACGCGTGGTACTTCGACGCCAGGCTGCTCGGCGCAGTCCAGCACTTCCAGAGCCGTCACGGCTTGCCGGCCACCGGTCAGCTCGACGAGGCCACCGTCGCCACGCTGAACGTGCCAGCGGCTGCCCGCGTGGCGCAGCTCGAGACCACGCTGGCGCGCTGGAACCAGCTGCCGCGGGCATTTGAACCGCTGCATGTCTGGATCAACATCGCCGCCGCCAAGCTGCAGCTCATCGAGCACGGCTCCACGGTGCTCGAGATGCGCGTGATCGCCGGCCACCCCGACCGGCCCACGCCGAGCTTCAAGGATGAGGTGCCGCAGCTGGTGGTGAATCCGCCGTGGAGCGTGCCGCGCACGATCGCCGTGGAAGACCTGCTGCCGTGGCAGCAGGAAGATGCCAGTTTTCTCGCCCGTCTCGGCATCCGGGTGATGAATGGCGCCGGCCGCACCGTCGACGCCACGCAGATTGCCTGGCACGAGCTTGGCCCGAACCGCTTTCCCTATCGGCTGCGCCAGGACCCCGGGCCGCTGAATGCGCTGGGCCGCATCAAGTTCGTGCTGCACAACCCCTGGGACATCTTCCTGCACGACACCCCGTCTCGCCGGCTCTTCGACCTGAACAGCCGCACGCTCAGTTCCGGCTGCATCCGGCTTGCGGAACCGGAAAAGCTGGCCCTGGCGCTCGGTGCCGATCCGGCAGAACTCGCCGCCGCCCTGGCATCTGAAACCACGCGAAATGTGCGCCTGCCAAAGCCCGTGCCGGTGTATGCGGTGTACCTCACGAGCTGGGTCAGCGAAGACGGCATCGTCCACTTCCGGCCCGACGTTTACGGTTTGGACGCCGGACTGCGATAATGCCCGGCTTCCCAAGGCAGACTGACAGGAATCCGCAATGGCAGAACCCACGTTCACTCCACCAGCCGGTGGCGCGAAAATCACGATCAGCAATGGCAAGCTGACGGTCCCGAACACCCCGATCATC
>CAYLKO010000001.1:116976-117524 GCA_964384525.1 uncultured Chromatiaceae bacterium
AGGCGACGGCACCGGCCCCGACATCTGGCGGTCCTCGGTGCGCGTGCTCGATGCCGCGGTCGCCAAGGCCTACGGCGGCAAGCGCAAGATCCACTGGCTGGAGGTCTACGCCGGCCAGAAGGCCTATGACAAGTGCAACACCTGGTTGCCCGATGCCACCGTCGAGGCGTGTCGCGAGTACCTCGTATCGATCAAGGGCCCCCTGACCACGCCGATCGGCGGCGGCATCCGCTCACTCAACGTGGCGCTCCGCCAGATGCTCGATCTCTACGTCTGCCTGCGCCCGGTGCGCTGGTACAAAGGCGTGCCTTCGCCGGTGAAGAAGCCGGAGGAAGTGGACATGGTGATCTTCCGCGAGAACACCGAAGACATCTACGCCGGCATCGAGTTCGAGGCCGGCACCGAAGCCAACAAGCGTTTCATGGAGCTGTTCAAGAGCGCCTTCGCCAAGGAATTCGGCAAGATCCGCTTCCCCGAAAACTGCGGCATCGGCATCAAGCCGATTTCCAAGGAAGGCACCCAGCGGCTGTTCCGTTCCGCCATCGAGT
>CAYLKO010000002.1:0-31479 GCA_964384525.1 uncultured Chromatiaceae bacterium
GTCAGGAGGCGGGGGATGCCGGCGCTCAGCAGCCGAGCGTGGCGAGTGCGGTGGCCAGCACGGCGTCATCGTCGGGATCGCGACTGACGGGTTCAGGCAGGGGTTGCGGTTCGACGATCTCGGCGAAGCGCACGTAATCCTGCAGTAGGGTGGTGGCGGAGAGTCCTGCGGCCTGGAGGCGCGGGGCGAACTGGGGCCGGCCGATCACCTCGGCGAGTTCGGCCAACAGGGCGAGGCTGGTGCAGAGCGTGAGGGCGCGCTCGCGGGCCAGATCGATGAGCGCGACGCGGAGGACCTTGCCAGAGCAGATCTGACAGGGCGGTGTTGGTATCAGCGACGATCCGCGGCGAGCACTGCGCAATCAGGTACAGGAGCTGGTGCCGCCTCAACGGGAGCCGCGGGCTCGGGTGCTGTCGAAAGTCAGTCGAAGTTCGGCTTGGACGACGCAGCAAAATTGCTATGGCCGGGATACGACCTCGGCAGTTGCATGAGTAGCGGGGGAGATTGCAGCGCTGCCGATTGGATACTTGGTGTCATTGGCGTCATCCCCGGCGGAAAGTTAACCGCACTCGACATACAAGGTGCTGCTAGAGGGGCTCAAAGTAGGCAAGACCGAGAAAGTCGTCGAATCTTATGCGGAACTGGAGAAGCTGTTTGATCAGCTCATCGTCGGCGTAAAGCCGCTGGAGAGAACAACGTACAAAGGGCCGCTGATGGAGCATGCTGACGGTACCAGAGTTGGTCTGCGGCCTACCTCGATGTCTGGAGGCGCCACGATTGACGTGCATTATCCGAATGGTTCCGGATTGAAAGTACACATCGAGGGCGGTGGGCCGTGAGAAACAACAATCTGAGAGACCGCCTGCTTTCTGCTGCTGAAGATGATTGGGTCGGTGTGTGGGAACTCGCGTCCATGGCTTCATCGGTCGGTGGTATGGCGACGCCCGGCGATGTCCTCAATTCGGTACTTCCGGTACTGAAGGACGCTCTGGAAGAGGGTCTCATAGAGATTGGTGATGTCACCAATGATGGGTTCCAGTCTTGGGGTCTTTCCGTCGATGAATCCTGTATTCGCATTGAGCGCGAGTGGCGGCGCTTCCCCAACGGACCGCGGCTTGGTGACATATCGTGTTGGATAAACCTGACAGACAAGGGAAAGGAATCGCGTAATGGCTGGGCTCAGCGGTGATCTTGAGGGCATTTATTTCGGGCTGGCGACTTAATCCCGCACAACTTGGAAACGTGTTGACGAGAGGGAGTTTCTGATAATGGGGAGAGAAACGAAAGTTGTGATTGAGCTAACGGGCGACCAGGCGCTCGTGCTCTTCGAGTGGCTATCTCGGTTCAATCAGGATGGCAGCTTTGCGTTCGAGGATGCTGCCGAGCAGCGTGTCCTCTTTGATCTTGAATCTAAATTCGAGAGTTCTCTTACGGCTCCTCTTGAGCCGAATTACAAGGAACAGCTGGCGGAGGCTCGACGCCGAGTAGGAGGCGTCGAATAGGTACGATGCAGGTAGCGCTGACCTGCTGGCTTTCTTCGGACCACCGCTAGTTTAGAGGATGGCCCTTGCTTGACCGAACCTCTCGAAACCCGTCAGCGTCTGCTGCTTCGTCACCATCCTCTGCTGTTGACCAATCATGCCTCAGTGGATGGGATAAATCAGAGCTTCCCTAAGCGTTGGCGTGGCCTTTCAGAACCACGACATTCCCATCAGCCTCGCTCCTGGCTTCTGGTCCGGTCGCATCCGACGGCGCTGCCGGCAGGCGCACCAGCTGACCATCCACCGTCGCCCCGCAGTCGAGCTGCAGCTGCCGGTAGGTGATGTTGCCGGACACCCGGGCATTGGCCTGCAACTCGAGGAAGTGCTCCACTTCAAGGTCGCCGTCCACATGGCCGTCGATCACCGCATCGTAGACCTTCACGCGGCCGGAGATGGTGCCCTTGTCGCTCAGGACGAGCAGGCTGCGGGCATCCGTATTGCCGCAGACATTGCCTTCGATCCGGCCATCGACGCGCAGGCCGCCGTCGAAGCCGACATCGCCCCGCACGCTCATGTTGCCAGCGACCAGACTGGAGAGTCTGGTTACCTGGATGGCCATGCGTTTTTTTCTGCCAAACATTCCGTCGCTACTCCTTCGGGGTGATCTCTGCGTGCGAACTCAGGAATTCCAGTTGTCGGGTCAGGCGGGTTACCTCGCCACTCAATAAATCGGCCTGCCGCTGCACCTCCCTCCGCGTGGCCCGCTCCACAGCCAGTTCGGTATTGATGCGTTCGAGTTCCCGGGTGAGGGTGGCATTGGTCTGCTCGGCTGCCATTTGTCCCGGATAACCGGTTTGTGCGGCGACCGCAGCGAGGATGCCCGACACCAGCAGTGATGCCAGCAGCAAGGCCAGCAGTTTCTTCGGCAGGCTGCCCCCGGCCTTCGGCTCGAAGGTTGCGCGGCTGAGCCGGATGGTGCTGTGGGCACTGAAGGGGCGCATGTCGTCAGTCGCTAGCGGCCATTGCGGGCCAGATACCTGGCTGGTGCCACCGGGCGGCCATCTTCCAGCACTTCAAAGTGCAGATGCGGACCCGTCGACCGGCCTGTTGAACCCACCAAGGCGATCTGCTGGCCGGGCAACACGATGTCGTTGCGCTTGACCAGCAGCTTTGATGCATGACCATAGCGCGTGACGAGGCCATTGCCGTGGTCGATTTCCACCGTGCGACCGTAGGCGCCACGATAGCCGGCATGGCGCACACGGCCGCCGGCGCTGGCCAGGATCGGTGCGCCGTACGGTGCACGGAGATCGAGTCCGGTATGGCGGGCGAGCCCACCTGTAAACGGATCGCGGCGATTGCCGAAACCGGAGGTCACGCGGGCAGCGGGAACCGGAAGCCGGCTGGGAAATGCCATGCTGTTCAGGTCGGCGACGGTCGATGCAGCGGCAATGGCGGACAAGCGGGCTTCCAGGCGATCCATGTCGCGCGCCAGCCGGATGAGACCGGCGCTGAAATCCGCGGGATCGGCTGGCGTGGCGGACGTGTCTGCCTCGGGCGCCAACAGGGGGCCGCCGCTGGGATCGGCCGTGCCCGCCGGCTCCGTGATGGCTGCGGGTGCAGGCGTGATGATGCCCACGCGTTTTGCCAGATGGCCGGCTTCGCTTTCCAGCCGGATCAAGCGACCAGCCAAGGCGCCCACGCGGTCGGCAAGGGCCGGGTTCCGCGGTCCGGGCTCGTTGACCGCAACCGGTCCTCCCTCCGCATCGGCTGTTCCGCCACCGCGCCACTTGAGGCCGATCGTGAATCCGCCACCGAGGGCCATCAGCATGACCATGCAGCCGACAGCCACCAGCGTTCCCGGGCCGATGGTGTGCAATCGCGGCCGGGTCGTCGATCCCGTGGACATGATGGCAAAGGCCATTTGTCGGCTCCCCTGTTTTGCCCGACGGCTTGCCAGCTGTCAGCGCGTGATCACGCCACAGATCGCAAACCGGAAAATTATTGCCGGTCCCCGCCGGCTGGTTCATGGTGTCAGCGTCACAGTTCATGGACCGTGACCTGCGCCTCAGTGCGGGCCAGCCGGGCCCATCGCCGGCCTTTCCATGGCACTCTTATGGAAAGCAGAGGAAAACTTCCACGATGGCTGGCACCGAGTTTGGCGTGGTCATGGAGCCGTCGCCGGGCCATACGGCACGACTGGCGGCGGAGATCGAGGCGCTGGGCTTTGATGTGCTGCTCTGCCCGGACACCCAGTGCCTGAGTCCGGATCCCTATGGCCAGCTCAGTCTGGCCGCCAGTCACACCCGTCGGCTGCGCCTGTCCACCGGCGTCACCCAGCCGGTCACGCGCGATGCAGCCGTTACTGCCGGCGCCCTGGCCACGCTGCAGCTGGAGTCCGGCGGCCGGGCGCGCTGTGGCATCGGTCGTGGCGACTCATCGGCGGCCCACATCGGGCGGCGCACGGCGACTACGGCGGAACTGCGCACCTACATCGAGCAGCTGCGGCTCTACCTGCAGGGCCGGAGCGTGCAGCGCGGCGATCAGGCTTCGAGCCTGCGATGGCTCGAGCCCGACACACTGCCGACAGTGCCGCTGGACGTGGCCTGCACCGGCCCCGCGACGATCCGCATGGCTGCCGACGTGGCGGATCGGGTGAGTTTTGCCGTGGGTAGTGCGCCGGAGCGTCTACAGTGGGCCCTGTCGGTGCTGAACGGGCGTCTGCTGGAAACCGGCCGCGACCGCAACACGCTGCGGGTCGGCGCCTACATCAACCTCGTTTGTGATCCGGATGAGCAGCGCGCCATCGATCTCGCGCGGATGATTTCCGGCATGGTCGCGCATTTCGCCGGCATGAAACATGCGCCGGTGGAGCACCTGCCGCCGCAGTTGAAAACGCTGGCCATGCAGATGAAATCCGGTTACGACATGGCCCGGCACGCGCAGAATGATGGCGCCCACCTTGCATGGGTGAGCGATGAGTTCGTCGACTGGTTCTCGATCTGCGGACCGCCGGAAAAATGCCTGGAGCGGTTGGCCCGGGTGATTGCTCTCGGGCTGGACCATGTATATCTGCTGGGCGGCTCGCCGGTTGCCGCGCCGCATGGCGCGCGACAGGCGGCGATGGTTGCCCAGACCCGGCTGTTTGCCGAACGGGTGATGTCCCGTCTGAAATGAAGGGAGACACCCGGTGAACAAGGCCTTTACCCGCGAGTCTGACGGCGACGATCCTGCCGATGATCTGGATGTGCAATTGAGCACGCCGCTGCCGGCAGGTGCGCGGAACTACATCACGCCGGGCGGCCTCAAGCGGCTCAAGGAGGAACTCAGGTACCTCCACGCCACGGAGCGACCCAAGGTCACGGCCGTGGTTTCCTGGGCGGCGCGCAACGGCGATCGCAGCGAGAATGCGGACTATCAGTATGGCAAGCGGCGCCTGCGGGAGATCGACCGGCGCATCCGCTTTCTCACCCGTCGCATCGATGTCGCGGAAGTCGTGGATCCCGAGCGGCCGCTGGATCCGGCCCAGGCTGATCGGGTGTATTTCGGGGCCACGGTTCGTTATCGGGAGCACGGCCAGGCGGTGGAGAACACGGCCACGATTGTCGGTGTCGATGAAATTGACCTGGATCGGCAGCACATCAGCTGGGTTGCACCGCTGGCCCGGGCGTTGATGAAATCCAGGGCAGGCGACTGCATTTCGTTGCGGGCGCCGGGCGGTGACCGGGAACTGGAAATCCTGGAGGTTCGCTATGCTGCGGTAAACACCGCTGCCTTCGAGCCCGTCGTCGCGGACTTTGGCACCGGAACCGAACCCAAGCCTGAACCCAAACCCAAACCCAAACTAAAACCCGGGGAAGCCGCCGATGAATAGCCCGTTGCCGATGCGTGCCTCTGCCCTTGCCTGCCTGATCGGCATCGCCGCCGGCGCATCCGCGGCCCCGGCTCTAGCTCCGGCCTTGCAGCCGGCCGCCATCCAGGCGGCGCTCGACGCTGCCCATGTGCGCTACAAGGATCTCGAGGCGGGAGCCAACGCCGATTACATACCGGCACTGGCCAGGGTGGATCCGGCCATTTACGGCATTGCGCTCGTCACGGTCGACGGCAGGGTTTATGTGGCGGGTGATGCGGCCTCGGCTGTTTCCATCCAGTCCATCTCCAAGGTCTTCACGATGGCGAAAGTGATCGAGGATCAGGGACCGGAAGCGATCGCCAACAACATGGGGGTGGACGCCACCGGCCAGGTGTTCAATTCGATTGTGGCAGTCGAGCAATACCGTGGCGCCGAGATGAATGCGCTGGTGAATCCCGGCGCCATTGCCGCCACCAGCATGATCCGTGGCAAGTCGCGGGACGACATCCGCGACACACTCGTGAACTACTACAGTGAATTTGCCGGTCGTCCGCTCACGGTCGATCAGGAGATCTTCAAATCCGAATCTGCGACCAACCAGCGCAACCAGGCGATTGGTCGCCTGATGCATGCCTACGGCCACATCAAGGACAACCCGGATCAGGCCACCGACATCTACACCGAGCAGTGTGCCGTGAGCGTGAATGTCCGGGATCTGGCGACGATGGCTGCAACGCTCGCCAACGGCGGCCGGAATCCGCGGACCGGCAGGCAGGTTCTGCAATCGGCCTACGTCCCCAGGGTGCTGGCCGTCATGGCCACTGCCGGTCTCTATGATGATTCCGGCAAGTGGCTGTACCGCACCGGGCTGCCGGCCAAGAGTGGGGTGGGGGGCGGCCTCATTGCGGTGTCACCCGGCAAGTTCGGCATTGCGGTGATCTCGCCGCCGCTGGACGCCGCCGGCAACAGCGTGCGCGCCCAGTTCGCGATTGCGGATATTTCCGCGGCGCTTGGCGGCAATCCCTATGCCGTACGGCCGCGTTGATCATCAACCTCTGTTCTGATCGGGCCAGCCGTGGCGCATGATGAGTTGCCGCTTCGACCGATCGGTGTCGTGCGGAGCGGGCTCGGGTCGAAGGCGGAGGCGGCCCGTCAGCCAGCCGCCAGCCAGGCCACGGGCACGATCGAACTGCATCCGGGCCGGCATTTCGAGCACGCGCTCGAAGACCTCGAGGGCTGGGAGCGGATCTGGGTCCTGTTCTGGTTTCACCTGAATGACTCCTGGCGGCCCAAGGTGCTGCCGCCCAGAAGCGCCTCGGGTCGCAAGGGCGTGTTTGCCACCCGGTCGCCGCATCGGCCGAATCCCCTGGGGCTGTCGGCCGTGCGCCTGATCCGCATCGACAGGCTCACGCTGTTCATTGCCGACATCGATCTCATCGATGGCACGCCGGTGCTCGATATCAAACCCTATGTGCCATACACCGATGCCTGGCCGGAAGCCGGGACCGGATGGTTGGAGGACGAGGCCCGGACCCGCCACCGGACGCCGGCTGATCCGATCCAGCCGTGGGTGGTGCACTTTGCAACGCCGGCCGGGGAGCAGGCGGCGTGGGTCGAGGCCCGCACCGGTCTCAAGCTCCGGGAGCGGATCGCCACGACACTGGCGCTGGGTCCGCAGCCGCATGCCTATCGCCGCATTCGCCGCGACGGCGCGGACTATCGGTTGAAGGTCAAGGAGTGGCGCGTGCGCTTCCGGCTTGCCGGGCACGAAATCCAGGTGCTGGCGATCGAGTCCGGCTATCGGCCTGCGGAAGTTGCCCGGTCAGCAGGCTCCCGGGAAGATCCCCTGGCGGTGCACCGGGATTTCCGGGCAACGTGGCGGTAGCTGCCGACGCCGTACAATCGCGACAGGATGGTGGAACCATGAAAAACACAGCCAGCGGACCCGGCAATGCCAGCCTGCAACAGCGGCGTGAGCAGGCCATGGCCCGCGGGATGCCGAGCCAGTTGCCGATCTATGTGGACCGCGCGGCCAATGCGGAACTGTGGGATGTCGAGGGGCGACGTTACATCGACTTCGGCAGCGGCATCGCGGTGCGCAACACCGGTCATCTGCATCCGGTCGTGCAGGCTGCGGTTCGTACCCAGCTGGAACGCTTCAGTCACACCTGCTTCATGGTGACGCCATATGAATCGGCGGTGGCGCTGGCGGAAAAGCTGAATGCCCTGGCGCCGGGCCCCACGCCGAAGAAGACGCTGCTCGTGACGACGGGCGCCGAGGCGGTGGAAAATGCCGTCAAGATTGCCCGCATGCATACCGGTCGAACCGGTGTCATCAGCTTTGGTGGTTCGTTCCATGGCCGGACGCTGCTGGCGATGGGGCTGACCGGCAAAATGACGCCCTACAAGGCGGGCTTCGGACCTTTTCCCGCCGAGCTGCATCACGCGCCCTTCCCGGTGGCCTATCACGGCGTCAGCGTGGCCGATGCACTGGCTGGCATCGAGCGGATTTTTGCCGAGGATCTGGAGCCGGCGCGGTGTGCGGCCCTCATCGTGGAACCGGTCCAGGGTGAGGGCGGCTTCTACATCGCCCCACCGGAATTCCTGCATGCGCTGCGCGCGCTGTGTGATCGTCACGGCATCGTGATGATCGCCGACGAGATCCAGACCGGCTTCGGGCGTACCGGCCGGATGTTTGCCCTGGAACATGCAGGCGTCGAGCCGGATCTGATGACGGTGGCGAAGAGTCTGGCCGGCGGCTTCCCGCTGGCGGGCGTCATCGGCAAGGCCGCGATCATGGATGCGCCGCTGCCGGGCGGGCTCGGTGGCACCTATGCCGCTTCGCCGATCGGCTGTGCGGCTGCGCTTGCCGTGCTGGAGGTCATGGCGGCCGAAAATCTGCCGGAGCGGGCGCTGCACATCGGTGCCCGGCTGACCGCGCGGCTCAAGAGCCTCGCCACGCGACACGCCTGCATCGGTGATGTGCGGGGTCTGGGCGCGATGGTCGCCATGGAACTGGTGCGGCATGGCCAGGCCGACCAGCCGGATGCGGAGCTGACCCACGCCGTGGTTCAGGCGGCGGCGCGCAACGGCCTGGTGCTGCTCTCCTGTGGCCGGCAGAAGAATGTCATCCGCTTTCTGATTGCCCTCACCGCCAGCGATGACTTGATCGACGAGGGTCTGGACATCCTCGAGCGCAGCCTGGCGGAATCACTGGCGCGGTAACAGGATGCGCGGCGTGCCGGCGGTGAGCACCACTGACTTGATGCCTGCAGCTGTCGTCGCGCTGGTGCCGAGCTTGCGGAGATCGGGGAAAGCAGCCAGCAGGCGGACATCGATCCATTGGAGCGCCGCCGGCGCACTGCATTGAAATTGCCATGAGGCCTGCAAGGCAGCGTCTGGCGATCCACCGGCCGTCGGTGTGGCAACCGTTGCCGAGATCGGCCGGCACCAGGCTTCAGGGGGCAGCAGGAACAGCTTGGCACCCGAGCGCAGGGTGTCCAGCGTGTCGGCCAGTCGGGTGGTTTCGGCCGCATCAGCCGGCGGGTGATCGAGGCCGGTGACATCCCGTGCGAGTGTGTTCAGCGTGATGGTCAGCCGGGTGGCATCGAGGACGATGGCCAGGTGGCCGGTTCCGGGCTGTGCCATCACGGGACCGGATGGGATACTGGCGATCAGCCCACCGGCCAGCACCAGGGGCAGGATGCAGCCGATGGCGTTGCGGCGGCCTTCGATGCGACGGTCCGGCATGGCAGTGGCTTCCTTGAATGGTGTGAATATTCCGTCAATCCGCTTTACTGGAGAATACCGATGAGCAATGCGTATCGCTGGGTCGAGCCCCCCTGGCCGCAGGCCGAATTGCCGCGTGACCAGCTCGAAGATCGCATCCAGCAGCTGCTGGGTTCCACCAACATGTGCGTGATGGCCACCGTCACGGCCAGGGGCCGGCCGCTGGCCAGCCCGATCGAGTTTTATGCCGATGGCCTGGATCTGTACATGTTGCCTGATCCCGGCACGCCCAAACTCAAGGCCCTGCAGCAGAACCCCGGGATCTCGGTGGCCGTGCACGGCGCCTATCATGGCTGGCACAGCGCCCGTGGTGCGCAGATCTTCGGCACGGCCACAGTCATCGAGCCGCATGCGCCAGGCTGGGACCGCGGCATGCAGATTTTCCGCTGGCACGAATGGATGAGCGACCTGGCGATGGATACCGGCAAACCCTTCGAGCGGCAGGTGCTGAAGGTGACGCCGGACCGGATTCTCTACACCGAGACCTGGTTGTGGAAACTCGGCTTCGGCGCCAAGCAGAAGTGGTTGCGCCAGACCTGAGCACGCCTGCCGCAATCCTGCGGCAGGCGATGGCGCTGCATCGTGTCGGGCGTGAGCACGAAGCAGATGAGCATTACGCGATGGTGCTCAGCGCCGAACCCGGGCACGCCCAGGCCCTGCGCCTGCGCGGCATCCTGGCGCGCGATACGGGCCGTTTGCCCTTGGCGGTCGAACTGCTCCGCAAAGCCGTCGAGGCTGCGCCGCATGATCCGGAAGCTGCGGCCGAACTGGGCTTGAGCCATCTCGCGAGCGGCCATCTGCAACTGGCGGAGGCCGCCTTTCTGGAGGCGCTGGACCGTGATCCGGCCTCCCGCAAGGCGCTGACCAATCTGGGCGCAGTGCTGCAGCATCAGGGTCATCTGGCGCCGGCGATCGACGTCTATCGCGAGTTGCTGGCCATGGCGCCGGACGATCTGGAAGTGCGCTGCAACCTGGCGCAGACCCTGCTGGAAGCCGGCCGTGGCGTCGAAGCCTTGCAGGCCTGCGACGAGGCGCTCTGCCGGGCGCCGGGTCATGCCACCGTGCTGGCAACCCGGGGCGCCATCCTGTGCGCGCTCGAGCGCCATGCCGAGGCGCTGCCCGTGCTCGAGGCGACGCTGGAATCGCCGCTGGAATCGTCGCTGGCAGGTGAGTCCGCCGATATGCCGCTCATCAATCTGGCGGTGGCAGCGCGGGCGCTGGGCCACAGGGAGCGCGCCATCGCGGCCCTGATCACGGCAATCCGGAACAATGCCGACAACGCGCGTGCAGTGGCTGATCTGACACTCCTGTGGGCTGGTGACGGGCATGCCGACGATGCGCTGACGCTCAGTGCGGATTTTCTGCAGCGCCATCCCGGTGAGCGCCTCGTGCTGGCGGCCCGTGCGGTGGCGCTGCGCGAGTCGGGGCGCGAGATCGAGGCGCGGGCGCTGATCGATCTGCAGGGGCTGGTCGCCATTCGCGATCACCTGGTCTGCACGGTCGAGGAGGCTGACCGCTGGCATGCCGAACTCGCCGCGCTGATCCGTGCTGATCCCTCGTTGCTGGCAAGCCCGACCGGCAAGTCGACCCGTGGCGGCGCGCAAACCGGCGAATTCAATCCGCATCGCGAGCCGCTGATCAGCAGCTTTCAGGAACGGATCGATGCCGCCATCCGCACGATCGTGGCGGACTTTCGTCAGGCCGGCCTGGCTGATCATCCCGCCATGGCCTGGGCCACCGAGGCATGGACCCTGCGCATGTGGGCCACGGTCCTGCCGCCCGGCGGCCATCAGCTACCGCACATGCATCCGCTCGGCTGGCTGAGCGGGGTGTATTACGTCCAGGTGCCGGCCGGCATCGGTGGCACCGATGCGGGCGCGCTGGAGTTCGGCGCCTTGCCCGACTGGATCTGCCATCGCCAGCCGCCCGAACGCCGCGTCATTCGGCCGATCGCTGGCCGGCTGGTGGTGTTCCCATCGTATTTGCATCACCGCACGCTGCCGTTCACGGCCGGGGATCAGCCGCGCATCAGCATTGCCTTTGACGTGATGCCGGCTTTTGCCGGGCCGCCCTCACAGGGCGGGTAGCACCCGCTCGCCGATCAGCTTGATCGCTTCGGCCGGGTTGTCGTGCACGCGTAGGGCGATTTCCGTCAGGCCGGCCGCGGCAAAGGCCTTCAGCGTGGCAATCGCCGGTTCGATCTGGTCGAGCCCGCCGGCAAAGGAAATGTTCCGGATCATCTTGTCGACGAGTGCCGGTGGCACGTTTTCGATGACGCCGGCGCGACGCAGGAAGGCATTGAGAAAATCCTTTTCATGAGCCCGCATGAGCTGCAGCTCGTCAGGATCCAGAAAGGGAGCAAAGTATTGATCAACGAGCCAGCCACGCAGCATCAGCTCGCGACGCGCCTCGCGCAGGGAGGCCTCGGCATCCTGCTTGATGTGCCACGCCCAGAAGTTGCTGAACCGGAATGTCGCCGGTGCTCGGCCTGCAGCCACCAGCTCCTCGCGGGCCTTGCTCACGAAATCAGCCATCAACGATGGCACGAAATCGCTGGTGATCAGGCCGTCGGCCAGTTCGGTTGCCAGCTTGCGGCTTTGCGGATGGTTGGCGCCGAAGTAGATCAGCGGCGGTGGCGCGGTGTGCCAGGCTGGCTTGTAGCCGTAAACCTTGTAGATCTCGCCGCTGTAGTTCATCAGTTTGTCCGGTGATGCCCCCTTGAGGATCTCCAGGCATTCCCGGGCGTCACGGATCATGCGCTGCCGCTTCTTGCCCATGGCGCTCATCACGGCGCCGCCACCCCCGACCATGATCATGGCCCGTCCGTTGCTGAGTTCGTTCAGCGAAAACAGCAGGTTGGCCATCTTCAGCGGATGCAGCTCCGTGGGGCTGATCGCCATCGGGCCGAGGCGGATGCGGGTGGATTGCTGCGCCAGCAGCGACAGCGTGAAGAAGGGGTCGCGCGACCATGCATAGTTGCAGGCCCACACGCCGCGAATTCCGAGGCGCTCTGCCATCAAGCCCAGTTCGGCGGCTTCCGCCGGCGAGGTGAACTCGTTCAGGATGATGTCGATTTCCATGGATGGTGGATGCTTTCTGTTGCCGGGTGGCAATTGTTGGTGAACCGCTGCCGGCAGTACCATGGTCGGCAGAACAGACCATGACCCCCGATCTCCGCGAACAAGATATCCCGACCAGCCCCTGCACGTCACTGCCCCCACTCAAATCATCACTGACAGCGGTGGCCTCCACCGTGGCGGGCCAATCATCGGGCCAGCCATCGGGCGAACGGCCGATCCAGGTCGGCGATGTATTGGCACGCCGCTTTGCCCTCGTCGAGCAGGTTGCCAGTGGCGGCATCATGACGGTGTATCGGGCCCGGGATCTGCTGGCTGATCGCTATGCTCCCGATCACTCGACGGTGGCGGTGAAAATCGTGTCACCGGCACTGCGGTCCAATGTCGAATTGGCATCGGCCGTGCTCGGCACGGCGGCCCGCATGCGGACCTTGCGCCATGCCCACATCGAACAGGTGCTGGAGCTGCACCAGTTCGCCGAGGACTACGGCATCGTCAGCGAATGGCTGGACGGGGAGACGCTGGCGCAGAAGTTCGATCGTTCGGGTCGGCTTTGCATCGTCGAACTGCTGCCCGTGCTGAAGGGCGTGGTGGCGGCCCTTCAGCATGCCCATGCAAGTGGCATCGTCCACGGGGACCTCAAGCCGGGCAATGTCTTTCTGTGCCGCGATGGCCGGGTGAAGCTGCTGGACTTCGGGTTTCGGCTGCCTGCCGGCAGCGGCGATCCGGTGAACGGCACGACAGGGCTGTATGCCAGTTGCGAAATGCTGGAGGGCCAGGTGCCGACACCGCAGGACGATGGTTATTCGCTGGCGTGTCTGCTCTATCGGGTTCTGACCGGCGAGTGGGCCTACGGGTGCCGTTCGGCGCTGGAGGCAGAGGTTGCCGCGGCGGAGCCCGGGCGGCCGATTGGCCTGTCGGGCCCGCAGTGGGCTGCGCTGCGCAAGGGCCTGGTTTTCCGCCGGGCCGGGCGGCTTGCCAGCGTGCAGGAACTGCTGGCGCCCTTTGTCTACGAACCGCCACGGCAGCGGACGCATTGGGTGCACCGTGCGGTGCTGGCGCTGCTCCTGATCGCGATCGTCACGGCCGTCGCATCCTCGATTAAGATTTCTTAAGGTCCCTGCAACGCTGCGGCGAAGGGGCTTGGTCCACCATCACTCCCGTGCCTGAAGAGTCACCCCGCTTTGCAGGCACAGCGTCGGACAACGACGCGAGATGGAAGACGACGACCAGAGTGGCACCGGTGGGCCGGGATGACGTGACTACCTGGACTCTGCCCCCCTCACCTGTATCAGGTGGCGACGCGCTCCCTGCCTGCCGGTGTCACGAACCACGGTCACGAACCGCTTCCACGAACTGCCTTCACAACCCTGACACAAACCCTGGCACAAACGACCCCCGCAACAGGACCTGAACGATGCGCTCCCGAATTCTCCCGGTACTGTCGGCTGTTGCCCTGGTACTGCTGGCGGCAATCATCCTTTCCGGGACGCCCACCACCATGGCGGTCGGTGCCGGGGTCGGTGCCGGCACTGGCGAGGCCACGGCCGCGGTCACCAGCAATCCGGATGCCGGACCGGATGCCGGAAATCTCCCCAACTTCAAGGCGATCATCAAGCGCAATCAGGCCAGTGTGGTGAATATCAGCACCACCCACAAGGTCCGGATGAGCCAGCAGATGCAGGGCCTGCCACCGGGAGTCGAGGAATTCTTCCGTCAGTTCCGCGGCTGGTCCGGGCCGGGTGATCGCGATTCCGATGGCGGCGACTCCGGCCCGCCGAAGAGCATCACGCGCGAAGCCACTTCGCGTGGTTCGGGTTTCATCATCTCTCCCGACGGCAGGATTCTCACCAACGCCCATGTGGTCGACGGGGCGGACGAGATCATCGTCAAGCTGGCCGACAACACGGAGAAGAAGGCCAGGGTGCTCGGCGTCGACAAGGCCTCCGATGTGGCGCTGCTGAAGATCGATGCCACCGGCCTGCCGGCGGTAACGCTCGGTGATTCTTCCAGGCTCGAAGTCGGTGACTGGGTGCTGGCCATCGGCTCACCGTTTGGTCTTGAGCACACGGCGACCCAGGGCATCGTCAGCGCCCTGGGGCGCAGCCTGCCGGATGGCAACTACGTGCCGTTCATCCAGACCGATGTGGCGGTGAATCCGGGCAACTCCGGTGGCCCCTTGCTCAACACCCGCGGCGAGGTCGTGGGCATCAACTCGCAGATCTACAGCCGCAGCGGCGGCTACATGGGGTTGTCGTTCGCCATTCCGATCAACACGGCATCGAGCGTCGAACAGCAGCTGGCGGCCAACGGTGTCGTCGAGCGCGGCTGGCTCGGTGTCGGCATCCAGGGCATGAATGGTGAACTGGCGACCTCATTCGGCCTCAAAACGCCCGCGGGCGCCCTGGTGGGCAAGGTGGATGCCGATGGCCCGGCCGACAAAGCCGGCCTGAAGCCGGGTGATGTGATCCTGGCCTATGATGGTCGGGCGATCGACAACTCCGCCGACCTGCCGCCACTGGTCGGCGCAACGAAGCCCGACACGCGCGTGTCGATGCAGGTCTGGCGCGACCATGCGTCGCGGGATCTCACCGTGACTGTCGGCAAGTTGAAGACCCCGGATGACGAGCGGCTGGCCAGCAACGCCGGTGATGGCGGAAGCCCCGGTGCGCTCAACGTGCAGGTGTCGCCACTCACGCCCGAGCAGCGGCAGCAGGCCGGCATCGAGTCCGGTGGCGTGCTGGTTGTGGACGTGGACGAGGGCCCGGCGGAACGGGCCGGCGTCAACCGTGGTGACATCATCCTCGCGCTGGGCAATCACCCGGTCACGAGCCCGAAGGATCTGGCTGGTCTGGTGCGCAAGCTGCCCAAGGACCGGCCCGTGCCCCTGCTGGTACAACGCGATGACGCCCGTCTTTTTCTGCCGCTGACGATCTCGGGCTGATATTTCCGGGTGGAGCGGGCCATTGCTCCGCCCCCTGAACTTGCGCTAGCTTCGCGACGGTATTCGCTGGCAGGAAGCATCGCATTGCGCAAGTGGCTCGCGCCGGGCCTGACACTCCTCGTGTTCGTCGTGGTGCTGTTCGTTCTCGAACGGCAGTTCCATGAGTATCACCTGCGGGATGTCCTCGGCGCCCTGCGGACGATTTCCTCCAGCGCCATCCTGGGGGCCGTGGCATTCACGTTGCTGAGCTACCTCTCGCTGACCCTGTTCGATGCGCTGGGACTGCGCTATGCGACGAGACCGCTGCCGTACCATCGGTCGGCGGGTGTGTCCTTCATTGCCTATGCTTTTGCCCACAGCTTCAGTTTTGCCGCGCTGACCGGCGCCGCCATCCGTTATCGGTTCTACGCGCCGGCTGGCTTGACCGCCGTGGATGTGGCGCGGATTTCCGCCTTCACCTCGGTGACCACCGGCCTGGGCATCGGTTTGCTCGGCGGGCTGGCCTTGCTGCTGTCGCCGTCGCTGACCGGCGCGGTCCTGCGCCTGCCGGTCGGCTGGACGCTGGTGGCGGGCGCCGGAATTCTTTTTTGTGTCGCGGCCTATGCGGCCTGGGGTTGCTTCGCCCGGAACCCGACCGAGTTGTGGAGCTGGCGCATCGAGCCGCCCGGCGCCCGGCTGGTCATTCCGCAGCTGTTCGTCGGCCTTGCCGACCTGGGCTTTTCCGCGGCAGCGCTGTGGATGCTGCTGCCCGAATCGGCGGCCATCGGCTTTCCGGCCTTCTGCGGGGCCTATGCCGCGGCCATTGTTGCCGGCCTCATCACGCATGTGCCCGGCGGCCTCGGCGTGCTCGAGGCGGTGCTGCTGCTGACGATTCCGCACAGCGATCCGGCCGGCATGCTCGGGGCGCTCGCTGCCTACCGGCTGATCTACTACATACTGCCGCTGCTGATCGCCGCGCTCATGTTCGCCGTGAAGGAACTCGCCGGGCAGCTGGCGCCCCACGGTGTCCGGGTGCTCCGGGCCATGCGCTGGCTGCAACAGGGCTCGCCGCAATTGCTGGGCTCCCTGGTATTCCTGGCGGGTGCGGTATTGCTGGTTTCCGGGGCGACGCCGGCAGTGGACAACCGGCTCGCCGTCCTGCGCGATGTGCTGCCGCTGCCGGTCCTGGAAACCTCGCATCTGGCCGGCAGCGTCATCGGCTTGTCGCTGCTGGTGCTGGCCCGCGCGCTGTTTGCACGGGTCAATGCCGCCTATCACCTGACCTTCGCCCTGCTGCTGGCCGGTGTGGCGACCTCCCTGTTGAAGGGGCTGGACTATGAAGAGGCGTTGATACTTGGCCTGGTCTGCGCCTGCCTGTGGCTGGCGCGACGGCAGTTCCATCGGCGGGCGGCGCTGTGGCAGGACCGCTTCGGCCCGGGCTGGACGCTGAACATGCTGGTGGTCATCAGCACGGCGATCTGGATCGGCTTTCTGACCCATCGACAGGTTCCCTATACCACCGAGCTGTGGTGGACCTTTGCATTCCACGGTGATGCGCCGCGCATGTTGCGCGCGAGCCTGGTCGTGGCCGTGATCGCCGCTGCGTTTGTTCTGACCGATCTCCTGAAGCCCGCCCAGCCGGAACCCGGGCTGCCGGGGCTGGCTGAACTCGATCGGGCCCGCCGGATCATCGCGAAGAGCGCCACGGCGAGCGCCAACCTGGCACTCTCGGGTGACAAGCACCTGTTGTTCTCCGATGACAACACGGCCTTTCTCATGTACCGCATCGTCGGGCGCAGCTGGATCGCCATGGGCGATCCGGTCTGTGATGTCAGCGGCAATCCGGATGCCGGTGAAGAACTCCTGTGGCGGTTTCGGGAGATGGTCAGCGAACATGCCGGCCGGACCGTGATCTACGAGGTGTCCAGCGATCATCTGCCGCTGTACCTCGACCTGGGCCTCACCCTGACCAAGCTCGGCGAGGAGGCCAAGGTGTCGCTGACGGACTTTTCCCTCGACGGCCGTTCCAGGGCCGAACTGCGCACCGCGCGTCGTCGGGCCGAGCGGGAAGGCGCGAGCTTCGAGATCGTGATGCCGGACGCGCTGGAGCCATTGCTGCCCGCCCTGCGCGCGATCTCCGATCACTGGCTGGAGGACAAGGCCACCACCGAAAAAGGCTTCTCGCTCGGTTTCTTTTCCCCGGAGTACCTGAAGAATTTTCCGATCGCCCTGATCCGGGTTGGCGGCGTGCCGGTGGCCTTTGCCAACCTGTGGGTGACGACCGGCCGTGAGGAATTGTCCGTGGACCTGATGCGCTTTGGCCCGGATGCGCCGCATGGGGCGATGGATTATCTGTTTACCGAACTGTTGTTATGGGGCAAGGCGCAGGGTTATCGCCATTTCAACCTGGGCATGACGCCATTGGCAGGGCTCGAGATGCATCCCCTGGCGCCGGTCTGGCACCGGGTCGGGAATCTCGTGTTCCGCTATGGTGATCATTTCTACAATTTCAGCGGCCTCCGGCGCTACAAGGCCAAGTTCTTTCCCGAGTGGCAGCCCCGTTATCTCGCCTCACCCGGCGGTTTCGCGCTGCCCTATGTGCTGCTGGATGTGGCGACGCTGATTTCCGGCGGGGTCCGTGGCCTGTGGAGCCGGTCGGGATGAACGCACCCGGTTATTCCGGATGCTGGCAGGCGGTAGCCTGAAGGATCGTGAACGCCATGCGACTGTTGTTGATTGAAGACGACCGGGATGCGGCCGGCTATCTGGTGAAGGCGCTCGCCGAAGCCGGCTACACCGTGGATCACGCGGCCGACGGGCGCGATGGCCTGTTTCAGGCAACGGAGCAGACCTACGACATGATCGTCGCGGACCGCATGCTGCCGCATCTGGATGGCCTGACCATCATCGAAATCCTGCGGAAGCAGGGCAACCGGACGCCGGTGCTGATCCTGTCCGCGCTGGGCTCGGTTGATCATCGCGTGGAAGGCCTGCGCGCCGGTGGCGACGACTACCTGACCAAGCCGTTTGCCCTGTCGGAATTGCTCGCCCGCATCGAGGCCCTGCTGCGGCGCGGGCAGATTGCGCCGGCGCCGGAGATGAAGCTGCGTCTCGCGGATCTGGAGATGGACCTGCTGGCGCGCACCGTGACCCGCGCCGGCCGGCGCATCGACCTCACGGCGCGTGAATTCAAGTTGCTCGAGTTCCTGTTGCGGCGTACCGGGCAGGTCGTGACCCGGACCATGCTGCTCGAGGGTGTCTGGGATCTGCATTTCGATCCGCAGACCAACGTGATCGACGTCCACCTGAGCCGCCTGCGCCAGGCCGTCGACAAGGGCTTTGACCAGCCCCTGATCCAGACGATCCGTGGTGCCGGCTATTCACTGCGGGTGGAGTGAGGTGCGCACTTCGGCCCTGCGTCTTTCCATCGTGTATGCGGCCACCTTTGCCGTGGCGCTGGTGGCGCTGGTGTTCTCGATCTACCTGCTGACCACCCGCTTCATCAACACGGAGCTGGACACCGTCATCGAGCGCGATGCCCGCAGTCTCGTGGATGCCTACGGACGCGGCGGTCCACGTGGCCTGGTGGGCGAGCTGAATCTGCGTGCCCGGACCTTCAGCCGGATCAACGCGGTTTATCTGCTGGCGGACAACGAAGGATTCGTCATCGCCGGCAACCTGCCGGCGTGGCCGATGATGGACGGGCGGGACGGTTCGTGGGTCGAGTTTGAAATCGAGCTCAGGGAAGGCGGCCAGGAGATCCGCCGGCCGGTGCGGGCCGTGGTGCTGGAGCCGGCCCGTGGCCTCCGGCTGCTGGTGGGCACCGACTTGAGCGACCGGCGGGAACTGGGCCGGCGTTTTGCCGTCGCGGCCGGGGTCGGCACGATACTCGTGACCCTGCTGGCGCTGGGCATCGGCTATCGCCAGAGCCGGCGCATCCTGGCCCGGGTTGAAGCCGTGAGCCGCAGTTGCAAGGAGATCGTCGACGGCAACCTGGCGCGCCGCCTGCCACTGGCCGGCAATGATGATGAATTCGATGCGCTGGCCGTGGAAGTCAATGAATTGCTGGCGCGACTGGCCCGGACCACCGACATCCTGCGCACCTCGCTCCACAGCGCCGCCCATGATCTGCGCAGCCCGATGCACCGGATGCGCCTGCGGGTCGAACAGTCGCTGGCCGATGGCCCGTCCGGCGCCAGCGCGGATGCCAGTCCCGAGCGGAATGCGCTCGAGCTCGTGCTGAATGACGTGGATCACATGCAACGGGTGCTGACGGCGCTGCTGCAGATTGCCGAGGCCGAAAGCGGCACGGTCGGCGCCCGGCCCGAACCGGTGGCGCTGGATGTCATGTTGCATGAGCTCGGTGAGCTTTATCAGCCACAGGCGGAACAGCAGGGCATCAAGCTGTCGGTGGAGTGCGAGCCGGGCAGTTGTGTGCTGGGCCATCGCCAGCTGCTGGCGCAGGCCGTGGCCAACCTCATCGACAACGCCCTCAAGTTTTCCCGGACGGGCGGCCGAGTAAGCCTGAAGACCTGGCAGAGCGATCAGCGGCAGATCATCTCCGTGGTGGACCAGGGGCCGGGCATTCCGGCCGACGAGCGCGCGCGTGCCGTGCAGCCCTTCACGCGTCTCACCAATGTGCCGCCCCGCGATGGCTCGGGGCTCGGCTTGAATCTGGCCGCCGCCGTGGCCCGGCTGCATCACGGCAGCCTCAAGCTGGAAGACAACAATCCGGGTCTGGTTGCCCTGCTGGACCTGCCGGTGTTCGAGGCGGAGGCAACCGCCTAGAATCGGTGCCATCGGCAGTGTGCCGGGAGGACCAGATGACGGCAGCACAATCCGCTTCGACGATGGCCGGCGATTCGCTCGGTCGCCTGCCGCCGGCCGTGTTGAACGTGCGCCGGCTGATCTGGATCCGCATGATCGCCGTGCCGGGTTCCGCGCTGTGCCTGGTGTTCGCCAAGCAGGTTTACGGGCTGAGCGTGCCGGCAGGCCGGCTGATGATGATCGTCGGCATGCTGGTGCTGTTCAATTTTGCGGTGTGGTACCGCCACCGGACCAACCTGTCGATCACCGACCGGCAGATCTTCGTGCAGTTGCTGGTTGATCTGGCCGCGCTGACCAGCATTCTCTATTACTCCGGCGGGGCATCGAATCCCTTCGTGTTTTTCTATCTGCTGCCGATGGCCATTTCCGCCGCCGCCCTGCCGCAGCGCTACACCTGGATGATCACCGGCATCAGCGCCTTCAGTTACACGCTGCTGATGCTCTGGCGGGTGGAGGTGCCGGAGTTCATCAATCTGCACACGCGCTCCACGATGGATCTGCACGCGACCGGCATGTGGGTGGGGTTTCTGGTGGTGAGTGCGATCATCGCCGTTTTCGTGTCGGCGATGGCCGTCACGGTGCGTGAGCGGGACCAGTATCTCGCCCGGTTGCGGGAGTCGGCGTTGCGCGACGAACGGGTGGTGGCCGTCGCCACCCTGGCGGCCGGTGCGGCCCATGAACTCAGCACGCCGTTGGCGACCATGGCAGTCGTCACCGGCGAAATTGCCCGCGAGTACCCGGCGCACACCTGGCCGGAACTGCATCGGGATCTCGGCATTCTTCGTGACCAGATCAACCGGTGCAAGGAGGCGCTCTCGGTGATTTCGGCATCGGCCGGGGTGGCGCGGGCGGAGTCTGCCGAGCGCCTCGGGCTCGATGTATTCCTGCACCGGACGACGGCGGAGGTGCGCCGGTTGCGACCGGGCTGCGTGGTGACCATCGAGGCGCCGACCGTGGCGGGCACGCCGCCGATGCTGATCGCCGAGCGGACGGTACGCCAGGCGTTGCTGAATATCCTGCACAATGCGGTCGATGCATCGCCCGGGTATGTCAGGGTCCAGTACGGCTGGACGGGCAGCGAGCTGACCATTGCCGTGCGCGATCGGGGTGGTGGCTTGAAGGCCGGCCCGCCGGGTTCGCTGGAGCGGGTCGGCGTGTCGACCAAGCGGGGCGGGCTCGGTCTGGGACTGTTCCTGTCACAGGCGGCAATTTCCCAGGCCGGTGGCAGCCTGGAGGCAGTCAACAATGACGAAGGTGGGACGACGGTATGGATACGCCTGCCGGTGATGCTGGTCAGCGAGGCGCGGAAAGAGGTGGCGACGTGAAGATTCTGGTTGTGGAGGATGATCCGGTGTTCAGCGATGTGCTCGCCGGCGCCCTGCGTCGGCGGGGCATGGACGTCACCCTGGCGCTCACCTGCGAAGACGCCGCGAAGGCGATCGCCGCGTCGCCGCCGGATGCGGCGGTGGTCGATCTGCGCATCGGCACGGGATCAGGGCTGGATGTCATCCCCCTGCTGACGCAGGGCCCGAAGCCGGCGCGTACCGTGGTGCTCACCGGCTACGGCAGCATTGCCACCGCCGTTGAAGCCGTGAAACTCGGCGCCAGCCAGTACCTCACCAAACCAGCCGACATCGACACCATCATTGCCGCGCTGACAAGATCCGAAGGCGAGGCAACGCCGTCGGCGCCGCTGAATCCCCGGCCCCTGTCGGTCAAGCGGGTGGAGTGGGAACACATCCAGCGGGTGTTGACCGAGAACCATGGCAATATTTCCGCCACGGCACGTTCGCTGGGCATTCACCGGCGAACCCTGCAGCGGAAGCTGCAGAAGCATCCCGTCCGTCGTTGAATCGTCGTTGACCCGTCTGCGCCTCAGCGGTCGGTAGTCGTAGCCACACTCGTGGCCACAGCCGTGGAAGGCGCGGCAAAGCTGCGGGGGTAGGGCCCGAGCCGGCTCAGCAGCAATGCGGCCAGCACGAGCAGGCCGCCATGCAGGTACAGGATCTCGGTGTATTCACCGTAGCGCTCCACCGCCCATGCGGTCAGCAAGGGGCCGAGGCCGGCGCCGGCCGAGTACGCACTGTAGTACCACGCATAGATCCGGCTGAAATACTTCAAGCCGAAGTAGCGGCTGGCCAGATAAGCGGTGACATCCACTTCAGCACCGGCCGCCAGCCCCGTGAGCACGCCGGCCAGGAAGGCGCCGGTACCGCTGGCGCCGGAAGCGAGCAGGGTGATGCCGACGATCGGGCCGACCAGAAAGGCGATGGCGACCCGCGGCGCGAAGAAGCGATCCATCATCACGCCGGCGGCCAGGCGGCCGACGATCAGGGCGGCGGCCACCAGCGACTGGGCCTGTGCCGCCCGCATCGGCTCGACATCGCGCATGATCAAAAGCGGCACCAGATGCAGGATCAGGCTCTGGACGGCCATGCCGATCAGCAGGAAGGCGCCGAGCATCCGCCAGAATTGGCTTTGGCGCATGGTCTCGGCCAGCGTGTAGCCGCTCTGAGTGATGGCAGGGCTGGTGGCAGCACCGGCCGAAGGACCCGGTTTGGTCGATGCAACTGGCCGGGGTTCGGCACCGGTTTCCGCACCATCCGGTTCGAGCCCCATGGTCGCAGGTGATTCACGGACCACGAGACCGATCGACAGGATGCCGACCGTCGCGACCGACAGCGCCACGATCACGTAGGCGGTGCGCCAGCCGAATTCGCCGATGGCCCATTGGGACAACAGCGGCCAGACGATGCCGCCTACACCCATGCCGGCCAGGGTCAAGCCCAGTGCGAGGCCGCGTCGCCGGTCGAACCACACGGCGATCACCCGGGCGAAGGCCACGTGGGTGGTGCCAAGGCCCAGAATCGCCAGCGCGATGTAGCGGATGTAAAAGCCGGAGAGGGACGCCGTCTGCGTGGCGAAGGACGCAATGACCGCGCCTTCGAGCAGAAAGCCGACGAGGATCATCCGCCGGGCGCCGAAGCGGTCGACCAGCGCACCGATGAAGGGCGAGGCGATGGTGACCGCCCCGGTCACCATCAGCAGTGCGGTGAAAACCTGTGATTGGGTCCAGCCGAATTCGGTCCGCAGCGGCCCCAGGAAGATCGAAAAGGTTGCCGTGATCACGCTGGCGAGGCCGCAGGCCAGGCCAATGCCGCAGGCGATGGCCACGTACCAGCCATAGAAGATTTTTTTCATGGGTCGGGACTATAGTGCCAGACGGCCCGGACGGGCTATCGCTAAACTGCTAGGCTTCCACGTGATGAAAACCCGGAGACCCACATGATGCGCCTGTCAGTGGCCCTGCTGTTGCCCTTGCTGGCGCTGTCCATCGCCACGGCACAGGCCGAATCGGAAGTTTACGGGGGGGCCGGCATCGGCTACTCGACGTTCAAGCTGGACAACGTTGATTTCGAGGATTCCACGCTGGCCACCCGCGCATTTGCCGGGTTTCGCTATGGCAGGTATGTGGCGCTGGAAGCCGGCTACATCGATTTTGGCACAGCCAAGGACCAGGTCGTGTTGCAGTTCGGGCAACCCAGCACGACCGGCAAAATCAAGACAGACGGCTACGACCTGACTCTCGTGGGACGCTACCCGTTCAACGACGAGCTGGTGGCGTTCGGGCGCATCGGCATGTTGCGCTGGGACAGCCGGAAGGAAGTCGAGGGCCTGCCGATTGTGGGCCGGGACGACGGCAATGACCTGATCTGGGGGCTGGGTGTCGATTTTCGTGGCACGCAGCGCATCCATCTGCGCATCGAGGCCGAGTTTGTCGACATCGAGTTCGCCAGGTCGTGGTGGCTGTTGACCACGTCGGTCATGTATGGATTTCCAATAGGCCGCTAGGCCTGCGGCAGCCACGCCAGGCCACAGTAGCGGACGTTGATGTCGCTGCTCTTCGGCCGCAGGATGATTTCTTCCAGCGTTTCCGTGCCGGCATCGAAGGCGTCATCGAGGGCACTGATCTCCTTCTGCAGTTCTGCATCGAGCGCCTGCAGATCCGCCTCACGCTGGGCAACAGTCTCCGCGGCCCGCGAGACATCGCCAGCCTGCTTCTGCACGTTGCCGGCCTTGCGCATGGCAGCTGTCATGCCGCGGGCGGAGGTGACCGACAGCTTGCGTCGGCCGAAAATCGCCCCGAGAACGGCGGTGCCGACCGAGAGCAGGGCATCCTGTTTTGAACCCGTGGCCTGGTCCTGTTCGCGCCCCTCGGCTTGCCGGGCCGTGCGCAGGCGTTCTTCGAGCCGGGCATTCCGGTCGGCATACCGGGCGCGCAGCTTGGCAACGGCCTGGTCGCGGGCTTCGCGTGCCGCCAGCTGCAGACGGGCGCGGAACTCGCCCTCTGATTCATCCGGATTCGAAACCAGCTTGAGGGAGCGGCTGCGTCTCAGCACCACGTTCTGTTCGGTGCGCAACCAGTGGTTGAACTGGTCCTGGGCGAATTTCACCGCCGATGGCTCCGCCAGGAGTGGCGGCAGGCTGGTGAAAGCAGCGGCTGCCACCGGGGTATTGCTCAGTGCGTCGAGCGGGATGTCTGTTGCCTGTGCCTGACGCCAGTCGATCTGTTGCCGATCGGTGGCCGGCCCGATCAGCAGGCTGACGGCCACATCCCGCTCCGTATTGATGGCGTATTGCGCGCTGACCCAGCGGATGCGGGCCATGCCCAGGAGCTGCGGCTCGTACACCAGTCGATCGCCTCCCGTTGCCGGGCTGCGCGGCTGGATGCCGAAGCGCTCCGGCACGCCGGGGGGAACCAGCGGCCGGCTGCCGGTAGCCACGGCCTCCGGAGCCGATGGCCCGCGCACGGGACTGGTCGCTGCGGCCGTCTTCGGGGCGTTCACTGCTGCCTGGTTGCGTGCCGGATCGGTGCTGGTCAGGCGGCGGATGTCATCGCGGGTGAGCGGTCCGCGCAGATAGGCCATTGCCCAGCGCGTCTGCATCAGCAGCGGCGTCTTGTCGTGCACGTTGTGCATGAGAAAGGTGCGCTTTCCGAGGCCGGCCAGCGTGGCGTCCAGATCGGTGGCCTCCAGTGCCGCTGCTGATTTCAGGCCGTCGCGGACGCGCTGCCGATCCCGATCGGTCTGCAGCCGCCCGATGAACCAGGTGCCGGCATTCGACAGCGCCTTGTAGTCGAGATCCACCGGATTCTGCGTGGCCAGCACGATGCCGACACCGAAGGCCCGGGCCTGCTTCAGCAGGGTCAGCATCAGGGTCTTGGAGGGCGGCATGGCCACCGGCGGCAGGTAACCGGCCACTTCGTCCATGTACAGGATGGCCCGCAGCGACGAGGTGCCGGGCTGGGTGCGCATCCAGGCAATCACGGCATTCAGCAGCAAGGTGACGAAGAACATCCGTTCGTTGTCGCCGAGGTGGGCGATCGACACCACGGAAACCCGTGGTCGGCCCTCCGGCCCGAACAGCAGGGCGCCGGCATCCAGCGGCTCGCCCTCGGCCCAGGCCTGGAAGCCCGGCGAAGCCAGCAGGTTGTTGAGCCGCATGGCCAGCCCGAAACGTTCCTTCGGTGGATAGAAGGCATCGGTGTCGAACACGCCGATCTTCGGCATGCCGGGATTCTGGACGGCGCCGATCAATGCCGGCAGATCCGGACTCAAGCCCGCCTGCCATTGATGATCAAGCACGGCCGACAGCAGGATATGGTCGCGACTGGTCAACGGGTCGGCATCGATGTTGATCAGCGCCAGGAGGCCCGTCACCAGGCCGGACAGATGCTCGCGATACAGTTCCGGGTCAGCCTTGAGTTCCGCTGGCGGTACCTGGAAGGAACCCAGCACCGAGATGGGTCGGCCAGCCGTGCTGCCGGGCGTGTAGATCGCGAAATCAGCGGCCGCTTTCAGCCGGGCAATGCGTTCCGGCGCCTGATTCCAGTCGGCCAGACCCTGGCGCCAGCGTGCGGCCTCGGCCACCGCAAAGTCGCCGACGGATTGTCCGGCGGCAGTTGCCGCGCCCGGATCAACCCAGGGCTCGAAGTCGGCAGGGCGCAGTTCCGGAAAGGTCAGCAACAGGTTGCCCAGATCCCCCTTGGGGTCGATGGCGATGACGGGAACCTTGTCGATGGCGGCTTCTTCCAGCAGCGAGATGCCGAGGCCGGTCTTGCCGCTGCCGGTCATGCCGATGATGACGGCGTGGGTGCTCAGGTCGGGGGAATCGTAGAGGATGGGCTCTTCGGTCAGCGTGCCGCCTGGGGTGACGCCCTGGTCGGTTGTCGCCGGAATCCAGCGACGACCCAGATAGAAAGCGCCGAGCTTTTCGTAGTCCTGCATGCCGTCTCCTCCTGACAGTGAGCTTATCCTACCGTGGTACATTGCCACCCCCATTCCGGAAGGAGAACTGCATGCTCAAGGAATTCAAAGCATTCGCGTTGCGTGGCAATGTCATGGATCTTGCAGTCGGTGTGATCATCGGCGCAGCCTTTGGCAAGATCGTCACCTCGCTCACCAACGACGTCATCATGCCGGTGGTGGGCCAGGTGCTGGGCAAGGTGGACTTCAGCAACCTCTACATCAATCTCGGTTCCGGAGACTTCCCCTCGCTGAAGGCGGCCCAGGATGCCGGTGCGCCGGTTCTCATGTACGGCAGCTTCATCAATTCGGTGCTGGATTTCATCATCCTGGCATTCATCATCTTCCTGATGGTGCGGGCGATGAACCGGATGATGAAAGCCGCAACGCCGCCACCACCGCCGGGGCCGACACCGGATCAACAACTGCTGACTGAAATACGTGACGTATTGAAGAGCCGCTGAAAACGACTGCTAGCGCACCGGCGGCTGTGCCGTCGGTGCGCATCAGCGTGCGCGGCGCCAGCCGCTGGCAGGCCGGCCATCCCTGGATTTTCCGGTCTGATGTCCGTCTGCCCCCGGATATCGCCAATGGCGACATCGCCGCCGTCAAGGATGCCGACGGGCAGGTGCTGGGGCAGGCCTGCGTGTCCCTGGAATCGAAGATCACGCTGCGGCGCCTGACGACGGACGATCAGCCGGTGGGCGCGGCATTGTTCCGCGAACGCATCGCCGCCGCGGTTGCCTTGCGCCGCAGCCTGTTTCCCGGTGAGAGCAGTTACCGCGTCATCCACGGCGACGGCGATGGCCTGCCGGGTCTCGTGGTGGACCGCTACGGCGATTACCTGAGCGTGCAGTTCCTGATTCCGGCGATGGAGCGGCGCCGGGAGCTGCTGGTGACCCTGCTGGCGGAGCAACTGCCGTGCAAGGGCATCATGAACCGCTCGGATGCCAGTGTGCGGACGCTCGAAGGCCTGCCGCTGGTGAAGGGCGTGATCCGCGGCGCGGTGCCGGAGCCCGTGATCATCCGGGAGGGCCAGCTGGAATTCGCGGTCAATCTCGAGCACGGGCAGAAGACCGGCAGCTTTCTGGACCAGCGCGAGAATCATCTGGCTGCCGGGCGCTATGCCCATGGCAACGTGCTGGATTGTTTCAGCTACGTCGGCGGATTTGCCCTGCAGATGGCGCGGAAGGCCGGGCAGGTCACCGCAGTCGACAGTTCGGCGCCGGCCTGTGAGCAGATCAGCGCCAATGCGGCCCGCAACGGGCTCGGCAATGTGGCCGTGGTCTGCGCGAATGTTTTCGAGTTCCTGCGGGCCGGGGTGGATGCCGGCCGCCGCTACGAGGTCATCGTTCTCGATCCACCCGCATTCGCCAAGAACAAGGCGTCGATCAGCGCCGCACTGCGTGGCTACAAGGAGCTGAACCTCCGGGCGATGCAGTTGCTGTCGCCGGGTGGTTACCTGATCACGGCGAGCTGCAGTCACCATGTCAGCGAGCAGGCCTTTGAAGGCATGCTGCAGGCGGCGGCTGCCGATGCGGGTCGTGACATGCAGGTGCTGGAACGGCGGGGCGCCGGCCGCGATCATCCGGTGTTGCTGGCACTGGCTGAAACCCGTTATCTGAAATGCCATGTGTTGCGGGTCATTCCGCGTGGTTTTCGGGAGTAACCGGCATGCGCTGGGAAAGTGGGCGACGCAGCTCGAATGTGGAAGATCGGCGGGGCATGCGCGCCCGGCCGGCAGCCATCGGTGGCGGCTTGGGCACGCTCGTGCTGGTCCTGATCGCCTTGTATTTCGGCGTCGATCCAGGTTTTCTGCTGCAGCCGGAGTCGGCGGGTGTCGGGCAGGAGCCCCGCCTGCCATCCGGGAACCTGCCGGAAACCGGTGATGCATCCACCCCGGCGGACCCCGCCGCCGATTTCGTGTCGGCGGTGCTGGCCAGCACGGAAGACACCTGGACGGCGATCTTCGCCGAACACGGTCAGCGCTATCAGGCGCCGATCCTGGTGTTGTTCTCGGGCTCGGTGCGCTCGGCGTGCGGCCTGGCGCAGGCGGCCATGGGCCCCTTCTATTGCCCGGCGGACCACAAGGCCTATATCGATCTCGGCTTTTATCGGGATCTGCGCGAGCAGTTCCATGCCCCGGGTGATTTTGCCCAGGCCTACGTGATTGCCCACGAGATCGGCCACCACGTGCAGAACCTGCTCGGGGTGTCGGCGAAGGTGCAGGCGGCACGGCAGCAGTCGGGCGAAGTCGAGGCCAATGCGCTCTCGGTGCGGGTGGAGCTGCAGGCGGATTGCTTCGCCGGCATCTGGGCCAATCGCAACAGCGGGGTTCTGGAAGCCGGCGATGTGGAAGAAGCCCTGACAGCCGCCAGCGCCATCGGTGATGACCGGCTGCAGCAACAGTCCCGTGGTTTCGTCACGCCGGATTCCTTCACGCATGGCAGCGCCGCGCAGCGCGGCCGGTGGTTCCGCCAGGGGTTGTACAGCGGGCAGCTGGCCAGCTGCGACACCTTCGGCGCCAACCAGCTGTAGAAGCTGCCGGCACAACCGGCAGGACCGCTATCGCGGGATCACCCGCCCATCCTTGTAGTCCAGGAAAAGGCCGTTCTGGTCCGGGCGCAGGTTGTCGATGACGCGGAGGACGCCGGCCACCCTCTCGGTCACGGGGATGGCGTTGGGCTGTTTCAGATTGGTACCGAAGCCCAGCTCGCCGGCCACCGACGGGGTGTCCACCGAGCCCGGCGAGATGGCGGCGATGGTGACGCCCTTGCGGGCGGTCTCGAAGCTGGCGGCATGCACGACCATGTTGAGCGCCACCTTGCTCAAGCGATATTCATACATCATCGACATCTTCGGGCCTTCGGCGAAGGATGCCGCCTTGCTCGACATCACGGCAATTTTCTTCTGGGTGGACATGGCAACGTTGGGCAGGAAGCTGGCGATCAGCTTGGCCGGTCCCAGGGCGTTGATATCAAAACTGCGGCGGGCCTCAGCGTAGTCGAGGGTCGTGAGGCCTTTCATGGCCGAGATGTACCGGGGCGTCCTGGCTGCATTGCTCAACAGCACGTCGATGGGTTGATCCTTGAGCCTGGTGGCCAGTTGCCCGATCCGGGCGTGATCGGTCACGTCCAGAGCCTCGATGCTGATGTCCGGATCGCGGGCCGCCAGGGCCTGCAGATCGGTGGCCTCCGCCGGGTCGCGCGCCGTGGCGATGATGTGCCAGTCGCGCGCCGAGTATTGGCGCACCAGCTCGAGGCCGATGCCCCGGTTGGCGCCGGTGATGAGGACAGTGGGCTTGGTGACATCGCTGCCGGTGGCCGCATTGGCTGTTGCGGCAGTGGTGGTCAGCGCCAGCGCCGTGGCAAGGGCAAGGGCTGCTCGATGAATACGGATTGGCATTGGCGGTGAATCTCCGGTGGACGTGACCAGAGCCAGCCTCAACGCCGCGGCCCGCGCCGTCAAGGTGCCGGCGATGGTTGCGCCGCGAGGTGGTTGAGGTCGGCATGTTTGGCAGCGGTTACCATGGTGTATCTCGTGAACAGGGGGAGAGTCGTGTCATGGCGGACGGTATCCTGATTGCTGGTGCGACCCGCGGTACGGGTCTGGAGGTTGCCCGATTGCTGACAGCGCGTGGCGTGGACGTCACGGCGCTGGTGCGGCCCACGGCCGATCTGCAGCAGATCCTGCAACTGCCGGTCAAGCTGTGTCGGGGCGATGTGCTCGATGTGAAGGCGGTGCAGGCTGCTTTTGCATCCGGAAATTTCCGGGCGGTGGTCTGCACCGTCGGTGGCAGGCGGGGTGAGCCCCGGCCGGACTACCAGGGAACGCGCAATCTGGTGGATGCAGCCGGGGCAGCGGGCGTGCGCCGGTTTCTGTTCGTCACGGCCGTCGGCACGGGTGACAGCCGGGCGACAGTGCATCCGAAGGTGCTGGAGTTTCTGGGTCCGGTGCTGGACGAAAAAACCCGGGCCGAGGACCATCTCGTGGCGAGTGGCCTCGACTACACCATCCTGCGACCCGGCGGCATGGCAGATGATCCGGCGAGCGGCACGGCGGTGCTCACCGAAGACCGGCGCATCATGGGGGTGATCAACCGGGCTGATCTGGCCCGCTTGGTGGTCGACTGCCTCGACGATCCGCGCACGATCGGCCACATTTACCATGCCGTGGATCCGGCCATCGAGCGCCAGCCGCCCCTGCAGCGCGGTGAAGATCTGCCGGGCGGGCGCATCAGCTGACCGGGACAGTGCCGCTGAGCCAGCGTAGCTAATCGAGTGTGCGCAGCTCGTCGAGGTAGCGGGTGATCGCGCCGGCCCAGCGGCGGACCACGCGGCGCACTTCGCTCCAGGCCGTCACCGAGGTGACCCGTGACAGGGTGTTGGACCCGCCGGGACCCATGGGTGCGTCGGCGGTGCGCTGGTCGACGGCCCGTGCGAGCAGCTCACCGCTCAGTGCATCCACGACCTCCACCTTGAGGGTGGCGGCGCCGATCTCGTCCAGATAGACATCGGTGCGGCCCGGTCCTTCCGGGGGCATTCTGGATACCACATCCAGCAGCGACACCTTGACCAGCAGCACGCCGGGGCCGCCTGCGGTGGCCAGCGTCAGGTCATGGCTGCGGGCCAGCTCCTCGCGGAAGACCGCCGTCACCGTGTCCGCCAGTCGTTGCCGGTCGGCTTCGCTGACGGGAAATTCGGTGGCATTGGAGCCGGACATCGCCGTGAGGTTTGCGTTTCGCACGGGTCGATACTCGATTGCCACGGGGGCCAGCAACAGTTGTCGGTAGCTGCTCAGCTTCACGCCGGGTTTGACCCACGCCTCATCGAGGCCGGCTTGCCGGACCGGCACCAGACCATCGACGGGCGCGCCGTCGCGGTCCACCTGGAGTGCGGGTGTGCTGCAGGCGGTCAACAGCAGCAGTGCGGTCATCGAGGCGATGCGGATCGATCGGCTGGTGTGCAGGGGAGTCATGGGCATGCTCTCCGGTTCTCGTGTGGCCAGGGTTCAAGCCGGCAATCCGGCTTGTCGAAAACGAGCTGGGCGGCACTGATCACCCGCTCCAGGAAACCACCTTCGCAATAGGCAAAATACCATTCCCACATGCGCACGAACTCATCCGGATGGCCGAGCTTCCGGACTTCATGGACCCGTTCCATGAACCGTTCGCGCCAGAGCTGCAGCGTGCGCGCATAGTCGAGGCCGATGTCCTGCAGGCTCG
>CAYLKO010000002.1:31489-99316 GCA_964384525.1 uncultured Chromatiaceae bacterium
GCAGGGCGGTGACCCGGCCAATGGAGTTCTGCAGGGTGCCGAGCGAAGGCAGCGCGCCGCCGGGGAAGATGTACTTCTGGATGAAATCCACCGAGTTGCGGGCTTCGTCGAAATGGCGGTCGGCAATCACGATGGACTGCAGCAGCATGCGGCCGGCCGGCTTCAGGCGTTGACTGCAGAGCTGGACATGGCGATCCAGAAAGCGGTGGCCGACCGCCTCGATCATCTCGATGGAGACAAGTTTGTCGAAGGTGCCCGTGAGATCACGATAGTCGGCAGCCAGCACCGTGACGCGATCGGCAAGCCCCGCCGCCTGCACCCGCCGGTTGACGGCATCGAACTGGTTGGCGGAGATGGTCGTGGTGGTGACCCGGCAGCCATGGCGGCTGGCTGCGTACACGGCGAGCCAGCCCCAGCCGCTGCCGATCTCCAGCAGATGATCGTCCGGCGACAACCCGAGCTTGCGGCAGACGAGATCCAGCTTGTGCAGCGAGGCCTGCTCGAGCGTGGCGTCAGCGTGCGGGAAGATTGCCGACGAGTACATCATCGCCGGATCGAGAAACAGCCGGAACAACTCATCGCCCAGATCGTAGTGCGCCCGGATGTTGCGCCGGCTGCCGGTGCGGGAATTGCGGCGGTGCCAGTGCGTGAGCTGCAAAAGCGCGGCGCCGGCCCGCGTCAGGCCCGCTTCCAGGCGCGTCAGCAGATCGCGATTCAGTGCGAGGAGCCGCATCACGCCGACCAGGTCGCTGGTGCTCCATTTGCCGGCCATGTAGGCTTCCGCAGCCCCGATCGAACCGCCCGTCGCGATATCCACATAGGCCGAGGGATCGTGGATGCAGAGCGCGACATCCGGCAGGGAACGCGGCATGGCGGACCGGGCCACGCCGAACTGTCGCGTCCCGAGGGGGTCGGTAAGGCGCAGGCGGCCGCCGGCCAGGGACTCGAGCAGGCCGTGCACGCTTTGCCGCGACAGCCGGACAGCCATTGAAACCTCCGCGCCGGCCAGTTCCAGCAACCCTTCCGTGTCCGCCATCGGGCGACTCCTCCGCCATCTGCTGCAGCAGTCCGATCGTACACCAGGCGCCTGTAGCCACGAGGCCCTCCAACCCTATAGGCTGCGCCCATCAGGGGAGGAGTACACATGACGCGCATGCAAGCTGTACGGGCCGAAGTTGCGGTTGGTCTGCTGTTGGCCACCTTGTGGGTGAGCGCCCATGCTGCAGGTACCGATGCCCCGGCGGACAAGGCAGTCCCGTTGTGCGCCACGGCTGCAGAGGCGGCGCTGGTCGAAAAAAGCTATGCAGCCCCGGTGATGGCGCCACCGTTTCTGGCTGCACCCCGGCTGGGAGTTTCCGAAGCCGTCGTGTTGAGCGCGCTGGCGGCCGGACCCCATGCGATCGGCACCACCGGGGCGGGGTTTGCCGCAATCTGGACCTCACTCCAGAGCTGGAGCCAGGCAACCATCGTCATCATGAAGGGCGGGCAGGTCTTTGAAGTGCACGGACAGATCCCTGCCGGCACGCCGTCGACGAAGAGCCAGTACTTCAATCTGGATCCGCGCAGCAGCGGGCTCAGCGGCCATCTGCGCCCTGATCTGCTCGGCGCCATCTATGCCGTGGATCTGGTCGGGGCACAGGGGCCGGTCAGGGGCGTGACGTTCGTCGATCAGGCGGGCAACAGCCTCTTCGGCGCGTATCTGCCGGAGGGCGTCGCACCGACCCCGGAGCTCAACGCGCAGTTCGAAAAAACCCGTGCGGTGATTGCCTCCCTGCCACGCAGCTGCAGTGGCTGATGACGCACCCGAATGCCGCGCTGGCATGGTGGCAGCGGCTCGGCCGCTGGCCCGGCGGCAGCTGGCTGTTCAGTCGGCTCATCTGTCTTCGGGCACCGTACTTCGCGTCCATCTCGCCCCGGTTCCTGGCGCTGCGACCCGGCCATTGCGAGGTCACGATCCGCAATCGGCGGGCCGTGCGCAACCACCTCGGCACGGTGCACGCCATCGCGATGTGCAACATGGCTGAACTCGCTGCCGGACTGATGACGGAGGTCTCGGTGCCGGCCAGCCACCGATGGATTCCCAAGGGCATGTCAGTCGAGTACCTGAAAAAGGCCGGCTCCGGGTTGCGGGCGACGGCGGCGTGGGAGGCCATGCCGGAGTTCGGTCCGGCGTCGGAAATGCCGGTGCCGGTCAGCATCACGGACAGTCACGGCACGGTGGTGTTCCGTGCCGTCATCCGCATGTGGGTGACGCCGCGCGAGCGCTGATGCCGTCAATCGTCGAGCACGAAGGTCACCAGCATGTTGACCTGGTACTCGACGATCCTGCCTTCGGTCACGCGCACATGCTGTTCCTTGATCCATGCGCTGCGGATGTTCCGCAACGAGTCGCTGGCCCGCGCCAGACCCCTAGTGATCGCATCGTCGAAGCTCTTGGGAGAGGTTGCGCTGATTTCCGAAACCTTGGCTACCGACATGACGTGTGCTCCTGTTGTTGGGTTGTCGATTCGAGGCTAGGCGCCCCTGTCCCGGCTGTCAATTTGCGGGCAGCGGTCGGCCTTCAAACACCACGACGCTGCGGGGCAGGCTCCGCCAGTCGGGACTGCTCACGGGAATCCGTGCCGTTCCTTCGAGAATGTCCCCGGGTGAGGTGCGGGAAGTATCCACGGCCAGATGCCAGTGGCGACCCGCAACCTCGGGCAGCAGCACTGCTTCACTGCGATCGGACATGTTGATGATCACATGCAGGGGGTCTTCCCCTGCAGAGCAGCCGGCCAGCGTGAAGGCCAGAAACCGGCAGTCCGGATCATCCCAGGCGGGCTCACCCAGCTGCGTGCCGTGCCAGACGATGTCGGTGGTTCCGGCGGCCGGCCGGGCCGCACCCCGCAGGAAGTGTCGGCGCGACAGGCCGGGATGGCGCCGGCGCAGGGCAATCATCTGCCGGACAAAGTCCAGCATGGCGGCATTGGCCTCGGTCAGCCGCCAGTCGAACCAGGAGATCTCGTTGTCCTGGCACCAGGCGTTGGTGTTGCCGGCCTGCGTGCGCAGGAGCTCGTCACCGGCCAGCAGCATGGGAACGCCCTGTGAGAGCAGCAGGAGCGCCAGCGCATTGCGGGCATGCCGGTGGCGGATCTGCAGCGTGGGTTCATCCAGGGTTTCGCCTTCAGTGCCGCAGTTCCAGCTCAGATTGTGCGGGGAGCCGTCACGGTTGTCTTCGCCGTTGCCTTCATTGTGCTTCTCCCGATAGCTCACGAGGTCATGCAGCGTGAAGCCGTCGTGACAGGTGATGAAGTTGATGCTGTGCTGCGGGCCGCGATCGCTCGCCGCATAGAAGTCGCTGCTGCCGGCGAGACAGGTGGCCAGCAGGCTGATGAGGCCGGGTTCTCCCTGGAGCACCCGGCGCAGGGTGTCCCGATAGCGGTCATTCCACTCATGGAAGTTCCGGCCGGGAAAATTCCCGACATGATGCAGGCCGACGGCATCCCATGGCTCCGCAATCAGCGACAGCGCCGGCAGGGCCGCTTCCATCGCGGCGATGCAGGGCGGGTGCTCCATCGGCTGCCCGTCGGTGTCCCGGACCAGTGCGCTCGCCAGATCGAAGCGAAAGCCGTCGACATGGTATTCGTCGGCCCAGATGCGCAGGCTGTCGACCAGCAGCCGGGTGACATCCGGATGATTGGCGTTCACGGTGTTGCCGCAACCGGTGTAGTCGCGAAATTCGTTGCCGTCGCGATGATAGAAGGTCTGTGGAAGCAGGCCCTTGAAGTTCAGCGTGGGACCCTGCAGGCCGGCCTCGGTGGTGTGGTTCAGGACGATATCCAGGATGACCCCGATGCCGGCCCCGTGCAGGGCCTGCACCAGTGCGCGGAATTCGTCGCCCTGCGTGGCCGATTCCGGTTCAACCACGTAGCCCCCGTGCAGGCTGCCGAACACGATCGGGCTGTAGCCCCAATAGTTGGTCAAGCCGAGCGCGGCGACGGACGGCGGGACATCCTGGGTATCGAAGCTCATCACCGGCATGAGCTGCACATGGGTGATGCCCAGATCCTGGAGGTAGGGAATCTTCTCGATCAGGCCCGCAAAGGTGCCGGGGTGTTGCACGCCGGACGATCGATGGCGGGTGTAGCCGCCGACATGCAGTTCATAAATCACCGCACCTTCGAGCCCGATCGGCGCGTGTGGGGCCGCTTCATCCATGGATGCCGGCTGCGTGGTGACGATGGCGCGGAGGCCGAGCCGGCCCTCCACCGACCAATTGGCGCGCTGCCAGCGGGCATGGCTGATCGCCCGGGCGAAGGGATCCAGAACTTCGATCCGCCGTTCGGTGCCGTCGGGATCCTGCAAAGTCACCCGCCAGTTGTACTGGGTGCCGGCCGGCAGGTCCGCCACGGCACAGTGCCAATGAAAGGCATGCCGGTTGGCCGGCAGCGCCAGCGGTACGGTCTGGAAGGGCTCGATGGCCGCTGCGTCTGCATACAGCAGCAATTCCATGCCGGTTGCGGCCCGGCTGTAGACGGAAAAGTTGGTGGATCGGGGACTGAAAGCAGCCCCCGCCGGTGCGGGTGTTCCGGCAGAGATGGCGTGGCTAGTCGACACTGAAAATCCGCAACCAGTCGTAACGCATGCTGACGGTCAGCCAGCCACCGGCATTGGCCGCAGTGCTCGAGGCCTTGTCGACTTCGTCGTAGGCAAATTCCCGCTCGAAGTCGTCATGCTGGATGAGGATCTGCAGATTGGGCGTGCCGGCCTGCTGGCTGTAGCGGAGCATGTCGATGTCACCACCGGAATGAATCCGGCCAACCGCCAATATGGGGCGCTTGCCGATGTGCAGGTCGATGGCGAGTGGTTTGTGCGGGCCATCGACCAGCGTGTGGCCGCGTTGCAGCCGACGGATGACCAGATGATTCCCTTCAGTGCGCAAGGTGGTGACCACGCTGCTGCCAATCACGTCGTCGGCCGGGATGCCGTACATGTCGCCGGCCATCACGCGAGCCAGATCGCTGCTGCCCGAGGTCACGATGAACACGCGAAAGCCATTGACCCGCAGATAGCCGAGCAGTTCCCGCATCGGCTCGTAACCAAGGCGGGTGTAGGCCCGCCCGAAGCGCGGATGGCGGGCGGTGGCCAGGAAGTCCCGCGCATCCTGCCGGAAATCATCCTGGGTGCGGCCTGCGTAGGCGGTGGCGACCAGTTGGAAGATGGCCGCGTCGCCGGCTTCCTGGAGGTACTTGCCGCCCAGTTCGAGGGCGGCCTTGTACGGCATTTCCTGCCGCCATTCAGGATGTGCACCAACCGTCGCCCGCAGCCGCTGCAAGGCGAACATGCCCTGCACCCGGGGCTTCTCGGGCCACAGGGTGCCGTCATCATTGAACACCGCGATCCGGTCGGCCGGCGTCACGTAGCCCGGGCTGTCCGCCGTCGACACCTGGCCGACGAATTCCACGATGCGCTGGCGGGCGGGCGTATCGCGCCATGCCGGCAGCAGCTCCGCGGCGTTCGCTGCCAGCGGACCGAGCACCAGTATTGCCAGACTCAAGAAAGCCGTCACTTGTTGCACGCCGATGATCCTGCCAGACAGCACTGATGATTGCCGGTATTGTTCCCGATCATGAAGACAGACACGAATCATTGTCCACTGTGTGCGCCAACGGCAACGCCGCTCTGGGGCGACGACCGGTTGCGGATCATCAGCGCCGGCGACGCAGACTATCCCGGCTTCCTGCGCGTGGTCTGGCAGGCTCATGTGGCGGAGATGACCGAACTCGCGCCCGACGACCAGCAGCATTGCCTGCGGATCGTGCTGGCCGTCGAGTCCGTGCTGCGACAGCTGATGCGCCCCGACAAGATCAACCTGGCATCACTCGGCAATCAGGTGCCGCATCTGCATTGGCACGTGATTCCCCGCTTTGTCGATGATGCACATTTTCCTGATCCGGTCTGGGCGCCGCGCCGGCGGGCGGGTGTTGTACGGCCATTGGATACGGATCTTTTCCGCGAGCAATTCCGGCGGGTGATCAGCAGCTGACAAGCGGCCGTCGCTCGCCGTCATCGAAAACCAGTTCACGCTCCGGCCAGCGGACGGCCGCCAAACGGCCGCAATAAGCCGCGCCGGGCTTCACGGGTCGTTCCCGGTAACGCACACCCACGGAGAAGTCCACGCAGAAGGCATTTTGTTGTGGACCCAGCCAGGCATTGTCCGGTATCCCTGCGAACAGATCCTGCTCGCCGCGCGAATACGCGGCGGCGCCGGCCGCCGTTGCCCAGCGCCAGTAGTGGCCGAAGAGCACGGGCGTCGGGTCGCGGTAGCTGTCCCACCAGGGAACCCGATTCACCATCCGCCACTTGCCGCTGGCATAAAAGGTCTGCGTGGCGAGCTGCTCGACGCCCGAGGTCAGAACCCGCACCGGGTTCGCCATCTGGCTGTGTTCGTCCTGACGGCCGATGGCCGGGAGCAGCGGCACCAACGCCGATTCATTCACGAGTTGCTGGTGCCACTGGGCATACTCCTGCGTGGCGGCCGCCTTGAGGCCCGCTTTCACCGCCCACTGTTCAGCCTCGACGCGGTGGGCGTCGTAGACCTCGAGCAGCGATGCCGCGGCCAGCTCCTGCTGCAAGCGTTGCAGGGAGGCTGGATGCCAGGCCGCATGCACCACCCGGAGATCGGGTCGTTCGAGCACGAGCGGCAGATTCGCCAGGAATTCGAGACAGGCCGCCCGATCGGCGGTCGTGGCCGGCGTGCATTGCCGGAACTTGCCCAGTTCATGGTCGTGGTCGCGCTCGAAGAACCAGCCATTGCCGGGTTTGCGCGTGCCACGCAACAGATTGAGTTCATGATTGCCGAGCACACACTGGGCTAGTCCCGCGGCAACCCGTTCAGCGACATGGTGAACGACCGCCGGACTGTCCGGCCCCCGATCGCAGAGATCGCCGACGAAGACCAGGCGACGATTGCCCGGATGCGAGCCGTCCGGGCGGTAGTCCAGAAAAAACTCCAAGGAGCGCAGCGCGTCGATTTCGCCGTGGACGTCGCCGATGACATCGATCGGGCCGGAGAAAAGTGCCGTATTCAGCGATCGGGCGCTCATCAGACCGGAACGTGGATGGCGTCGTAGGCGGCGAGGCCGAGGGATTCCTCGTTGCGATGGGTCTCCTCGTGGTAGCGATCGGGATCGGTGGTGGTGAGGCGGTTGCCGTTGTCGCACGAGGCCAGCAGCACGCCGTTGGCACGGGCAACCCGTGCCTGCTCGTAGCGGGCCAGCGCTTCGGGGATGGTGCTGGATGCGCTGATGGCCCGGGCGAGAACCATGCCGTCTTCCAGGGCCATGGCGGCACCCTGGCCGAGAAAGGGCGTGGTCGGGTGGGCGGCGTCGCCGAGCAACGTGACCCGGCCCACCGACCAGGCCGGCAGGGGATCGCGGTCGAAAATCCCCCACTTGAAACAGAGCTCCGGCGGCGTCGCCATCAGGACGGAGCGGGCGCTCGCTTCAAACTCGCGGAACTCGGCGAGCAAGGCCTCCACCGTGGAACGCACCGACCAGCCTTCCTCCACCCAGCTGTTGGTGCGGGCGATCGCGATGTAGTTCAGCAGCTCACCCCGCCGGATCCTGTAGCGGGTGAGGAAGTGACCCGGGCCGATCCACACGGCGGAGTCCGGCGTCACCAGTGATTCGCTCAGTCGTTCCATCGGCACCAGCCCCCGCCAGGCCACGTAGCCGGTGAAGCGGGGATCTTCGCTGCCGAACAGCCGCGTGCGGACCGTGGAGCGGATGCCGTCGCAACCCACCAGCAGATCACCCCGGGCACTGTCACCGTTGCTGAAGATCGCGGTGACGCCGGTGGCATCCTGGGCGAAGTCCTGCAGCGAGGCGTTGAGGTGCAGGCAGTTGCGGTCGTGGCTGCGCACCGCCCCCACCAGTGCCTGATGCAGATCATTGCGATGGATCTGGCAGTAGGGTGCCCCGTAGCGCTCCAGCTGGGTATTGCCCCGGGGGATATCCACCAGCACCCGGCCGTTGCGATAGTCCTTGACGGCACCGTGGGCGGGAATGACCGCCAGATCATCCAGAACGCTGCCGAGGCCAAGGTGCAGCAGGATCCGCGAGCCGTTCGAGGCCAGCGTCAGGCCGGCGCCGACTTCCGCGAGAGCGGCCGCCTGTTCATATATGGACACCCGGATTCCGAAGCGCTGCAGAGCGAGTGCAGTGACCAGGCCGCCGATACCGGCGCCGACGATAACGACATGCTGTTCTGACACGGACTGGTGAGCCTCGCCTGTACGGATTTCCGTGGCGGTGGGTCAGGGAGCCAGCCGCTGCATCATCCAGCCATCAGCCGACACGCTGTAACTGAACCGGTCATGCAGGCGACTTGCACGCGCCTGCCAGAACTCCATTGTTTCGGCCGCCACCCGATAGCCACCCCAGAAAGTGGGCAAGGGGACTTCGGCGGTACCGAATCGAGCCTCGATCTCGGCATATTTCCCGTCCAGCACGTCGCGCGCGTCGATCGCGTGGCTCTGGGCCGAGGCCCAGGCCCCGATCTGGCTGGTCCGTGGCCGGCTCCTGAAGTAGTCCAGATCCTCGCTTGCCAGGGTGCGCACGGCTTTGCCCGTGATGCGGACCTGGCGACCGATCTCGGCCCAGTACAGCAGCAGGGCCACCTGTGGATTGTGGCGGATGTCCTGGGCCTTGCGGCTGCCGAGATTGGTATAGAACACGAAGCCCCGGACATCGAAAGACTTGAGCAGGACGGTGCGCAATGACGGCTGGCCGTCGATACCCACCGTCGCGACGCTCATCGCATTCGGATCCAGGGTGCTGGCGGCGAGTGCATCGCTGAACCAGTTCCGGAACTGGGTGATCGGGTCCGGGGCAAGGTCACTTCGGCGCAGCGGCCGCGTCATGAATTCGCGGCGCAGGTTCGCCAGGTCCATCGGGTCTGTCATGGGCCCATTCTAGGCCCTGGCAGCCATCACGCCGGAATCAATACGCGGAGCTTCTGCGAAATCACGGTGTCGGCCACTTCCTCGATGGCCTGGCCCGGCTGCAGCAGCTGGTTCAGCAGCCTGCGGGTGACCTCCTCGCCGCGAAACATTAGGGTATCGCCGGCATTGGTCACCACGTCCTCGTCCAGACGCCCAACCGGTTGACTATCGGCAGGTCAGTGGCCGGACCTTGGGCGCGGATTCACATTTTTCAGGGTGCGCGATATGGGTATTTGCCGAAGAGCTGGTTGATCACGCCGGCCACGACGGGCTGCAGGTTGGCCCGATCCTTGTTGGTCACGCGGCCCACGGCCGTGCCTTCCCAGACAAGTTGCATGCGGGCCGCGTCGACGATATCCATCGTCAGCGTGCCTTCGGTGTACTGCGTGACATGGGTTTCGTAGCCACCCCAGACGCCGTAGTAACCGGACCGGTAGCCGTAATAGCCACCAAAAGGCATGGTCGACGGCGTTGACGTGCTTTGAATCCGGTCCTGGGTCTGCATATGGAAGTTGATGAGCAGATCGGGGTTGTCGGCACGCTGATAGCCCCTGGCCTCGAGCTCGCGGGAGGCAGCCGTGCGCAGATACTGGCTCAGGATCGACGAATAGCCGTCATGGTCGGTATCCAGCGGCTTGACGAATCCGTAGGTCTTGTAGCTGCCAAAACCGGCGACCGGATCAGCATTCACGAAGAGTGTCGGCCCGGACGCACAGCTGGTCAGCAGCACCATCACGGCGACGGTGAGCAGGGCGCGGGGCAGGCAGGTACCGAGCGTGCGAGTCATCTTTCAACCTCTTTCCGGCAATGGTCGGATCGTAACTGGAGCATGTGCCTATAGGGGGCGCAAGGCCGTTAACCGGAGCTTAACCCTGCCGAGAATCCTGACATTTCCCGAGAGCTCCAGGGGCGCCCGCGTGGTGGGGTCCAGCAGCAATTCAAGCTTGCCGCGCAGGCCGAGCAGCTCCAGGTCGTCATCGTCGGGATCACCACCGGGCACGGGCAGGCCCTCGAGCGACAGTCGCACAGGCAGGACTGTCCCATTACGTTGAATCGTGCCGGTAGGCCACAGCTCATCGTAACGCACGCCGACTTCGGTCGCCGGCAGAACCCGGATGCGCACGGTCTGGGTGTCGCGCCGACGAAATATCAGCAGCTCCAGTTGCTCACCGGGCTGGTCGAGGTCGGCGGCGGCAATGGCATACAAAAGGCCGGTGGGCTCGATGACCGCCTGCCCACCCGGCGCCAGCGGATAGGTCCGCAAGCCCTGGCTGGTGCGCGTCCAGCGGGAGGGTTGCAGGCTGTCTTCCGCGGCCGTCGCCGGCCAGCGGGTGCGTTGATAGGCGCCCTCGTGCCCGAAGCGATAGACCCGCCAGCGCAACCGGCCCCGCTGGTCGTGCTGCGTGCGTTGCAGGGCAGCTCCGGATCGTGGGTCCATCAGCAGGATCACGCTGGATTGCCGGCCCACGCCGCCGGCTTCGTAGCTCAGTTCGAGGACTTCGTTGCCTGGCTTGAGCGGTGTAAAGCCATCGGCGACGATGGTCGCCAGATCGCCGGCGGCTGCAGCGCCGGAGAGGGTGCGCAAGGTCAAACGCGCCTCGGCTGTCAGCATGAGCTTGCTGGCGGTCATCCGGATTTCGGACCAGCCGACCCGTGCCGGATCGAGCCGGGTGTTGTCCGGACCCGCCATCGTGGCCGGCGTCACCGCGAGCAGCCCGGCGGCCATCAGGGCCGATGCGGTCAGCAGCCGGTGGCGTGGCGCGGGTGAAGCGTGATTCATTCCGCGATAATAACGCGGAGCTGCCAGGGATCAGGGACCGACGACGACATGCGTTTTCCAAGGCTTGCCGCCACGCTGGCCACCTGTCTGCTGATTGTCCTGGCACTCGGCGCACCGGCAGTCCGGGCGGAGGTGGACTTTGCAGGCTTGAGCCGCACCACGGAAAAAGTGGTCCGGGCCACGGTGGATCTGGTGGACGAGCCCTGCAGCGCGCCGGACGCTCGTGTGCGCCGCCTGTTCAAGCGGGCCGACCGGCAGGTTCATCAGGCCCTCGAAGTGTATGGCTACTATTCGCCGACCATCAAAGGATCACTGACCCACGCCGGCAATTGCTGGCAGGCGCGCTTCGAGATCGACCGCGGGCCGCGGGTGCGCCTGCGCAAGGTGGCCATCGGCATCACCGGGCCCGGCAGTGATGATCCGGTGCTGGCGCGATTCCTCTCGCGGGAGATGTTGTCGGCCGGCGATGGACTGAACCAGAGTGCCTACGATGGTCTGAAGGCGTCATTGGCGGGCCTCGCCCAGCGGCGTGGCTACTTTGACGGGCGTTTTGCCACGAGCCGCATCGATGTGTATCCGGATCAGGATGCCGCCGACATCACGCTCGACTACGTCTCCGGCGAGCGCTACCGCTTCGGGCCCAGCACGCTGGACCAGTATGGCGTTGCTCCGGAACTGGCGCTGCGCTTTGGCGAGTTCAAGCCGGGTGAGCCCTACGACGCCGACCGGCTCAACGAGCTGTACACGGACCTGCTCGCCGGCGGCTACTTCCAGAACATCGAGTTGCGCACCACCCAGCGTCCGGCACCGGATCTGGATGTGCCGCTGACCATCGTCCTGACGGCGGCACCGCCGCGCACCTGGACCACGGGCGTTGGTTATGCCACCGACACCGGGGCCAAGCTGCGGCTGGGTTACGTCAATCAGCGGCTGAATCGCAAGGGGCATCAGCTCGAGTTCGATTCCAACCTGGCCGAGGTTCTGGGCAGCAGTACCGTGAGTTATCGGCTGCCGCAAGGCAGTCCGCGGGACGAGTGGCTGAGCTTCGATGCGGGCTATCAGTACGACAATCCGGAAGACAGCCGCAGCAACGAGTTCCGGCTGGGCGTCAAGCAGATCAAACGCCGGTTCTCGACCTGGCGGGAAACGCGCTTCATCGACTATCGCCGGGAGAGCTACCGGATTGGCGAAACCCGCAACACCAGTGATCTCGTCATTCCGGGCATCAGCTGGTCGCAGCAGCCGCGTCTCCTGCCGAGTCGTCCGCGACGGGGCCATCGCCTGGCGCTCACGGTCAGCGGCACGGACGAGTGGCTGGGGTCGGACACCGCCTTTGCCCAGATCGAGTCCTCCGGCAAGGTGATACTCCCCTTGTGGTCCACGGCACGTTTGCTGGTGCGTGGCGAGGTCGGCTGGACCATCAAGGATGATTTCGAGGACCTGCCGCTGTCGGTGCGCTACTTTGCCGGTGGCGATACCAGCGTCCGCGGCTATGGCTACAAGACCCTGGGGCCGGCCGACGCCGCCGGCAACGTGATCGGCGGGGCGGACAAGCTGGCCGGCAGCGTGGAGTTCGACCAGCAGGTCTTCGGCAACTGGTCGGTGGCCGCCTTCATCGATGTCGGCAATGCCTTCAACTCGTTCAAGGACATGTCGCTGAAGACCGGCGTCGGCGCCGGCATCCGCTGGTACTCGCCACTCGGGCCGATCCGTTTCGATGTCGGCGTGCCGCTGCATGATTCACCCGACTCGTTCCGCATCCACATCACGCTGGGTCCGGATCTCTGATGAGCGATCAGCCGCAGCAGGCCACGAAAGCCGCGCGCCGCTTCGGTGTATTGGCGCTGCTGGGAATCAGCAGTCACCTGCTGCTGCGCTTCGTGATCGCGATCATCAGCCTGGGACTGCTCCTGCTGATTTTCACTTTGTTCGTCCTGGGCACTCCACAAGGCAGCGCCTGGGTGGCGAGGACCCTCACGGACTTCAGTGGTGGGAAGGTGCAGGCCACGGGCGTGAGCGGCACGCTGCTCGCCGGGCTCGACCTCGAACGCTTCGATGTCAACACGGACACCGTGCAGGTCTCGATCGCACCGGCCGGGCTGCGTATGCACTGGCCGGATCTGTTGCGCGGCCGGTTGCGCCTGACGACTGCCCGCGCCGATGCCGTCACCATCGTGCTGCGACCCCGGCCGGAGCATGAGCCGGATGAACCGGTAGCGGCCTTGCGTCTGCCCCTGGCGATAGTCGTTGACGGGCTGCAGATCGGGAGATTGACGATCCGCACGGTGCCGGCAGCGGGCGACGAAGCCGGGGCATCGGCCGTCGAGATCGGCCCCATCGCCCTGCGGGGTGACCTGACGAATGGCGTGATCCGCTTCGACCGCCTTCAGGTGCAGCTTTACGGCCTCAATGTGGAGGCGGCCGGCCGCTTCGGTACCGGCGAACCCTTTGCGCTGGCGAGCCAGCTGCGCTGGCGCATGCCGGCGGCGGCGATATCCGGTGCCGGCAGTGTGGCTGGCGATCTTGGCGACCTGCAGTTCGGGCAGGTGGTGGAACTGCCGTCGGCGGTACAGGTGGCGGGCCGGATCCACCTGCTCGGCGACCAGCCGCGCCTCGACGCCACGGCCCGCTGGACCGATCTTGAGCAGGCCCTGATGGCTGATGACCCGCGCTTCGTCCTGCAGAGTTCCTCCGGCGAGTTGCAGCTCCGTGGCTGGACGGATGATCTGTCGATCCGCTTGAACGGCCGGATCGCCCTTGGTGCGGATGCCATCAAGGGGAACGGGGGCCGCAGCGCCGCGCTGGCGGTGAGGGCCCACGGTGATCTCGAGCATCTGGACCTGCAGCGCATCGCGCTCGACGGTTTCGGTGGCGAGCTTCGCGGGACCGGCCGCGTGCAATTCCGGAACCCCGCGGCCCTGCAGTTGCAGCTGCAGGGCATGAACATCAACCCGGGCTTCATCGATCCCCGCTTCGATGGGCAGCTCAGCTTCGCTGCGGCTTTGTCGGGCGATGCAACCGGCAACTTCCGTGTCCAGGTGCCGGAGGCCGGCGGACGGCTGTTCGATCGACAGTTCAAGGCAGCCGGTACGGTGGCGCGCGAGGGGCAGCGCCTGACGCTGGACCAGGTCCGCGTGTCGTCGGGCGTGAATCGCCTGGCAGCGAGCGGGCAGTGGGGTCCGCGTGTGTCCGGCACCTTCGCCATCGATGCCCCCGACCTGGCAACCCTGTGGCCCGGCCTCAAGGGTGAACTGCGCGGCTCCGGGAGTGCCGCCGGCACGGCGCAGGAGCCACAGCTCGATATCGAGCTCGAGGGGCATCGGGTCGGCTATGACGATCTGCAGATCGAAACGCTCCGGGTGCGCGGCAGCCGGGATTGTCGTGCGCATCAGCAGCTCGATCTGTCTGCCGACAATCTGCGCTGGAGCGGATCAGCCGTTGGCAACCTGGCGGCGGAGCTCGACGGCACACCGGCGAACCATGATCTGCACGCAAGCCTGACCGGCGGTGACGTCGCGTTCGAGTTCCGCGCAACGGGTGCCTGGCAGGCCGGCGGGCTGGCCTTGCGTTTCGCCCGGGCCAGCGTCCAGGTCGGCGATACCCGGACCTGGTCGTTGCAGGAGCCAGCCACCCTGCGGGTGGCCGGCAGGAACGTCACGCTCAGCGCGCATTGCTGGATCGGCCAGGGCGAACTCTGTGTCGCCGACAGCCGCCTCGACGCCGAGGGCATCGAGGCCGGCTTGAGGCTCCAGGCATTTCCCCTCGCGACCTTCTCGCCCTGGCTGCCGGCCGACCTTGAGGGCGATGGTACGGCCACGGCCTGTGTGGCGATTGCCGGGACGGTTGGCCGCTACATCGGCCATCTGCAGGGCCGGCTGGATGAGGCGGCGCTCCGCTGGCGGACACAGGACGACGAAGAGGTGGAAACCACCTTCAGCGAATTCAAGGTGGAGGTCGATCTGGCCGATGCACTTTTGCAGTTCGACGCCCGTCTCGCCGAGAGCTTTGGCCTCCACCTGTCTGCCCGGGGTACGGTGACCACGCCGTTTGGCGCCAACCCCACCGTCGACGCCCGGATCACGGGTGGCGTGCCGGATCTCGCCTCCCTCGGGCCGGTACTCGAGCGCTTTGTCGACATCGCGGACTTGAAGGGAGTGCTCGGCGTGGACGCCACCTTGTCCGGCAATGCCAGGCGACCGGATATCGCCGGTGGCGTTGAGCTGGATCAGGGCGCCTTCACGGTGCCCGTGGCCGGCATCACCGTCGACCGGATTGCCCTGGCCCTGCGTGGTCGCCCGGATGGACAGCTCGTCGCGACGGGCAATGCCCGCTCGGGCAAGGGCTTTGTTGCCCTGGACGGCAGCCTGGCCTGGCGCGACCAGCTGATGCCGACCGGCGATGCCACGATCAAGGGCCGGCTCTTCGACGTGATCCGCCTGCCCCAGGGCCTGGTGCAGGTATCACCGGACGCGCAGGTGCGCCTGCGCGATGGCCAGTTCCGGATCAGTGGCGAAGTGCTCGTGCCGCGCGCCGAGATCAAGCTGAAGAAGCTCGAAGAAAGCGGTGTCGAGCCATCCGAAGACACCGTGGTGCATGGGCGCACGGAGCTCGCCGTGGAACGCAAGCCTCCGTTGTTCATGCTGGATGGCCTGCAGGTGCGACTCGGCGAGCAGGTGTCCTTTGATGGCTTCGGGCTCAAGACCCGGCTGGTGGGCGGGCTGCGTCTGTCCCAGTCGCTGGGTGCTGATCCGAGGTTGGTGAGTGGCGCCGGGATCGTCACGCTGCAGGACGGCCTGTTCACGGTTTTCGGGCAGAAGCTGGCGATCGATCGCGGCTCACTGCTGTTTTCCGGCGTGGTCACCGACCCGGGACTGGATGTGAAGGCCAGCCGGGCCGTGACCTATCAGGGCCGGGATGTAACCGTCGGCGTGCTGTTGTCCGGCACGGTGTCGCGGATCATCACCCGGATCTTTTCCGAGCCCGCCATGGGTGAGCTCGACGCCTTGTCCTATCTCACCACGGGCAAGCCGCTGTCGGCCTCCAGTGTCGGCGATCGCTCGGCAGTGGCCAATGCAGCGGTCAGTCTGGGGCTGAGCCAGGCATTGCCGGTGGCCCAGAAATTGGGTTCAGCGCTCAATGTCGACGAGATCGGCCTCGACACCACCGACTCGGGGGGCACTGCGGTCGTGGTCGGCGAGCGTCTGGGCAATGATCTGTTCATCCGCTACAGCTACGGCGTGTTCGATCAGATCGGCACGATCAAGGTGACCTATCGCCTGTCGAAACGCCTCAGTCTGGAAGCCAGCTCCGGCAATGAGCAATCCCTGGATCTGATCTATTCGGTGAACTGGTAGCGCAGGCAAAAAAAACCCGCCAGCTCCGGGGGAAGGAGTGGCGGGCTACTCGCCGGGCCTGTCGGGCGTCACCCCCGGGGGGGAGGGGGGATTGCAGGAGTGACCTGCGCCGAGTGGCCCTGCTCTCTAAACGGTTGTCGTCAACCCAGGAAGACCCGCAGTGCGACCAGCGGAACCAGGATGGCAATTGCAAGCAGCAGCAGGTCACCGAACTCGTAAAAAAGATTGTGGTCGTTGTGGATGTCGATGTTCATGCGATATCTCCTTGAAGCGAATCCTGATCTCACGGTGCCCATCCTGACCGGTTGTGGCGAGCACTTCCTTTCCGGCGGGTAACACTTTGTATCAACGTGTAACGGCGGCAGCTTCCGGCTACAGTGCGGGGCCGTTCATCCCGTGGAGCAGCCATGGAGAGCAGCCCTTGACCCGCAGCACGAACCACGCGACGAACGCCGCGGCAAATCAGGCCCAAAGCGGCCCAGCCGCCGACGTGGCTGCACCGCTCCGGCAGTACTGGCAGCCACGCTATTGGCCGCTGTGGCTGGGCCTGGCGCTGATGCGACTCAATGCCTTTCTGCCCTACCGGGCGCAGATGGCGGAGGGGCGCGGACTGGGCTGGCTGCTGTACCGCGTGATGCCGAAGCGTCGCAGCATTGCGGCCACGAATCTGCGCCTGTGTTTTCCCGAACTCGACGAGCCTGCACAACAGCAGCTTTTGAAAGCCCACTTTGCTTCGCTCGGCGCCACCATCATCGAGCATGGCCTGGCCTGGTGGGGCAGTGATGCCCTGGTGCGTCGTCTGGTCGACCTGCGCGGCACGGAACATCTGACCCGGGCCATGGCGGGCGGGCGTGGCGTCGTGCTGCTGACCGGGCATTTCGGGCCGCAGGAGTTCAGCGGCCGGGCTTTCAACCTGGCGTGTCCGGCGACAGCCGGGTTCTATAGGCCGAACCGCAATCCGCTGGTCGATGAAATCCTGAAGACGGTCAGGCGCCGTTCGGCCGCGGTACTGATTCCCAAGGCTGCCCTGCGTCAGGTGGTGCGCACACTGCGCAGTGGCATGCCGCTCTGGTACGCGGCGGATCAAAGTTATAGGCGCTCACAAAGCGCCCTCGTCCCGTTCTTTGGTGAGCCGGCGATGACCAGCACGGCACTCAGCGAGCTCTGCCGCCTCGGTCGGGCGGTGGTTGTTCCCCTGCTGCCCACCCGCCTGCCCGATGGTCGGGGTTATCGCCTGGACATCCTGCCGGCGCTCGAGAATTTTCCGGGCGACTGCCCGGAAGCGGATGCCAAGCGCATCAATGCCATTCTGGAAGCCCACATACGCACGGTGCCGGCGCAATACTACTGGTTGCATCGACGCTTCAAGGGGCGACCAGCCCCGTATCCGGATCCCTATCAGTGACCGGCCTTCCGGGCTGCGCCGGGGCGACCACCGCGTTGATCCGGAATCTTGATCGTGAAGGCATAGATGCTGAGGAAGGTCATGGCGACGGCGCCGACGATCATCGGACCGTGATGGCCCAGATGGGTATAGATCTGCGTGCCGACGAGCGGCCCGAGGATCGCGCCCAGCGTCGTGCCAGCCCCCAGAAAGCCGGCGGCTGCACCCTGTTCCCAGCCTTCGAGGCACAGGCTGGCGCTGCCGTTGATGCCGGGACTGGCGCAGGCGAATGAGAGCCCCAGCACGCTGAAGCCGACGGCCAGCAGGGGCAGGGTGCGCGCCATGGCGATGACCACCAGTGCGATGACGAAAAACCGGCCCAGCAGGCGCAGGAGAATCTTGGGCCTCACCTTGACGAGCTGGAACACGCCGACCTGGACGACCACGATCGTCAGCGCCATGGAGATCAGCATCAGGCTGACCTGGCGCACCAGGGCCTTCGGGTCGGTGATGCCGAACTCGTCCTGCAGATAAAAACTCAGGATGAGTTGCAGCGCCATGAAAGCCAGGAAGAACGTGAACCACATCAGCAGAAACGGCCGCAGGCGCCGATCACCGAGTTTCAGGTTCACCTTCTTGCCGGCGTAGGGATGACGCGGTGGTTCCGGCAGAAAGCGCCAGCTCAACCCGACACCGACGATGCCGATGCCGGCGGCCGCGTACATTGGCACCAGGGGGCCGAGGAAGGCGAGTGCGCCGGCCAGCACCGGGCCGAGGATGGAGCCCATGCCATTGGCCGCACCAATGATGGCCAGTCCCTGGGCGCGATGGCGCACATCCGTCACGTCGACGATGTAGGCCGTGGCGGACGGATAGAGGCCGGACGCGATGGCGCCATAGGCCGCCCGCGTGAGGCCGAACAGCACCAGCAGCCAGAAGCCCGTCAGGATGCCGCTTACACCCAGCTGCAACACGAGTGCGACCAGCAATGTGCCGACCGCGGCGCCGCTGATGCCGATGAGAAACACCGGCTTGCGGCCGATCACGTCGCTGCGCCGGCCCCAGAACGGTGAGCCGATGATCAGTGGCAGGCTGGCCAGCGTCAGGGCGATGCCGAAGCTCTGCGCATCGAAGCCCACCTGGCGCGCCAGCGGGGTGACGATGACGAAGGTCAGGGACTGGCCGATCGCAAACAGCATGACGCCCATGCCGAGGAGCAGGCGGGCACGGACCGGACCTTGGGCCGGACCCTGGGCCGTGGCCTCGGTCGTGGCTTCGGCCGCAGGCGATGGAACGTTCTCGTCAGTCGTCCGGTTCGTGGAGTGGGTCATCGGTGAATTGCGCGGCCATCAGCGGGAGTATCCGGTGGCGCAAGTCTACTTCACGTCGTAAACGGACAGAGTTTCGTCCGCTTCCCAGACCGCGGTCTCGGTCGGCTGCGGCAGACCAACCAGGCGGGCCGGCAGCGGCAGGGCACTGACGATCGACATCAGAACCGCAGCCAGGTAGGGAATGGTCTGCACGATCAGCACCGTGATCCACACGGCGCGATCCGGGCTGCCCATGAGGTCGATGTTGCTGACACCCCAGGCGGCCAGGGCCAGCGTCGCCGCCATCAGCCACTCTTCGCGGGCTGCGCCCATTGCCGCCAGCAAGGCATGCCGTTGGGCCTGTTTGGGGGTGCGGAAGAACGGTTTGTCGCCATGGATCAGCCCGGACAGCACGGCCGTTGCGACGGTGTGCGACAGGGCGAGGCCGGCCAGCGCGGCCGCGAAAATCTGCCGTGGCCGTGCGCCTACACAGGTGCGATAAAGATCGATCAGCTTGGCCGCCTTGAAGGCGAACAGCGACAGCGGCAGCACGGAGAAGATCATCAGCGGCGGATCCACCGACGTCGGCGCGAAGATCATCGCCGTCGACCACGCCAGCGCTGCGAAGTTGAACAGCAGGTTGGCGCCGTCGGCGAGCCACGGCAGCCAGCCCGACAGGAAGTGATAGCGCTGGCCGGCGGTCAGTGCGGAAGGCCGCCAGCCGAGGAGCACGCCGCCATGGCGACGCAGGATCCGCATCGCGCCATAGGCCCAGCGGAAACGCTGCTGGCGGAAGTCGGCAAAGGTATCCGGCATGAGGCCGCGCCCATACGAGCGGGGCAGATAGGTGGCCTCCCAGCCCTGCATGAAAAGGCGCAGGCCCAGTTCGGCATCCTCGGTGATGCACCACTCGCCCCAGCCACCGACTGCCTGCAGCGCCTCGCGCCGCACCAGCGTCATCGTGCCGTGCTGGATGATCGCGTTGCGCTCATTGCGCGTCACCATGCCGATATGGAAGAAGCCGGAGTATTCGGCATAGCAGCTGGCCTTGAAGGCGTTGTCCAGCGGATCGCGGTAATCCTGCGGCGCCTGGACGATGGCCAGTCGCGGGTTGGTGAAGGCCGGAGTCAGGTCGCGCAGCCAGTGGCTGTCCACCACATAATCGCTGTCGATCACCGCGATGATTTCGGCATCGTCGGCGGTGTGGGCCAGGGCGAAATTCAGTGCCCCGGCCTTGAAGCCGGCGAGCGGCGCCACGTGGAAAAAGCGGAAGCGGGCGCCGAGCGTTGCGCAGTGGGCTTCAACCGGCCGCCATGTGGCCTCGTCGCGGGTGTTGTTGTCCACCACCAGCACTTCGAAGTCCGGATAGTCGAGCTTCGCCAGCGCATCCAGGGTTTCGATGACCATGGCGGGCGGTTCGTTGTAGCACGGCACATGGATCGAGACCTTGGGCGCAGGCCGGGAGTCCGTGGTGGCGTCCGTGGTGGTGACGAAGCGCCGTCGCCAGCTGGTGGCCCATTGGGCCTCGGCCCACTCGTGGGCTTCGGCGAGCACCACGGCAACCACGCCGGTGGAGCCGATGACCAGCAGCAGGCCCACGAGAATCGTGCTGATCGTCACGTACTGCTGCGAGTATTCGTACATCACCCAGACCACCGCCGTGGCGGTTGTGTAGGCCACCACGGCGAGAAAGCCGCGGCCTACATTGGCCAGCTTCCGGCTGTCGACCGAGAACGCGAGGAGCAGGATCAGACCGAGGCCGACGGCAATGCCGGCCAGCACCCGCCATTCGGGGATGCGGACGATGGGTGCGGTAAAGGCAAACTTGGCCTGCCGGTGAACATCGTAGACCCCCCAGTACGCACCCACCGAACCCTCGGTCTGCCCCTTCCAGGGCTGATCAAAGGCTTCCATGAGGTAGTAGACGTACTTCTGGCTGGCGGCGCGATCGAGAAAGCGGCGGAGGAACATCGCCTGGTTGGCTTCCGAGGCAACTGCGGAGTTCCGGGTGCGACCATTGCTGGGCCAGCCAACCTCGGCAAGGACGATCGGCTTGCCGGGGAACCGGCTCTTGAGCGCGGCCACCTTGTCGTCGATGTAGCCGATCGCCGTGGCCGCATCGATGCCTTCCCAGTAGGGCAGCATGTGCACGGCGAGATAGTCGACATGGTCTGCCAGTTCCGGATGGCGCAGCCAGATGTGCCAGGGCTCGGCCGTGCTCACCGGCTGGCGGACGGCAGCGCGCACCTTGTCGAGCGTGCGGGACAGTTCGGCAACCGTGACATCGCCACGCAGGATCGCCTCGTTGCCGATGATCACGCGGATCACGTTCTTGTTGGCCTGGGCCAGATGAATGGCTTCCGACACCTGGGTGGCGTTGTGCGCGGTGCGGGTGTCGATCCAGGCGCCGAGGGCCACCTTGATGCCATGGCTTTTCGCCAGGGCTGGAACTTCCGCCAGGGTGCCGTCGGTGCTGTAGGTGCGCACGGAACGGGTACGCCCCTTGAGCAGCTTCAGGTCTTCATCGATCTGTGCCGTCGTGGGAAAGTCGCCGACCACGGCATCCTGGCCGGCCCGATACGGCGAGAAGGCAAAGCCCTGGATTTCCTGCGGCCAGGGTGGCTCGGCTACCGGCTGGTTGGCGAGGCCCCACAAGGATACGGTGATCAACCCCACAACAATCGCGATGAGGAATCCAGTGATGCGCATGGGTTTTCTTTGACTTGTCACCGCAGGCAGCGGATGGTTGGCGGGGCGCGTATTCTAGTCGCAGTCCAGGCAGATCGTGAGTATTCTCCCGGCTGCTTAACCGGCTCTTAACTGTCGCCGGACCAGACCTCCGATATTTAAACCGTGATGACGAAAAGGGCCCGGGCATGAATGTGGTTGTTACTGGCAGTACCAAAGGCATCGGCTTTGGCCTGGCGCGCGAGTTTCTCCAGCGCGGGCACGATGTGGTGGTCTCCAGCCGGGGCTCCGCCGCGGTCGAGAAGGCCGTGACGGCACTGCGCACCGCGTTCCCGGCCCGCAAGGTGGTCGGCAAGGTATGTGACGTTGCCGATTACGGGCAGGTGCAGGCCCTGTGGGAGGCTGCGGTGGCGGGGTTGGGCAGTGTCGACATCTGGGTGAACAACGCCGGCCGGGATGGCCGCAAGGTTCCGTTTTTCATGATTCCGCCGGATGACTACGCGAAGACCGTCAACACCAACGTGATCGGGCTCATGCACTGCCACCGGGTGGCTGTTCCCGGCATGTACAAGCAGGGTGCGGGCATGATCTGGAACATGGAGGGTTTTGGCAGCAACGGCGCGGTGCGCCCGACGATCAGCCCTTACGGCGCCACCAAGTATGCCCTCCGGTATTTCACCAAGGCGATGGTGGCGGAGCTTGCAAAGACGCCCGTCCGGATCGGCTACCTGAGCCCCGGCATGGTGCTCACCGAACTTCTGGTGCCGCCGCCTGAACGCCGTGACAAGAACTGGGAACGATCGAGGAAGATCCTGAACATCCTCGCCGACACGGTCGAAACCGTGACCCCTTTTCTGGTCGAGGGCATGCTGCGCGAGCATGGCAAGCACGGCGCCGCCGTGCGCTGGCTGACCAACCGGAAAATCCAGGGGCGCTTCCTGATGAACCTGTTCAGGAAGCGCGATGTACTCGGCCCGCTGGGCATCTGAGCCCGCGGGCAGCCGGACCGGTCAGGCCGGCTTGACGGCCATCACGCCGGCATTCTCGCGGTCATCCATCCGGCCCGGACCGGTGAAGTCCGGCCGGGGAATGAAGGCGGCATCCAGCACAACGAGACCAGCCTCGCTGCAGGTCCGGGCCAGCAGGTCGGGGTCCAGCACGTTCATGAAAGGCGGCTTGTCGATGGGCTTGACCGCGGCTTGCGCCTTGGCGGTGGCGCTGGCTGGCAGATAGTTGTGCAGGCCGACCATCATGCCCGGCCAGCGATCGCCCCGGGCCTTGGCCGCCTCGAACTCCGGGATCTTGGTGCGCCAGATGCCGTAGGGCGTATCCGCCACGAGGTAGAGATGCCCGCCGGGCACGAGCCAGTCGGCCATCTTGCGTACCGATGCATCCACATCGTCGCCAGCCAGGAAATGCAGGACTCGTGAACATAAAATGGCGCCGAAACTGCCGGCCGGAAAATCCAGGTGGGGCAGGGCGCCGGCCCGCAGCTCGAGGTTGGCCAAAAGCTCCGGCGGGACCTTGTCGCGGAGAATGTCCAGATGCCGCGGGTCCAGATCCGAGGCCGTGATCCGTTCTCCGGCTCCCAGGTCAGGGTTGGTCGAGACGCCATAGGCGCTGCCCACTTCCAGCACGGGCTGGCCCGGGCTGCGGCCCAGTTTGCCGGCCTCTTCGATGAAGGCATTCGCGAAGCGGTCGCGCACCTCGAACATGAAGCCCGTGCCATTCATGGTGGCAACCATGCGATTGCCGGTCCAGCCCGGCTGGGTCTGTGGGGGGGTGTATTGCGCCGGCTTGTCCGGCGGCGGAGGCCCGGGGCTGGTTTTGTCTGTCATGGGCATGATCTTAATACACGTCATTGACTGGCGCAGAGGCCGATGTCGCCGATACTGACACGTGGACGGCAGCGCAGATGACTGCAGCCGGATGCCGGTTGTCTTCTCTATACTGCCGCATGGACCACAGGGCCGGGAGGCATCGGTTTGGACAACCAGCAGGAACACATCGAGTACATCGGCGTCGCGTTGCAGATTTCCGTCAAGGGCGTCAACCGATGTACCGACCGGGCGTCATCCCGGACGCGCATCAACGAGAACATTGCGCGCATCGGTGAGTACACCACCACAGCCGCGAACTTCCTGCGGTTCTTCTACGGTCTTCCGGTGAAGCTGGTCGCCTTGCCCGAGTACGTGGTCACCGGCTTTCCGATGCGTGAGTCGGTGCAGGAGTGGCGGGATCGCGCCTGCCTGGAACAGAACGGACCCGAGTACGAAGCGTTGGGCAGGATCGCGCAGTCCAACAACCTGTTTCTGTCGGGCAACGTCTACGAAATCGACCCGCACTTTCCAACGCTGTATTTCCAGACCTGCTTCATCATCGGCCCGAATGGCAATGTCATTCTCCGCTACCGGCGGCTGACCTCGTGTTTCGAGCCAACGCCCCATGATGTCTGGGACAAGTATCTCGACATCTACGGTGAAGATGCGATTTTCCCCGTGGCAAAAACCGAGATCGGCAACCTGGGCACGATCGCGTCTGAGGAAATCCTCTATCCGGAGATCACCCGGTGCGTCGTCATGCGCGGCGCTGAAGTCATCCTGCATCCAACCAGCGAGCCCGGCAGCGCCCAACGAACCATCAAGGAAACCTGTCGTCTGGCGCGGGCCATCGAGAACCAGGTCTTCGTCGTGTCGGCCAACACCGCCACGATCGACGATATCCCGATTCCGCCGTACACCTGCAGCGCGATGTCGAAGATCGTGGACTTCAACGGACACATCCTTGCCGAAGCTGCCCAGGGCGGCGAAGCCTTCAATTCGAATGCCGTGATGGATATCAGCGCACTGCGCCGGACCCGGCGGCGGACGGCCATGTCGAACGTGATGTCGCGCCAGCCCTTTGGCATCTATGCCAAGAGCTATGCCGACGCCGACTACCATCAGTCGAATTTCCTGCTGCGTGACAACGCAGTGGTCGAGCCGCCGTCGCGCGACGAGTTCCGGCGTCGCCAGGAACAGAACATCGAGCGGTTGGTAAAGTCCGGCCTGCTGTAAGTTAGACTCACGATACTTTCCGGAGGAGCACCTGCATGGCTGAATTCAGCACCGACCGCCGCGGCTTTCTGAAGGGTTCCGGTGCAGCCGCTGCTGCAGCGCTCTCGCTCAAATACATGTCAGCCACGGAAGTGCTCGCCGCGGAACCACCCCCGGTTTACGGCGTGTGGGAAGACATGATGCGAAAAAAGTGGACCTGGGACCGCGTGGTCCGGGGCAGCCGCGGCATCAACTGCACCGGTCACTGCGCCTTCAACATCTACGTCAAGAACGGCATCGTCTGGCGCGAAGAGCAGCAGGGCGAGTACGGCCGTTCGGGCGAGGACACGCCGGACTACGGTCCGCGCGGCTGCCAGAAGGGCATGCGGCAGTCCAAGTACATGTATGGCAAGCAGCGGGTGCTCTACCCGATGAAGCGCGTGGGTGAGCGCGGCGCCGGCCAGTGGATGCGCCTGAGCTGGGACCAGGCGATCGACGAGATCACCGACAAATTCATCGAGCACGCCACGCAGTCCGGTCCGGATTCCATCACTTTTGCGATGGGCACCCAGATGATCCTGAAGCGGGCAACCTTCACGGCCTTGTTCCGTTTTGCCAATACCACGGGTGTGGTGATTCCGGAAACCTTTGCCGGCGTGGGCGATCTGCCCGCTGGCGCCTACATGACGCTGGGCTACAGCCTGCCCGGTGACAACATGGCCGCCATCTTCAAGTCAAAATGCGTGCTGATCTGGGCCTGCAACCCGGCGGCCACGCGCATTCCCGATGCGCATTTTTTCTGGGAGGCGAAATACAACGGCACGGAAGTGGTCAGCATCACGCCGGAATTCAGCCAGACCGCCATTCACAGCTCGAAGTGGCTCAATCCAAAACCCGGCACCGACACGGCGCTGGCGATGGCAATGGTGCAGACCATCATCCAGGACGGGCTGATCGAGTGGGACTATGTGCGCGAACAGACTGATCTGCCGTTTCTGGTGCGCGTGGACAACGACAAATTCCTGCGCGCCAGCGATTTTGGCGAAAGTGATGACCGGGCTGAAAAGTCCTTCTATTTCTGGGACGAGCTGACCGGCGGCGTGGTCAAGGCGCCGGCCACCGGCTACGGTGACAAGCCGGGTGCTCCGGCGCCGGAACCGGCCGAGCCGCCGTCGTTGAAGCTGACCAACCTCAAGCCCGCCGTTGAAGGCCGCTGGAAGGTCAAAACGCCGAAGGGTGTGGTGGAGGTCACCACGGTGTACTCGCGGGTGAAGGAGCTTTGCAAGCGGGACTACACCCCGGAAAAGGCCCAGGCCATCACCGGCGTGCATGCCGACAACATCCGGATGGTCGCCCGCAGCTTTGCGAAGTCGGGTGCCGGCATGATCTTTGCCGGCTATCGGGCCTGCAAGTGGCTGCACGGCGACAAGCTCCAGCGGGCCTGGCTCCTGATGTGCGCCCTGACCGGCAACACTGGTCGCGAGGGCGGCGGGCTGCAGATCACCAATCTGGCGAAGGCGGATGGCTTCGCGAAGTTTGTCTTCGCCGGCATCGGTCCCCGGGTGAAGATTGCCGCCATCTCGATCTGGGACTATGCCAAGGCCGATGGCAAGGGCCTGAACGAACAGACCTACGGCAAGAAGATGGCCGACCACCTGGACAAGCATTACCAGGCATCGATCAACAACGGCTGGCTGCCCGACTATTCAAAGACGCCGTGGAAGATGGCCTTCATGGCCGGGCACAACACCGCCAACTGGCGGGCGGCCGGCACCCGCTTCCGCGAAACGGTGATGGCGAAGCTGGAAACCATCGTCACCCTGGCGCCCGACATGGGCATCACGGCCATGTATTCCGACTATGTGCTGCCGGTGGCCCACCATTACGAGCGGCAGGATTTCGTCATGGAGGGTCGCACGCCCTATATCCAGGTGCTGGATCAGGCTGTGCCGCCACTGGGCGAGTCCGAGGATGACTGGTCGATCATGGCGCGCATGGCCAAAGCGATCAGCGCCAAGGCCAGGGCGCGCAAGCTGCCGCCGGTCAAGGATGTACTCTTCGGCAAGCCGATCGAGCATGACTACAGCCAGGTCGAGGAACTCTTCACGCTCAATGGCAAGATCCAGGGCACGAAGGACATAGTCCAGTTCCTGATCGACAACTCCGAGGGCATACCGAAGGTCAGCTTCGAGGAACTTCGCCAGCGGGGTTTCGTGCGCGGGGATGACTCCGGGAACGTGCAGTTCGGCAAGCATTCCCCCTACGGTTACAACGGCCTTTCGAGCATTCACGACAAAAAACCCTATGCCACGCTGACGGGCCGCCAGCAGTTCTACTTCGATCACGACTGGTTCCTGAGTGAAGGCGAGGCATTGCCGGTGCACGTCGATCCGCTGGCGATCATTGGCTATCCGCTGCGGCTCTCGATGGGCCATGCGCGCCACAGCATCCACAGCTGGTGCCGGGATGACACCCTGCTGCTCAGCCTGCAGCGTGGCGAGCCGGATATCTACGTGAATCCGGATGACGCGGCCAGGCGCGGCGTGAAGGACACGGACCTCGTCCGCACCTTCAACTCGCTGGGATCATTCATCGCCATGGCGCATGTCAGTTCCAGCATGCAGCCGGGGCAGATGTTCATGTTCCACGGCTGGGATCCGATGATGTTTCGCGGCCGGCAGAACTTCAGCGGCGCCATTCCGACCGCCGGCCTGCTGAAGCCGACCTCACTGGTCGGCAACTATGGCCACATCGGCTATCGCGCACCGGAGTACGTGCCGAACCAGACCTATCACGACTGCACCGTCGATTTCGAGAAGTACGTGGAGCCGGCGAAAGGCGTGGCTGCGGCCAATCGCATGAAGCTTGCGCCTGAAACGGTTTCCACCCGCGCCTGAGAGCGCTCCGACCTGGAGTCAACGAACAATGTCACGACAAGTCGCCATGGTGATCGACCTCAACAAGTGCATTGGCTGCCAGGCCTGCACTGCCGCCTGCAAGTCCCTCTGGACCGACGACGAAGGCCAGGAGTACATGCTGTGGAACAATGTCGAAACCAAACCGGGACGCGGGTATCCGAAGGAGTGGGAGGCCAAGGGCGCCAAATCCGGCTGGAAGGATGGCCAGCTGCAGTATGGCGATCTGCACGACCAGAACGACTTTGGCAGTGTTTCGGCGCTGAACCATGAAGAGGTGTACTTCAAGGGCACGGAAGATCGCCTGCAACGGAAGGAGCCGCTGACTTACGGCGCCAACTGGGATGAGGACACCAGCTCCGGCGACTACCCCAACAACTATCACTTTTATCTGCCGCGGCTGTGCAATCACTGCACGAAGCCGGCATGCCTCGAAGCCTGTCCGGTGCGGGCCATCTACAAGCGCGAGCAGGATGGCATCGTGCTGGTGGATCAGGACAAGTGCCAGGGCTTCCGTCTGTGCAACCGCGCCTGCCCCTACGACAAGATGTACTTCAACTTCGTCAAGCGGAAGTCGCAGAAGTGCATCTTCTGTTTTCCGCGCATCGAGCAGGGTGTTGCCCCGGCCTGCGCCCGCCAGTGCCCCGGCCGCCTGCGCTTCGTCGGCTTTCTCGAAGACCAGGACGGCCCGATCGCCAAGCTGGTCTACCAGTGGAAGGTGGCCCTGCCGCTGCACCCGGAATTCGGCACCGAACCCAATGTGTACTACGTGCCGCCGATCCTGTCGCAACCGTTCGATGCGGAGGGGCGCTTCAGCGATGAACCGCGCGTGCCCACCGAATACCTGCGCTACCTGTTCGGGCCGGAAGTGGATCAGGCATTGATCACGCTCGACGCCGAGATGGATCGCAAAAAGGCCGGCAAGGCCTCCGAGCTGATGGATCTGCTGATCGCCAGGGACTGGAAGTCACTGTTCCACATTCCGGATGTGCAGGTGACGTCCTCCTCCGGGCAGAAGGGCTGATCATGTACAAATATCTGCTGCCGCTGGCTCTCGTGTTCGGTGTTGCCCAGGCCGACAGCGGCAGCTTCCGGCTGGTGAGTTCCGATCTGGCCGACGGTGGAACGATCGCTGCGGCGCAGGTCTACAACGGCTTCGGTTGCACGGGGGACAACGTTTCGCCGGCTCTCAGCTGGAGCAACGCCCCTGCCGGGACGCAGAGCTATGCCTTGATGGTGCACGATCCGGACGCGCCGACCGGCAGCGGCTGGTGGCACTGGGTGATGTGGAACATTCCTGCGACCGTGCATGCGCTGCCGGCCGGCGCCGGCAACCCGGCATCCGCTGCGTTGCCGGCTGGCGTCATGCAGGGCAACACCGATTTTGGCGCGCCGGGTTATGGCGGCCCGTGTCCACCCGCCGGCGCCGCCCCGCATCACTACCACTTCCGTCTCTATGCACTGAAAGTTCCCAAGCTGGAGCTGCCAGCCAACGCCACTGCAGCCATGGTCGGCTTCAACGTCCGGGTCAATGCACTGGGCAGTGCCGAGTTGACGGCGACCTACAGCCGCTGAAGCCAGCCTCGCTTCGTCAGACATTTCCTACGGGATATTCGGACGATCGAGTCTGCTTCTCGATGAATTCCTGACATACGCTCGAGATCATCCCGCCCAAGCTCGGCACTGTGTTGTAACGCAGGCCGTGAAGGAGAAAGGCATGAATTGGGACCGGGCTGAAGGTAACTGGAAGCAGCTGAAGGGCAAGGGCAAGGAACAGTGGGGCAAGCTCACGGACGACGATCTCGACCAGATTGCCGGCAAGCGCGATCAACTGATAGGGCGGATTCAGGAGTCATATGGCATCACCCGCGACGATGCGGACAAGCGGGTCAGGGAATGGGAATCAAGGAACAGTTGACGATTGCCGGCGACCTGCCTGAGGGGCGATGACCATGCCCCGCGTGCGTGTGATGGTCGCCGATGACCACGAACTGGTCAGGTCGGGAATGCGGCAGATGATTGAACGCCAGCCGGACATGGATCTGGCTGGTGAGTGCCGCACCGGACGCGAGGGTCTGGCCAACCTGCGCGAGCATCCCTGTGATGTCGTGCTGCTCGATCTCGCGCTTCCCGACATGTCGGGTCTTGATGTGCTGAAACATGTCAAGGCCCAGTACGAAAATGTCACGGTACTCGTGGTCAGCGGCTATCCAGAATCGCAATTCGGACTGAATGTCCTGCGGGCCGGGGCCGCCGGCTTTGTCAGCAAGGGGGCTGAGGAAGCGGAGTTGCTGCGGGCGGTGCGTACCGTTGCCAGGGGCCATCGCTATGTGGGTGCGGAGCTGGCGGATCAGCTGGTGTCCGGCGTGCAAGGTGACCCGAGCGAACCACGCCACAGCGTGTTGTCCGAGCGGGAGTTCCAGATCTTCTGCCGGCTGGCGGCCGGTACCACGGTGTCCGAAATCGCCAGGACGCTATGCCTGAGCGTGAAGACCATCAGTACCTACCGGAGCCGGATTCTGGACAAGATGGCGATGAAATCCAACGCGGACATGACCTACTACGCCATCAAGAACGGCCTGATGCAGTAGCCGATGGATGTAGTGCCCGAAGTGGAAATGGTGGCCGGCGAGATCCGGATCCTCCTGATCGAGGACTCGGAGCGGCTGCGTGTTCGCCTTGTCGAGATGCTCGACGAGCCTGGCGTGATGCGTGTCGTTGCCTTCGCGGCCACCGAGGCGGAAGCCTTTCTCTGCATTTCCGAGGATGAGTACGACGTGCTGCTTGTCGATGTCGAATTGCGTTCGGGCAATGGCATTGCCGCAATTCGCAAGGCCCGTGCAACTTATCCGGTTGAACGCCAGCCGTTGATCATCGTGTTGACCAACTATGCACTGCCTGCGGTTCGCAATCGTTGCCTCGATGCCGGGGCTGATCATTTCCTCGACAAGATGCGCCAGTTCCAGGATGTGAAGCCGCTGATCGTCGCCAGCCGATCGGCGTAGGGTCTGGACGACATCCTGTCACGGTGCGGCTTCCGCGAAGGGTATCCGGGGTACCGGCTTGGTTCGTGGTACTGATATTTCCAGGCATGTTCCGGTGTCTGGTGCGCTGTCAAGCTTGAAGGTTCCCCCGAGTGCGCGTACCCGATGGCGCATGCCTGTTATGCCATGCGACGCCCGGAAGTTGCGGCTGTTCATATCCATGCCAGTGCCGTCATCCGTGACCATCAGGCGTATGACATCGGTATCGGCCTCCAGGGACAGCGTCACATTGGTTGCGTTGGCATGCCGGATGACGTTGGTCAGGGACTCCTGACCGGCGCGAAACAGGGCAATGGCCAGGTCCTGGCGCAGGTCGGTCAGATCTTCCGGAAGGAAGATGCTGCAATTCAGGCCCGCCTTCACGCAGGACTCCTCAAAGTAGTTCCGCAGCGCCGTCGAGATGCCAAAATGATCCAGCAGGGCCGGCCTCAGGCTTTCAACCACCCGGCGTTTGATGTCCATTGATTCCGTGAGGCTGTCGTTGATCTGTCCAAGCTTTGTCCGGATTTCCGGATCCAGTGATTTTGTGGCGCCCAGCAACCAAGCCAGGTCCATGCGGGCGGCCGTGAGCAGACCACCCAGTTCATCGTGGAGATTCCGGGCCAGCTCGGCTTTTTCGCGTTCGCTGACCTCCTGCAAATGGGACGATAGTGCAGACAGTTCGGCAGTACGCGCATCAATCAGCGATTGCATGCGTTGAGCCTCGGAAGTGGCTGTTACAGCTTCCGCGTTCCGCCCTGCCGCCTGCTGCATGAAGAGTCGTGTCACCGTGAGCAGCAGGCCAATGGCCAGCATGCTCGACAACAGCGTTGCAATGCGGGTGCGCAGGGCCACCGGTGCCTGGTACCGGCGCAAGTCGCGAAGTTCGTCCTGTGATAACGCATCGAGTTCGGCAATCGCATCGCGCAGCTGGTCCGTCAGCTCCTTGCCACGTCCATCGCGTACGATGCCGATGGCGTTCTCGTGTTCGCCTGTCTCCCACAGGATGATGCTCGTGCTGGCGACGCCGATTCTCTCCGTCCCAAGCTCTTTTATGCGTTCAACCACGGTACGCAGGGCAGGCGTCGTGCATAGCATCGTGAGCTCGCGCAGAGCCTGGTCGAATTCCCGCGATGCCTGTTCAAACGGCACCAGGAATCGAGAGTCACCGGTCAGCAGAAAACCACGCTGACCGGCTTCCGCATCGATCATCATGCCCTTCAGGCGTGCCGAGGCATCCAGACGCCGGAGCACCTCGGCGGTCTGGTTGGAATACCCGGCACTCGCCCTCAGGGTCAATTCACCGAGGACCATGATGCCGACGCTGACCAGAAACAGCGCAGCGAGCGTAACGATCAGCGATCGTGGCAACAAGCGCAGGCCGATCCACCAACCCTGCCTGGAATTCCGGTTCGCCTGTGTCGTCATGCGTGGTCCCTGGCCCGGCTGTTCCACGCTCTGTTTAACACAAAAGCACGCTCGGACGGCAGCAGTACCCGTGCCGTCCGGGAGCAGCCGGCGTATATCCGGTTGCTCAGGTTCGACGGATCAAGCCGAGTATCAACGTCACGGCGAATATCAGCAGGAAAACGAAGAACAGGACCTTGGCGATCCCTGCAGCACCGGCCGCAATGCCGCCAAAACCCAGAACAGCCGCGATCAGAGCGATGATGAAAAATATGACGGCGTAGCGCAACATGAGTAGCCCCCTTTGGTGATGACCTGTACGGACAGCAAGTCCACGCGCATGCACTGACTATAGTCAGCGAACCATCGGGTGCTCGTAGTCAGTGGGGCCGGAACCAGTGGGGATTGCGGCATTACCGGCGTAGGAAGAATCCTACCGACAAGGCATGCAGGCTGCATGTCGCAGCCGCCGGCACCTGTATCGGAAGCGCACGATCGGTAGGTGCATTCCTACCGCAGTACGGGCTCGCTGCCGATCAGCGAAAACGCGATTCCGGCTCAAGATGTGCTCATGGGTAGCAGGAGAGAATCATGCGCAACTCCGAGGTTCGAATTACCGGCTTTGATTTGTTCGCCGGTGGCCAAGGCGGAAAGATTGGTTGGATCCTCCTTTGGCTGCTTGGCATTCCGCTGCCTGTGTTGCTGATCCTGTTCCTGATCCGCGGCTGCACCTGACGCGGTCCCATCGTTTCTACTGCCACTGCCGCCCCGTGGATTCCGGCGCTATAGTCCCCACATGCCCCTGGATGCCTTCCACACCGCCGTCAGCAGCTGGTTTCTGGATACGTTTCAGACGGTTACGCCTGTACAGGCAGCCGCGTGGCCGGCCATCCGCGAGGGCCGGCACAGCCTGCTCGCCGCGCCGACCGGCTCCGGCAAGACACTGGCGGCATTTCTTGCCGCCATCGATGCACTGATTCAGGAAGGCACAGCCAAAGGCAGTCTGCCCGATGAAATCCGGGTGCTGTATGTCTCGCCGCTGAAGGCGCTGTCGAACGACATCCAGAAGAATCTCGAAGAACCGCTGGCGGGTATCCGTGCCCGGCTGTCGGTGTTCGAAGACGTGGAGATCCGCACGGCGGTCCGGACCGGGGATACTCCGGCAGCCGAGCGGGCCCGCATGCGGCGCACGCCGCCGCACATTCTGGTGACCACGCCCGAGTCGCTGTTCATCCTGCTCACCTCGGCGTCGGGGCGCGACATGTTGGCCACGGTGCGTACGGTGATCGTCGACGAGTTGCACGCCGTCGCCGATTCCAAGCGCGGCGCCCATCTCGCGCTGTCGCTGGAGCGTCTGTCGGCCCTGTGTGCGGAGGAGCCGCAGCGGATCGGCATTTCCGCCACGCAGAAGCCCATGGCGCGCATGGCTGACTTTCTCACCGGCAATCGGCCGGCAGGGGAGAGTGCGCGCAGTTGCGCCATCGTGGATGCAGGGTTCAGCCGGCAGCGGGACCTGGCGCTCGAATTGCCGCCATCCACCCTGTCGCCGGTCATGGCCACCGAGGTCTGGGCGGAGATCTATGACCGTCTGGCCGAACTGGCGCTGCAACATCGCACCACGCTGATCTTCGTCAACACCCGACGTCTGGCCGAACGGGCCGCCCGGCATCTGGCCGAACGGCTCGGCGAGGACGCGGTGACGGCCCACCACGGCAGTCTGGCGCGGGCGCACCGGCTGGATGCCGAAGAGCGCCTGAAATCCGGAAAGCTGCGGGTGCTGGTGGCCACTGCTTCACTGGAGCTCGGCATCGACATCGGCGACATCGACCTCGTCTGCCAGATCGCGTCACCCCGGAGCATTGCCACCTTGCTGCAGCGCGTGGGCCGATCCGGCCATGGCGTGCAGCGTCTGCCCAAGGGGCGGCTGTTCCCGATCTCGCGGGATGATCTGGTGGAGTGCGCAGCACTGCTCGATGCCGTGCGTCGAAACGAACTGGACGCCATTCGCCTTGTGGGCCCCGCGCTCGATGCCCTGGCCCAGCAGCTGGTTGCCGAAGTGGCCATGGCCGAGTGGCAGGTCGACGACCTGCATGCACTGGTCTGTCGTGCCTGGCCTTACCGCGCGCTCACCCGGGCGTCCTTCGATGCCCTCATTCACACGTTGGCAGATGGCTACAACACCGCGCGAGGCCGGCGGGCAGCGCATCTGCACTACGACGCGGTCAACCAGCGGCTGCGGGCGCGTGCGGGTGCGCGGCTCACAGCCATCACCAATGGCGGCACCATTCCGGATCAATTCGACTATGACGTCGTGCTCCTGCCGGACGGTTTCCCGATAGGCAGCCTGAACGAGGACTTTGCCTTCGAGAGTTTGCCGGGTGATATTTTCCAGCTGGGCAATGCCTCGTATCGCATACGCAAGGTGGAATCGGGCCGGGTGCATGTCGAGGATGCCCACGGGCAGCCACCGAACATTCCGTTCTGGTTCGGCGAGGCGCCGGGTCGGACGGACGAATTGTCGGCGGCCGTCTCGCGCCTGCGCGCCCGGATGGATCAGTTGCTGGGGGAGGGCGAGGCCGCCGCGCACAACTGGCTCATGGATGAGTTGGGATTGTCGCCCGCGGCGAGTGCCCAGCTCACGAGCTACCTGGCCGCAGGCCGGGCGGCGCTCGGCGTGCTGCCAACCCGGCAGACCCTGGTCTTCGAGCGCTTCTTCGATGAAGTGGGGGATACCCATCTCGTCATCCATGCACCGCTCGGCTCGCGCCTGAACCGGGCCTGGGGCCTGGCGCTGCGCAAACGCTTCTGCCGCCAGTTCAACTTCGAGCTGCAGGCCGCGGCGCTCGAGGACTGCATCGTCCTGTCGCTGGGACCGACGCACAGCTTTCCGCTCGACGACATCAGCCGTTATCTGCGCGCCGGGACAGTGCGCGACGTGTTGATCCAGGCCACGCTGCAGGCGCCGATGTTTCCCACGCGCTGGCGCTGGGTGGCCACCACCGCCCTTGCCATTCGACGCTTCCGCAATGGCGGCAAGGTGCCACCGCAGTTCCAGCGCAGCGACTCCGATGATCTGCTCGCGCTGGTGTTTCCGGATCAGGTGGCCTGTGCCGAGAACCTCGCCGGCGATCGCCAGGTGCCGGACCATCCACTGGTCCGGCAGACGCTCGACGACTGCCTGCACGAGGTGATGGATATCACCGGCCTGGAAACCCTGCTGGCCGACCTGGCCGCCGGCCGGGTCGAAATCATCACGCGGGAGCTGACCACGCCATCGCCGCTGGCCCAGGAAGTCGTCAATGCGCGACCCTATGCCTTTCTGGATGACGCGCCGGCCGAAGAACGCCGCACCCGCGCCATCCGCTCGCGGTACCTGCTCGATCCCGAAGAGGCCGCAACGATCGGTCGCCTGGATGGCGATGCGATCCGGCAAGTCCGTGCAGAGGCGTGGCCCGAGGTGCGGACCCCGGATGAGTTGCACGATGCGCTGATGCTGAGCGGCTTCATCGCGGAACACGAGATTCTGCCGGCTGATCGTGATGCCTGGCACGCCCTGCTGCAGCCCTTGCTGGCCGACAGTCGCGCCACGGTCGCCTGCGTACCGGGAGGCCAGCCGCTGTGGGTCAGCGCCGAACGCCTCGCCCAGCTGCAGCAGCTGTGGCCCGCCTTGATGATCACGCCACCGATCACGCCTGCCTATGCAGGCCGACGCAGCGAAGCTCCCGATCGGGAGCACTCGTTGCGCGAGCTGATCCGCAGCCGGCTGGAGACCCTGGGCCCCGTGACGGCGGGCATGCTGGCCGCGCCATTGATGCTGCCGGTGAACGAAGTCGAGACCGCCCTGGCGGCACTCGAGCTCGAAGGCCAGGCGATTCGGGGACACTTCAATCCGGCAACGACCCGGATGCCCTCGGCGCAGGAATGGTGTGACCGCCGGCTGCTGGCCCGCATCCATCGCTGCACGCTGAAAACCCTGAGGCAAACCGTGGAAACGGTCAGCCCGGCGGCGTACATGCGCTTTCTGTTTCGCTGGCATCGGCTGGATCGCGAGCCGGCAAGGCATGCGGTGGCCGATGTTTCAGGTGAGCTCCGCAGGGCCTTGGGGCAGTTGCTCGGCTATCCCGTGGCCGCAGCCGCCTGGGAAAGCCGTGTGCTGCCGGCCAGGGTGGATGGCTTCGAACCTTCGGCCCTGGATCAGGTGCTGGTGGGTGGTGAGTTCCTCTGGCTGAGGGCCGGCACCGACGGCGCCGTGGCGGCCTCCGGTCATCCAGGTCGCAGCGGCCCGATCCGCAGCACGCCGCTCCTGTTTGTCGACCGCAGTCAGTTGGCGCTGTGGCACGGTCTCATGCCCGGCGCCCCGACAGAAACCCACTCGGCAGCCGCCAGCATGATTCTCGCTGCGCTCGACACCCAAGGCGCCTTGTTCTTCAGCGATCTGCTGATGACGACCGGCCTGACGCGTCGTGCGCTGATTGCCGGGCTGCGCGAGCTGGTCGGTACCGGCCGCGTCACGGGTGATGGCTACGCTGGCCTGCGCGCCCTGCTGCTGCCGGCCGCGGTCCGCGAACAACGCGGCCCGCTGCGCCACCGCTCCGCGCGCGTGACGCTCGGTGAGCAGCTCGCGCGAGACCCGCGCCAAACGCATCCGCGGCAGACGGCCCGGCAGGGTGATGACCATCAGGATCCGCCGGGCCGCTGGTCGCTGGTGTTGCCGGCCCGTGCTGCCGCGGCCGATGGCCGGGATGACGCCACGCGCCGTCGGGCCGCTGTGGACCACATCGCCCGCACGCTGCTGGAGCGCTACGGCGTGGTGTTCCGGAGCGTGCTGGCGCGTGAAGCCCGCTGCATGCCGCCGTGGCGTGAGCTGGTGCAGGCCTGGCGGCGGCTGGAAGCCCGTGGCGAGATTCGCGGCGGACGCTTTGTGGCGGGCTTTGGTGGTGAACAGTTTGCGTGGCCCGAGGCCGTTGCCCGCCTGCGCGACATGCGTCATGCCGGCAATCAGGAACAGACCGTCGAGATATCGGCGGTTGATCCCCTGAACCTGGCCGGCATCGTCACGCCGGGCGAGAAGATTCCCGCCGTGTCGAGAAACCGGATCCTGTACCGGAACGGAGTTCCGGTCGGCGTCTGGCTGCGCAACGAATATCGGCCATTGACGAGCAGCGCGCCAGGCAAGGTGGCAGTCACCTCGTCGCGATGACGCACAAGACAGGTCTCATCCTCGTCACCGGCCTCGCGGTCATGCTCTGCCTGTGCGGCCGGTCATTGGCAGCGACCGGTCTCGCGGACCGGATCCGCTCGCTGGACCCGCCGATCGACGCCGGCTCGTTCGACATTCCGCTGCGACTCTCGTCCGTGCAGGACGGCAACCGGGTCACCGGTGAGGTGCTTGCAATCGTGTCCTATCCCCTGGCGACGATTCGCGCCACGCTCGATCGCCCGGCTGCCTGGTGTGCGGTGTTGATTCTGCATCCCAACGTCAAATCCTGTGGCTATGCCCGGGACGGAACGCGGCTGCAGATCGAGATGGGCCGCAAGGATGATCCGGCCAACTCCGGCACGCATGCCATGGAGTTTCGTTTTCAACTGGTTGGAAACAGCGCCGCCGGCCTCTCGGTCGTGCTGCAGGCGGACGGAGGGCCGTTGGGTACCAGCAATTACCGCCTGGAATTTGCAGCAGTAGCTGCCGACGGGGCCCGGTCGTACGTGCGCCTGTCCTATGCCTACGAATACGGTGCGGCAGCGCGCCTCGCCACGGCAACCTATCTGCAGACACTGGGTCGGGGCAAGGTCGGTTTCACCATTACCGGAACGGCTGAAAACGGTGAACCTGAGTATGTGGATGGTGTACGGGGAATTCTGGAAAGGAACACCATGCGCTATTACCTGGCGATTGACACCTGCCTCGCGTCAGCTCACGAACCGGGAACGCCTGCCCGCCAGCAACGCCGCTACGAGGCCTGGCATGACGCCACTCAACGCTATCCGCGGCAGTTGCATGAGCTGTCTCGCGAGGACTACCTGCGATCCAAGCAAGCTGAACGACCATTCATCCTGTCGGACTCCACCGACAATTACTGAGGGCTGGCGCCGCTGTCTGCGTTTGCTCCGGCAGGGCACCATTCCTGCCAGGTCCAATTGGGCTGTTTTTGAGGAGAACTCCATGCAAACGACATCCACCCATCTGCCTGGACTGCGAGCGGGGGCGGGCATTGCCGTCGCGGCAGCGACCGTGCTGGCCATTTCCTGTCTCGCCTTGCCCGTCTGGGCCGCCGAGAGTGGCGCCCGCTCAGTGGGCACCACCATGGATGATGCGGCCATCACCACCAGCATCAAAACCCGACTGTTCGCCGACAAGGACACCAAGGCACGGCAAATCAACGTGGAGACGTCGCGGGGTGTTGTGCAGTTGAACGGTTTCGTGGATTCCGCGACGGCAAAGAGCGAGGCTGAACGAATCGCGTCGGGTGTCGATGGCGTCACCAGTGTGGAAAACAAGCTGCAGGTGCGGGCCGCCGACCATGCGGCATCCACAGCTGTGGATAATGGCGAGCTGTCAGCCAGGGTGGATTCGGCACTTGCGGCCGACCCACGTACCAGTGCACTCAGTGTCGATGTTGAATCCAGAAATGGCGAAGTGCAGCTCAGCGGCTACGTCAAATCCAGCCAGGAAAGGCTGGCTGCTGTCGAGGTTGCCGGCAAAGTCGAGGGTGTGCGCAAGGTCAAGGACGCGATGGACATTCGTTGAGTTCGCAGAGTCTGGCCACCAGGCTTGTGGCTCCTCCTTTGCGTTGAGGGTCAACCGGACGATGGCTGCCTGCACGCGGTGTCGTCCGGTTGGCCCGATCCCTGTCGCCATGATTCTCGCTTTGGTGGCGGGGAGCTTCCTCGCCAGTTGCGCCACGCTGCCGTCGGTGCGCCTCTCGCGTCAATTGCCGCTGTCGAGGACACCGGTGACGATCAACATGGTGGGCCCGCATGGACCGATCACCCCTGCTGTGGAAGACCGGGCTTCAGAGGTCCTGGCGGCCAACAGCGTGGGCACCGTCCTGGATGGGTATCTTGGGCTCAGTCACCAGTTGATCGGCGAACCCCTGATCATCGGCAACCGCGTGGAGCTGCTGGTCGATGGTCCGGAAACCTACACGTCGATGTTTGCATCGATCCAGGCCGCATCCCGCTCGATCGATATCGAGTCATATATCTTTGATGACGTAGTGCACGATGGGGTGAGCCTGTCAGCACTGCTCACCGAGCGAGCCGCAGCGGGCGTCAAGGTTCGGGTGCTCGTTGATGGCGTCGGTTCGATGGGCTCGGGTGCATTGCTGGATGAGTTGTCTGCTGGCGGCATTGTCACCTGCGTATTCAATCCGGTAGCGCCGTCGCTCTGGCGGCCGGCACGGCTCAATCACCGCGATCATCGCAAGATCCTGGTGGTCGATGGCCGCGATGCCTATGCCGGTGGCATCAACTTCAGTCGCGTCTACCGCTCTGGGTCGGCGGGATTCTCATGGTCAAGGTCCAAAGGGCAATCGGTGGAGCCTCGCGAGACGGCCCTGGAGCAGGGTTGGCGGGATACGCAGGTCCGGATCGAAGGGCCAGCCGCACGCCGGCTGGCCGACCTGTTTGCGCAGACATGGAAGAAGCAGGACTGTGGTGAAGCGGGCGACGCTGCCGACAATGAGGTTGCCAAGGCCGGCGATACCGTGGTTCAGGTCATTCCGAGTTCGCCTGATTCAGCACAGAACCAGACCTATATTTCCGTGCTCGGTGCGATCGCCTTTGCGAAGACCTCGATTGAAGTCACCATGGCCTACTTCATACCGGACAAACAGCTGGAAGACGAGCTCATCGCAGCCGCCCAGCGTGGCGTCAGTGTCAAACTGATCCTGCCCTCATTCAGTGATTTTGCCGGGGTGTTTTATGCCGGGCGCTATCACTATGCGCGGCTGCTCAAGGGGGGTGTGCAGATTTTCGAGCAGCAGAATGCCTTTCTGCATGCCAAGACCGTGGTGGTGGACCATGTGTGGTCCACGGTCGGATCAACCAACTGGGACTGGCGAAGTTTCGTGCTCAATGACGAGATCAGCATCGTCGTCATCGATGAGGCGTTTGCCAACCGCATGCGGCAACTGTTCGAATCCGATCTCGAGAACTCAACGCGGATCACCCTGGAAGGCTGGCAGAAGCGCTCCTGGCATGAACGCCTTCGGGAACGATTCTGGGCCACGTTTGAGCGGTTGCTGTAAGCCAGCAGGGCTTCAGGGCGAGTCCAGCGACTGATGACAGCTGCCGCCGCCGGTCTGGCAGCCGGCTATCTCGTTGATCCAGTTGGTGATCAGGCGGGCGCCGCCGGTGTCCGGCAGGCTGGAGCCGAGCGGTGGCATGCCGTGCGCATCCCGGCGCAACATCCGCTGCAGCAGGATGGAGTGCGACGGATCCCCCGGCGCGATCAGCCGGGCGCCGGCAATGCCCAGATCCCCGGCCTGTGGTGGCGCATTGCAGGTCTGCGTGTTGCTGAAGCTCCGGGAGTAGCGCAGGTCCATGTCCACGCCGGTGGGCCCACCCGGCTGGTGGCAATACGCGCAGTTGGCGTGCAGATAGGCCCGGGCCACTTCTTCAACGCTTTGGGCAGTCAGTGGGGTGACCAGCCTCGGCTGGGTTGCCGGATTGCCCACGGAGGCCGGCAGCAACCCGATATGGCTCAAGGTCTCCAGCTGATTGGCCCTGCGGTTGGTGGTGGTGTAGAGGTGCTTGCCATTCAACTGGGCCGTTTCCGGACCGAGACTGATGCCGGCCACGTTCGTGTGACACTGCATGCATTGGCCTTCACTGGGATAGATCCAGTCCTGCCCGTTGACGAAGCGTGTCTTGCCGCCACGGATGCGGGTGGCAGCGGTTGCCGCCGCATTCCATTCGTAGGTGTAGCCGGCCCAGCCACCATCCGGGTGGCGCATCAAAAGGCGCGTCTCGACCGGCTGGCCCCTCAGCGCCATGCTCTTGATCAGTACGGAGCCGGGCGGGAACTGCCAGTCGGCGCCTGGGCCCACCGCAATCGACGCACCATCCGGTACAGCCAGGTAGCGCGTCTTCGTGGCGCCATCCGACCAGAACTGCGCGTTGACACTGTACGGAATGGCGCCATCGACAGCTCCCATCGGATTGGCTGGGCTGACGCAGCCGGTTGCCGCCAGATCATCCGGCACGACATCCACAAACCCGCCACCGTTGCCGGCCAGCCGCTGCAAGCGGCCTGAACCGTAATCGGCGAAATAGAGCTCGCCATCCTGACCCAGTGCGAAACTGGAGATCGAGGCACTGGTGTCGACGATCTCGTCTGCCTCGTATCCACCGGTGCCGTTGTCGCGGAGCGCCCAGATCCTGCCCGAGGAGAAATCACCGAAAACATAGCGGCCCTGCAATCCCGGGATGCCGGCGCCACGATAGACGGCGCCACCGGTGATGGAGACATTGCCATCCGTGTGCGGATAGTCGTGCACGGGCCCGATGAATCCCGACGATGGGCAGCCGCTCGAGTTGTAGGCGGCTGTGCCCTCGCGACATCGCCAGCCATAGTTGCCGCCGCGGATCACCCGGTCGACTTCCTCGCGGGCGTTCTGCCCGACGTCGGCTGCCCACAGATCACCGGTGGCTGCATCGATGCTGAAGCGCCATGGGTTGCGAAAGCCCCAGGCAAACAGTTCGGGGCAGGCGGCACTGTTGGCGGCTGGTCCGCAGCGGGCGTTGGTCGCGTGCGGATTGTCGGCGGGAATCGCATAGCGCGGGTTCGGCCAGCCCGTGTTGTCCCAGACATCGAGGCGGAGGATCTTGCCCAGCAGGCGGGTCTGGTTCTGTGCGTAATTGTAGGGATCGCCCCCGCTGCCGCCGTCGCCCACCGAGACATACAGGTGGTTGGCAGTGCTAAATGCCAGATCACCGCCGTTGTGATTGGCATAGGGTTTATCAATGGTGAGCAGAACCTGCTCGCTGACGGCAGCCGGCGCCGCCACCTGATCCAGTATCAGCCGCGAGATGACGAGCTGCATCGGGCGGCCGGTGGTGTAGGCCACGAACACTTCGCGTCGCGCGGGGTACAGCGGATGAAAGGCCAATCCCAGCATTCCACCCTCGGAGTCCGTATTGACCTTCGCGCTGAAGTCGAGCCAGGTCGTGACCGTGGCCGGCGTTGCGGTATTGAAGACCTTGACCCGGCCGGTTTTTTCCAGCACGAACCAGCGCTAGCCATCGCCCGGCGCCTTCAGCAGCTTGGTCGGCTCGGTGAAGGCTGGGGCCGCCGGGAAGGGGTCTTCCGGCGTGACCGTGGCGTCCGCGCCGCTGCTGTTCTGGATCAGTTCGATGTTGCTGAATTGCGCCGTGGCCAGAGCGCCGATCTTGTGGCTGGTTACCGCCAGCCCGGCCCGGATGGTTGTCGGCATATTCAGCGCGATGCTGTCCCTGAGTGTCCAGACGATGCCATCACTGGAGTGGTAACCGCTGACCACATTTCCGCGGCGACTGATCTTGATCCATCGAGGCAGGGTGGTGGCCTTGTCTGCGCTGTTCGTCGGGGCGGCGTTGCCATCGGTGGCCGTTCGGTAGTGAAACGAAGCGCCATTGCCGGCGGGCGTCATCATCATCAGTGCAAAGCGGGAGCCCGGCGCCCGCGATTCGCGCAGCATCACGCCGGCCTTGGCCCATGGGTCCGTATTGCTCAGCGCCGAGATGCGGGCAATCAGATCGCCGTCACCGGTCAGTGGCTTGTCGACGAAATAAAAGGCATCGGCCTTGCCCCAGATATCGGCGCCTGAGCCACGAACGGTGGCAGTGGTATTCAGCCAGGAAACCGAGCCGGCGGCGCCCACGGCACCGACGTCAGCGCCCTGCCAGTTGACTGGTGCGGCCGCGCCAGTCCGATCCGGCGCGAGGCATGTGGGATTGGGAGGCCGGCTGTCGAGGCCGGGTGCAGCAACAGTCTGGAAACTGATGACCAGTGCCAGACAAGACAGTAGCAGTTTGATACGCCGAACCATGGGGGAATCATAGACGGCGACCCGCTGCACGTGTTGCAGGAATGCGCCCTTATGTCATGCCGCGCCGACCTACCAGGGGAGTTGCGCCCCTTTGCGATCGAGGAACTGACCGGAGGTCGCCGGCGTGTAGCCTTCGATCACTGCTATGCAATATTCGGCTGATTCGCGTGCGGTGATCATCGGATCTACTACGACGCCCGGATCGATCAGGCCGAACACCAGCGCCTCGTGGCCGGGGTCTTGCCGCATTTCCCTGGACAGCGTGCGGATCGCCATGTGGAGTGCCGCCTCGCTGCTGCGATAAAAGAGCGGTCCATCGACACTCGAGAGGCTGATGATCTTCTTCTGGCGGCTCGTCGCCACGTTGTCCATGAATGCCTCGATCATGCGCAACGGGCCCTGCACATTGGCGTCGATGATTGCGTCGTACACCTTGAAATCGTAGTTGCCGTACTGCTGGGCGTGGAGCTCGCCCTGGATGCCGGCGTTGTTGATGAGGACGTCGATCGGTGTGCCGCGGTACCGGGCCGCGAGGGCGCGCACGCTGCGTTCACTGGTGACGTCGAGTTTCTCGATGTGGACGTTGTCCCAGTACCCGGCAATGGCCTGGAGCTCGGTCGCGGCCCCGGGCGTGCGGACTGCGGCGATGACGATCCAGCCGCGCTCGGCATATTGCCGGGCAAATTCGTAGCCGAGGCCATGCCCGGCGCTGGTGATCAACACGGTGTAGGGCCGGGTGTCTGGCGCGGCAGACGGCGGCGCATTCTCCGCGGATTCGTGGGTACTTGCAGTCGTTGCCCAGGCCGGACTGCCCGGGAATGGCGCACCCATGACCAGGAACAGCACAACCAGCCAGCGGACCGGTCGCTTGAAGCAAGTGATGTGGATCATGATATTTGTTTCCATATCAGCGGTTCGCGCCGTAGGCTAACAGCCTGCTGTCCGGTGAGCCACTTTCAGGAGTCTTGCGTCATGTCTGCCAATCCCGCCCCGACATCATCAGCCGGTAATCTGTTGGCCAGCCTGGCCAGTGTGGTGGGTGAAGCCCATGTGCTGACGGCTGCCGCCGACCGTGAATTCTTTGCCATGGATGTCTACAACCAGCGGGAGGTGCCGCTGGCCGTCGTTCAGCCAGGCACGGTCGACGAACTGCAGGCGATCGTCCGGGCAGCCACCACGGCCGGCATTGCGGTGGTTCCCCGTGGCGGCGGCGCGTCCTACACGGATGGCTATCTGCCGACCCGGGCGGACTCGATACTGGTTGATACCACGCGCCTGAACCGGATCGTCGAACTCAATGAAACCGACATGTATGTGTCGGTGGAGCCCGGCATCACCTGGGCGGAGCTGTGGCAGGCACTGAAAGCGAAGGGCTTGCGGACCTCCTTCTGGGGGCCGTTTTCCGGCATCAAGGCGACAGTGGGCGGTTCGATGTCCCAGAACAGCGCCAGTCTGGGCTCCAGCAATCACGGGGTATCGGCCGATGCCGTGCTGGCCTTTGACATCGTGTTGGCCAACGGCGAAATCCTCAAAACCGGCTCCAGCGCCGCCCGGAATGGCACGCCTCATTTCCGGTGGTATGGCCCGGATCTCACCGGCCTCTGCACCGGGGATGCCGGCGCCTTCGGCATCAAGTCGCGGATCACCCTGAAGCTGATCAAGAGTCCACCCTTCGTCGGTGCGGCCTCGTTCGGCTTCGCCACCTTCGACGACATGGCGCGCGGCATGGCTGCCGCCGCCCGGGAAGGCGTTGCATCGGACAACTTCGCCATCGATCCCAAACTGCAGCAGGGACAACTCTCCAGGACCAATGCGCAGGCTGCGTTGGGTGCTGCGTGGGCTGTGGCCAAAACCGCTCCCAATCCATTGGTCGCCGGCGTGCGGCTTTTGAAGATGGCGGCTGCCGGCAAACGTTTTCTGGCTGCACACAACTACTCCGCCCATTACACGGTGGAAGGCGTGTGCCAGGCGGAGGTCAACGCCAAGCTGGATCTGATTCGCACCGCGATGCGTGGCGCGGGCACGGAAACGGCCAACACCGTGCCGACGGTGCTCCGGGCGATGCCTTTCATTCCGCTGTATCCGATACTCGGGCCCAAGGGCGAACGCTGGGTACCCCAGCACGGCATCCTGCCGTTCTCGAAGTTGACCCTGTTCAACCAGAAGCTGCAGAAACTCTATGCCGACAACGCACAGCGCATGCAGAAGGCAAAGGTCGACAAGGGTGCGATGTTCATGACCATCAACACCCACGCCTTCCTCTACGAGCCGGTCTTCTACTGGGAAGACAGCCGCACCGCCTTCCACAACCGCTACCTGCCGAAGGAATACCTGGCCACGCTGCCCGCGTATGGCGAAAACCCCGAAGCCCGCGCTCTGGTCCGGGAACTGCGCCGCGAGATCAACGAAATCTTCGGTTCCGTGGGTGGCGTCCACATGCAGGTCGGCAAGAGCTACCCCTACTTCGAAGGCCGCAACCCCGCTGCCGCCCACGTGCTCCGTGACCTGAAGCAGAGCGTCGATCCGCAGAACCTGATGAACCCGGGGGCACTAGGTCTTTAAGTTGTGTACGGGGCTCGGCGGTCCGGCCCCTGGCGAGCACGTTGATGTACGGCCTGCGGGCGGGGGGGGCCCAATGAGAGACCGCAGGGGGACCCGCCCGCGGCCCCCCCCCCCCCCCCCCCCTCGGGCCCCCCCCCCCCCAGGCCGTACCCCCACTGACTCAGCCCTGGGTCCCGCCCGAGAAATCGATCCCCTGCGCCAGCGGCAACGTCGCCCCGAAGTTGATCGTCACGGTCTGCCGTCGCATGTAGGCCTTCCAGGCATCGGAGCCGGCTTCCCGCCCGCCGCCGGTTTCCTTTTCACCACCGAAAGCGCCACCGATCTCGGCGCCCGAGGTGCCGATGTTGACGTTGGCAATGCCGCAATCACTGCCGTCATGACCCAGAAAGCGTTCGGCGTGCTGCAATCGATCCGTGAAGATGGCCGACGACAAGCCCTGGGGCACGGCGTTCTGCAGGGCGATTGCCTCGTCGAGATCGGCAAACGGGATGAGGTACAGGATCGGCGCAAAGGTTTCGGTCTGCACGATCGGCCAGTTGTTTTCCGCCATGACGATGGTGGGTTCCACGAAGTGACCGCTGCCCTCGCGCTGCCGGCCACCATGCAGTATCCGGGCGCCCTGCTTGCCGAGCTCATCCATGACCTGCCGGTAGCGCTCGACGGCCTTGTCATCGATCAACGGGCCCATCAACGTGCCCGGACTCAATGGGTCGCCGATCTTCACCTGGCGATAGGCGTCAACCAGGCGGGCGGCCAGTTCATCGACACGCCGGTGATGCACCAGCAGACGGCGGGTCGATGTGCAGCGCTGACCAGCCGTGCCCACCGCACCAAACACGATGGCCGGGATGGCCAGATCCAGATTGGCGTGCTCATCCACGATGAGCGCGTTGTTGCCGCCGAGTTCGAGCAGGCAGCGACCAAAGCGCCGGGCAACCCGGCTGGCCACCGGCCCACCAATGGCTGAAGAACCGGTGAAGGAAATCAGGTCGACGCGCGGGTCGTCCACGAAGTGGCTGGCCAGGGCCACGTCGCTGGTGTTGAACAGGAAAAAGCCGGGTGGAAAGCCATTGGCTTCCAGCACCGAGACGCACAGGCGTTGCACGGCAATGCTGGTCAGCGGGGCCTTTGGCGATGGTTTCCATACGGTGACATTGCCGCAGACGGCCGCAATGAAGGCATTCCACGACCAGACCGCCACCGGGAAATTGAAGGCGCTGATCACGCCCACGACACCGAGCGGATGCCACTGCTCGTAGAGTCGATGCAGGGGTCGTTCGGAGGGCAGCGTCCTGCCACCGAGCATGCGTGACAAACCCACGGCGTAGTCGGCGATGTCGATCATCTCCTGCACTTCGCCGTCACCCTCGGCCTTGATCTTGCCGACTTCGAGCGTGACGAGACTGCCCAGGGCATCCTTGTGCCGGCGCAGGGCTTCAGCCACCAGCCGGACCGCCTCGCCACGGCGGGGCGCCGGCAGGTTGCGCCAGGCGGCCGCCGAGTTCTGCGCGCTGCTGATCACCTGTTCGTAATCCTGCCCGCTGGCCGCGGCCACACTTGCCAGTTCCGTGCCCGTGGCTGGATTTTCCGACGCGATCTGTTCCCGGTTGCCGGTGGGATGCCAGCCCGAGGCGGACCACGCGCCCGGATTCAGGCCGGACAAGCCCAGGGATTCGAGGACGCTACGCATGCTCATGGGTCCGTTGCTTGCCGCGGCTGCCGGCGGCGATGATCCGGGCGGAGACTTCCTTGCCGGTGCCGCTGCCGTAATACCGGCCGTAGCGATTGCCCAGGATGTCATCCAGCAAAAACTGTTCCTGGCGGACAAAGCCACGATAGCGCGTTGGATCATGCAGAACCGTATCCAGCACGGCGCAGATGCCGGCGGCCGTGGTGATCTGGATGGCCGACCACAGGCGCTCGCCGATGACCTGCGGGTACACCTTGCTGACGTAGTTCTCCTCGCGCAATTCACCTTCCTGAAGGCCGGTGACCGCCGCGTAGATGATGACCACGTCCTGCAGGGTTTGCGGTACCGAGTTTTCCAGAATGCGCCGGAGGGTTTCCCGATCCTGATTCAGCTTCAGGCCGTTCATCAGCAGCTGCATCTGTTCGCAGTGACCGGGATAGCGGATCGTCTTGTAGTCCATGGTCTCTATATCCCGGCCATAACTGTCAGCCAGCGAACCGAGACCGCCGGACGTATTGAAGGCCTCGTAATGAGTGCCGTCGATGGCGATCTCTTCCAGGCCTTCCAGCGGCAACACTTCCCGGACTTCGCCGTTGATCACGCTGCGGCACGGATTGCCGTATTCGTTGATGAGGCCCTCCGTGGACCAGGTCAGTGAATACTTGAGTACGTTGTTCGGGTGCTGGGGCAGGGCGCCCACGCGTAGCTTGACGGTGCGCACGGTGTCGAAGTGGCGGATCAGTTCGGCGGCGACGATGCTGATGAATCCGGGCGCCAGGCCACACTGGGGTGCAAAGGTGGTGGTTGCCCCCCCGGCGATCTGCAGAACGGCAGCGGCCGAGCGCACGTCTTCAGTCAGGTCGAAATAGTGGCTGCCCGCGGCGCGCGCAGCCCGGGCGACGCCCACATTGCAATGGTAGGGCAGGCTGGAGACGACGGCCGTGTTGCCTGGCCAGCGCAGTGCGGCTTCCAGCGCGGCGCTGTTCGTGGCATCCAGGTCGAGTGGTTCGATGGGCACGACCTTGCCCTGCTGCACCCGGGTCTGCTGTTGATGGGCGGCGGCAACGTCTGCCGCCACGCCGGGCCTCGAGTCTGCCAGCCGCACGTGACAATCGCCGGATTCAGCCAGCAGCCCCGCAATCAGTGCCCCGATCTTGCCGGCACCCAGAACCAGTATTCGATTCATGACTCAGCTCCCTCCGACATCATCATTGACGGCATGGTCACTGGACGCGTGTTGATGGCAGGCGGCGCCATCACTGCGGACTGATTGTGGCAGAGTTGCGGAAACTTCGGCCAGTCCGGGGTGGGGCTTCCGGTGGAAAATCAATACAATGGGGTCGTGGTTCACTTTACTCTCAACGGCAGGAGCATCGCCCTCGATGTGCCTGGCGAAATGCCGCTTTTGTGGGTGCTGCGCGACGAGCTCAAGCTGGCCGGGACCAAATTCGGTTGCGGTATCGCATCGTGCGGCGCATGCACCGTGCATGTGGATGACGTGGCCACGCGGTGTTGCGTGGTGCCGGTGTCGGCCGTGGCCGGCCGGAAGGTCGTCACGATCGAGGGGCTGGGAACCGCAGCAAGGCCGCATGCCGTCCAGCAGGCCTGGATCGACGAGCAGGTTCCGCAATGTGGCTATTGTCAGCCGGGCATGATCATGGCGGCGGCAGCCCTGCTGAAGGCTGTGCCGAAACCGGATGATGCGGCGATCGACTCGGCCATGACCAATATCTGTCGTTGTGGCAGCTATCCGCGTATCCGGCGTGCCATTCATCGGGCGGCAGCCCGGGATGCAGCTCCCGGTTCTGATGATTCCACCGGCGTCGCGTCACATTGACTGCGGCATGATCAATCCCTGAGCTTCGAGTAATTTCCATGCAAGTATTTCCACGATTTTCCGCACCCCTTTGGGCCCTCATGACCGCCGGCGTGGTCTTTTCCCTGTCGGCCTGTTCGGGTGGTGACAACGCCGCACCGGCTGCCGCCGCGGGTTCATCCGGCGCACCGGCAGCGCCGGTCGATATCCAGACCCTGATGGCCACGGCTGATCCGGCCAAGGGCAAGGTCCAGTATCTGCAATGCCAGGCCTGTCACAGCCTGGAAGCCGGTGGCGCCAACAAGGTGGGCCCCAATCTGCACGGGATTTTCGGCCGGAAGGCCGGGCTGACGCCCGGCTTCAACTATTCCGATGAACTGAAGAACTCCAACATCGTGTGGTCCGCCGAGACACTGGACCATTGGTTTGAGCGGCCCAGCGAGCTCATTCCGGGCAATCGCATGGTCTTTGTCGGCATCCGCAATCCGGTGGATCGCGCCAACCTGATTGCCTATCTCGAGCAGGCGGCGGGTGGTTCGGTGGCCGGTGAGGGTGTGGCGCCGGCCAATTGAGCCGGTGCCGGTGATCAGGTCAGGCCGGCCTGGATCAGGCCGGCCCGATCAGTCCGGCCAGATCAGTTCAGCCAGAGCAAGCCGGGAAGGCGTTCCCAGGCCACCGTTGCCCAGGTGAGTGCCGCCAGGATCAGGCTCAGAAACACCGCGGCAGATGCCAGATCCTTGGCTCGTCCCGACAGCGGGTGGTGTTCGTCGCTGATGCGATCCACGGTGGCTTCGATCGCGGAATTGAGGATTTCCACGATCATCACCAGCAGCCAGGATGCGACCAGCAGCAGGCGCTCAAGCGCCGTTTGACCCAGCCACAAGGCCAGCGGCACGAGCACGATGGCCAGCAGCACTTCCTGGCGAAAGGCCTCTTCGCCGCGCCAGCCTGCCGTCAGTCCGGCCACTGAATAGCCGAAGGCCGCCTGCAGTCTGCGCCATCCGCGTTTACCCTGTTTGCCCATGTCTCCGGATTCCCGGATGCTAGACTGCCCGGGCGATTGCGGTGAAGAGCATACCGAATAATCAGGCAAAGTCATGGCAGTACGCAGAATTCTTGTGGTCGATGATGAAGCTCCGATCCGGCAGATGATTGCCTTCAATCTGACCCGTGCCGGTTTTGCGGTGGATGAAGCCGGCGACAGCCTGGCCGCCCGCGGGCAGATCGCCGACCAGCGCCCGGACCTCCTGCTGGTGGACTGGATGCTGCCCGACTCCAGCGGCCTGGAGCTGACCCGGACGTTGCGCCGTGACGAGGCCACCCGGGAAATTCCGATCATCATGCTGACGGCGCGGGCCGAGGAGCAGGACAAGATCATCGGCCTCGATGGTGGCGTTGATGATTACATCACCAAGCCGTTCTCGCCGCGCGAATTGTTGTCGCGAATCAACGCGGTATTGCGCCGGGTTGTACGCCCGGGTGATGAACCCAGGATTGCCGGTGACCTGTGCCTGGATCCCGTCAGCCACCGGACTTTCGTCGGGACCGAGGAGGTTCTGCTGGGGCCTACCGAGTTCCGGCTGCTCAAATTCCTGATGGAGAATGCCGATCGTGTCTACAGTCGTACGCAATTGCTCGATGCGGTGTGGGGGCGGAATGTTTATGTGGAGGAGAGGACCGTCGACGTCCACATCCGCCGGCTGCGCAAACCGCTGGAAGCATTCAAGGCAGATCGGTATATCCATACGGTCAGGGGTGCGGGTTACCGCTTTTCTGCACGTCCTGCCCCGGCTTGACGCTGGCCATGCCTAAGGTCTGGACCTGGACGCTGTTCCGTTACGGGGTTGCCTTGCTGGCAGGCGCCGCCATCGGTCTCTTTTATGGGCATCCGGAAGCCGGTGCGCTGCTGGTGGCGCTGGGGCTTTTGGTCTGGCAGCTGTACAACCTGTATCTGCTGGAGCGCTGGCTCTCGACCGGGCGCATCGACGAGATCCCGGATGGCGATGGGGTGTGGCCGCCGGTCTTCGCCAAGATCCAGTTCACCAAGAACAAGGCCAAGCGTCGCGGGCGACGCTTTCGCAAGCTGGTCAAGGACCTGCGGGCTTCAACTGAAGCGTTTCCTGATGGTGGCGTGATCCTGAATTCCCGCCACGAGATCATCAATTACAACCAGGCGGCGCGGGTGTTGCTGGGGCTCAAAACGCGCCGTGACCGGGGCCTGCGCATCGAAAACCTGCTGCGCTATCCGGATTTCGTCGACTACCTCTACAACCCGCGCGGCCGGGAGTCGGTGGAAATTTCCTCGCCGATCGGGGGGGATACCTGGCTCTCCTGCCGGCTGATTCCCTATGGCCCGGACCAGAACCTGCTGATGATCCGGGACATCAGCCAACGGGTGAAGATCGAGAAGATCCGGCGGGATTTCGTGGCCAATGCCTCCCACGAGTTGCGCACGCCCCTGACGGTGATCATGGGGTATCTGGATGCACTCGGCGATGACCCCGCACTGTCACCGGGGTGGCGGGAGCCGATTCAGGTGATGCATGACCAGGCGCTGCGCATGTGCCGTCTGGTCGATGATCTCCTGCAGTTGTCCAGGCTTGAGTCCAGTCAGTCGGTGCCCAGGAGCCGGGTCGTCGATGTGGCGACCATTCTGGCAACGGCCCGGCAGGCGGCATTGGCCCTGCCGGAACATCCGGAGACGATCGAAATCAAGCTGAACAGCACCGCCGGGCTGCTGGGTGAGGAGACCGAGCTGCAGTCAGTGGTGTCGAATCTGGTGTTGAATGCCGCCCGCTACACGCCGATGACTGGCCGGATCCTCATCAGCTGGGCGGTGGACGAGGAGGGCGGCCATCTCACGGTGGAGGATACGGGCATCGGCATTGCCGACGAGGAAATACCCCGGGTGACGGAACGGTTTTACCGTACCGACGCAGGCCGTGCCCGGCAGCAGGGAGGCACCGGCCTTGGGCTTGCCATCGTCAAGCATGCTTTGCGGCGACACAATGCCGAACTGGAAATCCGCAGCAGACTGGGGCACGGGAGCACCTTCATCTGTCACTTTCCGCAGGATCGGCTGTTCCTTCCTGATAAGCTGGATTGAATCCGGGCGCCCATGTGAGGCAAGGAGCACGCTGATGGAATCCGAAGGCTTCAGTCACCACATTTCGCGACGGTTCAACACCGAGCTCGAGAATCTGCGCAGCGATGTGCTGCGCATGGGCGGGCTGGTGGAGCAGCACCTGAGCATGGCGGTCGAAGCCATCGTGTCCGGCGACAGCGAGTTGGGCCTCAAGGCTGCCAGCGACGACCACAAGATCAACAAGCTCGAGGTGGCCATCGACGAGGAATGCCGGAAGCTGCTGGCCACGCGCATGCCGGCAGCCGGCGACCTGCGGCTGATCGTCATGGTCATCAAGACCATCACCGATCTGGAGCGCGTCGGCGACGAGGCCTCGAAGATCGGCTATCTGGCCTCGCACCTGGCAACCGATCGGGAGCGGTACGCGGCCTATACCGAGCTGAACGCCCTCGGTGAGCATGTGCAGGAGATGCTGCACGACGCTCTCGACGCCTTTTCCCGCATGGATGTCGACGACGCCATGGCCGTCATCGAGGAAGACAAGCTGGTGGATGAGGAATACGACCAGATCCTCCGCCAGTGCATTTCCCTGATGATGGAAGATCCGCGCACCGTCCGCCGGTTCATGGATGTCAGCTGGGTGGCGCGCGCCCTCGAACGCATCGGCGACCACGCCACGAATATCGCGGAATACGTGGTCTACCTGGTGCATGGCCGGGACATACGGCATACGGAGCACGAGGTCATACGCGAGGAGCTGCAGGCGGCCAGGGACAATCGCCCGACGACCGACTGAAATAATTCCTTAACATTCGCTCCGTATGCTGCCTCCGGTGGAGCCCGTCGGGCTTTTCGATCGGAGATCAGGGTGAGTTGCGTGCGCACTGTGTGGAGCGTGTTTCCCGCTCTGTGGCTGATCGTCATGCTGGTGATCGGCAGCAGCCCGGCCTTTGCGCAATCCGCCCGGGATTACATCAGCATCGTTGGCTCCTCCACGGTCTACCAGTTTTCCACTGTTGTGGCCAAGCGCTTTGGCAAGACCACCCCGTTCAAGACCCCGAAGGTCGAAGCCACCGGCACCGGTGGCGGCTTCAAGCTGTTCTGCGCGGGAATCGGCGTGCCGTATCCCGACATCGTCAATGCCTCGCGGGCCATGAAAGCCAGTGAACGGGCCGACTGCACGGCCCATGGCGTGCGGGATATTGCCGAGATCCGGATCGGCTATGACGGCATCGTGCTGGCCGAATCCGTCGTGGCGCCGGGGCTGTCGCTCAGGTTGCGCGATATCTACCTGGCTCTGGCGAAGCAGGTGCCGGACCCGAAGGGCTCGTCGACGCTGATCGCCAATCCCTACACCACCTGGCGGGACGTGAATCCCGCGCTGCCCGCCGAGACCATCGAGGTTCTGGGGCCACCACCGACATCCGGCACCCGCGACGCCTTCGTTGAACTGGCCATGGAGGGTGGCTGCAAGACCTTTCCCTGGATCGAGGCGCTCAAGGCCGGCAACGAAAACCGCTTCAGACAGATCTGCCATACCATTCGCGAGGATGGCCGGTTCATCGAGGCCGGCGAGAATGACAATCTGATCGTGCAGAAGCTGAAGTCCAATCCAAATGCCGTGGGGATCTTCGGTTACAGCTTCCTCGAACAGAATCTGGGCATCGTCAAGGGAGCCTCGATCGGTGGCGAGGCCCCGACCTTCGAAAACATTGCCAGCGGCAAGTACCCGGTATCGCGACCCCTGTTCTTTTACGTCAAGAAGGCACATATAGGCTCGATTCCCGGCATTGCAGAGTTTGTTGGTGAATTCACCAGCAAAAAAGCCATGGGGGAGGAGGGCTACCTGGCGGATCGCGGACTGGTGCCGCTGCCGCCGGCGGAATATCAGACCATGGTCGAGCGGGCAGCAGCGCTTCGGCCGCCACCCGGATCCCCATGATTTCGGGACGCCACTGCTCATGAGCCTGACCACACTGGCGCTGATTCTTGCAGCCATGACCCTGGCGGCCTTTTATGCGGGGCGCCGCCGCGCCATCCGCGTTTCCAGCCGGGTGATGCCTGCCGTCCGACTGCATTCGCTGCCGAGGTACTACGGCTATTTCACCGCGTTGTGGTGCCTGTTGCCGACCCTCGTGCTGTTGCTCATCTGGGCCGCCTTCAGCGATGCCGTGATCACGGATCGTGTGGTGGCGTCCCTGCCGGACACCTTGCAGAACCAGACCAGGGCAGAGCTGGGCCTGACCTTGAACAGCATCCGCAATCAGGCCTCCGGGCAGATGGTGGACGAGACGCGCCGCGCCGATCTGGCCGCCGCCACCGAGTTGTACGTGAATCTCCACAGTGCCTCGCGCCAGATCCTGTCCGGTTTGGCCATCGCGGTCTCGTTCATCGGCTTCGCGATTGCGTGGCTTCGCCTGCGTCCGGCGTTCCGCGCCAGGAACCATGTGGAAACCGCGATCCGCTTCGGACTGATTGCCTCGTCTGCCGTTGCCATCCTGACGACGCTGGGCATCCTGCTGTCGGTCACCTTCGAGGCCATGCGGTTTTTCAACCAGGTGCCGTTGAGCGACTTTCTGTTCGGGCTGACCTGGAGCCCGCAAACCGCGATACGCGGCGATCAGGTCGGCTCGTCGGGGGCATTCGGGGCCGTGCCGCTGTTTGCCGGCACGCTGCTCATCTCCGGCATTGCCCTGCTGGTCGCCGTGCCGCTCGGCCTGATGACGGCCATCTATCTCACGGAATATGCCCGGCCGGCGCTGCGGCGCCTGGTGAAGCCGGTGCTGGAGGTTCTCGCCGGGATCCCCACCGTGGTGTATGGCTACTTTGCCGCGCTCACGGTGGCGCCGGTGATCCGCAATCTGGGGACTGCGCTTGGCCTGGATGTTGCGTCCGAAAGCGCCCTTGGGGCCGGCCTGGTCATGGGCGTGATGATCATTCCCTTCGTTTCGTCACTGTCCGATGACGTGATCAATGCCGTGCCGCGCGCCATGCGTGATGGCTCCTACGGTCTGGGTGCCACCAGATCCGAAACCATCAAGCGTGTGGTGCTGCCGGCAGCCCTGCCCGGCATCGTCGGCGGCGTGCTGCTGGCGGCTTCCCGTGCCATCGGCGAGACCATGATCGTGGTCATGGCTGCCGGTCTTTCCGCCCACCTGACCGCCAACCCGCTGGAGTCGGTCACCACGGTCACCGTCCAGATCGTGACCCTGCTGGTTGGCGATCAGGAGTTCGACAGTCCGAAAACGCTGGCGGCTTTCGCCCTTGGGCTGGTGTTGTTCGTGGTGACCCTGATCCTGAACATCATTGCGCTTCAGGTAGTCCGCCGGTACCGGGAGCAATACGACTGATGCCGATACTTGGCCCTGAAGAAACCCGCCGGCGGGTGGATGCAAGCCTGCGTCGCCGCTATCGCACGGAGAAGCTCTTCCGCTTCTATGGTGCGGCCTCCGTGATACTGGGCATCAGCTTTCTGATGGTGCTGTTCGTCACGGTGATCAGCAATGGTTACGGCGCATTCTGGCAATCCTATGTGCGCCTGGAAATCCGTTTCGATGCCCCGTTGATCGATCCGGGTGATGAGAGAAATCCGGATGTGCTGGCATCAGCGGATTATTCCCAGTTGATCAAGGCCTCGCTGCGCAGGGCCTTTCCCGAAGTACAAAGCCGGCCGGATCGCCGCAGCCTAAATGCACTGGTCAGTTCGGGGGGCGCATTCGAGCTGCGGAAAATGGTCCTGGCAGATCCGGGCATCCTGGGGCAGACCCGGGATCTGTGGCTGCCGGTCGATGACGAGGTCAACCTGTATCTGAAAGCGGCAGACCATGCCGAAGACGAGGCGGGCGATCTGCTGCTGCTCAATGAGAAGCAGCAGGCGTGGGTGGCCCGATTGAAGGACGAAGGCAGGCTGCAACAGCGCTTCAACACCACCTTCTTCACATCGGGAGACTCGCGGGAGCCCGAACTGGCGGGCATCTGGGCTGCCACGAAGGGCTCGTTCTTCATGCTGATCGTGACCCTTGTCCTGTCGTTTCCGCTCGGGGTTTCCGCAGCCATTTACCTGGAGGAATTTGCCCCGCGCCATTGGCTGGTGGACGTCATCGAGGTGAATGTCAACAACCTCGCCGCCGTACCCTCCATCGTATTCGGCCTGCTGGGGCTTGCCGTATTCATCAATTTCTTCGGGTTGCCCCGGTCCGCGCCGCTGGTCGGCGGACTGGTGCTCACCCTGATGACGCTGCCGGTGATCATCATCGCCTCCCGGGCGGCAATAAAATCCGTGCCGCCGTCCGTGCGTCAGGCTGCGCTGGGCATCGGGGCGTCGAAGATGCAGATGGTTTTTCATCATGTGCTGCCGCTGGCCCTGCCGGGCATGCTGACTGGCGCCATCATCGGCATGGCGCGCGCGCTGGGCGAATCCGCTCCGCTGCTGATGATCGGCATGGTGGCCTTCATCGTCGAAGTGCCCAGTGGTCCGTTGAGCCCGGCAACGGCGCTGCCGGTCCAGATCTATCTGTGGGCCGACAGTCCGGAGCGGGCGTTCGTCGAACGGACCTCGGCTGCCATCATCGTCCTGCTGGCATTTCTGCTGGTCATGAATGCCGCGGCGGTCTGGCTCAGAAACCGCTTCGAGCGGCGCTGGTAGCCCCATGCCCCGGTAATTGCCGATAATGCCCGACATGGAAACAACGGAAGCCACCGTGGGCGACATCACGGCCGATGATCCGGTCATCTGTGTTCGTGACGCCAATGTGTACTACGGTGACACGCATGCGTTGAAGCATGTCAGCCTGGATATTGGCCGGCATCAGGTGGTCGCGCTGATCGGCCCGTCGGGTTGCGGCAAGTCGACATTCATCCGGTGCCTGAACCGCATGAATGACACCATCGAGTCGGCCCGGGTCACGGGAGACTTCCGCATCGACAGTCAGGATATTTATGCGCGTGACACCGATGTGGTCATGTTGCGGGCCCGTGTTGGCATGGTGTTCCAGAAGCCCAATCCCTTTCCGAAATCCATTTACGAAAATGTGGCCTATGGCCCGCGGATCCATGGGCTGGCGGCCAACCGCGCCGAACTCGATGACATCGTTTACGGCAGCCTGGAGCGGGCCGGACTGGTTGATGAAGTGAAGGACCGGCTCGACGAGCCCGGCACCGGGCTGTCCGGCGGCCAGCAGCAGCGCTTGTGCATTGCCCGCACCATTGCCGTGAATCCGGAAGTCATCCTCATGGACGAGCCCTGTTCGGCGCTTGATCCCATCGCGACGGCCCGCATCGAGGATCTGATCGACGAGTTGTCACGCAACTACGCCATTGCGATCGTCACGCATTCGATGCAGCAGGCTGCCCGCGTATCGACGCGCACGGCCTATTTCCATCTGGGTCGTCTCGTCGAGGTCGGCCCGACCGACCGGATTTTCACCAACCCATCACATAAATTGACGGAGGACTATGTCACCGGTCGTTTTGGTTAGAGCTGCCTTTCTCGCCAGCGTCACGTTGGGCCTGCTGACAACGGCCGCATTCGGCGCCGTCAGTGATGAGCAGGTCCAGCAGCTGATCGATCGGATCGATGCCCAGGAGCGTCGTATTGCCGAGCTGGAGAAGGCGCTGCAAAAGTACGCGGCACCAACTGCTGCCGCAACGCCGGCAGGCAGCACCCGCCCGGCAGCGAGCGGGTTGGAACGCAGCAAATTCCAGGGAGATCTGCGCCTGCGCCAGGAGAACATCGATGCAGAGGGCGCGAGCGCCGTCAGCCGCCAGCGGGTTCGGGCGCGTGCCGCGGTCACCACCCGGATTGACGATCATGTCGAGATGGGGCTTGGGCTCTCGACGGGTGGCGATAACCCGACTTCTGCCGACTTCACGCTGGGGGAGGGCTTCAGCAGGAAGGATATTGATCTGGATCTGGCCTACGTCGATTGGAATCCGGTTCCGGACATGCACCTCACCGGGGGCAAAATGCGGAACCCGTTCCACCGGCCCGGTGGCAATGGCCTGATCTGGGATGGTGATCTGCGCCCGGAGGGCGGCAGCATCCGCTGGGACAACGGCCGCTTCTTTGCAAGCGGCGCCGGCTTCACGCCATCGGTGAAGGCCAGTGGCAGCAATTCCTGGATCTTCGGCGCCCAGCTTGGCAGCCGGATGCAGTTCTCCGATGCCCTTGTCCTGACTCTTGGCGCCAGCTACTTCGATCTCGGCGATGTCGAGGGCCAGCCGCTTTTCTACAGGCCCGACAACTCTTACGGCAACACGGTCAGCACCAATCCGGACGGCGATCTCGTCTATGCGAACGGCTATCGGGAGGCAGAGGCGTTCGCCGAGCTGGCGCTGCGGGCAGGCACGTTGCCACTCAGCCTGTTTGTGAACTATGTGAACAACACAGCCGTGGACGACTTGAACACGGGTTGGGCAGCCGGATTCATGCTGGGCGACGCAGCCAGGCAGGGCTCATGGGCAGTCAGTTACGTTTATGAAGACCTGGAAGCCGATGCCGTTCTGGGTCTGTTCACGGATTCCACTTTTGGTGGTGGTGGGACCGACGCATACGGCCACACTTTTGGCGGCACCTACGCGCTGACGGATCGAACCAACCTGCAGGTGGCCTATTTCATCAATTGGACAGGTGAAAGTGTCGGCGTTGCGCGTCGATATGATCGCCTGCAACTGGACATCAACTTCCGATATTGAGCCTGGAGTCCTGGAGCCTGGGGGCCGTCCACCTACGCCCCGATACCCCAGCCACCCGTCTTGAATCCCAGTGGCAGGCCGGCCTCCGGCGTGAACCCGTACAGCTCCTCGGACGGCAGGGCGGCCTTGAGTATCGACCGGACTTCGAGCAGCTTTTCGAGATCGATGCCGGTCTTGAGGCCCATGGCGTCGAGCATGAACACCAGGTCTTCGGTAACGATGTTGCCGCTCGCGCCGGGTGCGTAGGGACACCCGCCGAGCCCGCCGAGTGAGCTGTCGAGCGTGGTGATGCCTTCTTCCAGGGCGGCCAGTGCGTTGGCAAGGCCGAGGCCGCGGGTGTTGTGCAGATGCACGCTGGTCAGTTTGTCCGTCCCGACTTCCTGGCGCACAAGCTTGATCAGCCGGCGTACCTGCGCAGGGTTGGCATAACCGGTGGTGTCCGACAGGCCGATTTCATTGCAGCCGGCCTCGACCAGCGCCACCGCAAGCTCGACGACCTTGGCCTCGGGCACGACGCCTTCCAGCGTGCAGCCGAAGGCCGTGGAGATATTGCCTTCGAAGCCCGGGCGACGATCCGCGGGTATCGTGCGCAGGAGTTCGATGATCCGGCGGACATCCGCCAGCACCTCGGCGTGGGTTTTCCGCAGGTTGGCCTTGCTGTGGGTTTCGCTGGCGGACAGCGGGAGTGCCAGCTGATGGGCGCCTGCCGCGATCGCATTTTCGGCACCTTTGAAGTTTGGCACGAGCGCCAGCACCGTGAGCCCCGGGATGGTCCGTGCAAACGCGACAACTTCGGCGGCATCGGCCATCTGCGGCAGCAGTCTCGCCGGCACGAAGGAGCAGACCTCGATCTCGCGGACGCCGGCAGCCGCCTCGGCAGCAATCCAGGCCTTCTTGGCCGCGGTGGGCATGATCGATTTGATGCTCTGCAGGCCGTCGCGCGGGCCCACTTCACTGACCAGTACATCGATTTCGGCAACGTTGCTCATGCAAATATTCCTGGCCAGATATTTCTGGAATGGATCACGGGCCCAATGGGGGCGGCTGCAGCCCGCAATTGTAGGCTGCAATTTCTATATGGGGGCGTGGTGGGCGATAATCCAGCCAGCGCGTGGCTGAGGCGATTTCCGTGATCGTGGTTGGCCGGTATTCCGACTGAAGGTGTTTTGACAAAAGGTTGCAGGCATGGAAGGACGTCAGGCATTACCGCTGGCCGGGGTGCGGGTCATCGAATTCACGCACATGGTCATGGGGCCGGCGGCGGGCCTGATCCTCGCCGACCTGGGCGCCGACGTGATCAAGATCGAGCCGATGGGTGGCGACAGCACCCGGCGCCTGCCCGGCTCGGGTGCCGGCTACTTTCCCATGTACAACCGCAACAAGCGCAGCCTGTGCGTGGATCTGAAGGCCGAGGCCGGGCGCGAAGCGGTCCTGAAGCTGCTCGATACGGCCGACGTGCTGATCGAGAACTTCCGGCCGGGAACGATGGACCGCCTGGGTCTGGGCCATGCCGCCCTGCAGGTACGGAATCCGCGACTGGTGTATTGCTCGGAGAAGGGCTTTCTGCCGGGTCCCTACGAGCACCGCACCGCCCTCGATGAAGTGGCCCAGATGATGGGTGGCCTGGCTTACATGACCGGCCCGCCGGGGCAGCCCTTGCGTGCGGGGACCTCGGTCATCGACGTGCAGGGTGGCATGTTCGGCGCGGTTGGCATCATCGCTGCACTCTTTCAGCGGCAGTCGACCGGCCAGGGCCAGAATGTGGTCGCTTCCCTGTTCGAGAGCACGGTATTTCTGGTGGGCCAGCATATGGCCCAGTTTGCCGTTACCGGGAAGCCGGCGGCACCGATGCCGGTGCGGGTCTCGGCCTGGGCGATCTATCAGGTCTTTGCAACCGGCGATGGCGAGCAGGTCTTTGTCGGTGTCGTGAGCGACAAACAGTGGAAGGACTTCTGTACGGCCTTCGAGCTGCACGACCTCGCCGCGGATGCAACCCTGGAGCGCAACAACGACCGGGTCAAGCACAAGGACCGGCTGTTGCCATTGATCAAGGCGACCTTCCTCAAGTACAGCAAGCAGGAACTGATGGCGAAGCTGGAAAAGACCGGCCTGCCATTTGCGCCCATCACCCGGCCTGAAGAATTGTTCGACGATCCGCACCTGGCGGCGAGCGCGGGCCTGTTGCCGCTCACCGTCACCGACGGTGCTCTTGCAGGTGAACCGATGCAGCTGCCGGCCTTGCCGCTGGCGATGGATGGCCACCGCTTCGGGGTACACAGGGATGTGCCGCGAGCCGGCGAGCACAGCCGTGAAATTCTCGAGGCGGCCGGTTTTTCCGCCAGTCAGATCAACGCGCTGGTTGAGCAGCAGGTGATCGGCGTGGCGTCGGCCTGAGCTTAGGGGGTCTGGCCTGCTTGCCCCGGCCGGGGCAGTCGATGGATCCACGGACGACGGATGCGATCCGCCGCCTGGAAGGCCTGGATCGCCTCGTCCCGCTTCAGCGTCATCGCGATCGCATCCAGCCCCTCGAGCAGCATGTCGCGATCGGCCTCGGCCATGATGAACGCGTGCCGATCGCCGGTCGGCGCCAGCACCACGCAATCCACGAGGTCCACGGTCAGCAGATTGTCGGCCGGCGCCGCCTCGACCTGCAGAGCCAGGGATTCCACCACGTTGTTGGGAAGATTCACGGGCACGATGCCATTGCGCACGCAATTGCCCTCGAAGATCGTGCCAAAGCCCGGGGCGATGATCGCGCGGAAGCCCCATTCATGCAGGGCCCAGACCGCGTGCTCCCGTGAAGACCCGCAACCGAAGTTCAAGCCTCCCAGCAGGATTTGCGCCTCGCGGTACGGTGGCTGATTCAGGATGAATTCGGGATTTTCATCCCGGCTTCCGGGGCTCAGGTAGCGCCAGCCGGCAAAGAGGCCATCCGCGAGGCCAACCTTGGACACGCGTTTCATCTCCCGGCTGGGGATGATGGCGTCGGTATCCACATTGATCCGCAAAAGAGGCGCCGCGATCGCGGTCAGTCTGCTGAACTTTTCCATGTCTGCTCGTGTGCCGCCCTAAAGCGGGGCCAGTTGGCGCACATCAGCCAGCGTGCCGGCGATGGCGGAGGCGGCCACGGTTGCGGGGCTGGCCAGATGGGTGCGGGTGCGCGGCCCCTGCCGGTTCTCGAAGTTGCGGTTGGTGCTGCTGACCACGCGTTCCTCGAGGCCGAAGCTCTCGCCGCCGGCATAAAAGCACATCGAGCAGCCGGACTCCCGCCATTCGAAGCCTGCATCGAGGAATATCCGGTCCAGACCTTCGGCCTCGGCGGCCTTCTTGACCTGGGTCGAGCCGGGGACGCAGATCGCTCTGACGCCGGCCGCCACCCGTCGCCCGCGGAGGATGCCGGCGGCTTCCCGCAGATCGCTCAAGCGGCTGTTGGTGCAGGAGCCGATGAAGGCGCTGCCGATCGGCAGACCCTGGAGCGGCGTGCCCGGTGTCAGTCCCATGTACTGCAAGGCGCGTTCCGCCGACTGCCGACGATTGGCATCAGCCTCGTCGGCTGGATCAGGCACCAGCCCGGTGATTGCACTGCCATGCTGGGGACTGGTTCCCCACGTCACCTGAGGTGCGAGGTCGCTGCAATCGATGGCGAGTTCCTGGTCGAAAATCGTGCCGGGATCGGTGGCGAGTGTGCGCCAATAGGCCACCGCCTGATCCCAGAGTTCGGGCCCTGGCGCATGGGGCCGGCCCTTCACGTATTCGTAGGTGAGCTCATCCGGGGCAATGATGCCGGTGAAGGCGCCGAATTCGACAGCCATGTTGCACAGGGTCAGGCGGGCTTCCACCGGCAGACTGGTGATGGCGCTGCCGGCAAATTCGATGGCATGGCCGACGCCGCCGGCCGCGCCATGGCGATGGATCAGATGCAGGATCAGGTCCTTGGAATACACATTGCGGGCCAGTTGCCCGTCGAACCGGATGCGCATGGCCTTGGGCTTGCGGACCACGAGCGTCTGGGTGGCCATCGCATGCTCGGCCTCCGTTGAGCCGATGCCCCAGGCCAACGCCCCCAGCCCGCCGATCGTGCCGGTGTGACTGTCCGGGCACACCAGGGTGACGCCGGGCAGGGCAATACCCATTTCCGGCGATACCACATGGACTATTCCCTGGCGATCATCGCCGAGGTCGTACAGATTGATGCCGGCAGCCTGGGCCGATGCCCGGGTGCTGGTGATGAAGTCCCGTCCACCCGGCACGCGGGTGTGGTCCGTGCGACCGGGGGTGGTGTCGACGATGTGGTCCATGGTGCAAAACACCATTTCCGGATTGCGCACTGGCCGCTTGGCGGCTTCCAGGCCCTTCAGGGCTACACTCCCGGTGCGTTCGTGCAGGAAGATGCGATCGATATACAGCAGGCTCGTGTTGTCGCCGAGGTCGGCAACCTGATGTTCGCTCCAGAGTTTCTCGAAAATGCTGCGCTTCATGACTGAGGTCAGGATGATAACAGTTCCGGATCACCCACAACCCCGCGGGAGCGGCCAGCCCGGCAAGGTGCCGCCACACGGTGTACGCCTCTTCGGCGTGCTCTGGGGCATCGGTGGCGTGGCCGCGGTGCTGATATTTGCCGTCGTCAGCATGGGACACCACACGGTGGAAGCGGTGGGTGCCGGACTGGTGCTGGTGGAATGGCTCGCGCTGCTCGGCAACTCCGCCTTCATGGGCTGGATGGTGGGCTATCGATCGCTGCAGCAGCGCTTTTCGCCGCGCATCGCCGCCCGGGCCCTGCATCTCTACCTGGCGCCCAGCATCGGTCGCCTGCTGCTGGCGCCGCTGTTCTGCACCGGCTACTTCGGTGCAACGCCCCGCTTGCGCCGGATGGTGTGGATCGGCTCGGGCCTGATCCTTGGTGCCGTCTTGCTGGGCAGTCGCATTCCCCAGCCGTGGCGGGGAATACTGGATGCCGGCGTGCTGGTGGCCCTCAGCTGGGGGACGGTGACGCTGCTCACGGCCGCCCGGATTACCTTCCGGGAAGGCCGTGGACTCGTTCCGGCAGAGGTGTCGCCAGCCACAGGGCTATAATCTGCCCCGTGCTTTCCCATATCGACAAGCAGAACCGGCCCGCGATGGTCGATGTCAGCGGCAAGCTGGTCACCCGACGCACCGCACAGGCGCAGGTTCGCGTCATTCTGCCGCCCGAGGTGCGCGCCGCCTTCACCGGAGGCGATATCCAGAGCCCCAAGGGGCCGGTGTTCCACACCGCCATCATTGCCGGAACCCAGGCCGCCAAACGCACCCACGAACTGATTCCCTTCTGTCACCCGATCGGTCTCGACAGCTGCCGGATCGACATCGCGCTGGATGAGGCCGGCGATGTGCAGATCCACTGCACCACCCGCGTGGAGCATCGCACCGGTGTGGAGATGGAGGCGCTGACGGGCGCCTCGGTTGCCGCCCTGACGATTTACGACATGTGCAAGGCGCTGTCGCATGACATCGTGATCACCGACCTGCGACTCCTGACCAAGACCGGGGGCAAGAGTGACGTTGGAGCCGGGGGCTGAGCACTTGCGGTTGCGTGGTCTGGTTCTGGCCGGTGGCCGCAGCACGCGCATGGGGCAGGACAAGGCGGCGCTGGCCATCGGTGGCCGCCCGCTGCTGGCGCGGACCGTGGCCCTGCTCGAACTATTCACCTGCTCCGTGCACGTCGGCATTCGCCGGGACCAGCTGGATGACCAGTTGCGCCGGCAGTTTGCCGTGCTGACGGACGATCCGTCGGTGGAGGGACCGGTGGCGGCACTGCTGACGGCCTGGCGCACTGATCCGGGCGCGGCCTGGCTGGTGCTTGCCTGCGACATGCCCGGCATCGACGAGCTGACACTGCAGACCCTGGTGGCAAGCCGTGATGCCGCGTGCGGCGGCACCGCCTGGACCAACCCGGCGGATGGATTGCCCGAGCCGTTGTGCGCCATTTGGGAACCCGCTACCCTCGCTCGCCTGGCCGCACAGGTCGTCGGGCCTTCAGCCGGATCAGTGAGTCCGCGCCGGGTTCTGGCTGAATCGTGCCCACACTTGTTGAATCCGGCCCGTGCAGAGGCTCTGGCAAGTCTCAACACGCCGGCTGATCTGCATCATTTTCTGGAAAATCCACATGGCCACGAGCACTAAAAAAGCCGTCCGCAAACCGTCGCGCACTGATGCCGAACGGGCGGTACAGACCCTGCTGGCCTTCATCGGCGAAGATCCGGCGCGCCGCGGCCTGAAACGTACGCCGGCAAGATTTCTCGGTGCCTACGAAGACTGGTTTGCCGGCTACCAGATCGACCCGCATGCGCTGCTGGGTGCGTCCTTCCATCAGGTCGACAACTACGACCGGATCGTCGTGCTGACCAACATCGATTTCGAATCACACTGCGAACATCATGTTGCACCGGTCATCGGGCGGGCCCACGTCGCCTATCTGCCGGACCGGCGTCTGGCGGGCATCAGCAAACTGGCGCGGGTGGTCGAGGCCTACACCAAACGATTGATCGTGCAGGAAAGGGTCACCGCCGAGATCGCCCGCTGCATCCAGCAGGTGCTGGAGCCGCGTGGGGTCGCCGTGGTCGTCGAGGCCCGGCACCATTGTCTGACCACCCGCGGTGTCCACCGGCCCAATGTACGGATGACGACGAGCGAGATGCTGGGTGCATTTCAGGATGATGACCGGATCCGTGCCGAATTCCTGGCGACGATTGCCCGTGGCTGAAGCGGAAAACACGATGAGCAAGCTGGTATTTCGTTGCGCCGCCGACGTGAAGGCCTACGAAGGCATGGAGATCGGTGTGTCGGACTGGATCCTCGTGGATCAGGACCGGATCAACCGCTTTGCCGATGCCACCGAGGATCATCAGTGGATCCACGTCGACGTGGCGCGCGCCCGGGCGGAACTGCCCATCGCATCAACCATCGCCCACGGTTATCTGCTGGTGTCACTGATGCCGAAACTGTTGGATACCTTCGTGGAGTTCCAGGGCGTCAAGCGGGTGATCAATTACGGCCTGAATGAAGTCCGCTTCAAGAACATGGTCCCGGCCGGCAAGCGGGTGCGCATGCGTGGCAAGTTGAAGTCGGCGCGCCAGCGGGCCGGTGGCTTGCAGGTGATCATGCAGAACACCATCGAGATCGAGGGTGAGGTCAAGCCCGCCTGCACGATAGAAACCCTGGTGCTGTACTTTTTTGACGCCTGAGCTTGTGATGCCTGAGCTGTTGATGCCCCGGGCCCTCAACGAGTCGCAAGGCGGGCCTGCAGCGCGTTGAGGAAGTCCCGGACCCGGGCTGCATTGACGCCCAGGTCACCCCGACCAACCCTCGACTTGGACCGTACATCGACCCGGGTGCCATTGGCTTCCGGGCGAATGCGGATCACGACATCATCCCGAAAATGCATCCACGGCGTTTCCGCCGTGGCTTCGATGCGGCCATCGGTCTGGTTGGCATCCACCAGCGCCCAGCCCTTGTCGGCTACCACGGCCTGTGCTGCTGCGAACACGGCATCCACCGGTTGGGCAATGACCAAGGGATGCAGATCCGGGTAGGCCGCTTTCTGGGCCGCTGCGGCTGCGGGTCCCGAATACGCGGGCGGGGTCTGGGCATCCTGCTGGCGCAGCGGCAGGACGGCGACGAATTCCGGTGGATTGTCGGTGTCCGTGCTGATGTCGTGGATGGGCGGTGCGTGTCGGGCCTTGTTGATCACCACGCCGTTGTTGACGGTGATGGCAAGGCCAACCAGCAGTGCGAGCCAGGTCGCGGTGCGCGAGGCGGTACCTGCCGTGCCACCACTGCGCAACAGTCCGATGGCTGCTGCCACGGCCGCAATCAGCAGCAACAGGCTCGCCACTGCGTAGGCCCCCATGCCCGTCAGCGGTGACAGCACTCCGGTTCTGGCTGCAAGACCGGCGGCTGCCGCCACGATCAGACCGATGGCTGCCAGCCAGATGCCGATGCGGGAAGTTCGGGAGCCTTTGCGGGGAATTGACTGGAGTGCGTCTCTCATGGGCTCTCCTTGCGTGCCGAAACCTTAGCACATGCCGGTTGCAATTCGGACGGTTACAATTCCTGCATGATATATCGTCCGCAAGATCTCGTTTCCCTCCTCGACCTGGAACCGATCGAGAAGAATATCTTCCGTGGTCAGCGCCGTGATATCGGCACGCCCCAGGTGTTCGGTGGGCAGGTTCTGGGCCAGGCGCTGGCAGCTGCCAGCCGCACCGTCAGCGATCGCGCAGTGCATTCTCTGCATGCCTATTTTCTCAAACGCGGCGATGTGAATGCGCCGATCGTCTACGAAGTCGATCGCGCCCGTGACGGTGGCGCGTTCTCGAACCGGCGGGTCGTCGCCATCCAGCATGGCGAGCAGATCTTCAACATGACAGCCTCATTTCAGGCGGCGGAGCAGGGGCTGGAACATCAGGTTACGATGCCCATCGTGCCGGGTCCGGACAAGCTCAAGGAACTGGAAGAGCTGGCGCAGGAATTCGCCGGCCGGATCCCGGAGCGCATGGAGAAGTTCCTGAAGTGGGAGCGACCCTTCCATGTGCGACCGATCGATCCGCACCAGTTCCTGCTGCACGAGAACCGGGCGCCGGTGAAGCAGTTCTGGATCCGGGCCGCCGAAGTGCTGCCGGCGAACTCCTTCCTGCACCAGGCGCTGCTCACCTATTTCTCGGATTACGAACTCATCGGCACGGCGACCCTGCCGCATGGCCTCGATGCCGGGCGGGACCGCCTGCAGCTGGCAAGCCTCGACCATGCGATGTGGTTCCACCGGCCGGTCCGGGTGGATGAATGGCTGCTCTTCGCGCTGGACAGCCCGGCGGCGTCGGGCGGTCGCGGGCTGGTGCGTGGTTATGTGTACACCGAAGCGGGGGAGCTCGTGGTGACGATGATGCAGGAGGGGCTGATCCGGGTCCGACCTGGGGCGGCTGGCTGACGTACTCCGTGGCTCGCGGCCGCCCGGCGGGGGGGGCCCATTAGCGGCGGGAAGGGTGGCCGCGAATAGGGGAAGGGGAACCCCCCCGAGACAGAAGCAGGGGGGGAGGG
>CAYLKO010000002.1:99326-102289 GCA_964384525.1 uncultured Chromatiaceae bacterium
CGGGCCCGCCCGGGGGGGTTTCCCTCGTGCGCGCGTTTCGGGGCCCCTTCTATCCTCTATTGGTCCCCCCCCGCCAGACTGCCGCTGCGGGGGAGTGGTGGCAGGGCAGCGTGAGGTAGCAAGGTTACCGCCTAGCCGGACCAAAACGTTGCAATAAATATGCGGAACGCTCTGACTCCGATGCAAATTCAATGATCTTCACTAGATCTATTCCTTCCAGCTCATCTGCTGGAAGAATGTCAGCCATGGTGCCTTCATCAAGGATTACCAGGAGCTTTCCGGCTTTCTCTGAGGTATAGACCGCGCCACCCTCAAAGCACAGATATAGAACTCTTTCCGACGACACAGACATCAAGAACCTCTTTTCGTACTGGCTTCGGATGGACTTTAGTTTCCACGCCACATCTGCGCGCTTCTTTTCTAGAATTTCTCGAGTTGCCGTGGAAACTTGCTTAATTATTATCTCAGGGTTTTGACTCTCAGATACAGCAGATGAAACCAGCTCCCTCATGGAAAGTTCCGAAACGTTACGACTTGTTGTCGAGTTGCAAAAACTGCATACCGTTACCGTATTGGCGGCATCTATTGCGAGCGAAAGTTTATTCTTCTCAGCGGCACCTGACTCTGGGAGTAACTCTGAAACCAACTTTCGAATGTCTTTTAGGTAACCACCCTGCTTTTTTCCAATGATGTGCTCAACGGTGAGTTGACGCCAAAGATCGAATGACGGCTCTTTGCTTCCGGCGCCACACAACTGGCAAATGCCACCCGAACGTAAGTGAACGGCGTACGAATAGCCAAACAGTGATTGGCAGTTTTTGTAATTGTAATCACCGCGCATGTTTGCTGTGCCTTCTAAGGAAACTCTGAAGAACCGGTCATGAGAGTGAGTCTGGGCAGGCATTTTGAGCCGCTGCTCCAGAGTTGACCTGTTCCAGCCACCTGCCACGCAGGCACCGGGAACTGGCCGGGTCTGCGCTTGGATAACCAAATACCTGCCCTGACTCACGCTCATGACCGGTTCTTCAGGGTTTCCTTAGGCAGTGGCGACTTTGACAGATGAAATGGTCTGACCACGCCATCCCAGCCATCACCATCATTTGGATAGATTTTAAGGAAGTCGATCAGGCCGTCAGTGATCGCAAGAATGAAGCCAAGCTCGTGCTCACGACCCTCCATGATGATGAAGTAGCCGTTGGTGCCATAGCCGTGCGCAGCAACACCGCTGAATCTCATGCAGTTCGGCTTGAGAGTGAAGTGCGAGTAGGCTCCGTAACCGTTGATCTCGTTGTTGAAGCTAACGATGCCATTGATTTGGTCCGAATAGATGGCTGCATGGTCCGGGTTCTCGGAGATGTACGACTCCAAGATCTTCACTAAAAATTCCTTGAAAGTCATTTCCACTGCCTAACGTTTGACTTAAGCGGATCGCTATAGGCGGGCCCGCTTGAAGAAAGGGTTGGGCGTCACTGGAGCAATAGGCTTCTGGAGATATGGAACGTACGCCATCTACAAGTGCCTGGTTTCGGTCGGTGGCGCACCCCAATCGTCGTTTCGGCCGTCAGCGAACCGGATCGGAGGTTCAATGAGTTCGATCGGATCAACGTTGTCGAGAGCCGCCAGCTGGACTGACACGTAGTTGCCACCGATCTCTTCGAGATATCCACGCCCGAATGACCGCACGCCACAGTGCTTGCAGAAGAGATGGTGGCCGACCTTGTGACCGAACTGATAGTCAGTCAGATTGCTCTCGCCGGACAGAAGCCGAAATGCGCTGGGTTTGATGAGTGCATTCCAGTTGCGCGTCTTCGTGCAGATCGAGCAGTTGCATCTGTTCGTTCCCAGGCTGAGGTCAATGTCGGCTTCAAACCGAATCGCCCCGCAATGGCAGCTACCCAGATAGGTTTTGATCACTCACTCTCTCCTAAGGATTGGTTGCGCGGGGTGTGACGCCCAACGTTCGAGCTAACCTGCGCGCGGAGGGCCGAGAAGCCCTTGAACTTGTTAGGCTCGGCCTGGAAGCGCTGGATGACGGCGATGAAGTGCGCGCCGTCACCGGCTGTGAAGTCGCCTAGGAAGCTCTGAATATCTTCGGCCAAGGCTGCGAAACTATCCAGAACTGAGTGCCCAAAACCCGGGTACCTATGGTTGCCCCAGTGGCCGGCGTATCGCAGGTAGTTCTCGTGTCCGATGCGCTGCCCGTTCAGGATGTACTCAACTTGACCGAGTCCATGCCTCACGCTGAACTCCAGCGTTCGGCCTTGCTTCATGAACGCACCAGAGGCGAACGCACCGCCTGAGCTTGAACCCGCGTCTCCGCCGACATAACGGAAGCCGTGCGGTTCAAGAATCGTGCGGAGCAATTCGGCACCGGCTTCAAGCGATTGCGCGGGAGTCACGATGGCGATGCCTTCTGATGCCTGACTATACATAGACGACAGAGCCGGGCTGATCAATCACCCCAATTCCGTCTGATAAGAGGAGTGACACGGCCGTAACCGCCTGCTTCCATTGCCTCAAGCAACGGTCGATGTCGCGTAACCTCCCGGAGGCAAGTGGCACATGGAGGGGAAGCGGGGGTTGCTGGAAGTGGTGCGGGAGAAAATGCGCACCCGGTACATGGCGTATCGCACGGAGCAGGCTTACCTGTGCTGGATTCGGTAGTACGTGGTTTTCCATCAGCGGCGTCATCCACGCGAGCTCGGGGCGAGCGAAGTGGAGCAATTCTTGGCCCATCTGGCGGTGGAGCGCAAGGCCAGTGCGGGGACGCAGAATCAGGTCTTGCAGGCACTGCTGTTTCTCTACCCGCACGTACTGGGTGTCAAGCTGCCCTGGCTGGAGGGGGCACCCAAGTGCGATCAAACCCGTTTGCTGCCACTACTGCAGCGCCTATCGCATCGAGCGGCAGTGGGGGGGGGGGGGCCAAAAAGCAGGAGGGGGAGCCACACCAGCACGCGAGGGGG
>CAYLKO010000003.1:0-19345 GCA_964384525.1 uncultured Chromatiaceae bacterium
CCATGGACCGGTCGCGGGGTTGCTGGCTGTGGCAATACACGCAGCCTTCCGAAACGTAAACAGCCCGCCCGCGCAGTTCCGCGCTGGTGTAAGGCGCCAGTCCCTCGGGCGGCGTGACGTCCCTGACCTGTATGTAAGGCAGAACGACCAGTGCGGCCGCGGCCAGGCTCAGCGTGACCAGCGCCCCGGTTACCAGCTTGACTTCACTTTCCATGACTGACCTCCGTGGCCGGCTGCCAGAACAGGGCAGCGCCGGTGCGCTGCGGCCCGAAGCGCAGTGCCATCGCAAAGAAGTGGCCGACAAACACCAGGTGTCCCAGCGTCATGATGGCCCCGCCGATGCTGCGGGCCTTGAGATAGGGCAGCGTCAGCAGCACCGATTCGATGAACGGTTGGGCAGGATCGAGCATGGCCTTGCCCTGCAGCCAGCCGCCGATCGTCAGCGGCACGACATAGACGGTGATGCCGATCGTCACCAGCCAGAAGTGCAGGGAGATCAGCCGGGGAAAGGGCCACTCCCAGTCCAGCACCCGCGGCATCATGAAGTAGATGGCGCCGAACAGCACCATGCTGACAAAGGCGTACATGCCGAGATGGGCGTGCGCCACGGTGTAGTGCGTGAAGTGCGTGACGGCATTGATGCCGCGCAGGGCTTCGAACGATCCCTGCAATGAAGACAGGCAGTACATCAGGCCGCCGACCACCATGAAGCGCAGCGTCGGCGAGTAGCGCACGACGCCGACATGCCCGTACAGGGTGCCGCCCTGATTGACGGAAAAGGCGATCACCGGGATGATCATCATCACGCTCTGCACGATCGACAGGGTGACCAGCCAGCCGGGGATCGGCCCGCCGATCAGATGGTGGCCACCGACCTGTCCGTAGAAAAACGCGAGTGACCAGAAGCCGAGCAGTGACACGTTGTATGACACGATCGGCCGGCCGATGATCTTGGGCAGGAAGTAATAAATCGCGCCCACACTCACCGGTGTGAACCACAGGCCAAGCGCATTGTGGCCATACCACCAGTTCGTGGTGGCCTGCTGCACGCCCGTGTGCACGCCGGGGAGCTTCGCGACCAGAAACAGGAGGGAGATCCACAGCAGTCCGGCCACCATGTACCAGGCGCTGACGTAGATGTGCTCCACATTGCGCCGGAAGACGGTCAGCAGGGCAGGCAGCACGATCAGGCCAAAACCCATGAAAACCAGGATGGCGACCTGCCAGGGGATTTCCAGGAACTCCATGCCGTCGGTCCAGCCCGAGGCAATGGCGCCGATCCCGGCGGCGATGCCCGCGTTCAGGAAGGTGCCGCCCAGCATGACCCAGATGGGGCCAACGAGCTTCGTGCGCATCAGGCGCGGCAGCAGCCAGAGGATGACGGCAAGACAGCCGTTGGAAGACCAGCCATAGATCACGGCATTCAGGTGCTCGGTGCGGATCCGGCCGAAGGTCAGCCAGGCGTCGTTGACGAGCCAGTCGGGGGAATGCAGCTTGATCGAGGCGACCAAGCCGGCTGCCGAGCCCACCAGCAGCCAGAAGCAGGCGAAGGCGATGAACATGAAGACCGGAAACGCAGTGGAGCGGTCCGAGGCGATGCGATCCTCGATTTCAGCCGCATTGGCGGGCGACTCGGTGGCGCTCCCGCCCGTGGCCGGGTCATCGAACCGGCCGATCTCGCCCTCGGCAAAAATGACGGAGGCGGCAGCGGGGTTTTCGGCCAGCAGGCCTTTGCGCATCGACCAGATGAAGACAAACAGGCCGATGACCGACAGCAGGAATGCTCCCAGCAGGCTCAGTACAGCGCTATCCATCAGCCAGGCTCCGAGTGGGCTTCGAGCGGGAAGGCCGGCGTCAGCCGGTTGTGATGCAGTTCGTAACCGTACCAGAGACTCTGGGCGATGCGCTCCGCCAGGATGTCGGCGCGGTCACGCATGACCGGATTGGGGTGGTCAGCGGTGGTCTCGTGAAAGATCAGCAGCCAGTCCTGGAACAGTTCCTCGGTCAGCCCGGGCAAGGCCACATGGGCCGGCATGGGCATGCCGTGGTAGCGGCGCGTGCCGCGCAGCGTCGATGACCAGAAGTCGACCATCTTCGCGAGATGATGGGGCCAGTCGGTGACATGGCGGTCGAAGATGGGGCCGAGGCGTGGGTCCAGCCGTATCTGCGCGTAGAAGTTGTGGACAAGTTCGGTGATGTCCGCCTCGCTGCAGATATCGTCTTCGGCCATCGGGGTGCCCCTTTAAGATCTATGCGGCGCGTATCTTATAAAGTGCCGCGTGCTTGTCAATGAAGGCCTGCAGCAAGGCTTGAATCCGGCTGGTTGGCAACAGCCCGTCAAAGGTAAGTCAACGGCAGCACCGTGGTGTCGATCACCCGGCGGAGCACGAAACTCGAGTGCACGCCCGACACGCCCTCGATGCGGGTGATCGTTTTCAGCAGAAACTCCTGGTAGGCATCCATGTCGGGTACGACCACCATCAGCAGGTAATCGGCATCCTGGCCGGTGATCAGGTAGCAGGCCTGGACTTCGGGGCAGGCCTGCAGTTTTTCCTCGAATTTGGCGAAGCGCTCCGGCGTGTGGCGATCCATCACGATATGAATGATGGCCGTGAGGGACAGGCCCAGCGCCTTGCGTTCGAGCAGGGCAACGCGCTTCAGGATGATGCCGGCCGCTTCCAGCGCCTTGACCCGGCGCAGGCACGGCGAGGGCGACAGCCCGACCCGCTCGGCGAGCTCCTGATTCGTCATGCCGCCGTCGTGCTGGAGTGCATCGAGGATGCGGTGGTCGATTCGATCCAGTGTGGCAATATTCATGGCATAAATAGCCTTTAATCTGGTGATATAAGCAATGATATGCCAAATATCATGGGAATTTCGAGTGAAACGCAACCGGATTGCGCCGCCGAACCGCTAAACTGTGCGCCATGGACATTCGAGGTATCACCATGGCTTACGACCACCGCAAATATGCCGCTTTCAAGCCGGTCCCCCTGCCGAACCGGCAATGGCCGGATCGCGTCATCAGGAAGACGCCGGACTGGTGTTCAGTCGACCTGCGGGATGGCAATCAGGCGCTGGTCAAGCCCATGAACATTGACCAGAAAACCCGGATGTTCCAGTTGCTGGTCGACATGGGTTACACGGAAATCGAGGTGGGCTTTCCCGCCGCCTCGCAGCCGGACTTCGACTTTGTGCGCAAGATCATCACGGAAGATCTGGTGCCGGCCGGCGTGACGATCCAGGTGCTCACCCAGGCGCGCGAAGACCTGATCGCCCGCAGCTTCGAGTCGCTGAAGGGCGCCCGCAAGGCCAACGTGCACATCTACAACTCCACCTCCACCATACAGCGTGAGCGGGTGTTCGGTCTCGACCGGGACGCGATCCGGCACATCGCGGTGCAGGGCGCCATGTGGGTCAGGGAGATGGCCGCCCGGGCGCCGGAGACCGACTGGGAGTTCCAGTATTCCCCCGAAAGCTTCACCGGCACGGAACTGGAATATGCAGCGGAAGTGGTCAACGCCGTGATCGCCGTCTGGCAACCGGAGACGGGCCAGAAAGTGGTGATCAACCTGCCGGCAACCGTGGAGATGTCCACGCCGAACGTCTATGCGGACATGATCGAATGGATGTGTGCCCATATCGATCAGCGGGAGCGTGTGCGCGTGAGCCTGCATACGCACAACGACCGTGGCTGTGGCGTGGCGGCGGCCGAGCTGGGCGTGCTCGCCGGTGCTGATCGCATCGAGGGCCCGCTGTTCGGCAACGGCGAGCGCACGGGCAACATGTGCCTCGTGACGATGGGCATGAATCTCTATTCACAGGGCATCGATCCGGGCATCGATTTTTCGGACATGCGCCGGATCATCGACACCGTGGAATACTGCACCGAGATCAGCACGCATCCGCGCCACGCGTGGGCGGGTGAGCTGGTGTACACCGCGTTCAGCGGCAGCCATCAGGATGCCATCCGCAAGTCGCTGGCCCGGCAGCAGGCCGATGAACCCTGGCAGGTGGCTTATCTGCCGATCGATCCGGGCGATCTCGGCCGTCGCTACGAGGAAGTGGTGCGCATCAACAGCCAGTCCGGCAAGGGCGGCGTGCTCTATGTACTCGAACGCGATTTCGGCATCACCCTGCCGCGCTGGCTGCAGATCGAATTCTCCAGGGTCGTGCAGCGGCATGCCGAGCAGACCGGTGACGAAGTGGGCGGCACCGCGATCCGCGGGCTCTTCGATGCCGCCTACGTCACCACGGCCGACAGCTGGACCATGGGCAATTACGAAGTCAGCCGTGACGCCGATCGGGTCCGCGTGCAGGCGCACATCGGCAAGGGCACCTTCGGCGGCGAAGGCAACGGCGCGGTGGAAGCCCTGATGGATGCGATGAATCGCGCCTACGGTGTCCGCGGCCACGTTGAAGGCTTCGACGAGTTCGCCCTCGGCAGCGGTACCGAAGCCAAGGCCATGGCCTGCATCAAGCTGCGCATCGGTGATGACTTCACGGCTGGTGTGGCCCTGGCGGATGACACCACCACGGCCACGCTGCAGGCGGTGTTGAGTGCGATGGCAAGGCAGCCCTTTGCGCGGCAACCCGCGGCCCGGCGTGCCGGGTAAAGGTCGGGTAGAGGCCGGGTAAAGGTCAGTCAGGCGGTCGGCGCGAAGAACACTGCAGACAGCGGCGGCAGGGTCAGGCTGAGTGACCACGGACGGCCGTGCTTCGGTACGGCCGTCGCCGTCTGCCCGCCCAGGTTGCCGAGGCCGCTGCCGCCATAATCCAGCGCGTCGCTGTTGAGACGCTCCGACCAGTAGCCACCACGGGGCACGCCCACCCGGTACCCTGCTCTCGGCACCGGGGTGAAATTGCAGACCACGAGGATCATGTCGTGGGGATCACGGCCCTTGCGCAGGAAGGCCAGCACACTGGATTCGACATCGCTGCAGTCGATCCATTCGAAACCGTCGCCGTCGAAGTCGCGTTCGTGGAGTGCCGGTGTGGTCCGCAGCAGCGCATTCAAGTCCCGCACCCAGCGTTGCACGCCGGCATGGGCCGGGTCGGCCAGCACATGCCATTCCAGGCTTTCCTCGTGCTGCCATTCGCGCCGCTGGCCGAATTCGCCTCCCATGAACAACAGCTTCTTGCCGGGATGGCCCCACATCCAGCCATACAGCAGGCGGAGATTGGCGAACTGCTGCCAGGCATCGCCGGGCATCTTGCCGATCAGCGAGCCCTTGCCATACACCACTTCATCGTGTGACAGCGGCAGCTGGAAGTTTTCCGTGAAGGCGTAGCAGAGACTGAAAGTCAGATGGTCCTGGTGGTGACGCCGGTGCACCGGGTCGTGTTGCAGGTAGGCAAGGGTGTCGTGCATCCAGCCGAGATTCCACTTCATGCCGAAGCCGAGGCCGCCGAGCCAGGTGGGCCGCGAGACCATCGGCCAGGCCGTGGATTCCTCGGCAATCGTCTGGGTATCGGGAAAATCCCGATAGACCGCTTCATTGAGGCTGCGAATGAAGGAGATGGCCTCGAGGTTCTCGTGGCCGCCGTGGCAATTCGGAATCCACCCGCCGGCCTTGCGGCCGTAGTCCAGATAGATCATCGAGGCGACCGCATCCACGCGCAGCGCGTCGATGTGGTAGGTCTCGAGCCAGAACAGGGCGCTGCTGCCCAGAAAGCTGCGCACCTCGGCCCGACCGTAGTTGAATATCGAACTGCCCCATTCGGGATGAAAGCCCTGGCGGGGATCGGCATGCTCGTAGAGATGGGTGCCATCGAAAAATGCCAGGCCGTGCTCGTCGGCCGGAAAGTGCGAGGGCACCCAGTCGAGGATCACGCCGATGCCGTGCCGGTGCAGATGATCGACGAGGTACATGAAATCCTGGGGCGTGCCGTAACGGGAGGTGGGCGCAAAGAAGCCGGTGACCTGATAGCCCCAGGATCCGTAGAACGGATGCTCGGTGACCGGCAGCAATTCGACGTGGGTAAAGCCGTTTGCCGTCACGTAGTCGGCGAGCTGATGGGCCATTTCCCGGTAGCCGAGCGAGCGGTTGCCGTCTTCGGGCACCCGCCGCCACGAACCCAGGTGCACCTCATACACCGACCACGGCGCGGAGAGCGCGTTGGCGCGCGCGCGGTCGTGCATCCATCGGCTGTCGCCCCAGTCGTAGGCCAGATCCCAGACCACGGATGCCGTGCGTGGCGGCAACTCGCAGCGGAAGGCATAGGGATCACTCTTCTCCACGGCATAACCGCCCCGGCGCGACACGATGTGATACTTGCACAGAGCACCATGGCCAACCCCCGGAACAAATCCCTGCCAGATGCCGGATTCATCTTCACGTTGCGTCAGTGGATACTCACCGGGCCGCCAGTGATTGAAGTTGCCGATGACCGATACACTGGCCGCATTCGGCGCCCAGACGGCAAAATGAGTGCCTGCGATGGGGCGGCCGGCCGAATCCATGGTCCCGGGGTGGGCGCCGAATTGCTCCCAGGCACGAAAGTGCGTCCCCTCGCGGACGAGATAGATGTCGAGTTCGGTCAGCATGGACATGAGTGACAGTATGACGGACTGGATGATCTACGGTGCGAACGGCTACACAGGCCGGTTGATCGCCGCTGAAGCGGCACGGCGCGGGTTGCGGCCCATCCTCGCTGGACGAAACCAGCAAGCGCTGGAAGAACTGGGCAGCCGCCTGGGCCTGCCGATCCGGGTGTTCGATCTGGCCGATGCAACCGGTGTGGCGCGTGGCCTGAAGCAGGTGGCGCTGGTTCTGCACTGTGCCGGGCCCTTTGCCGCAACCTGCGAACCGATGCTGGAGGGTTGCCTGGCAACGGGCACCCACTATCTGGACATCACCGGCGAGATCGACGTGTTCGCCCATTGCCATGCGCTGGGCCCGCGGGCAGCAGACCGCGGCATCGTCATCGTGCCCGGTGCCGGCTTCGATGTGGTGCCGACGGATTGCATCGCGGGCTTGCTGAAGCGCAAGTTGCCGGATGCCACGTCGCTCGTGCTGGCCTTCGAGGCGCCGGGCGGCATGAGTCCGGGCACCAGGAAAACCGGCATCGAAGGCCTTGCGGCCGGCGGGCGGATCCGGCGGCAGGGACGGCTGGAATCCGTGCCCTGGGCCTTCAAGGTTCGCACCTTCGATCGCGATGGCCGGGCACGCACGGCGATGACCATTCCCTGGGGGGACCTGTACACCGCGTGGATCTCCACCCGGATACCCGACATCGAGACCTATCTGGTGGCATCACCCAAGGCCATCGCGGCAGCCCGGCGGGCGAACCGGCTCAAGGCCTTCCTGCAGATGCCCGGCGTCGTGGCCTTTCTGCAGCGACGCGCCACCCGGCGGGTGCAGGGGCCGGACGCGGCGACGCGCGCCCGCACCCGTGCCAGGATCTGGGGCGAAGTGCGCAATGCCGCCGGAGAATTCCGGCAACTGCAGCTGGCCACGCCGAATGGCTACGACCTGACCGTGACGGCGGCGCTGGGCATCGTCGAGCACCTGCTGAACCACACGGTGCCCGGCGGCTACTACACGCCGGCGATGCTGATGGGCCCGGAATACGTTCTGCAACTGCCCGGTGTCGAAGTCACGGCAGCCGGTCCGGTTGCGGCTACGCCTGGTCCTTCTGCTCTTCCAGCTCCAGCCAGCGCGCCGTGACCTGCTCGTGCTCGGCCTGGCGGTCGCGCAGGGCATCGAGTACCGGCACGGTCTCGTGCCAGGCCTTGTCGTAGAAACCCTTGGCGGCGGTCTGCCGTTCCAGCGCCCTGATCTCGGCCTCCAGGGCCTCGATCTTCGGCGGCAGCGAGTCGAGCTCGCGCTGATCCTTGTAGCTCAGGCGGCGGCCCTGCCGCGACGCCTGCTTGCGTCGCTCGCCGGCTGACAGCGCGGGTGCCTCGCCTGCGACCAGATGGGGATTGTCGGTTTCGGCCAGCGGTTTGCCCTGGCGCAGCCAGTCGGTATAGCCGCCGACATAGCGCTGGATATGCCCGTGCGGCTCGAAGGCAAACACGCTGGTGACCACGGAATCGAGGAACATGCGGTCGTGGCTCACGACGATCAGCGTGCCCTTGTATTCATCCAGCCGGTCTTCGAGGACTTCCAGCGTTTCCACGTCCAGATCATTGGTCGGCTCGTCGAGGATCAGGAAATTGCTGGGTTTGGTGAAGAGCCGCGCCAGGATCACCCGGTTGCGTTCGCCGCCGGACAATGATTTCACCGGCGTCATGGCGCGCTTCGCGCTGAACAGGAAGCCCTTCAGGTAACCGATGACATGGCGGTCATGGCCATTGATCTTCACGTAGTCACTGCCGTTGCCGACGATGTAGGCCACGCTTTTTTCCGGGTCCAGGCTCTCGCGCAACTGGCCGAAATAGCCGATCTCGAGCGCCGTGCCGGTCTTCAACGTGCCATGCAGGGGCTGGATCTCGCCGAGCAGGATCCGCAGCAGCGTGCTCTTGCCCACGCCGTTGTTGCCGAGGAGGCCGATGCGATCGCCGCGCATGATCCGGCAGGAGAAATCCCGGATCAGCTCCTCGCCGCGGAAGCCGTGGGTGATGTGTTTGGCCTCGATGACCTTCCGGCCGGACTGATCCGCCTCCTCGATCGAGATGCGGGCGCGCTGCTGGGGCGTGAGGCGGTCGGTGTATTCCTGGCGCAGGGCTTCCAGGCGCCGCACCCGGTTCTGGTTGCGATGCCGCCGCGCCTTGACGCCCTGGCGGATCCAGATCTCTTCCTCGTCCAGTTTCCGGTCGAAGAGTTTGTTGGCGCTGGCCTCGTCTTCCAGCAGCTTTTCCTTGCGCTCCAGGTATTCGTCGTAGCTGCCGGGAAAACTCAGAAGACGCCCGCGATCCAGTTCGCAGATGCGCGTGGCGAGCTTGTCGAGGAAGGCGCGGTCATGGGTGATGAACAGCACGGCGCCCTGCCACGAGCGGATGCGGTTCTCCAGCCACTGGATCGTGACGATGTCGAGGTGGTTGGTGGGCTCGTCGAGCAGGAGGAGATCGGGCTTGCTGATCAACGCCCTGGCAAGGCCCACGCGCCGCCGCCAGCCGCCGGACAGTTCGCCGATCGGCTGATCAGGTGGCAGCGCCATTTCCGTCATGATCAATTCGACGCGCTGGTCGATCCGCCAGCCATCGAGCTCGTCGATGCGGTGCTGCAGATCATCGAGCCGCTTCAATCCGGCCTTGTCCAGCGCCTGGTGGGCGAGCTGCTCGTACTCGTCCACCAGCAGCTTGACGTCAGCCAGGCCCTCGGCAACCACCTCGCGCACCTTGGCGTGCACATCCTCCGGCAGCTGCTGGTCCAGCGTGCTCATCACGAGCCCGTTCCGGTACTGGATGACGCCGCTGTCGGGGTGGACGATGCCGGTGATCAGCCGGAAGAGGGAGGTTTTGCCCGTGCCATTGCGACCGATCAGGCACACGCGCTCGCCCGGTTCGATCTCGAACGCAACATTGGTCAGCAGTTTCTGCTCGCCGTAGGCAAGCGAAACATCATCTAAACGAACGAGGGCCATGGCAGGGAAGAGCAAGTCGGCAAAATGAGGCGCGCATTATACTGACTGGCGCCGGGGGCTCATCCCCCGTGAGCCGGCCCTGCAATGCAGCTCAGGATTCGGCCTCGATCAGTTCCAGCCATTCTCCGGCCGGCCCCTCGATGACCATGGCGCGCCGGCCGGCAAAGGGCGGCGTCGTCAGTCTCTGGGGCGGTGCGCGGGCCGGCACGGGGATGTCGTCGAGGCTTGCCACCAGAAAACTGACCATCGCCATGCCGGCCGGGAGCCGGCCGCCCAGCCGCGGGCGGGGTTGCACGGTCGCCGGATATTCATCCAGTTCCAGCAGAAAGCGCCGCCCCGGGATCCGGACGATCGAGGTGGGAAAAATCGTGTCGGGTTCCACACCACAGCCATGGGCCGCGATCGGGTTGATGAAGGGCATGTGATCCAGGATGCGCAGGCCCATGGCGCCGCCATAGAAGGCCTGCATCGCATCCGACGACGGCCCGCCGGTGGTGACGATGAACACGCGATCGACTTCCGAGCGGGCGCCATGCAGCCCATAGCGGCTGCCGCCCGGCAGGAGGCGGGTGAAGTAGAGATGTTCGCCCGACGGTCCCAGCACCTGCATGGCCCGCGGCGCCCGTGGCCGGGGATAAAGATCATTGGGGCCGCCCAGAATGCGAAACGGCGACGCGCGCAGTCGCCCTGCCAGTGCATCCACGTCTTTCACCAGCAGTTCCGTGGCATTCCAGCCGGTCGTCATCGGCGGCCCGTAACCGCCGCGATCCGGTGACTCGATGAAACGGATCCACGTGGGCTGGCCGCTGGCCGGCTGCAGCAGCGCGTAGCGCTGGCCGACAGCGCCCGGGCTGCCCCACAGGGTGCACAAGTCGGCGTCGAGTTGTCCCCGGGCCGTGACCGCATGACCGAGAAACTGCTGCCAGGCCGCGATGGCAACATCCAGATCCGGCACGCAGTGCGTGACGATGGCAACGTGCTGCAACAGTTTGCGCCGGTCTTCCAGCCCGGAGTACCGGGTGGCCACTTCCTCGCCGCCGATCACGGCGTTCATGCCGGCTCCCAGCGCAAGGGTTCTTCATCCATCAGGGCAATCTGTTCACGTAGTGCCAGCACATGTTCATCCCAATAGCGTTGGCCGCCGAACCACGGGAAGGCCACCTTGAAGGCCGGGTCTTCCCAGCGGCGCGCCAGCCACGCTGCGTAGTGCATCAGCCGCAGGGTGCGCAGGGCTTCGATCAGGTTGAGTTCCGTTGCGTCGAAGTCGCGAAATTCCGTGTAGCCGGCCAGCAGTTCGGCGAGCTGCGGGGTCTGCTCGAAGCGATCGCCGGAGAGGAACATCCACAGGTCCTGGATCGCGGGGCCGGTGCAGGTGTCATCGAAGTCCACGATGTGCAGCACGTCGTCCAGCACGAGAACGTTGCCCGGGTGGAAGTCGCCATGCAGCCGCAGCTCGCGTGGCTCGCCGGCCCGCTCGTAGCAGAGTTGCACGCGATCCAGGGCGGCCTCGCAGACGCTGTCGTAGGCGGCGCGGATGTCAGCCGGAATGAAGCCTGCCTCGAGCAGGAACTGCCGGGAGGTTTCGCCGTAGGAGTGCAGGTTGAGCCGTGGCCGATGCCGGAAGCTGGCCCGCTGGCCGCACAGATGGATCCGGCCGACGAAGCGGCCCAGTTGTCGCAGCAGCTGCAGGTCGTCGAGTTCCGGCGCCCGGCCACCAAAACACGGCGAGACGGAAAAGCGGAATGCGCCGTGGTGATGGAGGGTGTGGCCGGCATGCTCCAGCGGGGCGGCCACGGGGATCTCGGCTTCGCCCAGTTCATGGGTGTAGTCGTGTTCTTCCTGGATGGCCGCGTCGGACCAGCGGCCGGGTCGGTAGAACTTGGCAACCACGGGTGCTGCGTCTTCGATGCCGACGCGATACACGCGATTTTCATAACTGTTGAGGGTGAGCAGGCGGCCGTCACACGGCAGGCCGAGGCTCTCCACGGCAGACAGGATGTCGTCGGGCGACAGACCCTGGTAGGCCAGGGTGTCATCAGTGAGGCTCACGGGCGGGCCCGTGGCTGATGGCGGGATCCGATGATGATTGCGGTGTCTGTCACCCGCTGGATGGTAGCAACTTCGATCGGGATTTCGGGGCTGCCGGTGCCGTCTGGTATCCTTCAAGGCTGTTTTCTGCGGATACACGCCGATGGCTGACGATGCACTCGATCTGGAACTCAAGATGGAGGAGACCGACCTCTATCAGGAAGAAATATTCACTGACCGTCGGGTCGGCACGATTCAACGCCTGAGTCCCATCGACAAAACCGGCAAGCCGGACCCGGCCCGCCCGGTGCTGTATGTGGGCCAGACGCAGCTGATGTCGCGGATGGGCGCGTTGCCGCTCAGCTTCGAAATTCCGGGCAGCACACTGGAAGAGGCGATCACGAATTTTCCGACGGCGGCCAATGGCGCCCTGCATGACACGATGCAGAAGCTCGAGGAAATGCGGCGTGACCAGGCTTCGTCACTGATCGTCCCCGAGGCGGGTGGCGGCTTCGGTGGCGGCATGTCGGGCGGTGGCATGTCCGGTGGCGGCGGCCGGATCCGGATGCCCTGAAGCGCCCGCTCGCGGTTACAGGCCGAACTTGGCGAGCTTCAGGCCGGCTGCACGTTGCTGGACGCCGGCAAAATCGGTGGCCATCTGCGGTGTCGCCGCTTTCAGCGGCGGCAGTTCCCACAGGCGATCGAAGAGCGGCGAGGTGCGCAGCCGGCCGTAGGGCAGGAGGCCTCTGCGCCGCATCTCACGCAGCTGGGCAGTTGCGCCGGATTCATCCCCGGAGATCAGCGCAACCGCCAGTTCGCCCGTGCCAAACCAGCTGTCGTTCCATCCCTGACTGCGCAGTGAGGCAATGATCTGGCGGGCCGCCGGCACGGCCGCTGCCACGGCTGCCGGGTTGTTGTCGCGTGCCTGGCTTTCCAGGGCGTAGGCGGTGGCCATCAGGCGCAGCGAGGGCGTTTCATCACTGCAGACCGCAGGGTCGAAGTTCTTGGCCACGCGCTGAAATCCCCGGGTGGCTGCCGGATGGTGCCTGTCGATGAGATCAGCAATGGCGACGCGATAATCCGCCCACAGGCCGGCGCACTGGCGATGGGCCGCAGGCAAATCATCCCCGCTTGCCGAAAGGCGCATTTTCTCCGCCACCTGGCGCAGCGCCGGCGCATCGCGACGCGCGATGGCCAGATCACTCTCCAGCAGCAAGCGGCGCGTCGAGTCGAGCACCTCACGATTGTCGTCGATCATCCGCCGGGCTTCGGCGTAGCGCTGCAGGTAAATGAGCGCTTCGATGATGGTGTCATTGACGTAAGGGATCAACGCTGCGTCGGTAGTTTGGCCTGTGGCCAGTTTCAGGACCTCGTCGTAGTTGCCCTGCTCCAGGCTTGCCTTCCAGAGCATCTTCTGCAGACGATCATTGGGCGTCAGGGTCAGCAGTCGTTGTGCTTCCTCGCGGGCGCGGTCCAGTTGGCCCCGCGCAATCAGCGACGAAATGTAGTTCACCTGCACGGAGGGATGCAGCGGGTCCAGCTCGAGAGCCGCTTCCAGATGCTTCGCAGCCTCATTGGCGTCGCCGATGCCGAGCCAGAGGGCGCCGAGCCACATCTGCGCCATGGAGTAGCCGGGTTGCAGCGCGACAGCCTTCTGGTATGCAGCCAGCGCCCCCTTGAGATCACCGCTCTCCTGCAAAACCATGCCCAACGATGCCTGTGCTTCCGCCAGGTCCGGATTCAGGGCAACCGCTTTGGCGGCATTCAGCCGGGCCTTCGGCCCGGTAGCCGCCGGCGGATGGTCGTTGTACTGCCCCAGCAGGGACCAGGCGTCCGCCAGTCCGGAGTACGCCAGCGCATAGTTCGGGTCACGAGCCAGCGCCTGTTCAAAATAGCCGATGGAGCGCTGGACGCTGCCTTCGGTCCGCTGGTTCCAGTAGTGGCGGCCGAGGAGATAGTCGTCGAGCGCCTGTTCGCTGGCGGTGGCGTTGGTCACCAGCGAGCCTGTTGTGGTGGTCGTGGGTGCGACCTGGCGGATGATGGCCTCGGCGATTTCGGCCTGCAGCGAGAGCTTGTCCGTTACCGGCCGCTCGAAACTTGCAGCCCAGACCGGATAGCCGGTACGCCCGTCCGTGAGTTGGGTCGTGACCCGCAGCTGCTGGTCGGTGATGCGCACCGTGCCTTCCAGCAACGCATCCACATTCAGCTGCCGGGCGATTTCGCGCACATCCATCGGCTTGTTGCGGAATGCCATGGATGAAGTCCGGGCCGCGATGCGCAGATCCGTCGCACTGATCAGGGTGTTGCGAATGTCTTCGGCCAGTCCCTCGCTGAAATACTCATGCTCCGGATTGCCGCTCAGGTTCACCAGTGGCAGGACTGCCAGGGAGTGGAACGAGTCGGCTCTGGTCGCGACCGACGCCGCTGCCGGGGGCGCGGCTGTGGCTGCCGGCTGGCCGGTGTTGCCATCCGACACGACCGTGACGTCGACCCCGTCGTCACCGCTGAAGAGAACGGCCAGACCGATGATGCCGATCACGAGCAGGCCTATGCCCAGCAGGGCGGAGCGCAGCAGGCTGCGCCCGGTGGCCAGCGCCTGGCGACCGGCCCGTACGGTGCCCCTGGCCGTGGCCGACAGCATCGACGCCGCGGTGGCCGGGGGATCAGGGTCCGGGGTTTCCGCGGTTGCTTCGCCGATATCCGCAAGGGGTACCGGCTCGTCGGCAGCCGCCTCGTTCGCCAGCGGCTCGACCGGCGCCAGCAGGCTGTAACCCCGTTTCGGGATCGTCCGGATGAATTGTCGGTCGCGGCCGGTATCGCGCAGCACCGTCCGCAGCTCCGAGATGCACCGCGTCACCACCTCATCGGTCACGACGACGCCTGACCAGACCTCGTCGAGCAACATCTCGCGTGACACGACCTGCCCCGGATGCCTGGCGAGACATAGCAGGACATCCATGACCCGGGGTTCGATATGGACCAGGTGTCCGGCCTGTTCGATGACGCCCTGCAGGGGGTGGACCTGCCAGCTGCCCACGCGAAATCCGGCCTGCAGATTGGTCCTGGCGGACTCGGGGGGCGGGCGGTCGGGGCTCATATATCGCGGCAACTGTACGCCCGGTTCCACCGGTCAGCCAGTACCGGCCAAGGCGAGGCAGGCACGCAAGTATTTGAAATGGTGGCATCCGAAGCTTTTCCGGATGTTCCGGGAGCATCATTTTCAAAAGCATCGTGATCCGGGCGCTTAGCCTCAGGATTCAGCGGGGCGCCGTGTCGAGACTCCTGCACCCATCAGTTCAGCGATGGGAGCGGCGACATGGGAACGGGTGCAGGGCTTTGCCTGGGGCTGGTTCTGGCTGCGGGGCTTGTCGTGCTGCCGGGCAAGGCAACGGCGGCAGCAACCACGGCAGCAACCGTGGATGGGCCCTCGACTGCCCGGTTTGCCTCGGCATTCGATGCCGTGGTTGCCGCCACCAGCGCTGTCAATGCGCGCTCCATCCGGGAGGACCGGGAGTACCTGGGCGCGATCCTCCGGCGGGGTGCGGACTATCACTATTCCATCGCCCCCGGCGAGGCGGGCGCAGACCGGATCCAGGTCCGCCTCACCGTGCCTGCGGGCTTTGCCGTGGTCGCGCTGTGGCATACCCACGGAGCTGCCGCCCCGGAACGCCGCTATTTCTCGCCCACCGACCGGGCGCTGGTCGAGACCTCCGGCGTGGCGCTCTATCTGGCTGACTACAGCGGCGCCTTGCATGTGCTCGTGCCGGGGGCACCCAGGCTGGCGCCGCTCGCAGCCCGGCGGCTGGGGCTGGGCGCCTGTCGTGACTGTGCCGTCGGTGAACGGGTGGTCACCGTGTCCGGTGCGGCGGTGCGCATCCCGACGCGTTCGGCCCCGACCGTGGCCGTGGCGGTCAACAACTGACAATTTGCGGTGCCCGACCTTCACATAAGTGGCCGACTGCGCCGTATAGGGTGACCTGATCCACACTGGCACGACCCTTGCTGATACCTGGGCAGGGGCAGCCCGCATCGGGCTTGCAACGAGTCCGTATGACCCGCGGCGGGTGAGGAGCAGGCGATGAAGGTCCAGGTAATCCACGATCACGATGCAACCTGTGCAGGAGGCGACTTCCTGCGGGTGTATTGCCAGCGCCGGGATGGATCGCCGGCCACCTTTGCCACCATCGAGCGGGTTTTCGGTGGGGCAATCCGCACCCGGACCTGGAACTTCCGCACCCTGGTCAGCGACTGCCCGATGGATGAAGAGTTCGCAACCGAATTTGCGGCGGCTTACGCCCAGCGGAAGCAGATCCCCGTCGTCTACGTCGAGGTCGTCTGACCCGACCGGCGCCCTTCAGGCGCCAGCTGCCAAACGGTGGCGTATTGTGTAATGTCTGCGGGACCATGCCGGGTCCCGCAGGTACCCCCGACCTACCCACCTGTGTTCATCATCATCCAGGGAGACGACCACTCATGAAGACCAGCTCACTCATGGTTTCAACTGCCATCACCAGCCTGCTGGCATTTGGCGCAGCCACCCTCAGCACGGCTGCATATGCCGAAGATGGCGCCGCCAAGGAGAAATGCTTTGGTGTAGCCAAGGCGGGTGAAAACAGCTGCGCCGCCAATGGCCACTCCTGCCAGGGACAAGCGAAGACCGACAACGATCCAGGCGACTGGAAGTATGTTGCCAAAGGCCAGTGCGCTGAATTGGGCGGGTCGCCCACCGCCGGCAAGAAGGACACCTGAAGTGACACCGGCATCGGTGACGATGCCGGCAACGGCTTCGCGGCCTGTTCCGGCGCAAGCAGGAATAGGTCTGCGGAGTCCGCATCATCAGGCCTTCCTGCAGGACCGGCCGGCGATTCCCTGGGTCGAGGTCCACAGCGAGAATTTCTTTGCCGATGGCGGCCGCCAGCTGGCGGTTCTGGATGCGGTCCGGCGCGATTACGGTGTCAGTCTGCACGGGGTGGGCCTGTCGCTGGGCAGTGTTGATCCGCTCGATGCGGACCACCTGAAACGGCTCCGGCGCCTGGTCCGGCGCGTGGAACCGGCACTGGTGTCGGAACATGTGAGCTGGAGTTCGGCCGGCGGCGTGTTTCTGAATGATCTGCTGCCGCTGCCCTGTACGCACGAGGCACTCGACCATCTCGTTGCGCGGGTGACGGCAGTGCAGGAGTTTCTGCAGCGCCGGATCTTGATCGAGAACGTCTCCAGCTATCTGGAATTTGTAGGGGCGGAAATGACCGAATGGGACTTTCTGGTCGCCCTGGCCCGGCGCAGCGGCGCCGGCATCCTGTTCGATGTCAATAACGTGTACGTCAGCGCCATGAATCATGGCTACTCCGCCGCGGACTATGTATCCGCGATCCCACCGGAACTCGTGGGCGAGATTCATCTGGCCGGCCACACGGTGAGCGACGGCCTGCTGATCGACACCCACAGCGCGCCGGTGGCCGATGCGGTCTGGGCCCTGTACCGGCAGGCCCTGCAGCACCTGGGCCCCCAACCGACCCTGATTGAATGGGATGCCGACCTGCCGGCGCTGCCGGTGCTGGTGAGTGAAGCCAACAAGGCGGAAGCCGAACTCATGCGGCTGTCGGCGGTGATGAAAGATGTCCGCGTCGCCTGAGGCCATCGGGCCTGCAACGGTCGGCGCTGATTCTGCCGGCCAGGATCCAGTTGAGTCGGGCCCCGCTGGTTTGGCACGGCTGCAGCACCGCTTCATTCGCGAGCTGCTGTACCGTGCAGACCCGGGTCTGGGCGCGCAGATCCTGACAACTTCATCCCCGCCAGCCCGGACGAGCACGGCACAGCGGATCGGCATCTATCGCAGCAACGCCCGGGAAAATTTTGCAGTGGCGCTGGCGGCGGCGTTCCCCTTGCTGAAACACCAGACAGGCGCGCAGGAATTCGGCCAGCTGGCCTGGTCGTACCAGCGGGCCCATCCTTCACCTGCCTGCAATCTGTTTCACATCGGGCGTGGTCTGGTGGCCTTTCTCGAAGACCATGTATGCGGCAGCGCCGACGAGCATCTGATCGACGTGGCCCGGCTCGAGTGGCTGATTCAGGAGTCGCTGGTGGCAGCCGACCCTGATGGCCGGATGGATCTGGCCCGACTGGCGGCAGTTCCCGTGGAACTGCACGACAGCCTGCGGGTCGAATTGCATCCATCCGTACGACTGCTGGCCAGTCGGCACGCGATCTTTCAGCTGTGGGAGGCTCACCAGGAGGCCATGCGGTGCGGAACAGTGGCTGAAACCACGCAGCCGGCATCACGATCGATGCCGGTTCGGGACTGCGAGCATCTGCTGGTGCAGCGTGAGGCGAACGGCGTGCGGGTCCATCGCCTGGCCGAGCTGGATTACCACTGGCTGCTCGCGGTGAAGCAGGGCAGCACGCTGGGCGAATCGACCGCCTGGTTGCCGCCCGCCGACCCTGCGGCGGAGAGTGCGCCACTGCTGTACCTGCTCACCACCTGGATCCAGCAGGGGGTCATCACGGGCTTCTCGCTGCCGGATCCGCGCACATGAGCGTGCCTGCCGGCAGGCCGGCGCGGCGGCCGGATGGCGTTCCCCGCATCGATCTGGATCGCGCCCTCTGCACCGATTTCCAGACTGCCGCCAGCCGGGAGTGGCTGGTCACCAATGGTTCCGGAAGTTATGCGGCCGGCACCGTGTCCGGCGCCGCGACCCGGCGCTATCACGGCCTGCTGGTCGCGGCCTTGCAGCCGCCAGCGGCGCGCACCGTGCTGGTCGCCAGCCTGGATGCGTTCGTCGACTACCAAGGCAGCTCGCAGCCGCTCTGGGCGCATGAGTACGGTGGTGTCAGTGCGGCACCGGATGGCTGTCGGCATGTCGAGGCCTTCACGCTCAACGGCGGCATGCCGGTGTGGAGTTTTGCCATCGGTGATGCGCGCCTGACCCAACTCATCTGGATGGATCGGGAGGCGGACACCACCTATGTCCGCTTCCGGCTGGAGAGCGCCAGCGGCCCCCTGCGCCTGCGCCTCTCGCCGCTGTGTGCGTGGCGGGATTTTCACGCCGAGAGCCGCGGCGAACGGGACATGAGCACCACGCCGGTGCCGGATGGCATGGCAGTCAACGCCGGTACGGGCACGCGCACCTATCGCCTGTTGTGTGCTGAAGGCCGGTGCGAAGCGCGCGGCGACTGGTACTGGAACTTCCATCATCGGCTGGAAGCCGAGCGGGGGCTGGATTGCCATGAGGATCTGTTCCGGCCCTGCGAGTTCCAGATCGATCTCGAGGTGGGCGCATCGGCAACCTTGATCTGCACGGCAGAGCCCGCAGATCGTCTGCCGACCCGGCCGCAGGCCGCACTCGCCGCCGACCGGCGCCGACGGGCCCGGCTCCTGGCGCCGGTGGTGCATGAGCCGGGCTGGGTTCGTCAGCTGGTGCTGGCCGCCGATCAGTTCCTGGTGCGCCGCGACCGGCCGGGCCACGAGACCGACGCGCAGGACGCGCAGGACGCGCAGGACGCAGCGGGGGGCACCGTCATCGCCGGCTACCCCTGGTTCGGTGACTGGGGTCGCGACACGATGATTGCGCTGCCTGGCTTGACCCTGCACACCGGCCGCGCGGACTTCGCCGCCCGGGTATTGCGCACCTTTGCGGGCTACATCAGTCAGGGCATGCTGCCGAACCGGTTTCCGGATGATGCCTCGCCGCCGGAGTACAACACGGCGGATGCCAGCCTGTGGTTCTTTGCCGCCATCGATGCCTGCCACGTCGCTTCGGGCGATGCCGCCCTGATCCGCGATCTCTGG
>CAYLKO010000003.1:19355-29101 GCA_964384525.1 uncultured Chromatiaceae bacterium
CGTGGACATGATCGACTGGCATCTGCGGGGCACCCGGCATGGTATCGGCGTGGATCCGGCCGACGGGCTGTTGCGCGCCGGCGAACCGGGCGTGCAGCTCACGTGGATGGACGCCAGGACCAATGGCCATGTCGTGACGCCCCGCATCGGCAAGCCGGTGGAAATCAACGCACTCTGGCATCGGGCGCTGCGGGTCATGGTCCGGCTGGCCGGGATCGAGAACGAACCGGCGCTGGCCCGCCACTATCAGGGCCTGGCTGATCGCGTCCGTGAATCATTCGTGCAGCGCTTCTGGTTTGCCGGGGGTGGCCATCTGTACGACGTCATCGATGGGCCGGACGGCAACGACGCTGCACTCCGCCCGAACCAGATACTCGCCGTGTCGCTCGATGCAGGCCTGCTGGATCGAGCCATGGCGGCACAGGTGGTTGGCGCCTGTCAGCGTGAGCTGCTGACCCCGATGGGCCTGCGAACGCTTGCCAGGCGTGATGCGCACTATCGGGGCATCCATCAGGGCGGCCCCCGTGAACGGGATGCGGCCTATCACCAGGGTACCGTGTGGCCGTGGCTTCTGGGTCCGTTCGCACTGGCGCATTTCACCGTTCACGGCGAGCGGGCTGCTGCCCAGGCGCTGCTGGCCGGCATCGGTACGCATCTGGCCGAAGCCTGCGTTGGCAGTGTCAGTGAAATCTTCGATGGCGACGCGCCGCATCGCGCCCGGGGTTGCTTTGCCCAGGCGTGGAGTGTGGCGGAGATACTGCGCGCCTGGTTCGTGCTCGAGGGGCCGCAGTGACCGCTGAAGACCGGCGGCTTGCCGCAGCGTTTGCTCCGGGGGAAGGCTGGAAGAAGTGGGGGCCCTACGTGTCCGAGCGACAGTGGGGGACGGGCCGCGAAGACTACAGTCCGGACGGCACGGCCTGGGAATATTTCCCGCACGATCATGCGCGCAGTCGCGCCTATCGCTGGGGCGAGGATGGCATTGCCGGGGTATCCGATCGCAACCAGCATCTCTGCCTGTCGCTGGCCCTGTGGAATGGCAGGGATCCCATACTCAAGGAGCGCCTCTACGGCCTGACCAACCGCGAGGGCAATCATGGTGAAGACGTCAAGGAGCTCTACTACTACCTCGATGCCACCCCGACCCATGCCTATCTCAAGATGCTCTACAAGTATCCGCAGGTGGAGTTTCCCTACGATCGTCTGGTTGAGGGCAACCGGCAACAGGGCATCGATGCGCCCGAGCTGGAACTGATCGATACCGGCGTTTTCGATGACAACCGCTATTTCGATGTCTTCGTCGAGTATGCGCAGGCGGCGCCCGAAGACATCCTGATGCGCATCTCGGCCGTCAACCTGGCAGCCGAAGAGGCGGTTCTGCACATCCTGCCCCAGCTGTGTTTTCGCAATACCTGGAGCTGGAAGCCCGGCGAAGCCAAACCAAGAATGTTTGCCGTCGACGAGGGCGAGGTGCTCATCGAGCATCCCCTGCTCGGCACTTATCGCCTGTATGTAGAGAACGCGCCCGAACTGCTGTTCACCGAAAACGAGACCAATGTCCGGCGTCTCTTCGGCATGGATGGTGCGGGCCCGTTCAAGGATGGCTTTCATGAGCGGGTGATTCACGGCAATGCAGCCGCCGTGAATGCAGCCCGCGCCGGCACCAAGGTCGCCGCCTGGCATGCACGGAAGATACCGGCCGGCGGCACGCACCGGATCCGGCTGCGTCTCAGCCGACAGCCGCGTTCCCGGCCTTTCCTGGATTTCGATGAAATCCTTGCCGGGCGCATTGCCGAAGCCGACGAGTTCTACGCCCGGGTTCAGCACGATCTGGACAATGCCGAGGCGCGCCACGTGCAGCGTCAGGCCTTTGCCGGCCTGATCTGGTCGAAGCAGTTCTATTACTACGATGTGCCGCAGTGGCTGCATGGCGATCCGGGCCAGCCAGCTCCGCCGGAGAGCCGCCGGCATGGCCGGAATCGCGGCTGGCAGCATCTCAACAATGCGGATGTGGTGTCCATGCCGGACAAGTGGGAATACCCCTGGTACGCGGCCTGGGACCTGGCGTTCCACATGATTCCCTTTGCGCTGATCGATGCCGGCTTTGCCAAGCGCCAGCTCATCCTGTTGCTGCGCGAGTGGTACATGCACCCCAACGGGCAGATTCCCGCCTACGAGTGGGCTTTCGGTGACGTCAATCCACCGGTGCATGCCTGGGCGGCGTGGCGTGTCTTCCAGATCGACCGGGCGCAGCATCCGTTGCAGAACGACGGCAAGGGTGATCTGCAGTTTCTGGAGCGCGTGTTCCACAAGCTGATGCTGAATTTCACCTGGTGGGTGAATCGCAAGGACAGCGACGGCAACAACGTGTTCCAGGGCGGCTTCCTCGGCCTGGACAACATCGGCGTCTTCGATCGCAGCGCCCCGCTGCCCATGGGCGGGCGCATCGATCAGTCGGATGGCACGAGCTGGATGGCCATGTATTCGCTGAACCTGATGCGCATCGCCCTGGAGCTGGCCCTGCACAATCCCGTGTACGAAGACATCGCCACCAAGTTCTTCGAACACTTTCTGCACATTGCCGAGGCCATGAACAACGCCGGCAAAAGCGCCACCGGCCTGTGGGATGACGAAGACAAGTTCTACTACGACCTCCTGCACATGCCGGATGGCCGGACCGAGCGGCTCAGGGTGCGGTCGATGGTGGGGTTGATTCCGCTGTTTGCCGTCGAGACCCTCGAGCCGGAGATGCTGGAAAAGCTGCCCGACTTCAACCGGCGCATGGAATGGTTCCTGAACTACCGGCCAGACCTGGCGGCACTGGTCTCGCACTGGCAGGTGGCCGGCAAGGGTCAGCGCCGGTTGCTGTCGCTGCTGCGCGGCCACCGCATGAAACGGATCCTGAAGCGGATGCTGGATGAAACCGAATTCCTGTCGGACCACGGCATACGCGCCCTGTCCCGGTTTCACGCGGATCATCCCTTCGTCTTTCACATCGACGGCAGCGTGCTTGAAGTGCGCTATCAGCCGGCCGAAGCCGACACCGGCCTCTTTGGCGGCAATTCAAACTGGCGGGGACCGGTCTGGTTTCCGGTGAATTTCCTGATCATCGAGTCGCTGCAGAAGTTTCACCACTATTACGGTGATGATTTCATGGTGTAGTGCCCGACCGGGTCCGGCCGCTACGTGACGATCAACGAGGTGTCGAACGATCTGTCACTGCGGCTGACGCGGATTTTTCTTCCGGATGCCGAGGGCCGACGCCCGGCGCTGGGTCAGTATCCGCGGATGCAGACCGACCCGAACTTCAAAGACCACCTGCTGTTCCATGAATATTTTCACGGTGACTCGGGGCGGGGTGTGGGCGCCTCCCATCAGACCGGCTGGACCGCGCTGGTCGCCAAATTGCTGCAACCGCCGCGCCGATCGTCCTAATGCGGAATGCCGACGGCAATGAATTCGGCAATGCCGGTGGCGACGAACTGCACGCCGATGCAGACGAGAATGAAGCCCATGATGCCCTTCATTGACGCAATGCCGTCGTGGCCGAGCAAGGCCAGGATGCGCGGCGAAGCCCGCAGGATCAGCCAGGCGGACGCGGCGACGCTCACGATGACGAGCACCGCAACGACGTAACCACCGACGCGGCCGGTGGGGCTGCCGGGCGCTGCCAGCTGGCTCAGGCCCGTGATCACCACCGACATGGAGCCGGGCCCGGACAAGGTCGGCAGGGCCAGCGGCACCAGCGAGGGATCGGGTCGTGCGGTCTGTGGAGCCGACGGGCCGGGTGGATGCGCGTCCTCATGGGCAAAGAGCAGGCGAAAGCCCAGAAATGCAATGATCATGCCGCCCGCAACCCGCAGCGCAGCCAGCGATATGGAGAAAAACTGCAGCACCAATGCGCCGGAAACCAGGCAGACCAGCAGGACAACCGCGGAATTGATGGCCGCCCGCCGGGCGATGACCGCATGTTCACGGCCCGACATGCCGCTGGTGAGCCCCAGATACAACGGCACCGCGGCCAGCGGATTCATCATCGCAAACAGCGAGACGATCCCGGTCAGGTAGGCTTCGAGCCATGGTTGCAGGGTCAGCACGGTTGTATGCTAGCAGCGCAATCTTTGAGGAGAGATCAGATGGCCAAAAAAAATGGCAACAACTAGGGTGCCGGCGCCGTTCTGACCGACATCAAGACACTGCGGAAACGCGCGCGCCAGCACATCCAGGCTGGTGCGGTCACGCCGGGTTACGGCGCCGATCGCGAAGTCGTGCTGCGGCTGCTGAATGAAGCGCTGGCAACGGAAATCATCTGCGTCCTGCGCTACAAGCGCCACTTCTACATGGCGACCGGCATTTCCTCGCAGAGTGTGGCCCAGGAATTCCTGACCCACGCCAATGAAGAGCAGGGCCACGCGGACGAGATATGCGCCCGCATCGTGCAGCTCGGTGGCGCGCCCAATCTGTCGCCGGAGGGCCTTGCGACCCGCAGTCATGCGGAATATGTCGAGGGTGAGGATCTCGTCGACATGATCCGGGAGAACCTGATTGCCGAGCGGATCGCGATCGACAGCTATCGGGAAACGATCGCCTGGCTGGGTACCAAGGACCCCACCACGCGGCGCATGCTCGAAGGCATTCTGGCGATGGAAGAAGAGCATGCCGACGACATGGCCGGCCTGCTCGAACAGCTGGGTGCGTAGCAGCCGGCGCGTGGACGCCGGCGGGCCGGATCAGACGTCGTAGTCGTCGAAGTCCTCGATCGCCTTGCGCAGCTGGCGGCGCTCGTGGGCTTCCTCGATCCTGCGGGCGGCCAGCAGGTGAAACCCTGGCCGGGCGCTGTTCCCGGCCGCACCACCTTGAAGCTCGGCTGCCGACTCGTCGGCGTCATCGCCGTCGTCGGGGGATTCCCATTGAAGGTCCGGTGGGGCCGACTCGCGCTTCGCCATCGTCTGGTTCCTGTGACGAACGATTCCGGTGCGAAAGATATTTCAATATTCGGGCAAGTCAAGCCGCAGATGGTCGCAGGCGGCCGGCGCCCCCGGTCAATTCACCGGACTGCCGGCAGCGGCGGCCAGCCGGCGCTTGAGGCCAAGCGCTGTCGGAATGTAAATGGCCAGCGCGGTCAGGCAGCAGACAATGGCCACCTCATTGGCTGATCCCAGGCTGTTGCCGCGATCCAGAAATTCGCTGACGATCATTGGCCCGAGGAAGAAGCCGCCGATCTGCGCGGTCGGAATCAGCAGGCTGATCTTGCCGGTGGTGTCGCTCAAGGCGACCGTACCCATCAGGTAGGGACCGTTCATGTTCCAGAAGAACTGGAATACCGCGGCCGTCACCGCAAACTGCATGAAGGCCATCTCGCCCTGCAACAGCGAGATCATCGCCACCTGCATCAACAGGGCCACCGTCACCGGGATGATCCGGCCGACGCGGTCGGCCAACGCCGACGCCGCGAAGGCGCCCAGCGCGCCCACGCCCGTGGAGATGGCCAGGGCCAGGCCCACGCGGGCGGACTCGAGACCGGCCGTGGTACCGATCAGCTTGACGAAGGCCCAGATCGAGCCCAGTCCCGTGCACCAGATCAGCATGATGAGGAGCGCAATCAGTGCCGGCCTGGCGGAGCCGCGCGCTGGCCCTGCCGCAGCATGATGTCCGCCGCCAGCGCCGGACTGGGGGATCCAGCCGGTGGTGACCAGCGCAACCACGGCCAGTGCCGCGAGCGGCATCAGGACACCGCCGATGCCGGCGGCTGGCAGGAGCGGCAGTTGCAGCGGCAGCACGAGAAAGCACACCACCCCCAGGATCACCTGGGCAGCGATCAGGAAGGCGAAGTTGCGATCCTTGTTGAGGGTGCCGCTGACAATGGCCATGGACAGCGCGAAGGCGGTTCCCTGGCCGAAGAAGCCCACCAGGAAACGCAACAGGGTGAGGGCCCCGGCGCTCGTCTGGTAGCTCGAGGCGAGATTGCCCAGGATGACGACGAGGCTGGCGAAGATGGCGGCGTTGCGCCAGGAGACGCGACTCATCCACAGGGTCGCGACCAGCGGCGCCAGGGCGGTACCCAGGGCCTCCACCGCGAATATCCGCCCGGCACTTTCGGCGGGCAGGCCCATGCCGGCGACCAGCAGTTCCGTCATGACAGGTCCGGCGAGCAGGCCGAATACACCCATGCAGGCCAGCAGCATGGCAGCGATGATCGTGGTCGGCTTGTCCGTGGTCATGGTGCGGGTTTCCCGGTGCAGCAGCAATGGGCCGCTACTCTACAGCGTACGGCCGGCATCCGGGAATCAGTTGCAGGCCTCGAAGTGGGGCAGCACATGCCGGGCGACGATATCGAGGCCCGCCATCGGTTCGTCGAAGAGACGGATCGAGAGTTCCGTCAGGCCGGCTTTTTCGAAGATCCGGAAGCGCTCGATCTGGTGATCGATGTCGCGGAGATCGCCGGCGGATGAGCAGGCGGCGATCAGGCGGTTGACGATCGACTCGGGCACATCCTCGATCCTGCCGCTGCGGGTCCAGAACGCCTTGGCGAAGTTCTGCCACTTGTCGATGACGAGCTGGCGTTCCACGGCCGTGACATAGGGCTCCATGTCGTACTTCGGCGGCAGCAGCTCGCCTCTGAAAACCAGTTCGCGCCGGGCTTCATACATGGATCTGTCACGATCCGCCTTGATGTGCCAGGCCCAGAAATTGCCCACGCGAAAGTCGTCGGCCGGTGTGGTCCTCGCCGCGAGGCCGGCCCGCAGATGTTCCATGTGATGACCGATCTTCTCCGGCGTCACGTCGCTCATCTGGGTGCCATCGGCCAGCCGGCCTGCCAGTTCCAGCATCTTCGGTCCCGTGGAACAGGTGTAGATGCCGGGCCTGGGAGCCTTCGCCCAGCTGCTTTTCAGCGGCCGGCCCAACTGGAAGAGCTCGCCCTTGAAGCCCTGCACGAACTTGCCCGAGGTCACGGCCTTGACGATCTCGACGGCCTCCGTGACTCCCTGGAGCATGCGATTGGCCTTCGGTTCCATCCTGCGGCCCGTGGCGCCCATCACCGAACCGCCGCCGCCGATGGCAACCATGGCCCGGCCCTGGCTGATTTCATTCAGCGTGAGCACCGCGTTGGCAATCTTCAGCGGATGCATTTCATACGGGCTTACCGCGAGTGCGCCGAGCTTGATGCGCTTCGTGGCCAGGGCCGCCGGCACCAGGGCCACGAACGCGTCCGGGTTCTGGTGGTAATTGGAATGCCAGAGCGCCCGGAACCCGAAGTTTTCGGCGGCGACGGCAATTTCGGCGACTTCGGTGGCCGTGAGGTCAGGCTCGAGGATGATGTCTATCTGCATGGTGTGGCGGTCGGCAACAGTTGCTTGTACAGGCTGGATTCCCGCTGGTAGAAGCCCTTGGTATGAAACGACTGCGTGAGCTTCAACAGGACGAAGTCCAGATGGTGGCAGAGCTCATGCAACAGGGTGCGGACAAAGGTCCGGTAGGCCACGATGCGGCCACGCTTGGCCGTGCGCATCCACACGGTGATCGTGCCGTCCGGGCCCTGGGCCGGACTGTACAGGCCGTGCAGTTCGCCCCAGTTGCCCGCCGGCCGCTCCGCCAGCACGGTGACTGCCGGCGGGCGTACGCCAAGCCGTGCGCACACCCGGCGCAGCAGCTGGCTGCAGGCGAGGGCGGTGGGGCGGCTTTCGCCTGATTTCAGTGCCTGGGCGATGCGCCCGGTGACATCGGCAAGCTCTGTGGCGGCCGGCACCGGCAACGTGGTGATCTGGTCGCTCTGCCGGTAGACGCGCTGCTGCCGCGGACTGAGACGATGATAATAGCGGTAGACCATCGCAAAAGTTTAGCCGACGATGCGTGGCGCCGCCCTGCCCGTCGTTGTTGGCATATTCGAGGTATTCAATGAACCTGACCCTGTACACCAGTCCCGGTTCCGGTAATTGCTACAAGGTTGAGCTGTTCCTGCGCCTGTTGCATCTGCCTTATGAAACCCGGCTGGTGAACCTGCGCCAGAACGAACACCTGAGCGTGGCTTTCCTGGCCCGCAACCGCTTTGGCCAGATTCCCGTGCTGGTGGATGGCGATGAAGTGCTGACGGACTCCCATGCCATCCTGCTGTATCTGGCCGGCCGCTATGGCGAGTTCACGCCGCACGCCTGGGCGCCGCTGGATCCCCTGTGCCTGGCGCGCGTGGTGCGCTGGTTGTCGGTGTCGGCCAATGAAATCCAGAATGGCCTGGCCATGCCGCGCGCCATCAAGGCGCTCAACTGGCCGTTGAACTACCAGCAGGCCGTCCGCACCGGCTACCGCATCCTGAAGATCATGGACGAGCATCTCGCCAATCGTGAATGGCTCGCGCTGAAACATGCCACGGTGGCCGACATTGCCTGTTATCCCTACGTGGCATTGGCTGCCGAAGGCGGTGTGGACACCTCGTCGTTCACGGCGGTGCGACGCTGGCAGGCGAATGTCGAGGCGATCCCCGGTTACTGGCCCATGCCGCGCGTCCCCGACTGGCCCGAGGTGCCGCTGGTGCCGGTTCCAGTGGTCTAGCTGCCGGCCGTCTGGCTGCCGGTTCTTGCCGGCGCCGGCTGCTGTTCCTTCGCGTAATGCTCGAGGCTCGAGTGGCTCGGACCATAGTCTTCGGTCGGCGCCGACAGCATGTCCGGACAATGCTTCTGCGCATGGTCCAGCAGCACGCGGGGCAGGCGCTCCACTGAATCGAAGCCGGTCATCGTCGACGTGTAGAAGCAATGACCGGGCGTCGTGCCCATCAGCATCCAGGGCAGCCAGGGCGTGACGCGATGCCACGTGCCGGTGTAGGGCACGGCCGTCAGTTTCGGGTTCTCCAGATCCTTGCGTGACACGAAATAGCGCATCATCTCGGAGACCTGCACCATGGCGCCGCTGGACTCGCGCGGCCACCGGTCCGGCTGCAGTGGATTCGGGTAATTCAGGTGCATGTCGGTGGACAGGACGAGCGTATCAGCGTTCAACTCCTGCCAGGGAAAGATCAGCGGAATCTTCGGCAGCTTGCTCCGGTCACCGGCAAAATCCTCCGGCGCCAGAATGAGGGTGTCGCTGATCGTGTAGTTGAACGGATCATTGATCACCTGCACGACCCTGAGCTTTTCGCTGGTCCAGGGGTTGGTCCATTCTTCGATGATGCCGCCCGGCTGACCGAGCCGCGTCAGGCTCGTGTAGAAAATCACTTCCTTGTTGAGGCGCCGGATGTTGCCGTCGGGCAGCGGTATCAGGCGCGTGGCCAGAAAAGTCTGGAAGCCGAGCAGGGGCTGAACCTTCTCTCCCGGCCGTACCCCGAGGATCGTTCCGCTGCAGTGGCCGATGCGCTGTTTGCTGGAGTCGAGGTCGCCATGGATGCGGGCCCAGGCATCCCGGTTCCAGCGGGGGTTCATGAAGTCGATCGTGGTTTCGAAGGGAATGATGGCCATCGTGAGATCTTCCTTTTTCAGGCGGTCACGTGTTGTTCAGTGAAGTGGAACGAGACTGCTCGGAGTCTAGCGGGAAGGCGGGCAGGCAGGTACGGTAGACCCATGCGTAATCAGAAAGTCGTGCTTGCCCATCCACTGGTTGGTGTGCCCCAGGCTGGCGACTTCCGTGTCGTGGAGGAAGCCGTCCCCGAACTGCGCGCGGGGGAATTGCTGGTCCGGCATGTCTACCTGTCGCTGGATCCCTATCACCGCTCGGCGATGGCCGGGCGGCACATGCTGGGCGGGAAGCCGATGGGAGCCGGC
>CAYLKO010000003.1:29111-44280 GCA_964384525.1 uncultured Chromatiaceae bacterium
AGACCGTGGGCCAGGTGGTTGGATCCCGCCACCCGGATTACGCCGAGGGCGACTACGTTCGACATTTCGGTGGCTGGCAGGAGTACGGCATATCGACCGGCGAGCGGACCTCGCGGCTGGATCCGGCCATGGCGCCGTTGTCGACCTGGCTCGGCGTGCTCGGCATGCCCGGTCTGACTGCCTGGGCGAGCGTGCATGAGCTGGCCGATGTGGGGGCCGGGCAGATCGTGCTGGTATCGGCGGCACTCGGGCCCGTGGGCTCGATGGTGGGCCAGCTCGCCCTCCTGCGCGACGCCCGCGTGATCGGCATTGCCGGCAGTGACCGGAAATGCGAGCTGCTGGTCAGCGAGTTCGGCTTTCACGACAGTGTCAATTATCGCCGTGACGACTTCCGGGACCGGCTGGCCGCGGCGCTGCCCGATGGTGCGGATGTCTACCATGATAATGTCGGTGGCCAGATGCTGGCTGATGCCTTCACGGTCCTGAAGATCAACGGCACGGTCATCCTGTGCGGGCTGATGGAGCGCTACAACGATCCGGCGCGCTCGAAGCCCCTGGACCTTGCCCTGCCGATCTTGAAGAGGGCTGTGATGAAGGGGCTCGTCGTCTCGGATTTCGAGTACCGGCGCCCGCTCTTTGAAACAACCGTGGCAGCCGGCCTGCGTGATGGACGCATCCGCTATCGCGAGGATCGGGCCACCGGAATCAGCGCAGCCGGTGCGCAGTTTTCCCGACTGATGCGCGGCGAGAACGTGGGCAAGGCACTGGTCGTGCTGGGGCCTGAGAGGTAAACAACATGTCTTTGTTCATGACCAGGGTTTTGCCGGCCATGCTGCTGATGGGGCTGGTGTCCTGCACCAGCCTGCAGATGACCGATCCGCTCCAGGTGACCGTGGCGGGCATCGAACCGGCGCCCGGCCAGGGGCTCGAGCTGCGCATGCTGGTGAAGCTGCGCGTCCAGAACCCGAATGACGTGGCGATCAGCTACAACGGCGTCAGCGTCCGGATGGATGTGCAGGGCAGGAGCTTTGCAACGGGCGTCAGCGGCGAGACCGGCACCGTGCCGCGTTTCGGCGAGTCGGTCATCAGCGTACCGGTGACGACATCGGCGATGCAGGTGGCCCGGCAGGCGCTGGGCCTGATGAATGGCGATGTGCCCGAAAAGATCCGCTATGAACTGAGCGGCAAGTTGCAGGGCACCACATTCAACGTAGTGCGCTTCAACGCCGATGGCGAGCTGGAATTGCCGATGCTTGGCGGCGCCGGCAGTCGTCCGGCGCCATAGGCGCGACCGCCGGAGGCCTTCAGAAGCGGTACGCGAGGTCGTAGCGGGTGGCGGGCGTGTAGGCGGTCGCGGTGCCATTGCCCTGGATCGTGCCCCGGCTGGGATTGCCGTCGTCACCGCGTGCTTCGAGGATCCGGGCGACGTTGCCGGGCACGTTGCCGAACACCACGACATTGCCGGAAATGTTCCACATGCCCTGCCCGAAGCCGATCATGCCGCCGGCCGCATGCGTGGGTTGCTGGTAGGCCGTCATGCTCCGGTCCACCGGACCCTTGAGGAAGCCGGCACCCCGCAGATGTTTCCACATCTTGCGGGATTCCAGTGCGTTGCTGGTGCCGTTCCAGGCACCCTCGATGGCGCCATTGCCATTGCCGTTGTCTGCGGCCGTCCACAGGCCCGGGAATCGTGAGGATGCCGACGGGTCATCGCCGGGCAGCACGCCGTAGCGGCCCTGATAGGCAAGGATGGCGGCCGTGATGCCCTTGTAGTCGGTCTCGACCTTCGCCACCTTGGCGTTGGTGAGTATCTCCTGGCCTTTGAGGGCGCCGCCGATCAGCAGGCCCATGATGACCAGGACGATCGCGACTTCGACTAGCGTGAACCCCGGCTGACGAGATGGCGTCTTCATTGGTACTCCCGCGGTGTTGAACCGACGGGATCCAGCGCCCCGGCCGTGTCCGCAAACCGGCTGCCAGAGTGCCGGTTTGCGTCACGCTATTCTGTCAAGGGAGTCACAGAATCACGGCACCACCCGGCGTACCACCGGGATCGATGCCTTATTTGGCGGGCTTGCCGAACTGGTAGTTGACGCCGAGGCCCACGGTCCAGAAATCGGCATCATCGAAGTCGTACCAGTTGCCGTCCAGCCGCAAGCCCCATTGCTCGGCGATCGCGACTTCCGCACCCGCCCCGAGAGTCAGGCCATCGGCGCTGCGCGTACCGGAGTTTGCGCCATCGATCTCCAGGTCCTGATCCAGCCGGTAGAAGCCGGCTTTGCCGAATACCTGGAAATTGGTGCTCGACAGGGGGGCATAGGCGATGAGGTCTGCCGTGAAGCCGTTCAGGGTGATTTGCGCGATGCTCTCGGGCGTCGTCGTCGTGGAGCCGGTAAAGGTATCGTCCTGCTCGAAATCGCCCATGTTGAGGAAGCTGCCGCCAACGGCAAAGTACCGGTTGAAGCGGTATTGGCCGTAGAGCTGGAAGCCCGGGGCATTGTCATCGATGATGGCCGAGTCCAGTTTGTAATCGCCGAGGAGCCCGGAAACCCCGACGCGCCAGCCGGCATCAGCCACGCCAGCCTGCACCGGCAGGGCGACCGTCATGACAAGCAAACCGGCGGCGATGGTTGCGCCCGTGCGCAGTACTGCTGGGATCTGCATCGTTCTACTCCATCTAACGCTTGCTGAAGTCGAGGGTCACGCGGCGATTCTCCGCGCGTCCATCGATGGTGTCATTGGAGGCGATCGGTTCGGCTTCGCCCCTGCCGGTTGCGCTGAGGCTGTTCGCCGGCACACCCTGCTCGATCAGGTAGCTGCGCACGGAATCCGCGCGCCGCTGCGAAAGGGCCAGGTTGTAGGCATCGGCTCCGGTGCTGTCGGTATGCCCGACCACGGCGACGGTGTAGGCCTTGCGGTCGGCCAGCGTCGTGGCGACTGAATCGAGAATGGTCTTGTCCTGTGCGGTCAACGTGGCTGAATTCGTTTCGAACAGCACGCCACGCAACACCAGCTGGATCTCGCAGCCGTCGGCATCGACCGTGGCGCCGGCCGGCGTGCCAGGACATTTGTCCTTGCTGTCGACGACACCGTCATGGTCGCTGTCCATTGGCGGGGGCGGCGGGGGCGGCGGGGGCGGCGGAGGAGGAGGAGGTGGTGGCGCCGGTGCAGCGACCGCTGCAACCACGGGTGCGGCCTTGGCGGGTTTGCCGAACAGATACTCGACGCCGAGGTTCACTGCCCAGAGATCGGCATCGTCGATGTCGAACCAGTCGGCATCAGCACGCACGGCGAACCGCTCGCTGACAAAGAAGCGGGCACCGGCGCCCAGCAGCAGCCCATCGGGTGAATTGCGGCTGGTGACGACATCGTCCACGACGGCCTGCTGGTCAAAGGTGTACCAGCCAGCCTTCGCATAGGCCTCGAAATCTTCACTGCCCAAAGGCGCAAACAGCAGGCCCGAGACACTGAAGCCATCCAGCTCGACCTTGATGTCGCCGCCGGGCAGGCCTGGCGTCAGGTCTTCCTTGAAATCGCCGAAGTTGTGGTAGGCGCCTTCGAGGCCCAGCCACTTGTTGATTCGATAACCGGTGTGGAGCTTGAAGCCGGTCGAGGTGTCGTCGACCTGCTGGCTGTCGAACTCGTAATCACCGAAGGTTGCCGCGGCGCCGGCGTTCCAGCCGGTGGTGTCATCCGCTGCCGACACCGTAGTGGCGGCGAATGCCAGGACAAGCGCCGTTATCAGCCGTTTCATTACACAGACTCCCCTCGCAGCAGGCAGGAATTGATTTAAAGATCAGCGCCGTTTGATTTCAGGAATTATTCGGGCGTCACGCGACACCTCGGCAGTATACGATCGACCGGCAGGGCGTCAACTTGTGGGGGTGGGACCGGCTGCCAGGTCGTCCAGCACCCGGGCCCAGTGCACGGGATCAGCAATTGTCCGGATGACCACGCGGTGTTGTCCCGGCAGTGACCGGGACCGGTTTTCAGTCACCGTGCCGGGGCCATGCTCCAGCCAGTACCCCAGGATCTGCTCCAGCAGCGGCTGCCAGTGGCCATTGGCCCGCAGGAGGTCACGGACGTCGCGATGGATGTCGAGGTTGTCGAGTTGGGGTTCGCCCGGCCGTATCGCCGTGTGCCGGCGCTCGAACCAGGGGCTGAACAGTCGGCCGTCGCGAATCAGATGCCAGGCTTCCAGCAGGTGTCCGCCAGCCCACACCGGGGCGAGTGATGGCAGGCCATGGCGCCTCCATTCTTCAATGTCGGCGGCACTCCATGCCGGGACATCCAGCAGCAGCACCGGCCGGGCGGGCAGCAGGATTCGCGACAGCTCCACCGCCAGTGGCGCACTGCTGCCCACGCCCACGATCGTCGTGGTCGCGCCGCGTCGGGCCAGCGACTGGATCAGTGGCGACAGTGCCGCAGCCAGCATGGCGACGCTGGCGTCGAGCGCGTTGGTGTGCTGCTCTTCCGTCGACAGACTGTCACTGGCGCCGTGACCCGGCAGGTCCGGCGCATGGACGGCGGCATGGCCGGCAATCGTGCGCGCCAGTTGTTCCAGTGCTGCGGCGGAACCTGCCGGCGCGTGGATCAGGATCACCGCATGGCGGGATTCCGCCGCCGTGGCCCACTGCAAGGTGCGGATCTGGCGACCAGCCGCGCCGTGGTACGCGCTGGCAGGTTCGCCATTGCCGCCGTCGGCTTCGCTGGACGGGTCTGCAGCCGGTGCGGTCGTGTCAGCCGGAAAACGCAACAGATGGGCCCGGCATCGCCGCAAGGCGTCCTCGGCATCGGTGGATGGTTCAACGCGCAATGTCGATGCGGCGGCTGTCGACAGGGCGGGGTCGATGCGTCCGAGGTGGCCTGCCAGCGGATCGCGTGCCGTCGCCGTGACCAGCAGTGGTATGGAGATCCGTGGCAGGCGTCGGGTGGCGCCACCGTCGAAGGCCGCGGCATAGGCCACGCGGTAGTGGTCGCCGGCGGCAAGAAATTCCTCGACGCCGCGCTGGAGCTGCGCCGGCGGCGGCACATCGAAAGCCAGTCGCGACCCGGCCCGGCGGTCATGCCATGGAAAGAAAATCGTCTGCTCCCGCAGGCGCGCCCACAGCCAGGCGAGATGGCCGCCATCCCACCGGGGCTCGAGTGGCGGCAGGTAGTTGCCCAGGATGAATGCCAGCTCATCCTCGTCGAGGATGGCAAGACCGTTGGCGGCCACTGCTGCAACCCGCTCCGGAAAATTTCCGGCCAGTGCCACGGCGATGCTGGCGCCGGTGTGAAATCCGTAAATGCCGCAACGGCGAATGCCGAGGGCATCGAGGAATTCCACCGTGGCAGCGGCAAAATCATCGATGCTTGCGCTGGTCAGCGGTGTGCCGTCACGACAGAGGGGTGTGGAAAAACCATATCCCGGCGCATCGGGTGCGATGAGCCGGAAATCCCTACCCCAGTGGTGGATCAGCGTTTCCATCTCCCGCGAGGACTGCGGCGACTGGTGAAGCAGAACCACCACAGGTCCCTGTCCACCACTGCGATAGTGCACCTGGCGCAGGCCAAAACACCCCCGGACGGCCACGAAGGCCCGCTTGAGATCGGTACTCATCGGATACCATCATGCCCTCACGTGACCCGCAACGTGAAGCAGCGCTCGTTTCACGAGAAAAGGCGGTCTGTTTGAGAACCAGGCCGTGGTCACACCGGACGGGCGATGACTACCCTCAGCGTTATGTTCGGCGGTATGGCTCTATCCAACATTTATCTGGCTGCCGTCGCGGTGGCCGGCTTTGCGGTGGGCGCCATGGTGTCCCGCATTCTGGGTAGCGCAGGTCACCGGCCGCTCGGCAAACGCGCAGACCAGTTGCATCACACCATTCGGGCCCTGGAAGCCGATCTGCGGGTCGCACAGCGCATCGCCGAGCAGGCCAGGGCCGAACACACCACCCTCACCACCGACCTCGATGGGGCCGGCGCCGAACTGGCGGCCTTGCGGACCAGGGTAGCCGGCCATGACGAACTGGTTCGCAAGCTCAAGTCGGAAATCCAGCATGAATGCAGCAAGACCGCCCGGCTGCGTCAGGAACTGGCCGATCGCGCCGAAGAAATGGTCCGCACCACGGTCCAGCTCCGTGATGTCCAGAATGAACTCGGCGTCAGCCAGGTGGGCTCGGATGTCGTGATTGACCAGATCAACACCCTGGAGCGCGAGCGTGATGATCTGAGCACGATGGTGGAAGCCTTGCGCCACGAGCTGGCCGCCCGACCCGCCGGCAAGTTGAAGCTGGGTGCTTCACCCACGCTGGATCAGGGCGATGATCTGCTGGTGGATCACTGACGATGGCCTTCGCCGGACTGATCTTCATCGGCCTGCTGTTCGGCATCATGCTGTCCGGCATCGTGGTGGGCTTCATCGTGATCCGTTCGGGTGGACCGCTGAAGGAAAGTCTCTTCGGTGATGCGGGCCGCCTGCCGGCCTTTGGTTCGTCCAAGCCAGCGAGGGAAGCACAGCAGCCGGATATCGATGGCCGCGTTCCTGCCCTGCAGGAGGAGCTGCGGGTCCTGCAGAAACTGGTCGATCAGGGTCGCGTGGAGCGCGAGGAAGCCGCCAAGGCAGGCCGGCTTGCCAGCGACGAGATCGCCGAACTCGAGAAGCAGATTGCCGCGCGCGATGGGCGGATCCACGAGCTGGAAGCGGCCCAACGCGAGGCCCGGGATCACACGGATGGTTTGCTGGCCGAACTCAGTGCGCGATCCGAGGCGCTCTCCACCGTCAGCCTGCAGCTCAAGGATCTGCGTGTGGAGTTCGAAGTGTCCGAATCCGGTTCGTCACTGACCACCGCGCAGATCGACCAGCTCCAGCGCGAACGGGACGAACTCGCCGCCATGGTCGAACAGCTGCGCACCCGCCGGGTGGCCAGCGAATCCTTCGGCTAGACAGACGTCGGGTCTGTCGTGAGGCATACTCACCGGACGTTCTCTCCGGGGAAAAATCATGCGTCTGGGACTGATGGCCGGCTATTCGTCGGCGGCACTGCATGTGCCGATGGACGATATCCTCGAAGCCGAACGCCTGGGCTTCGACTCGGTATGGACGGCTGAAGCCTACGGGAGTGATGCCGTATCCGTGTGCGCCTGGATCCTGGCGCAGACCACGCGGATCCGGGTGGGCACGGCCATCATGCAGATGCCGGCGCGCACGCCAACCTGCGCCGCGATGACGGCCATGACTCTCAATGCCTTGTCCGGCGGCCGTTTTCTGCTGGGCATTGGCCCGTCCGGGCCGCGGGTCGTCGAGGGCTGGTACGGCGTGCCCTATGGCCGGCCGATGACGCGGACCCGGGAATACATCGACATCATCCGCCAGATCAATGCCCGTCAGGGGCCGCTTCAGCATCAGGGACTGCATTACCAGATTCCTTATCACGGCGCCGATGCCACGGGTCTTGGTCAACCGATGACCAGCATCCTCCATGGTGATCCGGCGCTGAAGATCTACACGGCCGCCGCCACGCCGGCCGGTTTCCGCACGGCTGCCGAAGTGGCCGATGGCGTGTTCCCGATCTGGATGGATCCTGCCCGCTTCGAGTTGATCGGACCTTATCTTGAGGAGGGCTTTGCACAGCGGGCAGCTGGTGGCGCACCCGTTCGGACCCTGACCGACTTTGATGTGGCGCCGCTGGTGCTGGTGTCGATGGGTGATGATCTGGACGCCTGCCAGGCGCCGGTGCGGGCCCATCTGGCGCTGTACATCGGCGGCATGGGTCCGCGGCAGAAGAACTTCTACACCGAATACGTCACCCGCATGGGTTTTGGTGATCAGGCCCGACGCATCCAGGAGCTGTACCTCGGTGGTCGCAAGGCCGAAGCCGCCGCCGCCGTGCCCGCGGCGCTGATCGACGCCGTCGCGCTGACGGGCCCTCCCGGCCGCATCCGCGAGCGGCTCGGCGACTGGGTGGCTGCCGGTCGGGCTGGTCATGTATCGACCATGCTGATCACAGGGGCCTCGGTCGAGGCAATGCGCCTGCTCGCCAGGGAACTCCTGTAACCAGGCCTGCACAACCGGACATTTTCCATGCGGCATATCGATTTCGGCTTTCCCGTTCCACAGGTCTTCCTGGATGGCCGGGCAGACATGCAGTTGGTACGCCGCACACTTGAGCTGGGTGAACGGCTCGGATTCCACAGCGCGTGGGTGCAGGATCAGGTGGCAGGTGATGTGCCGTTGCATGAGTCGCTGACCTTGCTGGCCTATGCTGCGGCACTCACATCACGCGTGCGTCTTGGCGTGTCGGTGCTGGTATTCCCGATTCGCAACGCCGTCCATGTTGCGAAGGTCGTCAGCACGCTCGACAACCTGAGTGCCGGCCGCATGATTCTCGGCATCGGCTTGGGTCATGTTGCCGCCGAAGGTTTTTTCAGCACCTACGGGATCGACAACCGGGAAGCACTGCGACGTTTCAACGAAGGGGTGCAGGTGCTGAAAGCGCTGTGGACCGAGCCGGCAACCAGCTTCGATGGGCAGTTTTATCAACTCCATGGCACGGGCATGTGGCCCAAGCCCGTGCAGCAGCCGCATGTACCGCTCTGGTTTGGCGGCCAGCATCCGGATGCGCTGCGCCGGGCGGTGAAGTACGCCGACGGTTACACCTGTGCCGGCCCGAACAGTGCGGCCGATTTTGCCCGCTTTGTTGCTCTCATCCAGCGCCATCTCGATGAGACCGGTCGGGACCCCGCGACCTTCCCGCTCTCGAAGCGGGTGTATATCGCCATCGACGACAATGCCGGGCGGGCGAAACGCCGTCTCGACGAATTCTTTGCAACCCGCTATCCATGGCAGATTGCAAAAAATCCGGACTTTGTCGCTGATATCTGTGTTTGGGGCAGCACCGCCCGGGTCGCCGAGGGTCTGGCCGAGGTCGCGGCCATCGGTGCAACCACGATCATCGCGAATCCACTCTGGGACTTCGAGGAACAGCTCCAGGCGCTGGCTGCCGAAGTCGTGCCAGCCGTGCGGGCTGCCGTCTGAACAAGACCATGCAGGCCCGGGAGTGATGCCGCCATCAACATAGATGTCATCCTGGATGCGCGGGCCGGGCCCCGCGAACTGGCCGAACTGGGTCGGCTGGCCGAGCGTTTCGGCCTGCATGGCGTGTGGGTGTCGAGCCTGGGCGATTCGCGCGATCCCTTTACCAACCTGAGCCTGCTCGCACAGACCTCGTCGCGCATCCGGCTGGGGCCGATCGCCGTCAATCCTTTCGATACCCACCCGATGAAGATCGCCAGCGCCCTGCTGACCCTGAATGAAATGGCCGAAGGCCGTGCCCGGATCGTCATTGGTGGCGGAGGTGAAGCGCTGGAGGCGCTGGGCCTGCAGCCGCAAAGACGGGTTCGCGCGGTTCGGGAGTGTGTAGCGATCCTGCGTGCGGCCGCCAGTGGCGGGGAGGTCGATCATGCCGGCGAGATCTATCGCGTCAGCCGGCTCAGGCTGGGGTGGCTCACGGCGCCGCCACCGGAAATCCTCGTGGGCGCGAACCAGCAGCAGATGTTGCGCATGGCAGCACGGTGCGCTGATGGCATCATGCTGAGCGACATGCCGCCAGTGCCGGCCGCGGCCGCCATCAGCCTGGTGAACGAGGCGCTGGTCACCCAGGCTGCCAGTGGCGCCCGGCTGGATTCACGCGCGGGCTCACGGCCGGATTTTGCCACCACCGTTTTCACGGCATGGCATGTGTACCGGGACCAGCAACAGGCGCGTGAGGAGGCCCGGCGCTGGTTGTACCTGCGGGGCATCTTCCGCCCCTGGCTACTGGAGAGCTTTCTGCCGCCGGCCGATGTGGCTCTGGTCATGGCCAGCCGGCCCGCGTTTGCCGCCGCCTTTGCGGCCGGCCGCAGCCAGGTCGACGGGGTTCCGGACCGGGTGCTGGATGCGCTGGTCAGCGCCCTCACACTCTGCGGTTCGCCGGATGACCTGGATCCGATACGGAGCCACCTGCGCGAACTCAAGGCGGCCGGACTCGGTGGTGTCGCCTTGCGCCTGTACCGCGATCCCGCGGCTTCCATCCGCCTCATTGGCCGGGAGATCGTGCCGGCGCTCGCCGCATAGGCTGGGCGGCGCAATCTGGCCGGCGGGCGGCGGAGCGCCTTGGTGGTGCGGCGGGATTTCTTGTCATCGAGGCGTCGCTGGCGGGCGCCGCGGGTGGGCCGGGTGGCAACGCGCGCGCGCGGCACGTGGCCCGCCTCGGCGATCAGCTGATTGAGCCGGAGCAGCGCATCTTCCCGATTCTGCTCCTGGTTCCGGAAACGCTGGGCCTTGATCACGAGGACACCGTCCCGGGTGAGCCGGCGATCATCAAGAGCCAGCAGACGGGCCTGCAACGCCTCCGGCAATGAGGACGCCTGGATATCGAAGCGCAGGTGGATGGCGCTGGATACCTTGTTGACATTCTGGCCACCGGCGCCCTGGGCACGCACGGCGGTCAATTCGATGCCGGCGGATAGTGCGTCGCCCATCGGGCGGGACGTGGGCATGCGCTTCAGGCTGCGCTGCTGAGCAGGGCGCGGATGGCCGCCACGAAATGTTCCAGGTCGCGCTCCGGTACCGTGCTGGCGGCGAGTTCCGTCCAGTCGATGCCCGGGGTGGCCTGCTCCAGCAGGAGCCGGCCGTCCCGGCCGTTCCACACCAGTCGCTGGCGCGCTCCCTGACGCTCGAAGCGAACCCGCCAGCTGCCATGGATGCCGGCAGCGGCAACATAGTCCTGCACGCTGCATCCACAGTCGTCACAGGCGGCCGTCACGGCCTCGGCAAAGGCCTCGGTGGCGGTGGGCAGCTCCTCTGGCGCCATCGCCGCCGGGCGCCGGCCAATCCACATGACTTCGTGTTCTGCCATATCGGCCTCCCCGTGATCAAAAAGCAAAAAAAAGGCCCCGGCAAGCCGGGGCCTCACATCCGTTGATCGTGTTCCCCCCCCAATATCAGACCGGACCTGCTTTTAAAGGCCCGCCTGATGTCAGGGGAAAAGGGCCCTTTGGACGCCCGCTGGTTCGTCGCGGTGGGCTTGCCACGCTCGTTCGTGACTTCGAAGGTCACGCTTTGTCCTTCATTGAGGGTCGCGAGACCCGCCGCCTGGACGGCAGTCACATGGACGAAAACGTCCTTCGAGCCGTCGGACGGCTGGATGAACCCATAGCCCTTCTGGGCATTGAACCACTTGACAGTACCTGTAGCCATTTCAGTCAGTCTTCCTTAAAAAAAAATAAATAATACCGGCGCAGCCCCCGACCGCTCGGAAGCGGAGAGGACAGATCCGTACAACGGGGAATTTATGGAACGCATTAGTCGTGGAATATCCCGAACGGGATTGTTCTTTGGTCCAAGGCAGGCCAAAAATGCCTATTGCGTGGCGGACGGTATGCGATAACGGTCCACGCGTCAACTGGATTTTGGCCCGCCGTCGGGCAGATGTCCGGGTGGCGATTCAGCCGGTCAGGGTCCGGCGCTTGTCCTCGATGTTGCCGATCAGCTTGTCGAATGCCTCGATAAACTTCTGTATTCCTTCATTTTCAAGCTGCCAGGTCACGCGCTTCAGATCGATGCCCACGGCTTTGAGGTCTCTCAGGACCTGGCGGGCGGCCGGCACCGACCGGACCACGGACTTGCCCGGTTTTCCATGGTCGTCGAAGGCTGCGGCGGTGGCCACCGGCATGGTGTTCACGGTGTCCGGCCCTATCAGTGGGTCCACTTTGGCCACGTCGCTGTATGCGGCATTCTTGGTGCCGGTTCTGGCCCACATCAGGCGCTGCGGCCGGGCGCCGGCCGCCGCCATGGCCTTCCAGCGCTCACCGCCGATCAGGCGGCGATAGGTGGCGTAGGCAACCTTGGCATTGGCCACGGCGACCTGTCCCTGCAGGGTCTTCGGGTGGGGCTTGAAGGGCGAGCTGCCGTCCGGGCTGATCCGATGCGCCAGCAGCTCATCGACGAGGGTGTCGATCCGGCTCACGAAGAAGCTGGCCACGGAAGCCAGTTTGTTCACGGGCTGGCCCGCAGCGTGGCGACGTTCCAGCGCACGCAGCCAGGCTTCGATCACGGCCTGATAGGCCTCGATGCCGAACAGCAGGGTGATGGTGACGTTGACCCCGCGGAACAGCAGCTCCTCGATGGCCGGGGCGCCTTCCACCGTGCCGGGAATCTTGATCATCAGGTTTGGCCGGTCGACGAGGGCCGCCAGATGCATGCCTTCGCGGATGGACCCGGCGGTATCGCGGGCCAGCAGCGGGGACACTTCCAGGCTGACGAAGCCATCGGCGCCATCTGTGTCGCGATGGACGGGCATCAGCACATCACAGGCTTCGCGGATGTCCTGGGTCGTCAGGTCTTCGTAGATCTGCAAGGCGGAGCGACCGGCGCGAGCGCCGCTGGCGATCTGCCCGTCGTACGCCGGGCTGCCACCGATCGCCTGGCCGAAGATCGCCGGGTTCGACGTGATGCCGCGCAAGCCCATGTCGCGGATCTGGCGCTGCAGATCCCCGCCGTGGATCAACTCCCGGGACAGGTTGTCCATCCAGTAGCTTTGACCGTAGTCGGACAATTTGCGCAGGCGGTTCATGGGCAGACTCCTCGGGTGGGTGGTTAGAATACCGTATGACCGATGCAGCCCGGCTCGAAGCCCTGGAAATCAAGTGCGCCCACCTGGAGCATGCGCTGCAGGATCTGAGTGATGTGGTGTATCGCCAGCAACAGGAACTGGATCGCGTGCTGCGCCACAATCAGGCGCTGGCGACCCAGCTGGAGGCGCTGGAAGTCGCTGCCGAACCGGCCCGCGGACCCCGGGCCGACATCCCGCCGCATTATTGATCCGGTACCCGCCTGATGGGATTGGATGCACCGCTTCGCGTCATTCCACTCTGGTGCCGCGGCCTGGGCGGCATCGTGGCCCTCGCTGCCATCGCAGCACTTGTTCTCCTGATCGGCGACGCAGCAGCGCACTACACCGGGGTCATCAGTGTGGTCGGGCTCGGCGCCCGTGCCCTCCTGTATCTGTGCGTGGCAACGCTCGCCGGCTATGTCGCCGTCACCGGGGTTGCACCCACGCATCTGTGGCCCCTCGCGGCCCACTCCTGCTGGCCCGACACACCGGAACTGGTGCTGACGCCGGATCTGCATCGCTACGCCTTGCAGCTGCGGAGCCGTCATCCCGATGTGCATGAGTGCTGGCTGCTGGATTCAGGTCGCCGCGACCAGTGGTCGCTGCTGGCCCGTGCGGACACCGTGGTTCTGGACCAGCTGCGTGCCGATTGGCAGCTGCGTCGCAAGGATGTGCACCTGTACCTCAAGGATGATGAGTCCGGGAGCGTGACGCTGGCCTGGGGTCGCTCGGTGCCGGGCGAATTTGCCGCATGGGACTGGGAACTTGCCGCCGACACGCAGGCGGAATTCCGCTGTCCGGTTTCAGGTGTCACGCGGATCGCGTGTCGACTCTGGCAGAGCGGGTGACGATATACTGCTGCGGTCCCTGGTCACCGTGTGTCTGCCGTGTTGTTCAGAAATCTCGTTCTCTACCGCCTGCCAGCCGGCTTTGCACTGAGCGCCGCCGAACTTGAAGCAGCACTGGATCGTCGACCCCTCACGGCCTGCGGCAACTTCGATCTGCAGTCGCGGGGCTTTGTCGACAGTGGCTATGAACAGCGCAGGCTGCATGCCCGCGGTGAGCAATACCTGCTCACGCTTGGCGTCGAACAGAAACTGCTGCCGGCTTCCATCGTCAACCAGGTCGCCAAGGACCGGGCACGGGAACTCGAACAGCAGCAGGGTTATCCGGTGGGCCGCCGGCAGATGCGTGAATTGAAGGCCCGGGTCGGGGATGAACTGCGCGCGCGGGCACTGACCCGCCGCACCACCACGCAGGCCTGGCTGGATCTGCACGCCGGCTGGCTCGTCGTGGACAGTGCCAGCATCAATCAGGCGGAGGAGCTGGTCGAGACCCTGCGCGACACGCTGGGGACGCTGCCCGTGCAGCCTTTCAATACCGCCCATGCCCCGACGCACAGCATGGGCGCCTGGCTCACGGCGGGCGAGGCGCCGGGACGTTTCAGCATCGAGCAGGATCTGGAATTGCAGGCCGTGGATGGTGGCGGCGCCACGATCCGCTATGTACGCCATCCGCTGGACAGCAAGGAGATTCGCGCCCACCTGCACGCCGGCAAGGTTGCCACCCGGCTGGGTCTTACCTGGAATGGCCGGATCTCGTTCATGCTGCACCAGAATCTGCAATTGCGACGCATCCAGTTCCTGGATGTCTACAACGATGACAACGCCAAGGGCGAGAATGCAAACGAGCAGTTCGACATCGACTTCGCACTGATGACCGGCGAACTGCATCAGTTGCTCACCGAGTTGACCGCCGTTCTGGGTGGTGAACAGTCTGCCGGTGACAGGGAGCCCGCAGAACGCCGGGCCGCATGAGCGCGGCCCTGAGTACAGCCCAGAGCGTGGCCCAGAGTACGCACGGCATGCCCTGATGCATCTTCTGCCGCGATCGTTCTACGCAGCGGACACGATCACGGTGGCGCGCTCACTGCTGGGCATGCACCTCGTGCATCGCTTCAGGGGCACGGAACGCCGCGGGAGAATCGTCGAGACCGAGGCCTACCTCGGCCCGCAGGATCTGGCCGCCCATTCGCGCCACGGCCGCACGGCCCGCAATGCCACGATGTTCGGCCCGCCGGGCCATGCCTATGTCTTCCTGATCTACGGCATCCACCATTGCCTGAACGTGGTCACCGGGCGCGAAGGCCATGGCGCCGCCGTCCTGCTGCGCGCCCTTGAGCCGGTCGCCAATCTCGAGGGCAGAAGCAATGGCCCCGGACTGCTATGTCGCGCCCTCGGCGTCGATCGGCGGCTTGATGGGGCAGATCTGCGCGGCGAACGGTTGTATATCGAGGATCCCGGCACGCACCATTTCCGCATCGCCACCAGATCCCGCATCGGTGTCGACTATGCCGGCGCATGGGCGCGTCGGCGCCTGCGCTTCTACATCAGTGGTAACCCTTGCGTATCGCGCAAGGACTGATTCCGGCATCGAGTGGCAGTGTGGGCGGGGAGGCCCATTGGGGGGCCGCGGGGGCGCCCGCGTCGCTGGCGGCGGCTGCGAGAGCTGCCTTCGTCTCCGCGACGAGA
>CAYLKO010000003.1:44290-82995 GCA_964384525.1 uncultured Chromatiaceae bacterium
GTTCGCCCCCTCCCCCGGGCCGCGCCGCCGCCCCCTCCCTCCCCCCCCCCCCCCCCCCCCCCCCCCCCCCACGCCACCGAATCAGCCTCCCGCAATCGGAAAGTTCGCCCAGTCATCACTGATCTTGTGCTCATCGATCAGCGTCCGGCGCGCCAGGCGGCCGTCCTTGAACCACTGCCACGTGCGTGCACGGTACTGGCCGCAGTCGCTGAGCTGGATCATCTCGTAGACATACACGCCCGGTTCGTTGTTGCGCGTCCAGTAGAGCATGCTGGTGCGCGCGAATTCATCGAGCGATACATCCGCGGCCCAGCCCGCGATGAGGCTGCCTTGCCAGATCAGCCGGCCGTCGCGGATCAGCGCCGGAAAATCGCGGACCTCGGTGCGACCATTGGCCCAGGTGTAGTGATTGGTCTGGTGGTACGTGCGCGGAGCATCGGGCGGGAACCGGCAAAAGAGCCGGGACTGATGCAGGTCGGCCTGGTGCCCGGTGGCATCGTAGTGCCGGTAGATGCCGTCCCAGACACCTTCGTGTCGCGCCAGGGTGGCAATCCGGGCACGGGGATCGATCGCGGCAACCGCACTTCGGGATTTCTCGATCACGGCGTTCATGCTGTATCTCCTTGCGTCAGGGTGGATGACTGCAGGAAAACACAGCAGCGAAAGCCGCTCGCTGACAATTCTCAGGCTGATGACTTTTGTCAGCCGACGGTGTTGCTCACCGTGTGAGCGCGATACTCCCTGGCACTGCGGAACTGCAGGGCGGCGAGGGGTGTTGCCTGATAACTCTGCTCGATGCGGCTCTCCGGCGGCGTGCCATACAGCGTGGTCCGTTGCTCCGGACGCCGGCCGAGGCCTTCGATGAGGGCATCCAGGCGTTCCGGCTCCAGTTCCTGTCCGAAGCTCGCGCCGGCAGCCCGGGAGATGCTTTCGTTCATCAGGGTGCCGCCCAGATCGTTGGCGCCGGCATTGAGTATCCGGCCGGCGCCCTCGGCGCCGATCTTGACCCAACCCACCTGGATGTTTTTCAGCACCGGGCCGAGCACCAGGCGACCGACGGCATGCATCAGGACGGTCTCGCGCCAGGTCGGGCCGGGGCGGGCCATGCCACGCCGGTACATCGGCGCTTCCATGTGCACGAAGGGCAGGGGCACGAATTCGGTGAAGCCACCGGTTTCCAGCTGGAGGTTGCGAATGGCCAGCAGATGCCGGGCCCAGTAGCGCGGTGCTTCCAGGTGGCCGAACATGATGGTTGAAGTGCTGCGCAAGCCGACCCGGTGCGCAGTCCGCATCACCCCGAGCCACTCGGCCGTCGTGAGCTTGTCGGGGCAGATCAGCGCCCGGATGTCGTCGTCGAGAATCTCGGCGGCAGTCCCAGGCAGCGTGCCAAGGCCGGCGGCCTTGAGCTTTTTCAAAAAGGTTTCGAGCGGGATGCCCAGGGTTTTTGCCCCCTGCGTGACTTCCAGCGGCGAGAAGGCATGCACATGCACCCTGGGTGCGGCTTCCTTCACGGCATGCAGGACATCCAGGTAGGTCTGGCCGGTGAAGTCCGGGTGGATGCCTCCCTGCAGGCAGATCTCCGATGCGCCACGCCGCCACGCTTCCTCGGTCCGCCGGCCGATCTCATCCATGTCGAGCACATAGGGCGCGCCGCGCAGATCTTCATGGGTGTCGGCCTTCTTGCGGGGGCCTTTCGAAAACGCGCAGAAGGTGCATTTGTACGTGCAGAGATTGGTGTAGTTGATGTTGCGATTGACAACATAGGTGACGGTGTCGCCGCAGGTCTCGCGGCGTGCATCGTCGGCACGGCGGACCAGTTAATGGAACTCGCGGCCGCGTGCGGCAAAGAGCCGTGCAATGTCGTCGACGCTGTTGGTCTCGAGCCGGGTGCCCGGATTCGGGGCGCGCCTGCCCACGGCAGCGGCCACGACAGCGGTCGTGGCAGGCGCCGCGGCAAACCGTGGCGGGGCCATGCCGATACCCGGCGACCACGCATCAGGCCGGGCGAGACCGGAAGAATCTGCATGCCGCAGTACATTGGCCACCAGATCCGGATGGATCCAGTCGCGGCGCTCTTCGATGTAGCGGGGATAAACCGTCAGGCGTGCAGCGAGTATCTTGCCGGCCGCTTCGGTGTCCCGTTCCAGCGCTGCGAGGGCCGGCCATGGCGATTCCGGGTTGACGTGATCCGGCGTGACCGGCGAGACCCCGCCCCAGTCATTGATGCCTGCCGCCAGCACGTCGGCCAGGCGACCGGCATTCAGGTTGGGTGGCGCCTGGATGCTCATGTCGGGACCGAACAGCAGGCGGGTGATGGCAATGGTCCAGCGCAGCTCGTTGAAGTCGGGCGCCGGGGTGCCGGCCATCAGCGTGCCGGCCTTGGGCACGAAGTTCTGGATGATCAGTTCCTGCACATGGCCGAATTCCCGATGCAGATCCCGCAACAACAGGAGCGACAGCAGGCGTTCGTCGCGCGTCTCGCCGATGCCGATGAGCAGTCCGGTCGTCAACGGCACGCGGGCTTCGCCGGCCGCCCGGATCGATGCCAGGCGCACGGCAGGCGCCTTGTCCGGCGAGCCGAAATGCGGGCCACCTTTTTCGCCGAGACGATCCGCGGCCGATTCCAGCATGATGCCCATCGACGGCGCCACTGCCCGCAGGCGCTGGTAGTCTTCAAGGGTCAGCACGCCGGGATTCAAGTGGGGCAGCAGACCGGTCTCCCGGCGCAGCGCCACGGCCATCGCGGCCAGATAATCAATCGTGCTGGCATGACCGAGCTTCGCCAGCGCCTCGCGCGCCACGCGATAACGGAGTTCCGGTTTGTCGCCGAGCGTGAACAGCGCTTCGTGGCAGCCCATCGCCTGGCCTGCCCGGCCGATGCTCAAAACCTGCTCAGGCGACAGATAAGCCGTGGCCAGCCGTCGCGGGGTCTTGGCGTAGGTGCAGTAATGGCAGACATCCCGGCACAGTTCGGTGAGCGGCACGAACACCTTGCGGGAATAGGTCACGAGATTGCCGAAGCCGGCATCGCGTTGCCGGGCGGCTTCGGCCAGCAGCTCGGTGAGCGGCAGGGAGCCGAGTCGGCGGGCTTCGCCCAGATCGGGGTGGTCGGCGTGTTGGCGCAGTGTGTTCAGAACACCTACCTCGTTGTGATTCGTTGTGTACGCAGCCGTTCGCCCAGGCCACTGGCTTTGAGCCAGGCAAGCGTCGCGCAGGCAATGCGCTGACCGAGCAGCCAGTACACATCATCCGGCGTGTCCACGTCGCGCGCAAATGCCGTGAGGTCGCACTCCCGCGCCGTCACCCCGGCCTGGCGGGCCGCCTCGAGATGGCGATCGGCGCTGTCCGGCCCGTAAAGCAGCGGAATCACATCCGGTGGGCTCAGCAGCAGCGCATTGCTGCCGCCGTCCGTCGCAGCGCGACAGACCGTGACGCCGCCGCTGTGACCGGCGAGCAGGGCGGCAATGTCCGCCGACGACAGGGTCGGCAGATCGGTAGGCAACACCAGCAGATGACGCACCCCGTGCGCGGCCAGGTCGGCGGCCACGCGGGTGAGGCCCAGGCGGAAGTCTTCGTCCGGCAGTTCGGCATGCAGCCGCGTCGCGCCGCCGTAACCGGCCATGCCGCCGGCCACCAGCCGGGCGATGTCCGGCTCGCGGGACAGCAGGGCGATGCCGGTGATCTCCGGCGCGGCACACAGCGCCCGCAACACATCGCGCGCCATTTCCTCGGCGAGGCGCGCACATTCGGCCCGCGACAGCAGCCCGGTCAGGCGCGACTTCGCGTCGGCGAAGGGCTTGACCGGCACCAGTGCCCAGGCAGCAGGCATGGCTCAGCGGGTGACCGCAGCGTCGGCGGCGGAATCCAGGAGCGCGACACCCTGATCGGCGACACCCCGGTCTGCGAAACCCCGATCTGCAAAACCAAGCGCGAATTCAGCCAGCTGGACCCGATCGGGCAGCGAGTTCATCACGGTTTGCGTGGCGGCCACGGCCAGGCCGTCTTCGAGCAGGACATCGGCGGCACGGCTGTCGATGGTGTCGAGAATGTAGCCATCGAGCAGATTGTGGTAGTGACGCGCAATCGCGTCGGCGGTCACCGGCAGGCCGAGTTCCGTCATCAGTTTGGCAGTGGGTCCCTTCAGGGCCCGGCCACCGACTATGGGGGAAATGGCAATGACCGGCGCGGTCGATGAGCGCAGCGCGGCAGTCAGCGACGGAATGGCCAGGATGGGATCGATGCTGAGCCACGGGTTGGATGGCGCGATGAAGATCGCAGCCAGATCCGGCTCGGTCAGCAGACTGGCCAGCGCCGCAGCCGGCGGGGCCTGCACCGCGCCCGCGTAGCGCACGGCGGTCACGCGCGGCTCGGCACGGTGGCGCACGAAATAATCCTGGAATTCGAGGGTGCCGGCAGCGGTGTCGACGAGTGTGCGGATCGGGGCATCCGACATCGGCAGCAGATTCACGGTCACGCCGAGGCGCGCACACAGATGCTGCGTGACGGCCGTCAGCGAGAGACCGTCCGCCAGCAGTCGCGTCCGCATGAGGTGCGTGGCCAGATCGCGGTCGCCGAGGCGAAACCAGGTCTCGCCACCGAGCGTGTCGAGCCCGGCCAGGCAGTTCCACGATTCATCGCGGCAACCCCAGCCGGTGGTTTCATTCACGATGCCGGCAAGCGTGTACATGAGGGTGTCGAGATCCGGGGAAATCGCCAGGCCCAGGTGCCGGAAATCGTCGCCGGTGTTGGCGATGATCGTGAGCTGTTCGGGACGCAGCACGCGGGACAGGCCCAGGGCAAACTTGGCGCCGCCGCCGCCGCCCGACAGCAGTACGTAGCGCTTCATCGAAACAGGTCTTCCGCCGCGGGGCGCAACGCGGTGCGGGCCGTCTGCCCGCCCTGGTGCGGTCCGCTCTGCGCGTACCCGCCACGGATCAGGACGAGTGGCGTGCCTTCGGCCGCTTCACCCATGACCAGCACCGCCGCTGCCGCCAGGCTGTCGGCAACGGCCACCTCGCTCACCTGCAAGGTGCGGCCGAACAGATCGGTGGTGCCGCGCAGGTCATTCAGGGCGAGGACGCCGCCCACGCCAATGGCGGTGCCGACGGTGCCGCGCCGCCACGGCCGGCCGATGCTGTCCGTGATGATGACGCCGAGCTGCACGCCGAATGCTGCCTGCAGGTGTGCCTGCAGGGTGGCGGCCGATGCATCCGGATCCACCGGCAACAGCAGGGCATGGTCGTCGCTGCCCGCCAGGTTCGACCGGTCGATGCCGGCATTGGCGAGGATCACGCCGGTGTTGTGCTCGGTGATGATGACGCCAGGCGTGACGCGCAGGATCGAGCGGGATTCCCGGAGGATCAGTTCGACGACACGCGGATCCTTGTCCGCCCTGGCGGCGATATCCAGTGCCCTCGCCGAAGGTGTCACCGTGTTGAGCGCAATGCGCCGACCCTCCGCCTTCGACACGATCTTCTGGGCCAGGGCGATCACGTCACCGGCAACCGGCAGTTCGCCGGCTGCCCGCAGTGCCTGGCCGATCAGCGTCGCGAAGCCGGCCGGATCCATGGGCTCGACCAGCGGCAAACCCGGAATGGCGAGCAGTTGAAGCTGGCTCACGACGATGCCGGCACGCCGGTGATGCGCAAGCCCGTGTGGATGCCGCCGTAGCGCTTGTTCATGAAGATCAGCACCGAGGTCAGCGCTTCGGCGGCGGCGGAGTTTTCCAGCGACCCGGCATGCCACGCGCGCAGGCCGGCAGCCTGGGCCAGTTGCACGACCGTCTCACGTGCTTCGGCCTTGTTGCCGACCACCAGCACATCGCAATCGAGGCTCTCATCCGTATGCAGTGAATCCGCCGCCACGTTATGGAAGGCGGCCACAACCGCCACGTTCTCGCCGGCGATCTGCTGGGCAATGAGCGCGGCACAGCCTTCAGCGGGCAGCTGCACGCGGGCCACGCGCGGCGGCACCAGCGGGACTGTCGTGTCGATGAGGATCTTGCCGGCAAGTGCCGGCTGGATTTCGGTGAGCGTGGGGCGTTGATGGGCATAGGGCACGGTCAGGACCACGATCGCGCCGGCCCGTGCGGCCTCCAGATTGCCGCAGCCCTGCACGCTGGCGCCCGGAAATTCATTGCGCAATTCCGCAGCCGCAGCTGCCGCCTTTTCCGCATTGCGCGAGCCGATCACCACCGGCAGGCCTGCCTTGATCCAGCGCCGCGCGAGTCCGCCGCCCAGAGCGCCGGTGCCACCCACGATGCTGATCGTGCCGAAGGAACTGTTCGTGGTCATGGGTTGTGTGGACTCCGACTGTGCTGCTGGCAAGCCGGAGGATGGTACTGACCACCCGCCGGGCGCACAAATCAACCTGACCAGCCCCGCTGCATGACGGGCAGCGCTGCACAACTGGCCCCGCTGGCGGGGGTAGTGCAGAATGCGCATCCGCTCCCACAGTTTCAGCAAAAGTACAAGCCCGGACGGCGTCCCTGTTGCCAGGGGCTGGAACCGATCCACGGCCAGACAGCAGGTCTATGGAGATCTTCAAGGAATTTGTCTTCGAGGCGGCCCATCGGCTGCCCCATGTGCCGCCGGGGCACAAATGCAGCCGGCTGCACGGGCATTCGTGGCGCGGCGTGATCCATGTGCAGGGCCCGGTTGATGCGCATGCCGGCTGGGTCATGGACTTTGGCGAGATCAAGGCCAGCTTCCTGCCGATCTACGAGCGGCTCGACCACAACTACCTGAACGACATACCGGGCCTGGAGAATCCGACCAGCGAAAGGGTCGCCCGCTGGATCTGGCAGCAGCTGAAACCGGTACTGCCGGCGTTGTCGAAAGTCATCGTGCATGAAACCTGCACCAGCGGCGCCATCTACACAGGGGACGACGGGTAGGCACGGTGACGGCCGGCCCCTGCCCGTCAACCCATGCCAGTCGGCCCGTGACAGTTGGTCCATGACCATAAATAAGGACCAGCAGGTTGCCGCCATGCATCAGGCACTCGCTGCGGCCCGGCGTGGCCAGCTCGCCGGCGAGCCACCGGTGGGTGCCTGCATCGTGCACGACGGCGAGGTGCTGGCGGTGGCGCACACGGGGGTGATCGCCGGGCCCGATGCCACGGCCCATGCGGAGATCCTCGTGCTGCGTGATGCGTGTCGGCAGCTCCGCACGATCCGCCTTGCCGAGTGCGAACTCTTTGTCACCGTTGAGCCCTGCGCCATGTGTCTGGCGGCGGCCCATTACGCCGGTGTGGCGCGGATCCATTTCGGCGCACCGCTCGAGAGCCTGGACCGGATCACGGGCGGCGAATTGCGCGGAGCGATGCCGGCCCGGCTGCAAATGTCCGGTGGCTTGCTCCGGGTGGAGAGCGAGGCGCTCCTCGAGGCATGGGCGGCGGCCCGCGGCAGCCATGTCTGACGCCGCATACGACGCCATCGCCGGCGATTACCAGCGCACCAAGGCATCGCCGGTGCGGGCCGCAGTCGAAACCTGGTCACTGGACCGGCTGCTCGGCGACTGCTCCGGGCTGGCCCTGCTCGACGCCGGTTGCGGTGAGGGTCATCATGCGCGCCGGCTGCGTCAGGCGGGAGCTGCACGGATCGTTGGCGTCGATGTGTCGCCCGCGATGATCGCACTCGCGCGTCAGGCGGAGCAGGCAACGCCGCTGGGCATCGATTACGCCTGTGCAGCTGTCGAAGATCTGCCGGATCTCCACTGCGAGGCCGGCTTCGATGTGGTGCTGGCCGCCTATCTGTTCCACTACGCGCCGACGGGCGAGGTTCTCGACCGGATGTGCGCGCGCGTGGCCAATGCACTCAAGCCCGGTGGCCGGCTGGTGGCGCTGGCCGAAAATCCGGATCAGCAGCCGGAGGACTACGCCGGTTACGCGGCCTATGGTTTCGACAAGCAGGCGCTCGAGCCCCGGCGCGAAGGCAGCCGGATCCGTTACGGCCTGGTTGCCGGCCGGCAGCTGATCCACTTTGACACCTGGTGGTACAGCCGGCAGCGCTATCAATGGGCGCTCGAAGCGGCCGGCTTCGACGCGATCCGCTGGCATCCGTTGCAACTCGATCCAGCCGTGGCGGCCCCGGATTTCTACGCGGCCTATCTGCGCAATCCGCCCGTATTGGGCCTCACCGCCGTGAAGCGCCACCGGTGACGCACCTCCGCCGCGATCCGGCCGGCAGGGCTGACCCGGCCGCACCGCTGCCCCTGCGTTTTGCGGCACTGGCGGCTGCCCGGCCGCAGGCGCCGCTGGTGGCCTATGGCGAATGGCGTCTCAACTATGGTGATGTCAATGGTGCCGCAAACCGGCTGGCGCACCGGTTGATCGCGCTCGGTGTGGGCGCCAATGTTCCGGTGGCCTTGAGCCTGGAGCGTGGTCCCGATCTGCTCATGGCCATCCTGGCCGTGCTCAAGGCCGGTGGCGCCTATGTGCCGCTGGATCCGCAGTGGCCGACTGATCGTTTGCAACGGATGGCCGAGGCGGCGCGCCCGGCCGTGTACATCACCCGCGCGTCCTTGCGCGGGCACGTGCCGGCATCGGCCGCCGTGGTGGTGGATCTGGATCGTGACCAGACGGCCATTGCGCACGAAGCAGGCAGTGATCCGGATGTTGCCATCGATGCGGCACACTGGTGCTACATCCTGTTTACCTCCGGTTCCACCGGCCAGCCGAAGGGTGTGCCGGTGACGCATGGCAACCTGGCCGGCCTGTTTCCGCCGCTGACCGCGGCGCTCGATTTCGGACCCGATGATGTCTGGACCTGGTTCCATTCGGCATCGTTCGGCTTCTCGGTCTGGGAGCTGTGCGGCGCCCTGCTGCACGGGGGCTCGCTCGTCATCGTGCCCGAACACATCCGCCAGGATCCGGTGGCTTTAAGTGAGCTGCTGGTGGATGAACAGGTCACGGTGTTCAGCCAGACGCCATCGGCCCTGCGGCGTGTGCTGCACGAACCGCGCTTTCACGCCGGCGTGGATGCAAGCCCGCTGCGCTATCTCGCGCTGAGCGGCGAGGCCATCCGCCAGGACGATATCGCCGCATGGCTGGCTCACCGCCATCGGGCCCGGCTCATCAATGCCTATGCGATCACCGAGACGGCCGGCCAGGTGGCGCTGCGGATCTATGGCACCGGCGATGACACCGAGGCCGGCGCCCGCAATCTCGGCCAGCCGCTTGCCGGCCGCCATGTGCTGATTCTGGATGCGGCCGGTCAGCCGGTTGCGGCCGACACCCCCGGTGAACTGTGGGTCGGTGGCGCCCAGGTCACGCCGGGCTATCTGGATGCACCGGAACTCGCCGACCGCTTTGTCGCCTTGCCGGTATCGGGTGCAGATTCGGGTCATGAAATGGTGCGCGGTTACCGGACCGGTGACCGCATGCGTCAGCTCGCCGACGGTTCACTGGAATATCTGGGCCGCATCGATGCGCAGCTCAAGTTCCGTGGCTATCGCATCGAACCCGGCGACATCGAAACCGCGCTGCGCAGCCATCCCGGTGTGCGGGATGCAGCCGTGGGGGTGTCGACCGATGCCGCCGGCAACCAGCGCCTGACGGCCTGGGTGGTGCGGACGATCGATGCGTCTGCTGCGGCGCCACCGGAGTCCTTGCCCGAATCCTTGCCGGAGTTTTGGCCCTCGCTCGGCGCCTACGGGATTTACGATGCCTGGCTCTACGGCCTGATGAACACCGAGCCGGAACGGCTGGCGGCCTATCGCGCCGCCTTTGCCGCGGCCGTGCCCGGCAAGGTGGTGCTGGATATCGGCACCGGTCAGGACGCGGTACTCGCGCGACTGTGCGTCGAGGCGGGTGCGGCTCATGTGTATGCGGTGGAAGTGCTGGAAGAGCCGGCACGACGCGCGGCCGAACTCGTGGCGGAGCTGGGCCTCACCGGGCGCATCACCGTCCTGCATGGGGACATCGCTGATCTCGAGCTGCCGGTGCCGGTGGAGGTCTGCACGCAGGGCATCATCGGCAACATCGGCAGCGCCGATGGCATTGCCTCGATCTGGAACAGCGCGCGTCGGCATTTTGCCGCGGATTGCGTGCCCGTGCCGGCGCGTTGCATCACGCGCATTGCCGCGCTGGAGCTGCCGGCCATCACGCGCGCGAAGCCAGGCTTCGGGCCGCTGGCGGCCGACTATGTACAACGCTTGTTTGCGGCGGTCGGCCAGCCCTTCGACCTGCGTCTTTGTTTGCGCAACGTGGCTCCTTCGGCGTTGTTGAGCACTGCGGCCGACTTCGAGCTGCTCGACTTCGCCGGTGAACTGGCGGCCGGCCATGCAGGCAGCGCTGTGCTGGCCATCACGCGTGACGGCTGGCTGGATGGTTGCCTGTTGTGGACGGTCGTCGAGGTCGGGGCCGGCCATTCGGTCGATTACCTGCGCGAGCAACAGGCCTGGTTGCCGGTGTATTTTCCGCTGGCAGACACGCCGGTGGCGGTGCATCGCGGAGACGAGTTGCAGCTGCGCTGGGAGTCCTTCCCCGGTTCCGACCGCCGCTATCCGGACTATCGCGTCACGGCCCGGCTGGGCGGGATCGAACTGAGCCATTTGTCGTGTCATCGCAGCGGGACCGCTGGCGGCAGTCGGCTGCATCGCCAGTTGCTCGCGTCACTGCAGGACGATGCGCCGCTGTCGGTGACCGAACTTCGGCACTGGCTTGAGAGCCGGGTGCCCGGGCATCTGGTGCCGCAGGGCTGGATGTTTCTGCCGCAGCTGCCATTGGGGCCGGGCGACAAGCTGGACCGGCACGCCCTGCCGGCGCCGGGCAATCTGCGCCCGGCGCTCGCCAGGCCGCCGGTGGCGCCACGTTCGCCAGCGGAACAGGCCGTGGCAGAGCTGTGGAGCTGCACCCTGGGGCTGGAAGCGCTGGGCGTCGATGACGATTTCTTCGAGCTTGGTGGTGATTCGATTGCAGCCGTGCAGCTGACCACCCGGCTGCAGCGCTGGCTGGATGCCAGTGTGCCGCTGGCCGCGTTGTTCGAGGCGCCAACCATCGCGGGCCTCACGCAGCACCTCGAACGCCGGTTTGCCGAAGCGCTGGCTGCAGCGCTGCGCCGGCAGGCGGCCGCCGCAGCGGCGCCTGCGCTGCCAGTTGCAGCACCTGCCGCAACACCCGCCGCAACATCCGCTGCGTTGGCACTCGCCGCGTCCACGCTGCCGTTGACCTTCAGTCAGCACAGCCTGTGGTTCCTCGACACGCTGTACCCCGGCGACAGCAGCGCCAACGAGCAGTTCGTGATCAGCCTGCGCGGCCCGCTGGATCACGCGGCGCTGTGTCGTGCGTGGCGGGCGCTCCTCGAACGTCACCCGATCCTGCTCGCCACTTTCGTGGAGACGGACGAGTCGGGTGCGGGTCTGCGGCCATATGCCGGCGGGGAAGCGCCACCCGGGTTGCAGCAGCTCGATCTCGGGTCGGATTCTCAGCTGCCGGCGCTGGCCGAGGCCGGACTGCGCGGCGCCTTTGACCTGCGGCGTGGTCCGCTCGTCCGCGCACAATTGTGCGTGGCCTCGGCGGAGCACTCGCTGTTGCTGGTCACGGCGCATCACATCGTGGCCGATGGCCTGTCGGTGCGGATCCTGCGGGATGATCTGGCGCAGCTTTACGCGCGGGAAGTGCGTGCAGACCACCAGGAGCTGGCGGCTGCCGGCCGCTATGTTGATCTGGCGGGCGAACGGCGCTGGCAGGCAGGCCGCGTCGATCCGGAGGCGCTGGCTTTCTGGGTCGGGCAGCTCCGTGATGCACCGCCGTCAGCCTTGCGTCAGCTGGTGCAGCCGGCCTCTCGCGATCGGGTCTCGCGTCGTGTCGCTTTTTCGCTGGAGGCGGAGCTGGCCGATCAGCTGCGCCGTCTGGCCCGCGAGGCCGGCGCCACGCCCTACATGGTGGCGTTGGCTGCCTTTCGCGTGCTGCTTGCGCGACTGACCAGCGCGACCGATCTCTGCATCGGCACGCCGATGACGTTGCGCGATTCACCGGAACTGGCCGACATCGTCGGTTGCCTGGTGAACCCGGTGGTCCTCCGCAATACCGTCCGGATGGAGGAATCCTTCCGCGCACAGGTACGCAGCGAACGCCGCGCGGCGCTGGACGCCTTCCGCCATCGCGATGTGCCGTTCTCGCGGGTGGTTGAGGCTGTCGCACCGCCACGGCAACTCGGCGAGCACCCGCTGTTCCAGATACTGTTCTCGTGGGAACCCGCCGTCGGGCCGGTCAGCGCCGGCGGCATCGTGCACGAGCTCGTGTCCGTGCCGGCCGCCCGGCAGTCCTATTTCGATCTGGAGTGCATGCTGAAGGATGCCGGCGAGGGCGCTGCGCTCGACGGTTGCTTCGCCTGGTCCGCCGACATCATCGAAGATGTAGTGGGGCAGCAGCTGCCGTTGCTGTTCAGTGAACTGCTGCGCAATGCGCTGGACCAGCCGGAACTGCCGGTGGCGCGGCTCGGGCTGATGTCGGTCGATCTGCGCCGCCAGGTGCTGCATGAATTCAATGCCACGCAGGCGGCCCTGCCGCCGTGGCCCACGCTGCACGATGGCTTTCTCACCCGGGCTGCGCGTGAACCATCGGCTATTGCGGTACGTGGGGCCATGCGTGGGGCCATATATGAGGCCACACGCGGTGTCGGTTACAGCGATGCCGCAAGCTGGCGTTGCGACGCACTGGCCGCCCGCAGCGCCGCACTGGCGCAGCTCCTGCTGGCCCGGCAGGCCGGCCGTGGCAATCGGGTGGGTGTCGCGATTGGTCGCTCGCCGGAGCTGGTGCTCGCCGTCATGGCGGTGTTGCGGGCCGGTGGCGTCGTGGTGCCGCTGGATCCGGGTTTTCCCCTGGCCCGGCTCGAATTCATTGCCCGCGATGCCGACCTTGCCCTGATCCTCACCAACGGCGGGAGTCTATCGATCGGGGGTGTGACGACCTTCGACATCGGTGCATGGCTGTCGGCGCCGCCGGCCTCCCTGTCAATCACTTGGCCAATCAATCTGCCGGTCGTGAGTCCCGATGCGCCGGCCTTCATGTTGTACACCTCGGGTTCCACCGGCGAACCCAAGGGGGCGTGGACCACGCACCGTGCGGCGGTGAATCGCTGTCACTGGATGTGGACGCACTTTGGTTTTGCAGCCAGCGATGTGTTTGCGCTGCGCACCACGCCGAATTTCATCGATGCCTGGTGGGAGATGTTCGGCGCACTCATCCACGGGGCCGTGCTGCAGATCGTGCCGGACGACATCGCGACGGATGTCCGACGCCTGCCGGCTTTTGTTGCCGGGCACGGCATCAGCCAGCTGGTGCTGGTGCCCTCGTTGCTGGATTCCCTGCTCGAGCAGATCGCGGTCGATGGCACCGTGCTGCCGCGACTGCACTTTTGCATCAGCAGTGGTGAGCCGCTGTCGCCGACGCTGGTGTGGCGCTGCCGGCAGCTCCTGCCGGCCACCACGCTCATCAATACCTACGGGACCTCCGAGATCTGGGATGCCACCGCATTCGATACCCGTGAGCTCGCCACCGACGCCACCCGCGTGCCCATCGGTCACCCGGTTGCCAATGCCCGGGTGTATGTCCTCGATCGATCCGGGGAGCCGGCGCCGCCGGGCATTCCCGGTGAACTCTGCGTGGCCGGGCTGGGTGTGGCGGGTGGTTACTGGCAGCGTCCGGCACTGGACGCGGAACGCTACGTGACGGCCACGTCACCGGAGCTCGCCGGCCAGCGGCTGTATAGAACAGGTGATCGGGCGCGCTGGCGGGCGCACGGTGGCATCGAATGCCTGGGCCGGCTGGATGCCCAGTTCAAACTGCGTGGCCAGCGCATCGAGCCGGCCGAGATCGAGCAGGTGTTGCGGCTGCAGCCTGCTGTCGATGACGCGATCGTCGGTGTGGCCGGTCACGGTGATGCCGCGCATCTGGTGGCGGGCTTCGTGCCCGCTGCGGGCACGACCTCGAGTGATCCTGCGCTGGTGGCGAGCCTGCGCCAGCACGTGCAAAGCCGGTTGCCGGCATGGATGGTGCCCACCGAATGGCGGGTGCTCACCAGCGTGCCGCGCACGCCGAGCGGCAAGGCCGATCGCGCCGGCTGGCTCACGGCTGACCGCGTCTTGCCGACGGAGCACTTCCTGAAGCAGGTCGGCGACGTGGGCAGCGATCTGCCCCGGGACGACATCGAGCGGCAGCTGGCTGCGGTGTGGGCGGTGGTCATGGGCCGGGACGCCATCGGCATCCATGACAACTTCTTTGATCTCGGCGGCCATTCGCTGCTGGCGAGCCGGCTGCTGAACCGGATCCGGACGCAGTTCGAGGTGCAGCTTGAACTCCGCGATCTCTTTGCCCGACCGACGGTGGCTGGTCTTGCCGTGCTGCTGCGGCTCGAGCGGGATCCGGAGCTGCCGGCTGCAACGACCTCGGCGGCGGTCATCGCGGCGCCAGTCATCGATGTGCCGGTTGACGACATGCCGGACACGCTCTTGTCCTTCGGTCAGGAGCGGTTGTGGTTTCTCGATCAGCTGGATCCCGGCAGTCCGGCCTGGAATGTGGCCTGGACCATCCGCTGCGACGGCCCGCTGGATCCCCGGGTGATGCAGGCCGCCCTGAACAGGATGCGGGATCGTCATCCGGTGCTGAGAACGCGGATTCCCGCCGTGGCCGGCCGGCCGGTCGCGATCATCGATCCGTCGATCCCGATTGAGCTGTTGGTCGAAGACATCGATGCCGATCGCTTGCACGATTGTCTGCAGGCGCTGGCCCGCGCCCCGCTGAACACCGCGTGCGGGCCGTTGTTCACGGCGCGGCTGCTGCGCACCGCGCCGGACGAGCACCATCTGCTGCTGGTTGCTTCGCACCTCGTGACCGACGCCACCTCCAACCATCTGCTGTTCGATGATCTAGTCAACGTGCTGGCCGGCAACGCAGCAGCAGCGACGCTGCCGACGATTGCGCCGCTGTCTTATGACGCCTACGTCCGGCGGCAGCGGGCCGCGGCAACGAACGGAAACTGGCAGGCGGCCCTCGACTGGTGGCTGGAGCGACTGGCGGCAGCGCCACCGGCCCTCGAGTTGCCCACAGATTTTCCCCGGCCGGCAGAGCAGCACTACGCGGGCGCAACCCTGCGGCGCGGGATTCCCGCGGCGCTGCTGGCCAGCGTGCGGCGCTTCGCCAGCGAGCGGAACTGCACGGTCTACATGGTCCTGCTAGCGGTCTTCAAGACCGTGCTGCACCGTTACTCCAGCGCCACCGACCTGCTGGTGGGCACGCCGGTGGAAGGGCGCCACAGTGCAGACGTCGAGTCGGTGGTCGGGCTGTTCATCAACACCCTCGTGATGCGCACCGATCTCGCTGGCGATCCGGATTTCGAGACGCTGCTCGGGCGCGTGCGCGACACCACCCTCGAAGCCCAGGCGCATCAGGAAGTGCCCTTCGAAAAGCTGGTGGAGGCATTGGCGCCGGAGCGTTCGCTCAGTCGCAGCCCGGTGTTTCAGGTGCTCTTCAATCTCATCCAGGTGCCGGAGCGCCGTCGCCAGGTTGCTGATCTGAGCCTGCACATGGATCGGCTGTTCGACCCGGGCATATCCAGCTTTGACCTGAGCCTGACGGCGGCCATCGAGGCGGACGGCGCGACGCTCGCTTTTGAATACGCCACGGAACTCTTTCACGAGGCGACGATCGGCCATCTCGCGGATGCCTGCCTCGTGTTGCTGCAGGCCGCGCTGGAGGATCCGGCGCAACGCCTGTCGGCACTGCCGCTGCTCGATGCGGCGGCGCGCGCTGCCGTGCTGGCGCTGGGGCAGGGCGCGGTGCTGTCGCTGCCGTTCATGGCGGTCCACGAGCAGGTGGCGGCGGTTGCCCGGCGCCTGCCGGATGCTCCGGCTGTTTCCCTGCGCGGCCTGTACAGCGGCGATCCCGATCACGTGCTGAGCTATGCCGGGCTGGAATCCCGCGCCAATCAGCTCGCCCACCATCTACGCGCGTGCCTGGCCGGGCTCGAGGCCGCTGACGTTGACGGAGCTGGCGAGGAGGCTGCCGATCGTCCGCAGGTGCGCGTGGGCATCTGCCTGCCGCGATCGCCGGATTGCCTGGTGGCGGTGCTGGCGGTGCTGAAAACCGGCGCAGCCTATGTGCCGCTGGATCCGGCGTGGCCGGTGGAGCGTCTGGCAGCGCTGGCAAACAACGCGCTGCTGGCCGGCGTGATCGTGGACGAAACAACCCGTGCACTGTTTGCCGCAACTGAACGCCAGGTGGATCTGCAGCGTGATCGGCACCTGATCAGCGCCTGCCCGACCAGCCCGCCACAGCGACAGATCCAGCCCACCGATCCGGCCTACCTGATCCACACCTCGGGGTCCACCGGCAAACCGAAAGCGGTGGTCGTCACGCACGCCAATCTGGCGGCCACGATGGCGGCCTGGCAGTCAGCCTGGAATCTGCAACCGGGTGAAGCCCATCTGCAGATGGCCGGCATGGCCTTCGATGTCTTCAGTGGTGACTGGCTCCGGGCGCTCGGCAGCGGCGGCGAGCTCGTGCTGTGCCCGCGCGAAGCGCTGCTCGACCCGCCGGCGCTGCTCGCCCTGCTGAAGCGCGCCGCCATCCGCATTGCCGAGTTCGTGCCGGCGATCATCCGGCCTCTGGTGGCGCACTGTCGCGCCACGCATGTGCAGTTGCCGGACCTGCGTCTGCTCATCGTCGGCTCCGATGTCTGGCATGACACCGACCTCGAGGCCTTGCGTACCGTCGCCGCCACCGGCACCCGGCTGATCAACTCGTATGGCGTGGCCGAAGCCACGATCGACAGCTGCTGGTTCGACGCCACGACAGCCGGGGTGCGCGGCGGCGTGCCCATCGGCAGGCCGTTTCCCGGCGTCACGCTGTGCGTGGTCGATGCCCATGGCAATCCCGTGCCGCCCGGTGTGCCGGGCGAGTTGATCATCGGCGGCAGCGGTGTCGCGGCCGGCTACTGGCAGACCGAAGCGGCGATCGCGGCGCGCTTCAGCGCGGATCAGCGCTATCGCACCGGCGACATCGTGCGCTGGAACCCGGCTGGCCAGCTCGAGTTGAAAGGTCGCGGTGACGGCCGGATCAAGCTGCGCGGCTTCCGCATCGAGCCGGCGGAAATCGAAGCCTGTCTGGTCGGGTGTGCCGGCGTTGCCGCTGCGGCCGTCATCCTGCAGCCCGCCGCTGCTGATCGGGAGGCGCGCCTCGTGGCCTTCGTGGCCATTGGCGACGACGCGGCGGACCGCAGGCCGGAGCGCAGTTGGCCGGACAGCAGGGCGGATAGCAGGCAGCCCGACAGCGAGGTCTTGAGGCTGGCGGTGGCCCGCCAGCTGCCGGCGCAGATGGTGCCGGCGCAGTTCGTGCTCGTGCCGCGGCTGCCGCTGACCTCGAGCAACAAGATCGACCGGCTGGCACTGGCGGCCGATCTGGCCGCATTGCCGGGCACGCGGCCGAGCGACATCACCACGGCCCCGGCAACTCCCGCGCAGCCGATGGAAGCGGTGATCTGCGAGGCCATGGCCGACGTGCTGGAGCGGCCGACCGTGGGCGTCGATGCGGATTTCTTTCGCACCGGCGGTCATTCCCTGCAGGCTGCGCGCCTCGTGGCGCGACTGCGGATGATGCTGCAGGTGGAGCTGCCCCTGCGGGCGATCTTTGAAGCCCTGACGCCGCGCGGCCTGGCGGCGACGATCGCCAGCCTGCGCCTCGCCCGGCTGGATGCGCCGCCACTGCCGCGTCCCGTCCGCCGGCTGCAGCAGGCTGCCGGCACGGCACCCTTGTCCACCATGCAACAACGCCTGTGGTTCCTGGAACGCCTGCATCCCGGGACGGCGACCTATCACCTGCACTGGTTGTTGCAGGTGCAGGGCGCGCTGGACCTCGATGCCCTGCAGTCGGCAGTCGACGTGGTGGTGGCTCGTCATGAGGTGCTGCGCACGGCATTCATCGAAGAGGCGGGGCTGCCGATGCAGTCCATTGCGGCCGACTGTCGCGTGCTGGTCGAGGTGGTCCGGACGCACACCGTGGCCGGCCAGAATGTCGGCCAGGATGCCGCGATCCACGCCCGCATCGCCGAGCCCTTCGATCTAGCTGTTCCGCCCTTGATGCGCGTGGTGGTGCTGCCGGAGCTTGTCGCCCCGGGTGCTGACGGCGTGGCCGACGCGGCCACCAGCCGCCAGCGCCTGCTGCTGGTCATTCATCATCTGGTGGCCGACGGCTGGTCCTTCGGCGTGCTGAGCCGCGAACTGGCGGCGGCCTACCATGCGGCCCGGCATGCGCCTGCGCCGGGTTTGTCGGCACCGGGTTTGCCAGTAGTGGGTTTGTCGGCACCAGGTTTGCCGGCATTGCCTTTGCAGTACGGCGACTACGCAGCCTGGCAACAGTCGCCCAGCTACCAGGCCCGGCTGCAACAGCATCTGACTTACTGGCAGACCACACTGGCCGGCGCCCCGGCGTTGCTCGAACTGCCAGCGGCGGCGTCGCGCACCAGCGATGGTGACCATCGGGGCGCGTGGCGCGAACGCGTGATCCCCGCCGCCGATGCACAAGCCTTGCGACAGCTGGCCCTGACGGAAGGCGCGACGCTCTTCATGGTGGTGCTCGCCGCCTTCAAGGCCGTGCTGGGCCGCTTGGCCGGCACGGACGACGTGGTGGTCGGCACACCGGTGGCCGGCCGTTCGCATCGCGAGTTCGAGGATCTGGTCGGCTTCTTCGTCAACACGCTGGTCCTGCGCACCTCGCTTGCCAATGCCCCGGCCGACCCACTGGCCGACCCACTGGCCGACCCACTCACTTTCCGGGAGCTGCTGGCCCGCATCCGGCACACCACGCTGGAAGCCTTCGACCATGCGGAAGCACCCTTCGAGAAACTGGTTGAAGTGTTGCAGCCGCGCCGCACGCTGGCGCACAGCCCGCTGGTGCAGGTGCTGTTCGTGCTGCATAACCAGCCTTTTCAGCCACTGGCGCTGGATGATTTGTCGATCACGGCGGAAACGATGCCGGCCGATGCCGTGAAGTTCGATCTCAATCTGCATGTGGCGGCGGAGGGCGGAACCCTGCGGCTGGCGCTTGCGTGGCGTACCGCGTTGTACACCGAGGCAGTTGCGGCCCATCTGCTGGATGTCTGCGTGGGTCTGCTGCACGACGCGAGTGCCGCGCCGGATCAGCCACTGGCCGAGTTGCTGGATGCGGCTTTGCTGACGCATCCGGTGGTGGTGGCTGTTGCAGACGGCGGGCAGCCCGCAGCGACAATCACATCAGCATCAGCATCAGCATCAGCATCAGCATCAGCATCAGCAGTGGCAATGGCGCCGGTATTGCCGCCGCCGGATACAGCAGTCATGGCGGCCCTGCGCGATATCTGGAGCCATCTGTTGAATGGTGTCGAACCACATGTTGAACCCGGTATCGACGATGATTTTTTCCTGTCGGGAGGCCACTCGTTGCTCGCCATGCGGCTCGTGGCCGCCATTGCCGACTGTTTCGGCATCGAGTTGCCGCTGATCACGGTGTTCGAGGCGCCGACGCTGCGGCTGATGGCGGCCCGCATCGCGACCCGCCGGCCCGCAGATCACTCCACAGGCCGGTCCGCAGGCCAATCCACCGGCCAATCCACCGGCCAGGCCACGGGCGTCGGTGCGATTCGCCGCCAGCCCCGGCTGGCCGACGACGGCCCGCCGCCATGACCGAGCGCTACGTTTTTCCCACGTCCTTTGCCCAGCAGCGCCTGTGGTTTCTGGAGCAGCTCGATGGGGCAGGGCCGGTGTGGAACACGCGGCTGCCCGTGCGCCTCGCGGGCAGGCTGGATGTTGCGGCCTTGCAGGCTGCGGTGAACGACGTGGTGGCACGCCACGAATCGCTGCGCACCACCTTCGGCCTGCGCAGCGGGGAAGTCGTGCAGTTCGTGCGCAGCGCCCTGACCGTGGCCGTCGAGCAGGTCCTGCCGGCGACGCTGGCCGAAGTCGCCCGGCACACCTTTGATCTCCGTGAAGGACCGCTGTTGCGGGTGTTCCTGGCCCGCGTCGCCGAAGATGAGCATCTGCTGCTGATCCTCGGTCATCACATCGTGTCGGATGCGTGGTCTGCCGGTGTGCTGTTTCGCGATCTGGCCGCGAGCTACGCCGCCCGGCGGCGTGGCGAGGCGCCGCAGCTGCCGGAACTGCCGGTGCAGTACGCCGATTTCTCGGTATGGCAGCGCGACTGGCTGGCCGGCCCGGAACTCGTGCGGCTGCTGCTGTACTGGCGTGATCATCTGCTGGCCGCGCCGGCTTTGCTGTAGCTGCCGCTCGATCGGCCGCGACCGCGGCTGCAGAGCTACCGTGGTCACCGTCTGGGTCGCGAGCTGTCGCCGGCCGTGTCGGCTGGCTTGCAGGCGTTGGCAGGGCGGGAGGGCGCCACACTCTTCATGGTGGTCTTTGCCGCCTTCAATGTGTTGTTGGCACGGTGGTCCGGCCAGCAGGACCTGGTGATCGGCACGCCGATAGCCGGTCGTCGTCGCACCGAGCTGGAAGGGCTGGTCGGTTTCTTTGCCAACACGCTGGCATTGCGCACACGGGTGGGCGCGGCCGGCACCTTCCGTGAACTGCTGCAACAGGTCCGCGCCAGTGCGCTGCAGGCCTACGATCATCAGGATCTGCCCTTCGAGAAACTGGTGGAGGCGCTGAAGCCCGCGCGCAGTCTGGCGCACTCACCGGTTTTTCAGGTGTTGTTCGTTCTGCAGAACGCGCCCTGGGAGGCTGGTCGCTTTGGCGATCTCGAGGTGGCGCCGGCCGAACTGGAACCACCGGCCACGGCGCGTTTCGATCTCACGGTCACGGCATCGGAGTACGACGGCCGACTGTGGCTCGGCTTTGAATACAGCACGGATCTTTTCTAGCAGTACACCATCGCGCGGCGCGGCGCCGTTTTCGAAACCTTGCTGACGGCCCTCGTTGCGGCGCCGGATGAGGCCATCGGCGCGCTGCCGGTTGAGGCGCCGGCGGATCGTCAACGCCAGCTCCACGACTGGCAGCCGGCAGCCACGCCGCTGCCGGCAGCGGCGAGTGTCTACAGCCAGTTTGCGGCGGCGGTGCTGAAAACGCCCGCCGCGCTCGCCGGGGAGTGCAAGGGTCAGCGCCAGAGCTACGCCGCACACGCGGCGCGGGTCCTGGAGATTGCCCGGCAGCTCATCGCCGCGGGCTGTACCGCTGCCGAACCGGTGGCGCTGTGTCTGCCGCGGTCCATCGACATGCTGGCTGCGGTGCTGGCCGTGTGGCGGGTCGGCGGCTGGTATCTGCCGCTAGACCCCGGCCTGCCGGCGCCGCGCTTGCATTATCTGTTGCAGGACTCGGGTGTGCGGCTGCTGGTGACGGCCGGTGGACAAGGCGAAGCGATTGCCGGCTTTGCAGGCACCGTGCTGGCTCTTTCGACTGGCGGGGATGTGGGCGCTCTGCCTGGTCTGCCCGTACCTGATCCGGCGACGTCGCGCCCGGCCTATCTGATCTACACCTCCGGTTCCACCGGCCAGCCGAAGGGCGTGGTCGTGCCGCAGGCCGCGGTGCTGAACTTTCTGCTGAGCATGGCCATCGAGCCCGGCCTCGTGGCGGGCGATCGACTGCTGGCAGTGACCACGCTCTCTTTCGATATCGCCGTGCTGGAGTTGCTGCTGCCCCTCATCGTCGGCGCCACCGTGGTGCTCGCCACCGAAGACGAAGCCGCGGATCCGGTGGTGCTGGCCGGTCTGCTCGAGACCCGCGCCATCACCGTGATGCAGGCCACGCCATCGGCGTGGCGCAATCTGCTGAATGCCGGCTGGCCTGGTCATTCAGGAGGCCATGCGAATCTGCGCCTCCTGTGTGGCGGCGAGGCGCTGGATCATCCCCTGGCGAGCCGGCTGGCTGCGTGCGGCGCCGAGCTGTGGAATCTGTATGGGCCGACCGAGACCACGATCTGGTCCTGTGTCGAGCGGATCGAGCCCGCGGCGCTGGCCGCAGATCCACGGCCGCCGGTCATCGGCCGGCCGATCGCCAACACCCGCTGTTATGTTCTGGATGAGCAGGAGAGGCCGGTGCCGATCGGTGCCCATGGCGAGTTGTGGATTGCCGGGGCCGGCGTTGCGCTCGGCTACCACGGGCAGGCTGCACTGACCGCCCGGCGCTTCCGGCCCGATCCCTTCGTGGCCGATGGTGTGGTTGCTGGCCGGATGTACCGGACCGGCGATCAGGCCCGCTGGCGCGGTGATGGTCGCCTGGAACTGCTCGGTCGCCTCGATCGGCAGCTGAAGCTGCGCGGTTACCGCATCGAGCCCGGCGAGATCGAAGCGGTTCTGCTGACCCATGCCGCGATCCATGCCGCCGCCGTCGTCCTGCAGGACATCAACGGCGACCCCCGCCTCATCGCCTACCTCGCAAACCTACAAACCCCGGTACCGGACTCCGACCTGGTAGGTATGCTGGAGGCGGTGCTGCCGCGCTGGATGATTCCGTCGCGATTCATCTGGCTCGAGCAACTGCCGCTGACGCCGAACGGCAAGCTGGATCGACAGGCCCTGCCGCCGGTCAGCGTTGCAACGCCGGTCACCGGGTCCGCGAGCCTGACAACCGGGGAACAGGCACTGGCCGACCTGTTTGCCGGCTTGCTGGGCACGCCAGTCGGTCCCGATGACGACTTCTTTGCCCGGGGCGGCCACTCGCTGCTCGCAACCCGCCTGATCGCCCGCATCCGCGCGGACTTCGGCGTGGCGCTGCCGCTCCGCACGCTCTTCGAATCGCCGAGTGTCCGGACACTGGCTGCGGTGTTGGCAACAGCCGGCGCAACAATCGAGACCACGGCCAAAGCGCCAGCCGTCGCCTCGAACCCCACCACGACCCACCGCGCGCCGCTGTCACTCGTCCAGCAGCGCCTCTGGTTCCTGGATCGCCTGCAGCCGGGCAACTCCGTCTACCACCTGGCCTGGGCCTGCGAGTTGCGCGGCCCGCTGGACCGCGCGGCCCTGCAGACGGCGCTGAACGGTCTCGTCGCCCGCCATGGCGCACTGCGCACCTGCTTCCCCGAGCACGATGGCATGCCCGGCCAGGCCATCGCGCCGACCGGTACCTGGCCGCTGCAGATCGTCAGCGGCGAGGCCGCAGCGGTGGAACAGCTGCTGGCGGACGCCGTGACAGCGCCCTTCCGGCTCGCCACCGGACCGCTGGTGAAGGCGCTCCTGATCGAAACCGGCCACCACCACAGCACCTTGCTGCTGGTCGTGCATCACATCGTGGCCGATGGCTGGTCGCTCGGCATCCTGAGCCGGGAACTGGCGACGCTGTATGCCGCGGCCCGCGGCGATGTCGCAACTGTCGCGCTCGATTCATTGCCCGGGCCCGGGCGTACCTATGCCGACTACGCCAACGAACAACGCCGGCTGCTGGCCGGTGGTGAATTGCAGCGCCAGCTCGCCTGGTGGCAGACAACGCTCAAGGATGCGCCACCCTTTCTTGATCTGCCCACCGCCCGCCCGCGGCCGACCCTGGGCTCGGCCCGCGGCTCCCGCCTGCCGCGTCTCCTGACCGTCGAGCGACAGGCGGCCCTGCACGCGCTCGCCAATGCCGAGGGCTGCACCTTTTTCATGGTGGTGCTCGCGGCCATGGATGTGTTGCTGGCCCGTTACACCGGCACCGACGACGTGGTGGTCGGCACGCCGGTGGCCGGCCGCCCGGATCACGATCTCGAAGCGCTGGTGGGTTTCTTCATCAACACCCTCGTGCTGCGCACCCGGCTGGCTGGCAATCCGCCGGTCCGCGAGCTGCTCCATCGCGTCCGCGAGACCACGCTGGCAGCCTTCGAAAATGCCGACGTGCCTTTCGAGCTGCTGGTGGAAACGCTGCAACCACCGCGGAGCACCAACCGCCCGCCACTGTTCCAGGTGCTCTTCACCCTGCACAACGAACCCGGCACGCCGCTGACGCTGCCGGGGCTTGAGGTGCGGCCGGTCGCGGTGCCGCGCCACACGACCAAGTTTGACCTGGGCATTTCGCTGACGGAAACGCCTGTCGGTCTGTCGATCACGATCGAATACAACCGCGATCTGTTCCTGCCGGAATCCATCAAGCGTTTCATCGCCGATTACGACATCGTGCTCGCCGGCTTCATCGCGGCGCCCGGTGCGCGACTGGGCGATCTGCCCTGTTCCCCGCGCGAGATGCGGGCCTCGACCGCTGCCACCGGCCACCCTGAGCCCGACACCACCTTGCCGGCCGCCTTCGCCGCCGTCGTGGCGCAGAGTCCGGAGGCCCTCGCGGTGCGCGCCCCGGCGCTCAGTGGTCCGCACGGCACGCAGCCCGCCATCGAGTGGAGTTACGCCGAGCTTGCCCGGGAAGCAGCGCAGGTGGCGGCGGTGCTTGCCCGCCATCGCGTGCAGCCTGGCGATCGCGTGGCCCTCTGGTTCGGCCACGGTGCCGGACAGGTGGCGGCCATCCTCGGCGTCCTGCAGGCAGGTGCCATCTACGTACCGCTCGATCCGCTGGCGCCGGCGGCGCGTCTGCGCCGGATCGTCGACGATGCCGGTGCGGTCCTCGTGCTCCGCGATCGCTGGGCACCCGACTGGCCGGTGACGAGCCTCGACGACAAGATGGTGTGTTTGCCGAAAAACATTCCTGCGACAGACGAACCCGCCCCTGTGCCTGCGACGACCGCCGGCGATCCCGAGGCGCTTGCCTATCTGCTCTACACCTCCGGCAGCACCGGCACGCCGAAAGGCGTGCCGCAGACCCATCGCAATGTCCTGCACCATGTGCGCGCCTGGGCCGGCAACCTTGGGCTCGTGCCCGGCGATCGCCTGAGCCTTCTGTCCACCTACGGCTACGATGCCGCCGTCCAGGATATTTTCGGCGCCCTGTTGCACGGCGCCGCGGTGTGTCCGCTGGATATCCGCCACCTGGATCGTGAAAGCCTGCTCGATCGCATCGCCGACTGGGGCCTGAGCGTCCTGCACGCCACGCCGAGCGTCTATCGCTACCTGTTCGGTGGACACGTCGCCTGTCGCCAGGACCTGTCGCGCATCCGCCTGCTGGTGCTCGGCGGCGAGCCGGCCCGACGCGCGGATTTCGAGCTGTATCGCGCGCGCTTTGCCAAGGCAGCCCGCTTCATCAATGGTTACGGCCTCACGGAAGCCACGGCCGTCACGCAATGGTTTGCCGGACCACACACCCATCCCTATGGCCAGCAGCTGCCCATCGGGCGACCGCTGGCGGAGGGCACGCTCCGCCTGCTCGATGAAGAGGGCGAGCCAGCCGCCTTTGCCGGTGAAGTGGTGCTGGATGCACGCACGCTGACGCCCGGCTACTGGTCGGCCACCGACCAGCGCCCCGCGACCGCTGATGAGCGCTGGTTCCACACCGGTGATCTGGCCCGCGTCCTGCCCGATGGCAACCTGGTGTTCATCGGCCGACGTGATGAGCGGGTGAAGATCGGTGGCATCCGCGTGGAGCCCGCCGAGATCGAGCTCGCCCTGTGCAGCCACCCGGCCGTGAGCGAGGCTGCCGTGCTGCCGCGGCTCTCGCCCGCCGGTGCTCCGGAGCTGGTGGCGTACCATGGCTTGCGGCCTGCGGCAGAAGCGCCATCGCCGGCGGCCCTGCGTGCCCATCTGGCGACGCTGTTGCCGGCCGCCTTGCTGCCGGCATATTTCCAGCCCTGCGCCACGTTGCCGCGCCTGCCCAATGGCAAGCTCGATCGGGCCACGTTGCGGGCCGCGCCGCTGCCAGGGCCCGCGGCCGACGTCCGGGCACCAGGCGTGGCCACTGCCACCGGGCTGGATGCACGCCAGAAGGTGCTCATGAAAATCTGGCAGGGCTTGCTCCAGCGCAACGACATCGGCCTGGATGACGACTTCTTCGTGCTGGGCGGCCACTCGCTGCTCGCCACGCGGTTGGTGGCGCGGATCCGTGACCGGCTGGGCGTCGAAGTGCCGTTGATCCGGGTGTTCGAGGCGCCGACCATTCGTGGCCTGGCCGACACCCTTTACAATGCCGACGCCGGACCCGGCCACAGAGCAGCTGTGGTCGTACCGTCCGGCAGCTGATCTGAAGGAGCTGCACCGTGTCCCATCAACCCGTCGTGAAACTACCCGTCTCGCCGCAGGACGAGCAGCACGCCATCGAGACGATGACCGAGCGCTATCGCGACATCATCACGCTGCTTGGTGAGGATGTGGAGCGCGAAGGCCTCGTGAAGACCCCGGAACGGGCTGCCAAGGCAATGTATTTCCTGACCCGGGGTTACCGGCAGGACATTGGCGCCCTGATCAACCATGCGGTGTTCCACAGCGACACCGACGAGATGGTGATCGTCCGCAACATCGAGATGTACTCACTCTGCGAACACCACATGCTGCCCTTCATCGGCAGGTGCAACGTCGCCTACCTGCCGAATGGCAAGGTGCTGGGCCTGTCGAAGATTGCCCGCATCGTCGATTACTTCGCACGCCGCCTGCAGATCCAGGAGGTGCTCACGAGGCAGATTGCCGAATGCGTCCATGACGCCATCGGTGGCAAGGGTGTTGGCGTCGTGGTCGAGGCACGGCACATGTGCATGATGATGCGCGGCGTCGAAAAGCAGAATTCCGTGATGACCACGTCCTGCATGCTGGGTGACTTCCGTACCCAGCCGCAGACGCGGAACGAGTTCCTGGGCCTGCTCGGGAACTGAAACCCGCCTGATCAGCCCCGGAGGCGGGCGATGATCGCCTGCGTGTAATCCGCCGTACCAGTGCTGCCACCGAGGTCTTTGGTGCGCACCTGGTCGATGTTCAAGACGGCATCGATCGCCTTGCGCAAGCGCGTGGCCAGCTCCGGGCGCTGCACGTGGTCCAGCATCAGGGCCGCGGCCAGCAGCAGGGCGGTGGGATTGGCGAGGCCCTGGCCGGCGATATCCGGCGCCGAGCCATGCACGGCTTCGAAGATCGCCGCCTGCTCGCCGATGTTGCCGCCGGGCGCCGTGCCAAGGCCGCCGCCCAGGCCCGCCACCAGATCCGACAGGATGTCGCCGAAGAGATTGGTGGTGACCAGCGTGTCGAACTGCCACGGATTCATCACGAGCTTCATCGCACAGGCATCGACGATGACATCGTCCATCTCGATCCGGCCGCGATAGTGGCTGGCGTGCAGCTCACGGGCGGTCTCCAGGAAAATGCCGGTGAGCACCTTCAGGATGTTGGCCTTGTGCACCACCGTGACCTTCCGGCGCCCATGCGCGATGGCATGGTCGAAGGCATATTTCAGGATGCGACGGCACCCCTGGCGGGTGTTCACGGCAGTCGCCATGCCGACGGCATGGGCATCCCCATCGATGGGAATGAAGTTTTCGAAGCCGGTGTAGAGCCCTTCGAGATTCTCCCGGATCAGCACGAGATCGATGTTCTCATAGCGGCCGCCCGGCACCAGCGTGCGCACCGGCCGCACGTTGGCGTACAGCCTGAACTCCTCGCGCAGGCGCACATTCACCGAGCGGTAACCGCCACCGATCGGGGTTTCCAGCGGGCCCTTCAGTGCAAGCCGTGTCCGGCGAATGCTCTCCACCGTGGCCGGCGGCAGCGGATCGCCCACCGTGTTCAGCCCCGCCATGCCGGCACTGGCGCTCTCCCACTCGAAAGGGGCGCCGAGCGCTTCGAGTATCGCCACCGTGGCAGCCATGATTTCGGGGCCAATGCCGTCGCCGGCGATCAGGGTGGCGGGAATGCGGGTCATGGATGCAAGCCTTTAGTTTTTAATCAATGCGGATGAAGTGTATCCGGCAGATGGTACAGGTAAATCCGTATCGTCCGAACTCGACATCGGCCTGCCGTTGAGGCCATAGTGCATCCGCCGTCGCACGGCGCGACGGCCGGCCCTGGCGGCCGCAAAAACAACCAAGAACAACCGGGCACGTCACGCGGCAGTCGCGTTGGACAAGTACGACCGCATATTCCAGTTGCACCGGGCCCTGACCGGGCGACGCACGCCGGTCAGTGCCGAGGACCTGCAGACGCGGCTTGGGTGCTCGCGGGCCACGCTGTTCCGGATCATGGCCTTCCTGCGCGACCGGCTTGGCGCCCCCATCGAGCACGATGCGGACCGCGCCGGATACCTCTACGCACCAACGGCCGATGGTCGGCCCTACGAACTGCCCGGCCTGTGGTTCTCCGCAGCTGAGCTGCAGGCATTGGTGGCATTCCGCCAGCTCCTCGCGAACCTCGATGGCGGGCTGCTCGCCGAGCATCTGCGCCCGGCGGCGCAGCGCATCGAGCAGCTGCTCCGGCATCGGCGGCTTAGCCTCGACGAAGCGCCACGGCGCATCCGCCTGCTCGGCGGCCTGGGACGCGTGTCGGGCGCTGCCTTCGATGATGTCGCCGCCGCAGTCCTGCAGCGCCGACGGCTGCGCTTCAGCTACCACGGCCGGGTGCGGGGGGCTGCCACCCAACGCGACGTGTCTCCCCAGCGCCTCGCCCACTACCGCGACAACTGGTATCTGGACGCCTTCGACCACGGCCGCAAGGCGCTCCGCATATTCGCCATCGACCGCATCAGCAATCCCGAGCTCACGGGAGACGCCGCCCGGGACATGCCGGAGGCCGAGCTCGACGAGCACTACGCCAGCGCCTTCGGCATCTTTGCCGGCAAGGCCAACAAGGAGGCGCTCCTGCACTTCTCCGCAGAACGCGCCCGCTGGGTCGCCGACGAGCGCTGGCACCCGCAACAGGTCGGCCAATACCTCACCGACGGCCGCTACGAACTCCGCGTGCCCTACCGCGATTCCCGCGAGCTCGTCATGGAAATCCTGCGCCACGGCCCCGACGTGGAGGTGGTGGCGCCGGCCGCCTTGCGTGAGGAAGTGGCGGGATCGCTCAAGGCCGCGCTCGGGTGTTACCAGACGGGGAGCACGTGATGGTCATCAAGGAGTCTCATGAAATGAGACGGGGGTGTGGAAACTATAGTGGCACGGGCTGCGCCTTGCCCCGCGTCCGGCGAGTCCACATCGCCGGGCACCAATCCTCCAAGCGGTGGGGTGGGCGTGGTCCGTGTAACTGTTCGGTTCGCTAAACCGTGAACATTTTGCTTCTTGCAGAACGAAGGTATAGGACGCGTCTCGATGAGTAGCGAAGAGCGTGCACACAGTTTCACGTCATTTTTTAAGACGGCTACGTATGGCTTCAATCCTTATGAGTGGCAGAGTATGGTTGCTCTCGATGGTCTGCCAGACATACTTCCTGTTCCGACGGGACTCGGCAAGACGGAGGTCGCGCTTGCGTGGGCGTGGCGCCTGCTCGTCGATAAGAAGCTGGAGCCCCGGCACCTCGTGGTCTGCCTGCCGATGCGCAGCCTCGTGACCCAGACCGTGCAGCGGCTGCAGACCTACTTCGACGCGCTCAAGGCGAAGAAGCCCGAGATTGACGTCGCAGTTCACCAGCTTATGGGCGGCGCCATCGATGACGAGTGGGTGAGCCAGCCCGACAAGCCCTGGGTGCTCGTCGGCACGCAAGACCAGCTCCTGTCACGTGCGCTCAATCGCGGCTACTCGATGAGCCGCTTCGAGTGGCCGGTTCACTTCGGCCTGCTGAACAACGACTGCCGGTGGCTCATCGACGAGGTCCAGCTCATGGGGCCGGGACTTTGGACAACGTCGCAGCTCGACTGGATGCGGCGCAAGCGATTCCCGTCGTTGAAGCCGTGCCTGACGACGTGGATGAGCGCCACCGTCGGCACGTCGTTCCTGAGCACCACCGATCGAGTACGTGACGCGCTCAGCGAAGCGTCGCAGGGGCAAGTGGCATTCGAAGGCAAGCTCAAGAGCGCGCTCGATAGCGACAAAGGACTCCAGTGGTGGCGCGAGGCCAAGCGCCCTCTGGCGTGGTGGCAACCCGATACATCGGAGTCGAAGACAGGCGGCGGCAAGAAGCGAGGTGCAGCGAAGTCGGTCACCGCGACGGTCACACCCGATGCCATCGCCACCTCTGTGAGGGCGCAGCACGTGGCGGGCACGCTCTCGCTCGTCATCTGCAACACCGTCGACATGGCACGCGCAGTTTTCGGCGCGTTGTCATCAATCGATCACAAGGTGCTCCTCACGTCGCGGTTTCGTCGTGAAGACCGCGCGCGACACGAACGGCGACTCATCGACTTCGATGCCGCGCGCAAGGCGGGCACGCTGCTGCCGGTGGATGATCCTGGCCTCATCTGTGTCAGCACGCAGGTGATCGAAGCGGGCGTCGACATCTCGGCACATCGCCTTTTCACCGAACTCGCACCGTGGCCGTCGATGCTACAACGACTTGGGCGTCTTAACAGAAGGGGAGACGACCACGATGCTCGGGCCTGCGTCTGGGAGACGCCGAAGGAAGGTGGCAACAATAAGGTCGAGCGCATCGGCCCCTACGAAGCTGCGGATATCGAGCGCGCCAAGAAGCTCGTCGACGATTTCGCCCCTCTCTCTCAGAACAAGGCGTTCTCGGAGGCCATTGCCGGGCTGAACGCAGGCAAGCAGAAGGAAGTGACCGAGGCCTTGCAGCCCAAACCGAGCCCGCTGCCGCGCGCACTCGATGTCCACGGGCTCTTCACCACCGAGCGCGATGTTCACGGTGGCTTCACTGATGTCAGTGTCTTCGTACGCGGCACCGATCCCGACCTCGACGTGACGGTGTTCTGGCGCGATTGGGCGGGCGAGAGCCCCCCGCGAGGCGACGACCTCGACGGCCCGCTGCTGGAGCCTGCGAAGGAGGGCTGCCCTGTCTCCTTCGTTCGCGTTCAGAAGATGCTCGAGAGCAGCAAGACCAAGGCGTGGCAGTGGGACGACGAGGCCGATCGCTGGGAGCGCGTGAACCACTGGGACATCCGCCCCGGCATGCTCGTCATGCTCAAGCGCGACGTTGGCGGTTACGACGCCGTCGAAGGTTGGACTGGTGACAGGTCGAACGTGCTCGCTGATGCGCCGCGCGCTGGTCGAGGCGCGACACTGCGGGATGATACGTGGACCGAGGCTGGGTACTGGTCGAAACTCGAAGACCACCTCAAGGACGCAAGAGGTGAGGCCGAGAAGCTATGTGCCGCGCTCTCGCTGACTGGCGACGCGCAGAAGGCCATCGTCGAAGCCTCGGGGCTCCATGATCTCGGCAAGGCGCATCCGCAGTGGCAAGCGGCGTTGCCCGATCGCTCGGGTATCCCCCACGCGTTGCTCGCCAAGAGTCCGCGTGTCGTCGCCGCCGATGTGGTAAGCGATGCAACTGCTGTCCGCACAGCGTTCTCGCAGCTTCGATCACAGGCCTATGCACTGCCGGATGAAGCACGCCGGCGCGGTCATGAAGACATCGTTCGCCTTCGGTGGGCCATCGACGACAGGCTCAGCGACGCCGAGATGAAGTCGCTACGCGCTGTCGCCGGTGTTCGCTGGGCAGGCCACCTCCAGTTCCGTCCCAAGCTTCGCCACGAGGTTGCCTCTGCCCTTGCGATGTGGCGGAAGTACAGAGACAGCGAGACGAAGCCGTATCCCGCGCTTGCGGTCTACTTGGCGGCCACGCACCACGGAAAGGTGCGCACCGTGATGCGCTCGACGACGGGCGAAGGCGATGACGTCTTCGGCGTGCGGAGCGAGCCGTGCTCGCTCGTCATCGGCGGCGATCAGTGGCCGCTCGACTTCTCAATCGCGAAGGACGGTGCCGAGGGACGATGGGAGGGTGACGGGTTCGTGTTGACCGGGTCCGGGTGGACGGGCCTCGTCGCCGATCTTCTTGGCCCGTGGCGGCCAGAAGAGAAGAGCGACGCCGGCGCTGTGCCGGAGGGCGAACCGAGGCATCTCGGTCCCTTCGCCCTCGCGTATCTCGAAGCGCTCGTCCGCATCGCGGACTGGCGCGCGAGCGCGCAGCCGAGCGCGAGCACAAGGCCGAGCGAGGTGCGCGATGGCTGCTGAACTTCGGCTTACGGTGCTGGCGCTGCCCGGTCTGTCGCCCGACAGCCTCGGCAACTACCTCGTGTCGCTCGGCCTCTTGCGGGTGCTGTCTCGAAGGTGGCCGAGCACGCGCATCGCGTGGCGAGACGAGGTGCTGCAGGTGGTCGGTGGCCCCCCGACGCTCGATGAACTGCTCGACGAGCTGGTGCGGATCGCAAATACGCAGGTCGACTCGGAGGTCAGCAAGCGCGAATGGACCCAGTACGACAAGGCGTGGTCTGGCGCGCAGAAGAAGGGCACGAAGGCCAAATCGGGCGCACCGCTCGCCCTCTGGCAAGCAGAGGTCCAGGAGGCCCAGCTTCCGCTCTTCGCTGCCCACGCAGTGCCCCACGCTCGCGTGAGCTTCAACCCGCTCCTTGGTAGTGGCGGCAACGCGGGGAAGAGGGACTTCTCGAAGGGATGGGCGGCTGCTGCAAACGCACTCGCGACCATGCAAAAGCAGGCTGACGAGCAGTACCAAGCGGCGATCACGAAGGCGAAGGAGGACTGCGAGAAGGCCCAGACAAAGGCGGGCACCAAGAAAATGGAAGCCGCTCGCCAGAAAGCAGTCGCTGCAGCAAACGGAAAGTACCAAGCCGCGATCACAGCGGCCGAGGACGTACGGCGTGCGGTGGTCGAGCCGCAAGACGATCTTCGTTGCCTATTGCTCGGATTGCCCACCCAACGGGAACCATCGGGCTTCAACGGCGGGTCTTGGTTCAGCGATGCAACGAAACTCTACAACAGCGGTCAGTCACCTGCGCGTGAGGGACAAATTTCTCCGTGGGCGATGGTTCTTGCCTGCGAAGGGCTGGTCTTCCTCGCGGGCGGCGCGTCTCGACGCCTCGGGGCTCGATCAGCGCGCGCCGTCGGCTCCTTCCCGTTCATCACTCAGCCCATCGCTGCGAGCGCTGAGAAGGAAGCAGACCGACTTCGTGGCGAGATTTGGACGCCTCTGTGGAACCGACCGATGTCGCTGGCCGAGGCGAGTACGCTGTTCGTGCGAGGCCGCGCTGAGATTCATGGACGTGGAGCGCTCACGCCCGCCGCATTCGCGACGGCCATCCGTAAGCGCGGTGTGGACGCTGGGGTCAGCGAGTTCCGCCGCTACACCCTGGGACGAACGACGAGTTCGAACACGTTCGAGCCCCGACTGGAGGCTCGCTTCTCACTTGAGATCGGGACTGACGCACGCCCGGCCACATTTTCGATACTTGGACGCGTCACGGCACTGATCGAGCAGCGAGGCTTTCCGCGAGACGGCAAGCGCTTCGTGGGACTTCGTGGGCCCATCGAGTCAGCACTCCTCGATGTCGCTTCTGAGCCGCACCACTCCGAAGCGGGCATCGTGCTGCTAGACGCGATCGTCAGCGCGCTCGATCGCATCGACCGCAACCGGAGCTTCCGCGAGGGCAAGATCCGCTGGGAGCCGCTGCCGCTCGAGTGGCTGCCTTCGTTGTTCGCTGATGAACATCCCGGCGTCGAGGCACGGCTCGCTCTTGCCCTCGTGTCCGCCTTTCCCGAAACGCTGCCGTTCTGCTCCTTCCGCTTTGGCGTGGAGTGGGCCCGCGAGCAGAACGGCAAGTACGAGTACGACTGGGCAACTCAGCCGAGACGGTTCGAACATTCCAAGGTCGCTCCAGCGCGTTGGGTGTGGGGGCCGGGAGAGCTCGCGCGTGTTCTCAGCGCGGCTCTGTCGCGTAGGCTCCTTGAAGAAGCAAAGCTCGACGCGACCCACACCAAACGCCCCCGAGGCCGTGCGCCCCTTCCAGCGATGACGTCGCAGGTTCGACATTGGCTTGCCGGTGATCTTGATGAGTCACTGTTCTCCGCTTGGCTATCGAGACTCGCGCTCTTCGACTGGAGAAGGGTTCCCCAAGAGGTTCGCGCGCTCCTCCTAAGGGAGGACGGCGCGCCCCTAGCCAACGGTGAGGTGACCCTTCTGGGACTCGTGTGGCCGCTCGTCGACCAGCGCGCCTTGATCATTCGAGAGCTATCGTCGAATGACCTGCTCTCCGAGAAGACTGGCGCGCGCACCACGGAGGCCGCACGCTCGCTCATCACGCTGATCCGCGCCGGCAACCTCGACGCCGCGCTGAGGCTCGCGCGCAGTCGCTACGCAATGGCCGGTGCGCGACTCGCGACGTTCGACGTGTCATTCGCCACGCGAGACCCGGACCGCCTCGCGGCGGCCTTGCTGTTCACCATCTCGGATCGCGATCGAGCGGTCCTGTTCGAACGCTGGCTTCGTCCTCGACGCCGGCCACAAAGAGGAGAAGCACGTGTCTGAAGCAGAGAAGACGAGTCCACCGAAGAAGCTCACGCCCGCCAGCGTTCTGAATGGCGAGTCGCCGCTCGTCCTGACCGCGATGCTCGAGCCGATCGCCGGCGACCGATTCCAGCCCGCCGGGTTTCCCGAGATCGGCCACGTCATCTACAAGGCGCCACGCAAGGACGGTGGCGCCGAAAACATCTGCATCGTCGACAGCGCGGCGAGCATGGCCAATCACCTGGAGATGGTGTGCCAGCGTGGTGCGCACGACCTTGACCTCGTCGAAGAACTCGACGGAATGCCCTATCTCCGCTGTGTGACGAACACGGCGGAGGGCAAGGAGCCGACGAAGAACCGCGAGGTCGTCGTCACAAGTCTCACCGAGGGCCATCGCATCGCATCCTCCTACTTCATCGAAGGCACCGTCCTAAACGGGGATGCCAAGGCGTTGAAGAAGGACAAGAACGGAAAGGACGAGCCGCACACGTTCGGGCGTGACCTCATTGACAAGTTCGGCATCGTCCTACCTGACGGCAAGAAGGCCCACCCACCGGCTAGTCAGTGGTGGAACGTCTTCAAGACGATCTTCGAGTTCGATCCGAACTCGCTCGTTCACGGCGTTCTATTCCCGCAATGGCAGATCAAGATTCCGCGCGTCCTAACGGCACACATCGAGGCCTTCGGTGCTGGCCGCGTCGATCGCTCTGGTGTGAAGTTCGACCGCCTCGGCAAGACGACCTCGGGCCAGCCGATCTTCGCAGTGGATGACGCGACCGCCGAGTCGATCCGCGCAACGTTCGTTCTCGACGTTAGCCTCATCCGCTCGTTCGGACGCAAGAAGGGCGAGGACACGGTCGGCCTCTCGGAGAAGCAGCAGGAGTTCCTCGTCGCGCTCGCGCTGTGGAAGATCCAGAAGCTCCTGGCGTCGCCCTTCCGTTTCCGGTCCGGCTGCCACCTCCGTTGCACAACACTCAAGAGCTACGAGCAGGACGTGGAGCTTGAGGTCAACATCGCGCAGTCGATCAAGGATGCTAACCTTGACAAGCTGTCCGTCACCGACGTGTTCTGGCCGCGAGAGGAGCTGTATCGAGAGGGCCAGGCTGATACGGTCAAGGACGCCGAGGAAGACGAAGCCTCGGAAGAGGCCGAGGGATGAAACTCGTTCTCCGACAAGAGTTCCCTCTCGGGCGCTTTCACGCGACGCTGTGGCGCGTGAACCCGTTCGACGATCCTCACGGCGAGTGGCCGCCGAGCCCTTGGCGACTGGTGCGCGCGGTCACGGCGCGCTGGTATCAGTGGACGCGCGAATCTGATCGGGAGCCGGATCTCAAGCAGCTTGAAAAGCTGCAGAGGGCGCTCTGCAAGAGTACCTACGTGTTCCGTCTGCCACCTGACGCAAGGAAGGGAAGCCCGCTAAGGCAGTACCACCCGACCGAGTTCGGGTGGCGCCCCGCCGAGAAGAAGAAAGCTGGAACACGCAGCTACGGCACGAGCCTCGTACAGGATAACTACTGGTGCGTGCCGGCCGAGTTGCCCGTGTGGTGGTTCATTGACGGGGATGACTGGGGCGACGAGTTGCAGGCACTGCTCGCCCAGTGCCTCGCGCGTATGACCTACTTCGGGCGTGCCGAGACGCTCACGCGCATTCGCGTGGCGGGATCGACCGACGAGATTCCTCTACCCAACTGTACGCTTGTCGACAAGCGCACGGCAGGCGCAGTGCCCGTGCTGTCTCCGCTCAAGGAGGCCACGCGCGAAGACATCGAGCGCACGACCGACAACCTCGATGCCGTGAAGCGAGCTATCCCGCCCGGCGCGCAGTGGCTCTACGCGGTGCGACCGCAACGGCCTGCAGCCCGCGAGCGCCGTCGCGTGCCGGAGCATAGCCCTGACTGTCACCTGATGCAGTTCGCTATTGGCTGGAACGTCGCACCGGAGCCGCAAGCACTCGTGCGCCTGACATCGCGATTCCGAGGCGCTGTGCTCCGAGACCTTCTGCGGCTCAGAACGGGTGATGCTTCGGCAACGTGGACGCGCGTCGGGAAGAATGTCCGGGAGACGGTGGCCAACATGGCCGGCAAGGACCCGAATGGCCAGCCGCTCAAAGGGCACCGTCACACGGAGTTTCTGACATGGTGTGAGAATGGGCGACCGACACGTCTTCTCGTTTGGCGAGACGCTCTGGTTTTTGATGCCAATGAACAGGAGGCGATCCTTTTGGCTGCCGCGCGGGATATATCATGGTCAACGGCTCGGTCAACCGCAGATGAGTGGAAAGTCCGGTTGATCCCGCTAGACGGTGCTGTTTCTGCACCCCCGGGCTTCGACGGTCAAGCATCTATAGTGTGGGAGTCGGTTACGCCGTATGTGCCGCCTCGCCATTATCTTCGCGGTGGCAAGCGACGCGAGAAGGAGTGTATTGAAGAGCAGGTACGCCGAGAACTTGGCCAGCGTGGGGTTGCTATGGCCGAGAATGTAATCGTCGAAACGCTCGGTGGCCCGAAATGGGTTTCTGTGCATGTGCCTCGGCGGGCCGCGCAACAGAGAGAGTCAATTGGTGATCGCGTAGGGCAGAGCTTGAGGCTCAGATTCCCTGTACCCGTCTTGGGCCCAATCCGCCTTGGTCATTCGAGCAGCTATGGCTTGGGGCTATTTCGACCAGTAACCCGAGGCTGAGCAAAACTCTGTTCTCGGCCGGTTCAGGTCTGCCGCGTAGGGTCTGGTCGACGTTGTCTTACAGTCAAACCGCCGCTCTCGCCGTGACAGGGTGCAGTCCAGGTTTGGTTGGGCTGCCTGCAGAGCTACGTAGGTTCCTGCAGACCCAGACTTCCGAGACGGCCCTACGTTACTAACCCCTGAACTGCGAGCCGCCTCACGTCCTAATCTCGCCTGACAGGCTAGCGTGAACCACCACTGCCACCACCACGGCCGCCGTCATGACCCTCGACGACGCCCAGCGCGAACTGCCTCTGCCATTTCCGGATCTTTCCGGCGACCTGCCGCTGTTGCCTGCGCGCATGGTCAACGAGTTCCAGTACTGCCCGCGGCTCGCCTACCTTGAGTGGGTGCAGGGGGAGTGGGCGGATAATCGCGATACGGTCGAGGGCCGGCATACGCACCGCCGGGTCGATCAGCCCTCCGGTCAGTTACCCGAACCCGACGCGCCAGATACGGACGGTGACCGTATCCACGCCCGGTCAATCACTTTATCGTCCAGTCGGCTCGGCCTCATCGCGCGTATGGATCTTGTTGAGGTCGATGGCAACAGCGTCACGCCAGTGGACTATAAGCGCGGCAAAAGGCCCCACGTGCCGCGCGGCGCCTATGACCCCGAGCGTGTGCAGGTTTGCCTCCAGGGGCTCATCCTCGAAGAGCATGGCTATACCTGCACGGAAGGCGTGCTGTATTTCGCCGAGAGCCGCGAGCGGGTGCGTGTGGCGTTCGACGACGAGCTGCGGGCGCTCACCCGCAATGCCATCGACGGGTTACGGCTCATTGCCGCCGGTGGGCAGATTCCACCGCCGCTGGAGGATAGCCCCAAGTGTCCACGTTGCTCGCTGGTTGGTATTTGCCTGCCGGACGAGGTGCGCTTCCTGCGCAACGGTGCAGACAGCCCACGACCACTCAGCATAGTTCGTGACGAGGCATTGCCGCTGTACGTGCAGGCACGTGGCGCCAAGGTGGCCAAGAAGGGCGAAACGCTGGAGGTCTCGGTGGAGGACACGGTCGTCCAGACGGTTCGGCTCGGGGAGGTCTCGCAATTGGCCCTCTGGGGTCAGGTGTATGTCACGTCACCTGCTCTGCACGAGCTGATGGCGCGCGAGATTCCCGTGTCCTGGCATTCCTACGGGGGCTGGTTTCTCGGCCACAGCATCGGCACTGGCCACAAGAATGTCGAGATTCGCACGGCCCAGTACCGGGCAAGTTTTGATGCCCAGGCTTGCCTGCACCTGGCCAAAGGGCTGGTGGTGGCCAAGATCCAGAACCAACGCACGCTGCTGCGTCGAAACTGGAAGAGCCAGGATCCGGTCGAGCCGCTGCTCGAGGGCTTCCAGCAGGACTTGAAGCGGGCTCGCCGAGCCGATTCGCTGCCGGAGCTGCTCGGCGCGGAGGGCATGGCCGCTGCCCGCTACTTCGGCGCCTTTGCTTCCATGCTTAGTGCCGGCGACAACCCGGCGATGCCGCAATTTGCCTTCGAGAAGCGCAACCGCCGGCCACCCACTGACCCGGTCAATGCGCTGCTTTCTTACGCGTACTCGCTGCTGGTCCGGGCGTGGACCGTGGCGCTGACGGCCGTGGGCTTCGATGCCTACCGGGGCTTCTACCACCAGCCGCGTTATGGCCGGCCCGCACTGGCGCTCGACATGATGGAACCGTTCCGACCGTTGGTGGCCGATTCGGCGGTGATCCAGGCCATCAACAATGCCGAAGTGCGGCCCTCTGATTTCGTACACGCTGCCGGCAGCGTCAATCTGACCAACGACGGCCGGAAGAGATTCATTGCCACCTTCGAGCGTCGCCAGAGCCAGGAAATCCCCCACCCGCTGAT
>CAYLKO010000004.1:0-34703 GCA_964384525.1 uncultured Chromatiaceae bacterium
GCTGTTCGATCGCCAGCGGGCCGGCGTCGACCTCGACTACAGTCAGCTCGCCGAGGCGCGAAAACTGATGGGGTCGGTGAAAATCGACGAGGTGGCCATCGATCTGCAGGCCTCCGTGGCGGCGCTTCGGGCCTTGCTGCCGTCACCAGGAGCCCGGATCGGCGCCGTGGGCTATTGCTGGGGTGGCGCCATTGCCGATCTCGCTGCCTGCCGAACCGATATCAACGCCGGCGTGTCCTACTACGGACGCGCCAACGTGAACTGGCTCGATGAGTCACCCCGCTGCCCGACGCTCTATCACTTCGGCGCGCAGGACCCGGTGATTCCACCGGAACTCGTGCAGCAGATCCGGGCTGGACGGCCGGATGGTGAATTTCATGTCTATCCGGAAGCCGGCCATGGCTTCAACTGCGACAACCGTGCCGAATTTCATGCGGCCAGTGCGACACTCGCCCTGCAGCGCACGCTGGAATTCTTCCGGCTGCATCTGGCCACGCCATAGCGGAGTCGCGACCACATCCCTCCCTTGTACAACTGGAGATCTCCATGTCCCGGAACAAGTCCCGCGAAAATCCCGCCAGCGCCCCGGCAGACACGACGACCAGGGGCGTGGACCGTCGGCAACTGCTGTCAGCGGCCGCCGGCGTGGTGGCCACGATGGGCCTGACCGTCGGTGCGGAGCCGTCCCGGGCCGCCGGCCGCGAGGACCGCACGCAGCGCCGCGGGTCCGGCAGGGAGGTGGGGCCTTTCGACAGTTTTAGGGATTACATCAAGGCCCTCGAAGATCGTGGACTGCTGATGCGGGTGCCACGACTGGACCAGGATCAATACGAAATGGCGGCGCTCACCTGCAAGCTGGTCGATGAGTTCGGCTGGTACGGCGCACCGGCGCTGCTGGTGGAAGAGATCCGGCAGGACGGCCGGTGGATCAAGGGACCGGTCATCACCAATCACCAGGGGCATTGGGATACTGAAGCCATCATCTGGGGGCGCGAGCCCGTGGCGGGCAACGGCCACGAAACCTACCGGGAAACGATCCAGTGGCTCCACGCCGGGATAACGGGTCGGGAGGGCAAGACCCCGACCATCCCGACCCATCCGGTTGCCGCCGCCACGGCACCCGTCAAGGAGGTGATCCTGCGCGGCGACCAATGCAATGTGCTGGATTTTGCCTTTCTCAAGTCCAATCCCGGCGACTCCGCGCGCTACGTGAACTCGGCGTCGGTATTCACCGAGGACCGGGAACTCGGCATGAATTTCGGCACCTATCGCTGCGAGATCAAGGGCCCCCGCACGCTGGGCGTGAACTCGGAACCCGGCCAGACCGGCTGGAAAATGTTCATGAAGAAGATCGAGCGCGGCGAAACGCGCTGCCCGATCGCGCTCGTGCTCGGCAACGATCCCATCGGCTGGTTCATCAGTTCTTCCGTCATATCAAAAAACGGCACCGACGAACTGGCGATTGCCGGTGGATTCCGCGGGAAGGCCGTGGATGTCGTGAAATGCGAAACCAGCGACATGCTGATTCCGGCCAACGCCGAGATGGTGATCGAAGGCGAAGTCCTGCTGGACCAGATGCAGCCCGAAGGCCCCTTTGGCGAAATGTACGGCTATCTGGGCCTGAAGAAGGACCGCAATTTCGTGATGAACGTCAGTTGCATCACACACCGCCGGCAACCGTGGTTGCTCAATGTATTCACCGGCTTCACCCGCGGCTTCTGCACGGCGCCACTGGAAGCCTTCGCGTTTTATCGCCTGCAGAAGATGGTGCCGAACGCCGTGGCCTTTCATTCACCGGTGGAATGGACCGGCGTCGGCATTCTGTCGATCAACAAAACCGGGCCGGGCCAGGGTCTGGAGGCGGGCCGGAAGATTGCCAACGTGGTGCCGATCACCAAGGTGTGCATCGTTGTCGACAACGATGTCGATGTGTTGAATCGCAACGAGGTCATGCAGGCCGTTGGCGCCCGCTGGCAGCCCTGGCCGGCCAGTGACATCATCAAGGAAGCCCGCGGCATGCCGCTGGATCCCAGCTCGCCCAACCGGCCTTCAACCAGCAAGATCGTGATCGACGCGACCCGCCAGTTGCCCGCCGAAGGCGGGCCGTCCGTGTATCCGGAACGCAATCGTGACCTGCTGGAAAAACTGGCGCCCGAGTCCTTCGGCAACGTGGCGAAGGACTGGGACCGCTATCTGGCCGGCTGGAAGGGCCGGCTGAATCCGCATGAATACTGAGGCGAATGCCGGAACACTTTCCCGGTCAGTCCCCGAGATAGTAGTCGACCGTGGTCACCACCCGGACCTTCTTGAACTCCGGCGAGAACTGATCCCGGTCTTCGATCGAGAACAGGCCCTGCTGGGCGCGGCGAATCGCGCCGACCTGGCTGCCTGAGTCCTTGGCGAACTGTTCCGCGGCGCGACGGGCATCCCGGGTGGCTTCGGCGATCATCTCCGGCTTGATCTTGTCGAGGTCGGTGTAGAGGTACTGGGTGTTGTATTCGTAGCTGCGGATCACGGCGACGCCCTGCTTCACCAGCTCCCCGGTCCGTTCGATGGCCTTGCGGACCACGTCGATGCGATCGCTGCGGACAGTAACGGCGACTTCGGCCATGTAGCGATCGAGCTGCCGGCCGCTGCCCATCATGCCCTGGGCCTCCCGGTCCTGGACGCGGGGCGCCGATGCACTGACCTGCTCCGCCGGAAAGTCCGCCGCCAAGAAGCGCTGCACCTTGGCCGTGCCCTCATCCACCTTGCGCTGCAGATCACCCAGATCATTGGCGGTGACGGTAAACACGATGGGCCAAAGCGCCAGATTGGCCGGCACTTCGCGTTCGGCAAAGCCGCGCACCGACACGGCACGCTCGGTGGAGCGCGCCTCGACGAGGGCATTGCCAAGCAGATAGCCCGCGATGACGATGCCGATGGCGAGCACCAGGGCCGCAATGCTGTTGCCGTGCGTGTGATCACTCATGAGCCACTCCCTGTTGCCGCTTCGTCCACGATGACATTGCGCAATACACCAATCCGGCTGATCTCCACTTCCACGACATCACCGGGCTGCAGCCAGCGTTGCGGCTGGCGCGCATAGCCGACACCGGCCGGCGTTCCGGTCGCAATGATATCCCCGGGCCGCAGCGCGCAAAACGACGAGCAGTATTCGATGATGCGCCGCACGTCGAAACACAGATCACTGGTCGGCGCTTCCTGAACCACCTCGCCATTGACCCGGGTCTGCAACTGCAGGGCTGACGGGTCCGGAATTTCATCCGCCGTCACCAGCCATGGCCCGCAGCTGCCGGTGGCAGGAAAATTCTTGCCCGGCGTGAACTGGGTGGTGTGCATCTGCCAGTCGCGCACCGAGCCATCCATGAAGCAGGTGTAGCCGGCCACATGGGCCAGCGCGTCGCCTGCCGTGATGTAACGCCCCGGCTTGCCGATGACCACCGCCAGCTCGCCTTCGTAGTCAAAGGCCGTGGAAAGTCGCGGGCGGATCAGCGGCTCGCCATGCCCGACCAGGGTGTCGGCGTGTCGCGTGAAGACCGTGGGATGGTCCGGCACCTGCCGGCCCATTTCATGGATGTGCTTCATATAGTTCACGCCTACGCACAGGATTCTCGAGGCATGCGGCAGCAGGGCGGCAAAGCGGACATTGGATGGTTTCTGCATCGGGGCATCCGCGACCAGTCCCGCTGCCTGCGACAAGGCATCCGCCGACAGCAGCTCCCGGAGCCCGGGAAAACGGCTGCGGACCGATGCGGGCGCGAGCTGCACGCCAGCGGCTTGAAGCACGCCCCAGGTTGCGGTGTCGGCATCGTGAAAAGCGGCCAGTTTCATTTGTCGTGTCACTTCGGTTCGCAATGGTTGCCGTATCATGGCACGTGTCCATGCGCATGCTCACCGATCACGATTTGTTCCGCAGCCAGGCCTACGTCGCCGGGGAGTGGATTGCCGCAACGAGCGGCGACAGCATTGCAGTGAACAATCCGGCCACCGGCGAAATCCTGGGCTCGGTGCCGAATTGTGGAACCGGCGAGGCCCGGCGCGCCATCGAGGCGGCGGCCGCCGCTCTGCCGGCCTGGCGTGAACGACCGGCCGGGGAGCGTGCGGCGCTGCTCCGCAAGCTGCATGACCTCTTGATGGCCAATCAGGAGGATCTGGCCCGATTGATGACGGCCGAGCAGGGCAAGCCGCTGGCGGAATCACGCGGCGAGATCGCCTACTCGGCCGGTTTCCTGTCGTGGTTCAGCGAGGAAGCCAAACGGATCTATGGCGACGTCATCCCCGGCTTTGCCAGGGATCGGCGCATCGTCGTGCTGAAGCAGCCCGTGGGCGTCGTGGCCGCCATCACGCCGTGGAATTTTCCGTCGGCGATGATTGCCCGCAAGCTGGGGCCGGCACTGGCCGCCGGCTGCACGATGGTGATCAAACCCGCGAGTCAGACACCCTATTCAGCCCTGGCCCTGGCCCGACTGGCCGAGCGAGCCGGCATTCCCGCCGGCGTCGTCAACGTGCTGACGGGCAACGCCAAAGCCATCGGCGGCGAGCTGACGGCCAATCCGCTGGTTCGCAAACTGACCTTCACCGGCTCCACGGCTACCGGCAAGCTCCTGCTGGCCCAATGCGCCGCGACCGTGAAGAAGGTGTCGATGGAACTGGGCGGCAACGCCCCGTTCATCGTCTTTGATGATGCGGATCTGGATGCGGCCGTGGCCGGCGCCATCGCCAGCAAGTACCGGAATTCAGGGCAGACCTGCGTCTGTGCCAACCGGTTTCTGGTGCAGGATGGCATTTATGATGCATTCGCGGAGAAGCTGGCGACCGCGGTGAATCAGCTCCGCATCGGGGATGGCCTGGCCGGCGAGCAGGACCAGGGGCCGCTGATCGATGCGGCGGCCGTCACCAAGGTGGAGGAACATGTGGCCGACGCGCTGGCCAAGGGGGCGCGCGTCCTGACCGGTGGCCAGCGTCATGCGCTGGGCGGCACCTTCTTTCAGCCCACGATCCTGCTGGATGTCACGCCCTCGATGCTGCTCTCCCGCGTAGAGACTTTCGGGCCGGTGGCGCCGCTGTTTCGCTTCCATGCCGAAGCCGATGCCGTGCGCCTCGCCAACGACACCGAGTTCGGCCTCGCCGCCTACCTCTACACCACCGATCTCGGCCGCAGCTGGCGCGTGTCCGAGGCGCTCGAATACGGCATCGTCGGCCTCAATACCGGATTGATCTCCAGCGAGGTGGCCCCGTTCGGGGGCATCAAGGAATCCGGCATCGGCCGCGAAGGCTCACGCTACGGCATCGAAGACTATCTGGAGATCAAATACTTGTGCATCGCAGGCGTCGACCCGACATGAAACCGGCAGTGAGGAAGGGCGGTCGCCTGACCGAGGGCCCGGTCAACCGGACCATCTACTCGCTGATGCTGCCGATGATGCTCGGCATGCTGGCGATCGTCGTCAACAACGTGGCCGGCGCCTTCTTCATTGCGCGGGTGAGCACAGACCAGCTCGCTGCCGTGAGTTTCACCTTTCCGGTGAGCTTCATCATGGGCGCGATTGCCATGTCGCTCGGTGTCGGCACCTCGTCGGTCGTCTCGCGACTGTTTGGATCCGATGACCGCGAAGAGGTCAAACGGATCACGGCCCACGCCATGCTGCTCAGCGTCCTGTCGGCCATCGTGATCCTGATCATCGGCCTCAACACCATCGACCCCCTGTTCCGCCTGCTGGGCGCCAACGAGGAAATCCTGCCGTACATCCACCGCTACATGCAGATCTACTACTGGGGCGGCATCTTCCTCGTGGCACCGATGATCGCCAACTCGGTGCTGCGCGCCGCCGGTGACGCCAAGCGCCCGGCGATGCTGATGACGGCCGCCGCCGTGCTGAACGTGCTGATCGATCCCGTGCTGATTTTCGGCCTGTTCGGCTTTCCGCGCATGGAGATCGCCGGCGCGGCGCTGGGCGCCGTGCTGGCGAACGTCTTCACCCTGTTTGGCTCAGCGTATTTCGTGATGTACCGCGAACGGCTGATCGACTTCGCCCGGCTGGCGCCCGAGCTCATCATGGACTCGTGGCGGCAGATCCTGCACGTCGGGCTGCCCTCGCTCACGAGCAGCCTGGTTTCGCCGCTCACCACGGCATTCATCACCTACCAGATCGCCACCTTCGGCCAGGAGGCGGTGGCCGGCTTTGGCGTGGCATCCCGGCTGGAAGGCCTTTCGCTTCTGGCCATGATGTCGCTGTCGGCCGCCATGACCCCCTTCACGGGCCAGAACATCGGCGCGAAGCGTCTGGACCGGATCGAGGAAGGCGTGCGCTTCGCCTATCGCTTCTCGCTGATCTACGGCATCACGATCGCCATCTTCATGCAGATTTTCGGCGGCATGATCACGAACCTGTTCGGTCTCACCGGCGAGGCGCGCGAAACCGCCCTGCTGCAGCTGCATATCGTGCCGCTCAGCTACATGGCGCTCGGTTGCGCCATGGCGGGCACCGGCGCGCTGCACGCGCTCGGCAAACCGGTGGCCGCGATGTGGGTGTCGCTGGCAAGAACCGTTGCCGTATATGCGCCGCTTGCTTGGGTGCTGTCGCAGTTTCTCGGCGTGAAGGGTATTTTCATCGCTGCAGCCTGCGCCAATTTCGTCTCGGGCGGCATCGGTGTACTGTGGCTCAAGTCCGTGCTGAGCACGATCCGTGCCCGGTTCGCAACAAAACCGGCGGAGCAAGCCGCCTAACGACTGACCTGTGGGCCAGCCGACTCGATCAGGAGTCATCACCATGGGTAATACCCTGGCTGCGCGACACTCTGGTGCCGTTGAAGCTGAAGACCGGGCACTCCGGCTGGTTTTTATAGCCTATATCGCCAGCGCAACGCTCTGGCTTTTGTTCTCGACGGCAGTCGGCGTGCTGCTGGCCTACAAATTCGGGGCGCCGGACTTCGGTTCCGGTGCGTGGCTGACCTTCGGACGTTTGCGGCCGATCCACACCAATGCCACGTTCTATGGCTGGGCCAGCCTGGCGCTGGTCGGCCTCGCCTGTTACGTCGCGGCGCGCAGTTCGCGAACCGTGCTGTACAGCATCCGCCTGGCCTGGCTCGGGCTGATACTGTTCAACGTCGCCGCGCTGGCCGGCACGATTGCCCTGGACATGGGCTACAGCGCCGGTGATCTCGAATACCGCGAGTGGCCCTGGCCAATCCGGCTGATCTTTCTGGCCGGGCTTGGCGTCACCGCCTGGAATCTCATCGGCACCGTGGCCCGGCGGGACACCGACGACATCTATCTATCCAACTGGTACACCATCGGCGGCGTGCTGTGGACCATCATCCTCGCCACGGTGGCCATCCTGCCCTGGTACCAGTACGGCCTGGGCCAGGTGTCGGTCTCCGGTTTCTACATGCACAACGCCGTTGGCATGTGGTTCACGCCGCTGGCGCTCGGCATCTTCTACTACGCCCTGCCCAAGCTGCTGAACCGCCCGATCTATTCCTACGCGCTGGGAATCTTCGCGTTCTGGACGAATCTCGTCTTCTACCCGATCCTGGGCGCCCATCACTTTCTGTTCAGCCCATTGCCCTGGTGGCTGCAGACCACGGCGATCGTGGCCAGCGTGGCGATGCTGGTGCCGGTGTGGGGTGGCAGCGCCAATTTCCTGCTGACCATGCGTGGCCGGGTCCGGGACATGGTGACCTCGTATCCGCTGCTCTTCATTTTCGTCGGCGTGCTCGGCTACCTGGGTGGCTCCACGCAGGGCACCCTGGAAGCGTTCCGCTCGCTGCAGGAACTGTGGCACATGACCAATTTCACGGTGGGTCATTCACATTTCACCATGTACGGCTTTGTCAGCTTCGCGATCTGGGGTGGCGTCTATGCACTCCTGCCGCAGGCAACCGGCAAGCGGCCGGGCCAGCTCGGCCTCGCAGTGCATTTCTGGACCGCACTGGTGGGCAGCTTCATCTACGTCATCTCGCTGTCGATCGCCGGCACGATCCAGGGTCTCGACTGGATCAACGGCCTGCCCTTCATCCAATCGGTCATCGACATGCAGGACTACTACGTCTGGCGCGGCATCGGCGGCGTGCTGATGTACGCGAGCCATGTCGCCTTTGCCTGGAACGTCTGGAAGATGACGTACAGCCGCGGCGGCCTGCCGGTGGCGGTTGGTTCTCCGCTGCCTGACGAGGAGCCGGCATGAACAAGCTCTGGCTGATTGCCGGGGGATCCACCCTGGTTTATGGCTGCCTCGCCATCCTGATGGGCGTCCTGCCGGGCATCCAGTTGTCGCGGACACCGCCCGGACCGGGGGTGCAGCCACTGACGCCGCTGCAGGCCGAAGGCCGGGCGATCTATGCCTCCAATGGCTGCAGCTACTGCCACACGCAGCAGATCCGGCCCCTGCCGATGGACAAGGTTTTCGGTCGGCCGTCAGCACCCGGCGACTTTGCCTACCAGACGCCGGAACTGCTGGGTTCCGAGCGCACCGGCCCCGACCTCTCCAACATCGGTGTGCGCCAACCGAGCGAGACATGGCAATACATCCATTTGTACAACCCCCGTGCGGTGGTGCCCGAATCCATCATGCCGCGCTTCGAATGGTTGTTCGAAGTGGTCGATGCCGTGCCCGCCGGGGCCACTGTGGTGCCGCTGCCCGCAGGCTTTGCCCCGGCCCGCGGCGTGGTGATTCCAACGGCGCAGGGCGTGGCGCTGGTTGCCTATCTGCAGTCGCTGCAACAGCCACGACATCCGCATGAGCCGGGCCCCGCAGGCGCAGGTGTGGCGAACCCACCGGCTGCAGCCGGCAATGCGGCGCCGGCCACGACAGCTGCCAGTGGCATGGACGCAGCCGCCGGCAATGCGCTCTACACCACACACTGCGCCGCCTGCCACCAGGCCACGGGAACCGGGCTGCCGGGTGTGTTCCCATCGCTCAAGGGCAACCAGGTGGCCAACGACGCGGACCCGACCAGACACATCGATGTGGTTCTGCACGGCCTGCAGGGCGCCGCAATCGACGGCGTGACCTACGCGAGCCCCATGCCATCGTTTGCGGCGACGCTCAGCGATGCTGAAATCACCGGCATCATCAATCACGAGCGCAGCTCATGGGGCAACCAGGGCAAGCCGATAACGGCGCAGCAGGTGGCGGCCCGGCGCGCTGCGGGGAAGTGAAGGCCGGGCATCACGCCCGGATCATTGGAGAATTGCCGTGCATCATCTCATCGGCCCCCTGTGGGGCAACCTCATCATCATCGTGGTCATGGGCGTCATCACCGCCGGCTGCTTTGCGGTGATGATCCGTCTGATACTTCATCCCGGCGAGACGGACCGGCGTCATCCCAAGTACGATATCTTCCACGACGATCGCCGGAACCCCTTGCAGCCATGACCACACCTCGTGTTCGCGTCTACCTCGACGGCAATCCGGAACCGATCATCGATCAGGCACTGCCCACCGCAGTCACCCTGGACACACGCAAGCTCCAGGATGGTCCGCATCGACTCGTGGTGCGCGCCGAAGGCCAGCAGGGAGCGGAGGGTTTCGAGGAGATTCCCTTCACCGTCCACAACGGTCCGGGCATCGTGGTTTCCGGGCTGCGCCCCCACTCCACCAGGGGCGGCGACGTGCATTTCACCATCGACGCATTCAGCTCGGACGACCCCTTCGACCCGCGGCGTGCCGAAGCCCGTTCGTCGATTCCGGTATGGGTATGGGTAATGTCCCTGTTCGTCGTGGCCTGGGCAGTCTGGTACGGTGCCCGCATGTGGGATGTACCGGCGCAATACGCCGACAGCCCCACGTATGGCAGCAGTCAGTTGAATGGTGACCCGCGGCAATAGTTGTGTGATGGGAGTACGGGGAACGGTCTTTTTCGCGATCCTGGGCATGGTTTCCGGTTTCCATGCCATGGCCGCACCCACCCAGGATGAACAGGCCCGCACCGTGGTTCATCTGCTGGACTACGTGGGGGTGGACTATCCGGCCTTCGTCAAGAACGGCCAGGTTCTGGACGATGCCGAGTATGCCGAGCAGCTGGAGTTTGCCCAGCAGGTCATCGTGCTTCTAGGCGAATTGCCGCCCGTGGAACGCACGCCGTCCCTCGTGGCCTCCGCCCGCGAACTCAAGGCGGAAGTTGCCGGGAAGGCCGATGGCGCGGCGGTGGCCGCTCTCGCAAGAAACCTGCGTGGTGGCGTGCTCACGGCCTACGACATCGCCCAGGCTCCCCGGCAGCTGCCGGACCTGGGCACGGCTGCGGCGCTCTACGCCAGGGATTGTGCCGCGTGTCATGGACCAACCGGGCATGGCGACGGCGTGCAGGCCAAAGACATGACACCTGCGCCGCGTGACTTCCACGATGCCGGGGCCATGGACGTCCGCAGCCTTTTCGCCCTGTACAACGCCATCTCGCTCGGCGTTCAGGGCACGCAGATGCCGGCCTATGGCGGGCTTGCGGAGGCCGACCGCTGGGCGCTCGCCTTCCACGTTGCCGGGCTGCGCGCCGATGCAGAAACCACGACCCGTGGCGAAAAGCTGTGGAACCGCGGCACCGGCCGCGATGAATTCACGGATCTGCGGGCCCTGGTCACCGTCACGCCGGAGGAGGTGGAGCAGCAGTCCGGTGCGGACCGTGCAGTCGTGCAGGCCTACCTCATCGCCCATCCCGAGGCGCTCAAGGTCGCGGCGCCGTCGTCGATCGTCATCACGCGCACCCAGCTTGCCGCGACACTCAAGGCGTATCGCAATGGCGATCGCGCCGCCGCCCGCCAGCTGGCTATCAGCGCCTACCTCGATGGTTTCGAACTGATCGAGGCCGCTCTCGACAACGTGGATCCCCCGCTCCGCAAATCAACCGAAGCCGAGATGATGGCGCTCCGCTCCCTGATTGCCGGCAACGCCGCCGCCGACAGCGTGGCCGCAAGCATCGAGCGCATCGATGACCTCCTCGATCAGGTCGACGCCCGGCTCTCCGGCGAGTCGCTCTCGCCCAGGGCGACATTCATCAGCTCGTTGCTGATTCTGCTGCGCGAGGGTCTGGAGGCCATTCTCGTCCTTGCCGCCATCATCGCCCTGGTCGTCAAGACCGGCAGGCGCGACGCGCTGCCCTACATCCACGCCGGCTGGATCGGCGCCGCGGTGCTGGGCTTCATCACCTGGCTTGCAGCGCGACATCTGCTGACGATCTCCGGCGCCAGCCGCGAAGTGACCGAGGGGGGCATCGCCCTGCTCGCCGCGGCGATGCTCCTCTATGTCGGTTACTGGCTGCATGACAAATCCCATGCCCAGGGCTGGCAGCGGTTCATCCGCGAGCAGGTCGACGCCGCACTCGGCAAGCGCACGTTGTGGGCACTGGCGGGGATTTCCTTTCTGGCGGTCTATCGCGAACTCTTCGAGATCATCCTGTTTTACGAAGCGCTGCTCAGCCAGGCGGGCCCTGCCGGCCAGCGGTCCGTACTCGGCGGCATCGCCGTGGCCACGGTGTTGCTGGCCCTGGTGGGCGGGGCCATATTGAAATTCAGCGTCCGCCTGCCACTCGGGCCGTTTTTCGCCGCCACGGCCGGCCTGCTGGCCCTGATGGCCGTGGTCTTCACCGGCAATGGCATCGCTGCCCTGCAGGAAGCCGACATCATCCCGATCACCCTGGTGCGCTTCATCTCGGTGCCCGTGCTCGGCATTCATCCCACGGCACAGGGACTGGCGAGTCAGGGGCTGATGGTGGCGCTGGTGATCACGGGGGCGGTCATGGGACGCCGGAAAAAGCTGGTTTAGCCGTCGGCTGGCGGCGTGCCCTTCTTTTTGCGTCCGGGACTCAGCTGCACCCGTCCCGTCTTGCCGCGACGCCGTTCATTGAGCCGTTCAATGATCTCGTGCACGGCTCTTTCGGTGTTCGCCCGGCTGCCCTGCAGCTGACCGACGATCGTGTTGTGCCCCTGCACAATCACGTAGCGGTGCCAGTTGTCGGTGTCCACGCCTTCGGGCGGGGACGACTTGCTGATCGACTTGAGCGCGAAAGGCTCGGCATCGAGAGGATTGGGTTTGCGGGCGGCGCTGCTTGAGGAAGGCATTCCCCACCATACGCCACTTCCACGCTTCTGGCGATAAAGTCGCACCCCTGCGCCACTGCAGCGCTATTCTTCGAGCCCCGACACAGACGGATTTGCGCAGGCCATTTAACTTTTTCCGGTCATGGAGAATCGTCGCAACTACTACCGCATCCTGCATGTGCAGCAGGATGCGCCGGAAGAAATCATCCGGTCCAGCTATCGGACGCTGATGACCAAGCTGCGTCATCACCCCGATCTGGGTGGTGATCATTTCACGGCGACGGTAATCAACGAGGCCTATGCGGTGCTCAGCGATCCGGGCCGGCGGGCTGCATACGACGAAGCCTGGCGAACGGCAGCGGGTCCGGAAGTGGCTTCGGCAGAGTCCCGGCAGGGGGAGCATCAGGCGGCGGCGGAGTCGCTCGCGGTGTGCCAATTCTGCGGCGCCGCCCACGGGTTTCGCGGCCACATCCATGGCAGCGCCACCTGCACCACCTGCAACACCCCGCTGGCGCCCGCGATCCGGGATCGACTGGAGCCCGGCCAGCGCGCCGTGCGGCGCATCCGCCGCCGTCTGCCCCTGAGTTATTTCACCGGCTGGCCGGCCAAGGGCCCCCATCCCGGCGAGCTGCGCGACCTGTCGCTGCACGGGCTGCGGTTTGCCACCCACGCCGCCGTGCCGATCGGCAAGTTGCTCAAGGTGGATTGTGAGGCGCTGGTGGCCCTGGTGCGTGTCGTCGCCTGCGATGAAGGCAGTGAACGCGACTGGCGCTGGCTCATCCGCGGCGTCTACGTCACGGTCCGCTTCCGGCGACCGCGCGGCGGCTTTGTGGCAACGCGGGTGTAGTTGCCGTTGCCGTCCTGCCGGTGGTGGCCGGTGCGGGCGCCATCGCGAGCAGGGCGTTCAAGGAGGCGGTCACGATCTCATCCTGCTGGACTGCCGGGCTGATCGTCGCCGTCCATTCCTCGGTGTAACCACCACCCACGAACGAACCAAACTGCATGTGTATCCCGCCGGGCAGCGGCACCCAGGTACTGCCGGCCGGAAACAGGTTGCGGAATTCCTCGAATCTTTTGGGTGGATGGCCATCGGCCGTGGCACGGTGGATCAGCCACACCGGATAGTGGACATCCACCAGGGGGTGATTGGCCGGCGGATAGGCGTCCCAGAGAATCAGGCCGGCCAGATCATCGGGATGCAGATCGGCATAGCGTGCCGCCATCGCGCCACCCATCGAGTGACCGGCAATCACCCAGCGCTTGATTTCGGGGAATGCGGCGCGGACCTGATCGGCGCGGTCCGGGGCCAGAATGGCCATATTCAGCGGCATCTGCACGCCGACCACCAGATAGCCCCGATCGGCAAGGCGCCGGAGAACCGGCGCGTAGCCCCGCACATCGCAGGTTGCACCGGGATACAGGATCAGCCCGGTCCCGGGCTGGATGCCAACCGGCCGGAACACGACCAGCTCGTTATCCGTGACAGTGACCGTGACATGGCTGTCCGACTGCATCGCCTGGATCGCGGTCGCGCCGGGTGTGGCCACCGAGGTCGTGGCCCAATAGTAGGTGCCGACGATGATCGACAAAACGATCACGAGGAGCGCCACCGCGGTCCATTTCAAGAATCTTTTCATGATCCAGAGCCTGCAAATGGTGCGGCGAGAATAACCCACAACTTCTGCGACATTCATCTGCGGCGTGGCAATTCCCGAGTCTTCGGGGAAATATGTCCGTCGCGCGTGCCGGCCTCGCACTGCTCTCATGAACGTCCCGAATCGGGGGTCGTTCTGCAGGGGTCGTCATGCAACATCATCGCGAATCCAGCTGCCACTGGCTGGGCAGCATCAGCTTCATGCTCATCGGCTTGCTGGGCGCCGGCGCCAGTTCAGCTGCGGCCGTCGGACGGCTTGCGGGTGACTTCGGCATCAGCGGCAGTGGCGCCGCCACCTATGCCGTGCCGATCCATGTCGCCGCCGGTCGGGGCGGGCTCAAGCCCGTCATCGGCCTGCGCTACGCCAGCCAGGACGACGATGAAGTGGCCGGCCCCGGGTTCAGCATCACGGGGCTGTCGCGGATTGCGCGTTGTGCCCGGACCCTGGCCGTCGACGGGCGGGTGCAGGGCGTCCAGTTCGCGAATGACGACCGCTATTGTCTGGATGGCCGGCCCCTCGTACTGGTGGCCGGCAGCTACGGCGCCGACGGCGCCGAATATCGCACCGAGGTCAACAATCTCCAGCGGGTCATCTCGCATGGCCGGCGGGGCAACGGCCCGGCGAGCTTCGAGGTGCAGCACCCGGACGGCCTCACCTGGCGCTATGGCAACGACGTCGATTCGCAAATCGAGGCGACGGCGGGATCGGGCGGCGAAATCCGCGAATGGATGGTCAACGAGGTCGTGGACAAGTTTGCCAACCGGATCGACTACACCTGGTTTATCGGCCTTGGCCCGGGTGAAGCCCTGCCGATGGAAATCCGCTGGACCACGGACAGCGCCGGACTGGGTGCGCGTTTTCGCCTGCTCTTCCGCTACCAGAGTCGCCCGGCCGGCGACCAGCGCGTCATGCATCGCTGGGGCGCCACCTGGGAGCGGCTCTATCGGCTCGGGCACATCCGCTACGAGTTCGATGCCGGCAACGGCTTTGCACTCATCCATCGCTACATGCTGGCCTACGACGAAACCCCGGATAACGGCCGCAGCCGGGTCAGGAGCGTGCAGCAATGCAGCCCGGCCGAGTGCCTGCCGGCAACGGTTTTTGCCTGGCAGGACGGCGTGCGTGGGCTCAAGGCGGCACATTCCGGACCCGTGGACGCCCTGGCCGGACGCGCGCTGTTCGCCGATCACGATGGCGATGGTGATGCGGATCTCTATCTGCCGGTGAACGTGGCCGGCACGGAGCGCTGGCACGTGCGGTTTGCCGATGGCAATGCCGCCAATGTGTATGCCACCGCGCCCGTCAACACCGGCATTGCCCGCTACGGCACCGGGCACACCCTGGACTACGACGGCGACGGGCGGCGCGATCTGCTGGCGCCGGGGCCCGGCTCACCCGCCACCTGGTTCATCCACAGATCCGGCGGCGCGGGCAGCTTTCTGCCTGCCCTGAACACCGGCTTGACCACGGCCAGCGTGCCGGCGCCGCTGCCGATGGATGTCGACGGTGATGGGCTGGATGACCTGGTCTACATTCGCGATTTCGCCGTCCGCATCCGGCAGAACACCGGCTCCGGTTTCGGTCCCGAGCAGACCACCTCGCTTGGCACGACGGCCGACAACGGCGCCGCGCTGCTGCCGATCATCGATGGCACGGCCGGTGCGCCCGATTTCGATGGCGACGGACGTGCGGATCTGCTGATCCTGCGCGGCACCTTCAACCTGTCCGGGCCACCCTGGTACTACGAGGGGTTCCGGTCCACCGGCAACGATTTCAGCTCGCTGTTCACCACCCCGCCCGCCCTGGATGCGGTTGCCCTGGACCTGAACGGCGACGGCCTGTCCGATCTCGCCTACCGCGACCGTGCCACTGGCTGGCAAACGATCCGGAGCCTCGGCAATCGCATGGCGGCGCCGGAATCCGCCGGCTTCTCCACGCCGATCGGACGCCTCGTCCGTCCCCTGGACTACGATCACGACAGCCGCGACGATCTCATCTGGCAAAAGGACAACAACACCTGGCGGGTATTGCTGGCCGGCGGCGCCATTGCCGGGCCGTCCCTGAGCAACACCGATCCCGCACGCTACATCGACATCACCGACGGGCCCACCCCGGCGAACACCAGCCGCCTGGTGCCGACCGATGTCAACAGCGATGGCCTGGCGGACCTGGTGTTTCTCGATGCCACCAGCCGGTGGCAGGTGCGTGTGCACGACGGGCTCCAGCCCAACCTGCTGGTCGGCGTCACCGACGGCCTGGGCAATGTCTTTCAACCTGCTTATGCGCCCCTCGGCCGGGTCGCCGACTATGTCCACAGCGGCAGCTCTGCGGCAGGCGACCGGATCCTGCACGGCGGCTCCCTGCCGGTAGTGACGCAGTACGTGGCCAACGATGGCGCTGGCGGCACCTGGACCAGTCGCTACACCTACGCGAATGCCCGGGTAAACCGCCTGGGCCGCGGCTTCCTGGGCTTCGAAAGGATCCGCGCCACGGACTCGCGTTTTGCCGGGCTGCATGGCATCGAGGTCTACAGCGAAACCACCTATCGCCAGGATTTCCCCTTCATCGGCCTGCCGGACTTCATCATCAGCACGCGCAGCGACGGGCATCGCCTGAAGGAGCAGGATCCGGTCTGGGGTGACCATGTCGGCAGCAGTGCGGCTGCCGATCCGGCGGCCGACCATCACTTTCCCCATCTGCAGTCCGAGACCGGCAGGGATTACGAAACGGATCCGGACGGCGGCGGACTCGGCCAGCTGGCCCGCGTCAGCACGCGCACGCTCACCTACGACTTCAACCATGGCCTGCCGGTCCGCGAAGTGACTGCCGTGTCGTCACCCGGCTCGTCGATGACACTCAACTCCACCGTGGTCACGACCTACAGCGAGGCGGCCCGGCTCGCCCAGCATTGCCTCGGCCTGCCGGAGCGCGTCGAGACCACGCGGGACATCTCCGCGGCCGAGGCCACCACCCGCATCCAGTCGTACAGCTGGTTGTTGCAGAACTGCCGCCAGGAGTACGAGATCACCGGGCAGTCCGGCCCGGAATCCGGGCAGTTGATGACATACCGGCGCTGGAATGGCGCCGGCCAGTTGACGCACCTGGTCCGGCTGCCGCTCGACGGGTCGGTACCGCCACGAAGCACGGCGTGGACCTATGACAACTGGAGCGATCGACCGCGCACGGAAACCGCCGTGATCAACGGCCAGACATCGCCCACCGTCACCTTCAACTGGAACCATGCCCTCGAAGTCGAACTGGCGCGGACTTCACCACGCGGCCGGACCACGCGCTGGGACTGGGATGATTTCGGGAGGCTGCGCCAGGAAGTGCCGGCCGATGGCCCGGCCACCAGCTACAGCTACAAGCTCTGCAACGACAGCTGCTTCAATGCCCGGGGCGCATATCTGCTCCGCGCCGTGCGCAGTGACGGCGTGGCATCCACCACGATCCACGATGCCTACGGTCGGGCGGTCGGCCAGGAATCCAGCCTGGCCGGTGGCCGGACCCGTCGCGAACAGATGGAATTCGACGCACTCGGGCGGCTCGTTCGGCAAACGGTGCCCTACGTCACCGGTGAGCCGCAATTCTGGATCCAGACGAGCTTCGATGTTGGCGGGCAGAAAACCGCCGAGACCCGGCCAGCCAGCGAAACCGGCGGCACGACCACGCCCCGCTGGACTTTCAATCGGCTGGTCCAGACGGTGCAGGATCCCGAGAACCGCATCACCACCCGCACGGTCGATCCGGCTGGACACCTGCTGGCCGTGAGTTCAGCCACCGGCGGAACCGCCAGCTACAGCTACACGGCGTTTGGCGAACTCGCGGGCATCACCGATGCCAATGGCATCCGCACGACCCTCGCCCACGACGAACGCGGCAACACCACGGTGGTCGATTCGCCTGACACCGGGCCGCGCACCTCGGCGTACAACGCCTTCGGCGAACTCACGAGCCAGGCCGATGCCGCATCACCGGCCCATGTCATCCGCTATGTCCATGACCAGCTGGGTCGACTCGTGCAGCGCGATGATGCCGGTCAGGGCCTGACCACCTGGACCTTCAACACCGCGGCAGGCCCGCTGCTCGGACTGCCAAGCCGCGTCTCCGGGCCGCTGGGCGCCGATCCCGCCGGCTTTCAGGAGCGCTACAGCTACGATGCGCTGGGCCGTCGGACGGCCACCACGACCACGATAAATGGCACGGAATACACCACCAACTACGCATGGGATGCCCTCGGCCGCGTGACGTCCATGCTCTATCCGGCCGCCAGCTACGGCAATCGCATGGATCTGGTGTTCCACTACGAAGCCGGCGTGGTTGCGCGGGTCGAGCAGGCGCTTGCCCCGGGCTGGAACCTGCAGCTCTACGCCCTCAAGGATCAGGATGCACTGGGCCGCGCGCGCCAGGTCCGGTTCGGCACCTGGAACCCGATCGAGGAAACCCGGGTGTTCGACCGCGCCACGACACGGCTGGCGGCCGCGCGCACCGCAACCGGCCAGGGGTCGGGGTTGCAGCATTACGCCTACGAGTGGGACAAGGTCGGCGACCTGCTGCAGCGCCAGGACCTCTCCCAGGGACTGGTCGAGGCCTTCAGCTACGACGACCAGAACCGGCTGACGACGACCCGCCTCAACAACACCCTCACGCTGGCGCTCAGCTACGACGCCGGTGGCCGCATCCGCTCGAAATCGGATGTCGGCAACTATGTTTATGGTGGCAGCCATCCCGGCGCGGTCACGGCGATCGGCGCCGGTCCGGCAGGCGCCCGCAGCTATGCCTACGACACCAACGGCAACATGAGCCTGCGGGATGGCAGCCCGATCAGCTGGTACCCCTTCCAGATGCCGAAACGCATCAGCCAGGGCGGCACCGATTACGCCGAGTTTGCCTATGGACCGGATCGCCAGCGGATTCGACAGATCGCCCGGACCGGCAGCAATACGGTCACCACCGTGTACGTCGCCCCGCACTTCGAGGTCGAGACCAGCGGTGGGCAGCGGAGTTATCGCGGCACGGTGTTCGTCGATGGCGAGGCCATCTACTCCCAGGTCGAGAAGGAAAACCCGGACAATCTGGCCGGCTATTTCCTGCATCGCGATCACCAGGGCAGTGTTGACCACCTGAGCCGTGCGGCCGGCGCCGGGCCACAGACCATGACCCAGCAGTTCGACGCCTTCGGCAAACGACGCAATGCGAACTGGACGGCCGACCCGGCCGGTGCGCGCAATCTGGACAACCACTATCTCGAGCGCGGCTACACCGGTCACGAGCATCTGGACAATCTGCGCCTCATCCACATGAACGGACGGGTGCAGGATCCGTTTCTGGGCATCATGCTGGCGCCGGATCCCTCGCTCGGCAATCTGCTGAATCCGCAATCACTCAGCCGCTACAGCTATGTGGCGAACAATCCTGCCTCGCTGATCGATCCCAGCGGTTATTTTCTCGGGCGCATCGGAAAATTCCTGAAACGCCTGGCCGGTGGCTTCGGCCGTCTCGTGCATCGCGTGATCGACAACTGGGGTCGCGAAATCCTGGCAGCCGTTGCCGCGTATTACACCGGCGGGGCGGCGGCCGACTGGTATGCCGCCACGGTGCCAGGCGCCACGGCGGCCGGCGCCAGTACCTTCGGCGCCGTGGCCGGCGGCGCGGTTGCCGGCGGCGTGGCCACCGGAGAGTTGCGCGGCGCCACCATCGGCGCCCTGAGCGGTGGGGCCTTCGGCACGGTGGCGGCCTTCAACGGCAACCAATGGACGCTGGGTCGCGTACTGGAATCGGGTGCCGTTGGCGGCCTCACCGCCGAAATCAGCGGCGGCGATTTCCGCGACGGCTTCCTGTATGCCGGTGGCGCGGCCGGCTTCGGCTACGCTTACCACAAGCTCGTTCACTACGACGCCACCTGGTCACCCGGCGGGAAAGCGAGCGGCAAGGCGCGCTTTACATTGCCCATCGAGGGCGCCAACAATTTCGGTGAAGCCCGATCGGTGATCGACCCGGGCGCCTTCGGCAGCGAGGGCGGGCGACTGAGCCGCTTGATGAACAGGATCCCGGGCATGAATGCGATCGCGGGCATGCACGATGTGTTTCAGGTGCGCCTCGACCAGTTCGGCGGGGATCGCTTCGGCCATCTGCTGCGGAGTTCGCTGAGTGTTCCGGGGATGCCGGTTGCCGCGGGCCTGACCTATCCGGCGCTTTTCGATGGCGTGCCATCGGTCGCCCTGGTTGTCGAAGATTGAGGGGGAAAAGAATGATGGAGCTGTGGATCGCGGGGTTGCTGGTGCTGCCGGGAGGCTGCTCGCAGATGCCGGCTCTGGATGACTACGCCCGCAGCCATGTGGGCCAGAACGTGGCTCTGGTGCGGGCGCAGGTTGCCGCCCCTCAAAGCTATGCATCGCGGGTGGGCTGGCAGGAGAAAACCTACGGGCTGGCAAACGGCCACCGGGTTTATGTGGAGCCCGACCGCAGGAACTGCGAGATCCACTACGAGGTGAACGGCGAGGACATCATCGTTGGCTACACTGCAGTGGGTGCCGGCTGCCGGCACCAGTAGGCGGCGCCAGCAGACAAGCCCCACCACCCGGCCCGACTGCACTGAGCCGGTTGCACTGGCCCGGTTACACTGAGGTGTGGAACCACTCGCGCCGGACATCATCGGACTGATCCTGCCTGCCCTTGCCGGCGGCATCGCCCTGGGTTGTGCCCTGGGCTGGGCGCTCGGCTGGCTGCTGGCCTCCCGCCAGCGCGCGGTATTCGAGGAGCGCGCGCGCCTGCTGGCCACGCAGCTTCAGCAGGCTGAAACGGCCCGGGCCACCGCCGCCTCGCAAGCCGGTGTACAGACCCGCCTGCTGACCGAAACCCTGGAAACACGCGCAGCGCGGGTCAGCGAACTGGAAACCGAACTGGCGGCGGCCGCCCGCAATCAGGCGGAGAGCGAGGCGCGGCTGAATGCCGTCATTGCCGACACCCGCCAGCAGTTCACCGATACCTTCAAGGCGCTGGCCAACCAGATCCTCGACGAGAAAACCGCCAAGTTCACTGCAACCAACCAGAGCCGGCTGAATGAACTGCTGACCCCGTTTCGCGAGCGGCTGCAGGATTTCCAGAAGAAGATCGAAGACACCCACCTGAGCGAAACCACCGAACGCCGCTCGTTGAAGGATGAGTTGAAGCGGCTGATGGACCTGAATCAGCAGGTGAGCCAGGACACCCGGAACCTCACGACCGCGCTCAAGGGCGAAGCCAAGACCCAGGGGACCTGGGGCGAAGTCATCCTGGAGCGGGTGCTGCAGATGTCCGGCCTCACCCGCGGCCGTGAATACGACGTGCAGGACAGCCGCCTGACCGAAGGCGGCAACCGGCAACAGCCGGATGTCCTGATCCACCTGCCGCCGGACCGGAACCTGATCGTGGACTCCAAGGTGTCGCTGGTTGCCTTCGAGCGCTATGTGAATGCCGAAGGCGAGGAGCCACGGGCCGAGGCGCTGGCCCAGCACCTGCACTCCCTGCGGACGCACATCAAGAGCCTCAGCGAAAAGAACTATCCAGCGCTCTACGGGCTCGAGTCCCTGGATTTCGTGCTGATGTTCGTGCCGATCGAACCGGCCTTCCTGGCCGGCGTGCAGGCCGATCCGGAGTTGTATGAGTCCGCCTGGAGCCGCAACGTGGTGCTGGTCAGCCCGACCACCCTGATGGCCACCGCGCGCGTCGTGGAAAGCGTGTGGCGGCTCGAACGACAGAACCGGAACGTGATGAAGATTGCCAAGCAGGCGGGCCGCATGCACGACCACTTCGTGTCCTTCGTGGCCGATCTCGACAAGGTGGGCCGGCAGTTCCAGAGCGCCGGTGAAGCGCTGGACGGCGCCATGAAAAAGCTGAACAGCGGCCGTGGCAACCTGGTGAAGCGGGCCGACGATATCCGCCGGTTGGGTGCACGGACGGCCAAGCAGCTGCCGGCGGCCCATCTGGAGCTGGCAGTTGATGAGGATCCCGAACCGGGCGACAGTCCCGCCGATGACGATGCCAGCCCCGGTCAATGACGCGGCTGCCCGGCGCCGGGGAATGTCGACCACGGGCCTGGCGGTAGAGAAGCTCTCCCACCGATACGGCGATCGGGTGATCCTGCACGAGCTGTCATTCTCCGTGGCAGGTGGCGAGTTTGTCGCAATCCGCGGGGAATCCGGCTCGGGCAAATCGACACTGCTCAACCTCATCGCCGGCCTGGACCTGCCGTCCAGCGGTCGGGTTTTTCTGGGTGATGCGGCGCTGTCGGGCCTCCGCGAAGATCAGCGCACCCGCCTCCGCCGATCGATGGTCGGTTTCGTCTTTCAGGCCTTTCATGTGCTGCCGCACCTGAGCGTGCGACAGAACGTGGAATTGCCGCTGGTCCTGCTGGGCGTCGGCGCAGCGGCGCGCAAACACCGGGTGCTGGCCATGCTGGCTGCCGTCGGGCTCCGCGACCGCGCCGACAGCCCACCCCGCGAGTTGTCCGGCGGCGAGCGCCAGCGGGTGGCCGTGGCCCGCGCCCTGGTGCACCGGCCGGCCGTGGTGCTGGCAGACGAACCCACGGGCAATCTGGATCCGGACACTGCCGGGACCGTGCTCGCACTGCTGGCCGGGCAGTCCCGGCAAGCCGGCGCGGCCACACTGCTGGTCACGCACTCGAGCACCGCGGCAGCCTGTGCAGACCGCGTGCTGCAACTGACCGGCGGCCATCTGCAACCGGCAGATCCAGCCACGCATCCCGACAAGAATCCGGACCCTCCGGATCCAGACCCTGGTCCAGGCATCGGCCCGGGCATCGGCCCAGGCATCGGCCCAGGCATCGGCTCCGGCAACCACTGAGGCGGCAGCCGTACATGCCCTGGCTCTGGTGGACAGTGTTTGCGGGTTACGCCCGCCGGCACCGCCTGCGGACCACGGTGCAAATACTGGCCATCGCAGTCGGTGTGGCGCTGGGCCTTGCCGTTGGTCTGATCAATACCGCGGCGCTGGCCGAGTTCGAGGCCGCGCTGCGCCAGGTCAACGGTGAAGCGGATGCGGTGCTGGAGGGATCGCGCGGCGGCTTCGCCGAGTCGCTGTATGGCCGCGTTGCCGCCGATCCCGGGGTGGCGCTCGCCAGCCCCGTGCTGGCCACGGAAGTCCTCGTGCCACATCACGACGCCCGGCTGACCATCATCGGCATCGATGTCCTGCGCGCCGGCGGGATCACGCCGGCCTTGCTGCCCGATCCGGGCGCCACGACAGACACACGCTTTGCTTTGTTCGAGGACGGCATCTACCTGTCACCGGCTGCGCTGGCGCGTTTCAAGGTGCAGCCGGGTGACACCCTGGCCGTGCAGGCTGGCGATCGGCAGCTGCGCTTGTCCGTGCGCGGCACGCTGCCCGGCGCGAGGCCGGGCCAGCTCGTGGGGGTCATGGATCTGGGCTTTGCCCAATGGCGGCTCGGCCGTCTCGGCACGCTGACGCGCATCGATCTGCGTCTGCATCCCGGGGTCACGGTGGACGAGCTGCGTCACCGGCTGGCGCTGCCGGCAGGCGTGGTGCTGACCGCGCCCGGGACCGCCGGCAGACGCCTCTCCAACCTGAGTCGGGCGTATCGGGTGAATCTGAATGTGCTGGCTCTGGTGGCCCTGTTCACCGGCAGCTTCCTGGTTTTTTCCCTGCAGGTGCAGGGAACCCTCGCCCAACGGTCACAACTGGCATACCTGCGGGCCGCCGGCGTCACCGCCCGCGAGCTGCAAAGCCTCAAGCTCGCCGAGTCCGCCGCGATCGGCGTGATCGGCAGCGCACTCGGGATCCTGCTGGGCATCGCGGCCGCCCACGGTGTGCTGGAGCTGTCCGGTGGCAGCCTGGGCGGTGATCCTGGCAGCGGGATCGGCATCGGGCCCGGTGGCGTCCGGCCGCAGCTGCCAGTGCCCGTCGCGATGGCGCTCGGTTACTGGGTGCTCGGCATCACGGCCGCCGTGGCCGGCGGCCTGGTCCCCGCCCGTCAGGCCGCCCGCACGGCCATCGCACCCGCCATGCGCGCCGGCGCCGAGGAGAACGCCCTGCCACCCGCGGGGCGCGCCGGTGCCGGCTGGTGGCTGCTCGCCGCGGCAGCACTGCTGGCGTGGCTGCCGGCGATCGGCGGGCTGCCCGTGGCGGCTTACCTCGCGATCGGCTGCATCCTGATCGGCGTGATCACGCTGCAACCTCGTCTGGCCAGCGCCACCTTCATCCCGCTCGCCAGCGCCGTGCAGCAGTCACCGGCGAGCGCACGCTGGCCGCTGCTGTGGCTCGCCACCAGCCGGCTGGCGGGTGCTCCGGGCAGTACGGCCATCGGCATGGCGGGCATCGTCGCCAGCGTCAGCCTGATGGTGGCCATGGCGACGATGGTGAGCAGTTTTCGCGGCTCGCTGGAGGATTGGCTGGGGCGCGTGTTGCCGGCGGATGTGTATGTGCGGGTGGGTACGTTCAGCAGCGATGCGTGGTTCTCCACGGCCGACCAGCGCACCATCACCCGTCATCCGGGGGTGGCGCGGACCGAATTCTGGCGGGTGACGAGTGTTGTTCTGGCGTCGGACCGGGCTCCGGTTGCGATCATCGCGCGAGCCGTGGACCCCGCCCGGGCCGGCGAGCAATTGCCGCTGACGGGTGCGGCCCGCATCCCGGCGCCGGACGCGCCGCCACCCATCTGGGTGTCGGAGGCGATGACTGAACTCTACGGCATCCGGCCCGGCGCCGTGTTCGAGCTGCCACTGGCCGGCAAGCCGGCACGCTTCACGGTTGCCGGCGTGTGGCGCGACTATGCACGGCAATTCGGCTCGGTGATCGTGCGTCTGCCGGACTACGCACGCCTGACCGGAGACCAGGCGCGCAACGAAGCGGCGCTGTGGCTCACGGCCGGCACCCAGGCGACTGCCGTGATCCGTGATCTCCGCGCGGCCATGCCCTCCGGCGGTGTGCTGGAATTCAACACCACCGGCACCATCCGGGCCCGCAGCCTCGAGATCTTCGATCGCAGCTTCACCGTGACCTACGCCCTCGAGCTGGCGGCCATCCTGATCGGCCTGATCGGCGTGGCCGCCACCTTTTCGGCCCAGGCGCTCGCCCGCCGACGGGAATTCGGCATGCTCCGGCACATCGGCGTGAGCCGTGCGCAGGTGCTGCGGCTGCTGGCGCTGGAGGGAACGCTCGCCACCGCCCACGCCCTCATCATCGGTCTTGGCACCGGGCTGCTGATCTCCCTCATCCTGATCCGGGTGGTTAACCGGCAATCCTTCCATTGGACGATGGACTTCCGCGTGCCGCCGGGTCTGCTGGCAATACTGGGTGTCAGCTTGCTCGCGTGTGCCGCGCTGACCGCCGTGCTGGCCGGTCGACGAGCCACGGGCATCGATCCGCTCAAGGCCGTGCACGAGGACTGGTGATGCTGAATCGCCGGAATCTGCTGCTGGCGCTGGCCGCCCTGTCCCGGCCGACGCGGGCGATGGCGCCGGACTTTCCGGCGGTCACACCGCGAGCGCTGCGCTTTCCGGCCGATTTCGGCGCCCACCCGGAATTCCGGACCGAGTGGTGGTACCTCACCGGCTGGCTGGGCACCGGGGCGGCAGCGCTGGGCTTCCAGATCACCTTCTTTCGCGTGCGCACCGATATCGATGTGGCAAACCCCAGTGCGTTTGCCGCTCATCAACTCGTGATCGCCCATGCGGCCATCGCTGATCCCGCGCGGGGGCGCTTGCTGGTCGATGAACGCATGGCGCGCGCCGGCTTTGGCCGGGTCGGCGCGGCAACCGGTAATACCGACGTCCGCCTCGATGACTGGCGACTGCGGCGCGACGCCGGCACCGGCACCGGCCAGTATGTTGCCCGGATCAGCGCCCGGGATTTCCACCTGGATTTGCAGGCCGTCGGCGCCGCAGCGCCGTGGCTGCAGGGCGTCGATGGCGTGTCCCGCAAAGGTCCGCTGGCTGCACAGGCCAGCTATTACTACTCGCGGCCACAGCTGGCGGTCACCGCCGCGCTGCGGGTGACGGCCGACGGTGACAGTCACCCGACAACGATTGGGGAGCAACGACTGACAGGCACGGCGTGGCTGGATCACGAGTGGTCCAGTGCGGCGCTGGCACCCGCTGCCGCCGGCTGGGACTGGATCGGCATGAACCTGGATGATGGCAGCGCGCTGGTGGCCTTTCAGGTCCGGCCACAGGTCCCGGGAACAGCACTGGCGCGTTATGCGGCGCTGCGCAGCCCGGCAGGCCACACGCAGGTCGCCGATCCGGCAACCGTCCGCTTCACCCCCATCGCACACTGGACCTCAGCCCGCAGCGGAGCGCGCTGGCCGATCGCCTGGCAGATACAGGTGGGCAATCGGCAATTCACCACCCGGCCGCTGATGGCTGACCAGGAGCTCGATTCCCGCCCGACGACCGGCGCCGTGTATTGGGAAGGAGCCAGCACCCTTGTGGAAGCTGGCAGGGCGGAGGCTGGCAGGGTAGTGGGTCGCGGTTATCTGGAAATGACCGGCTACCTGCAGCCTCTCAAGCTGTGAGGGAAGCTGCCATCATCGAGCCCATGACCACGCTCGGCCAATTCCTGGAGTTCAGTGTGCCCGCGCCGGATCCGGCTGCGTCGCTGGATTTCTACCGGCGATTGGGCTTCAGCGAAATCCGCGTCAACGACGTGCGCCCCACCCGCTACGCGGCCGTGACCGATGGCCAGATCGTCATCGGCCTGCATGGCCTCGGCCTGGAAGAGCCCGCGCTGACCATCGTGCGTACCGGGCTGGCCCGCAACGCCCGGTCGCTCATCGACCGTGGCATCGACCTGGCCTTCGAGCGCCTGGACGATGACCAGTTCCACGAGATCCGGCTGCGCAGTCCCGATGGCCACCTGCTGCAGTTGCTGGAGGCGCCCACGTTCTCGGTGACCGACGACGACTACCCGGCACCGGTCATCGGTCGCTGCATCACGCTCGAGCTGGGTTGCGACACGCCGGAAGCCACGCAATTGTTCTTCGAGCAGGGTGGGTTTCTCGGCGCCCGGGCCGCGGAGGGCGACAGCCTCGTGCTGGCAACACCGGGACTGCTGCTGACCTTGCTGCCGTTCCGGGGCGCGAGCGGGCCGGCGATGCGCTTCGAGCCCGCTGGTGCGTGGCAGGCCGTGCTGGACGAAGGCGGATTGCATGCCCGGCGATCGGGCTCCGCGTGGCTGCTGACCGCGCCCGAAGGAACGCTGCTCCGCCTGATCACGACACCGGAAGCTCGCTGAGCACGGCTTTCAGCCGCTTGCTGCCCGTCAACCGGCGGTGATCGGCAGATCCTGCGCCCACAGCACGCCATCCGGCGCAACGGCATCGTTCAGTCCGGAGTCGAAGCTTATGCGCCTGGCAGCGTGGTGTGGCCGGTGGGCCAGTTATCGCAATCGATGCCCCGTTTGTTGAGCACCAGCTTCCAGTTCCGGCTGGCGAGCCCCGCCGCAGTCAGGGTGTCGCGCCAGTCCACGCAGGCCATGGCCAGGACTTCATCGAATTTTGCCCGGTCGCCCTTGGCGAGCCACAGGATGGCGGCATGCACGCGGGGTGGTGGGGCCACCGCCCCCATCGGCAGCCCGGTATGGGCGAGCCTGGCCGTGACGTACTCCCGGTGCTCCACTGCAAAGCTGCGGGTGATCTCCCGGATGATCGAGGGCTCGAGCTGGCAGGTCGCGGGCAGGGTACGCATGTTCATGGTCTGGTGATCACCGCCCGGCTAGACCGGCCCGACCACCGGCGTCCAGGTGTTGATGCGCCGCGCCCGGCGGCTTTCGGCCGACTCACCCTCGTGCGTCACGGCCTTGCCGGCCGGCACTCCCCGGGGCAGTTCGAGCAGGGTGTTCAGGTTCAGCAGGCCATGCACGCCACGCCCCGACAAGACGACCGCCGCCACGTAAGTGCCGCACTCCTTGCACACGATGAAGTCAGCCGTGCGCAGGCCGAAGCGGTAGCGGCGCAGGAACTCCGGTCGTTCGAAACGAAACTGCAGTTCCCCGGCCGGATCGGCCGTCGATCGGGCGCCATGGCTCCGGCAGAAACGGCACTGGCAACGGGAGACCGGCCAGCGGGTCGCGGGCAGTGTTGTGGTGTAGCTGTATTCGATGGCCCCGCAGTGACAGCTGCCGGTGTAGGTACGGGGCGCACGACGGACGACTGGCCGCTTCCCGGTAGCCCGTTTTCTGGGTTTCACCCGATCCTTGTAGCGCGGCCCACCGGTCGTGCCAAGTCCCGCTGTCCGGGATTGCATGCGACACGCTACGATGAGCCATGCGCCGTTTGCTCTTCCCGCTGCTGGCGGTCCTTGTTGCTGTCGTTCTGCTGTGGCAGCCCGATGGCGGCCTGGCGCCGGAAACCGGCAATCTGCCCGCCGCTGAAACGACGCCTCAAGTCGCGGGGAGCGCGCTGCCGCAAGGCGTACAGGCGGTGGTCGGGCTGATCGAGCGCGGCGGTCCGTTTCCGCATCGGCAGGACGGCACGGTATTCAAGAATCGCGAGGGCCGGCTGCCAGCAGCAGCACCGGGCTATTACCATGAATACACGGTGCCAACCCCGGGAGCCCGCGATCGCGGTGCGCGCCGCCTGGTCACCGGCGGCAACCCGCCCGTGGTCTGGTATTACACCGGGGATCACTACCGGAGTTTTCAGGCATTCGATCCGGAGAACCTCACGCGATGACCCCCGAGGAGCTCATCGATACCCTGCCGCAGGCCGACCGGGCCGGCATCTTCAGCCTGCCCGCCGCCGATATTGCCGTGATCGCCCGCCTGGCCAAATCGCTGGACTTCGCGGTTTATCGTGTCAGCCTGGCCGGTTGCACGGAGGTGGCGGACGTCATGGTGCGCCTGCAGAACGAGCTTTCGCTGCCCGCCTGGTTCGGCCAGAACTGGGATGCCCTGGCCGACTGCCTCACCGATCTGAGCTGGCGCGAAGCGCCCGGCTATCTGCTGGTCCTCGAACACATGGCCGACTTCCGTGACCGGGGCGATGAGGATTTCGACCTGCTCATCCAGACGTTGAGCGATGCCTCGGCCAGCTGGAGTGGCCTGGGCGTGCCCTTCTGGGGCTTTCTGGTGCTCGACGCAGGCTGAGCCTGCGCCACCTGGTCCGGCGCCACCTGATCCGGAAGCGGGTCGTCGAAAAAAAACCAGCGGGCTGCAAACCCGCTGGTTTTCGGTTTGTCGACCGGAGGCTGTCGCTACGAAACGTTGCCGCCCGGGATCACCTTGGGTGAATCGGCGCCGGGCATCCAGATCTGACGCGGGGCATAACCTTCCTTGCGCATCATGTGCTCGCTGTAAACGATCCGGTCCGGATCGATGCGCAAGAGCTGGCCTCGCGGTGGTTTGCCGCTGACCTTGCCGAGCTCGAAGGCCGATGCCACCCACTTGAACACTTTCATGCCGTGTTCCCATTCCGGCGTGTCTACATCCAGCAGGGTGCCCTTGCCGAAAACCTGTGCACCCATCACGCAGGCCCAGCCGGCCATCGGATTGGCGACGGCAAAACTGACCCGCGGATCGCGTTGCAGGGCCTTCACCTTGGGGCTGTTCGGCTGCGGGAAGATGTACAGCGAAAAGTGGTCGGCATAGAACTCGACGGGGCTGACGATCGGCGAGCCATCCTTCTTGACCGTGCCCAGGTAGCCGATGTTGGTCATCGTCAGCACGCGTTCAATCCGGCTTTCCAGCAGCTTGTTGGGCATCTGCCGGGTGGGCCAGGGTTCTTCTTCAAGCCATTTGTGGGCAACGCTCAAGATTCGTCTCCTTCAGTTCGTGTGACCGGTGATTCTACTTGGTCGCACGCCGGGCATGGGCGGCATCCAGGGCGGCCTGCTCTTCCGCCAGGATCGGCGCCCACAGGGGTCGTGCGCACAGCGCCGCAGCATGGCGCGTCAGGCGCGGCCAGCGCTCCGGATCCAGGGCGCCATCTCCCTGGCGATAGGTGACGAGTTGCGCGCCGATGGCCACGTCGGCCACCGTCAGTTGCCCGCCGACGGCAAAAGGACCGTCGCCCAGCTGGCCTTCCAGCCAGTCGAAGGCCTGATCGCGCGGCCCGGCAGCCTGTGCCAGCACCTCGTCATCACCGGGCTTGCCCATGTACAGCGGTTTGACCACCCGCTCGGTAAAAAACGGCAGGGTGACCTTGCGCAACTGCGTGTCGGCGTATTCCTCGAGCCACAGCGCCTGCGCCAGCGATGCCGCCGCTTCGGGATGGAGGGGCGGCGTGCCGGGGAAGGCGCGCTCCAGGTAGGCGATGATCACCGACGAGTCCGGAATCGTGATGCCGCGATCCTCGAGCACCGGGATCTGCCCCAGCGGATGCAGCGCCCGGATCCTTGCCGAACCCATCGGCGGCGCTTCCAGCCGGTATTCGATGCCTTTTTCCAGTAGCGCCAGCCGGACCTTGCGCGTGAACGTGGACAGGTTGATGCCGTACACGATCACCATGGCTTCAGCCCTCGCCACGCAGCTGCTCGACGATGGCCGGGTTTTCGAGCGTCGAAATATCCTGGGTGATGGGTTCATCGCGGGCGATTGCCCGGAGCAGGCGTCGCATGATCTTGCCGGAGCGGGTTTTCGGCAGATTGTCGGCGAAGCGGATGTCGTCCGGCCGCGCGATGGCGCCGAGCTCATGGCTGACGAATTCCCGCAATTCATCCGCCATCCGGCCGGCTGCCTTGCCGACCGGCCGCGCGCCCTTCAACACCACGTAGGCAAAGATCGATTCGCCCTTGATCTCGTGGTGACGGCTCACGACCGCCGCTTCCGCCACGCGCGGATTGGCCACGAATGCGCTCTCGATCTCGGCCGTGCCCAGCCGGTGGCCGGAAACCTTCAGTACATCGTCGGCGCGACCCATCACCCAGAAGTAGCCATCGGCATCCTGGCGGGCGGTATCGCCGGCAACGTAATAACGATGGTCGAACTTCTCCCAGTAGGTTTGCAGGTAGCGCTCGTTGGCGCCCCTGATCGTGCGCAACATCGACGGCCAGGGCTGGCGGACCACGAGCCAGCCGCCCCGCTCCGGATCACTCACGAGATTGCCGCTCTCATCGACGATCGCCATGTCGATGCCGGGAATCGGCAGGGTGCAGGAACCCGGCTTGGTGGCCGTCACGCCGGGCAGCGGGCTCGCCATCGTGGCGCCGGTTTCGGTTTGCCACCAGGTATCGACGATCGGGCAGCGACCCTGGCCGATGACCGTGTGATACCAGATCCAGGCCTCCGGATTGATCGGCTCGCCGACCGAGCCCAGAAGCCGCAGCTTGTTCAGGTTGTACTGCCGCGGATATTCGTCCCCGTGCTTCATCAGGGCCCGAATGGCGGTCGGGGCGGTGTACAGGATGGTGACGCCAAGGCGTTCGCAGATGCTCCAGAAGCGGCCGGGATCCGGATACATCGGCCCGCCCTCATACATCACCACGGTTGCGCCGGCCGCCAGCGGGCCATAGCAGACGTAGGTATGGCCCGTCACCCAGCCGACATCGGCGGTGCACCAGAACACATCTTCTTCGTGCAGATCGAAGATCCACTCCGACGTGAGCTTGGCCATCAGCAGAAAGCCCGCCGTCGCGTGCTGAATGCCCTTGGGTCGGCCGGTGGAACCGGAGGTGTAGAGCAGGAACAGCGGATGTTCGGCATTGACCCAGGCCGGCTCGCAGTGATCTGCCTGGCCGCGCACCACGTCGGACCACCAGCAATCGCGCCCCTTCTGCATGCGCACGGCTTTCCCGGTGCGCTTCAGCACGACGACTTTTTCGACGATCCCGCCGACGTCGCGCAACGCTTCATCCACGGCCTCTTTCAGCGGCACGACCTTGCCACCGCGGAAACCTCCATCAGCGGTGATCACCACCTTCGCGCCGGCATCCACGATCCGGTCCTTGAGCGAGCTCGCCGAGAAGCCGCCGAAGACCACGGAATGAATGGCGCCGATGCGGGCGCAGGCCAGCATGGCGATGATGGCTTCCGGCACCATCGGCATGTAGATGACCACGCGATCCCCCGGCCACACGCCCAGCTGTTTCAGGGCATTGGCAAACCGGCAGACATCCAGCGTCAGTTGCCGGTAGGTGAGCACCCGGCTGTCGCCGGGCTCGCCTTCGAAGATGATCGCCGGTTTGTCGCCCCGCGGCACTACATGGACATCGAGGCAATTGAAGGCAGCGTTGATTTCACCGTTGGCAAACCAGCGGTAGTTCGGTGCGTGGCTGTCGTCGAGCGTCTGCGTGAAGGGCACATGCCAGCGCAACTCATCGCGCGCGAGCCGGCTCCAGTAGGCCAGCGGATCGCGGGCGGCCTCGGCACGGAGCGCGGCAACATCGTCGGGCTGCAGACGGGCTCTGGCGGAAAATCCGGTGGAGGGTGGAAAGCTGCGTGATTCCTGCAGGACTGATTCGATATTGCTCATGTCGCCTCTGCTTCAAGCGCCGGCGCCGTGTCTGCGCCATTGGGCCTTGGGCCATTGGGCCCTTGTGCTCAGGGTGGGCGGGCCAGGATGCGCTGGGTAATGGGGTCGTCGGAAAAATCCCGGAGGAAGATCTCGAGGGAGTCGGCCGCCAGATCATGCTGGCCACCGTCGTAGAGTTCCAGAATCTTCGCCAGCCGGCGCTCACGCGGTTGAATGACGACGGCAGCCGCCACTGCGGTGGATGTGGCGGCGGATGTGGCGGTGCTGGCTGCCCTGGCCGCGTCTGCCGCTGCGACACTACCGGATGCAGCCGTTTCAGCCCGGATCGCCGCCATCTGGTTCGCCACCACCAGATCCTTGCGGATCAGCGCGATCGCCGCATCCAGATCTTCGACCTGGGGCATCTCGGGCGCGAAGAATGGCGGTGGGGGCAACACGGGCCGCTCGGCCGCTTGGTCGGCATCCAGCTCCACGACCTCGGCATCCTGATCAGAGTCCTGGTCAGCATCCTGATCTGTATTCCGGGCGGCCGACGCCCTGGCCGCATCCCGGCGTTCCCGGGCACGCCTGGCGAAGCTTGCGTCCGCTCCGGCGTCCGCCCCCATCGTCGTGCCGTCGCCGGGAACATGGTCCATGCCACCGAGAAACCGGTAGCCGACGCCGGCTGCCATCAGCACGCCGGCCGCGATGAAGGCCGGTATCAGCCAGCGGGGGCGGGCGGAACGTCGCGGATCATCATCGTCGTCGTCGTCATCCTCATCAGCCGGCCCGACTGCCGTCGCCAGCTTGCGTGCTGGTGCCGGCCTCACTGGTGTTGGCCCCACGGGTGACGACCCGACAAGCGGCGGCTTCGGTTGACCGCCGGCCACGGCGGTTGGCGCCACAGGCACTGCTGTCGCGGCGGCGGCGATGCTCGCCTGTGCGAGCTGGCGAATCCGGGTATCCAGCTCGGCCGATGGTTCGGCACGCACCAGCTGGCCATATTCGCGGGCCAGCGGCGACCGTCGCGCGAGCAGATTGTTGAGCCCGGTCTCGCCGGGCGCGGTGCTGGCGTTGCTCACGGGGCGGCGCCCCGGGCGCCGCCCGGCCCCGGATTGTCCAGCGTCGCGGGCAGGGCTGCAGGCAGTTTCATCACGGCGTAACCCAGTCGACTCCTGACGGTCGCCGCCTTGCTGCCGGTCACCGTGGCGATGTCGTCGAGATCCATCCGGACTTCTTCGTGCAGCAGAAAGGCCTCGCGTTGTTCGATGGGCAACGCCTCCAGGGCACTACGCAGACGCTCTGCCCGCTGCTCCGCCGACAGCGGGGCTTCCGGGTCGGCGCTGCCACCACCAGCCGGGGCCTCCCAGTCGACCAGCGACCAGCGCGCCGACGCAAAGGCCGGATCCAGCTGCTCGTCGGCACCTGCCGCCGGCTTCGCCTCACCGCTGCCTGCATCGACTGGCGCCGTGTCGCGCGTGAGATCACGGCCGGATTTCCGGAAGTACTCCACCAGGTGACTGTGGGCGATCTGGTAGACATGGATGGTGAAGTTCGTCCGCGGTTCATGTCGGGTGCGTGCCCCGATCACCCGGGTCCACACCGCCTGGAACAACTCGTCGGCGGCATCTGCATGGTCGCACTGGTGCAGAAAGTAGCGGTAGAGCGGCCCGCGATGCCGGGCATACAGGATCTCGAACGCGGCTGTATCGCCGCTCACGAATCGGGCCATGAGCTGTGCGTCGTCGGATTCATCCGCCATGCCCGCCAGCATATGCCAGGCAGCCCGGCACGTGAACAGTCCCGGTTGTGACTACCGTCGCAGCTGCGGCACGCCGCCGGCAGCGGGTGGCGCCGGCAGGGCGACATCTTTCAGCGTCGACGACAGCCGTTGATGCAGCGGGCTGGTGCGCGGAATGTGGGCCAGCAGAAACTCCATCTGGTCGGCGAGCACGCGCCGGCCCTTCAGGAAAATGTATTCGGCATAGGTGGGCGTGAAGGGCACCGCCACGAGCTGCATGTGGGCCTGTTCCGGGGTGTGCCCGCCCTTGTGGTTGTTGCAGCGACGGCAGGCGGTGACCACGTTGGTCCAGGTATCAGCACCGCCTTGCGACAGCGGCCGGACATGATCACGGGTGAGTTCACGGACCGGAAACTGATAGCCGCAATACAGGCAGATGCTCGAGTCGCGCCGGAACAGGGTTTTGTTGTTCAGCGGAGGCACGTAGCAATCCATGAGTTCGGCCACATCGGGCGAGCGGCCGACCGTGGCGACTATCGAATTGATTTCAATGCTGCTTTGACAATGGGTGCGGGCGTTGAAGCCGCCACAGACCCGAAAGAGGGGCGACCCGCAGCTGTAGGCCACCTGGTTCAGGTAGTACAGCCGCACGGCGTCCCGGTAGTCGATCCACTCAAGGGGCATGCCGGCCACGTCCGTCCGCAGGACTTGTTGTGACTGGTCGCTGACTTCCTCGTGGAGATACAACATCGATGGTCGGCCCTGCCGCGCCCGTATATTGCGGGTTCCCCGCCAAAAATCAAATTTCCCCGCTCACGGTCCTTTGTCATCATGCCCCGCATTTTCCGGGCTGCCGGCCGGCAGCCCGCC
>CAYLKO010000004.1:34713-59340 GCA_964384525.1 uncultured Chromatiaceae bacterium
CCTCTATCCCCGGCCGGCCGGGGGCCCCCCCGCCAGTCGACAGGAGTGAAGTCTTTCATGCCAGTCACCGTTGGCGTGATCCGGGAAACTGCGCCGGGTGAAACGCGGGTTGCTGTGGTGCCTGAAGTGGCGAAGAAGCTGCGGAAGGCCGGCGCCAGCCTGATCATGGAATCCGGCGCGGCCGATCGCGCCCGTTTTCCCGATGCCGGCTTCGAGGATATCCGGATCGTGCCGGAAGCCGCTGCCGTTCTAGCCGCAGCCGACGTGCTGCTGCACGTCCAGCCCCCGACCCTTGCCACTGCCGGCGCCCTGAAGCCCGGCAGCGTCGTGATCGGCTATCTGCAGCCCCACCAGCAGAAGGACCTCATCCGTCTCTTTTGTGAACGGCGGATCACGAGCTTCGCGATGGAGCTGGTGCCACGGATCTCCCGTGCCCAGTCCATGGATGCCTTGTCGTCCCAGGCGGCCGTGGCCGGCTACAAGGCGGTGCTGCTGGGCGCTGCCGCCCTCGACAAATTCCTGCCCATGCTGACGACCGCCGCCGGCACGATCCGGCCGTCCAAGGCCCTGATCATGGGCGCGGGCGTGGCCGGATTGCAGGCCATCGCGACGGCCCGCCGGCTCGGCGCCGTGGTCGAGGCCTTTGATGTCCGGGCGGCCACGCGGGAGCAGGTGGAGTCGCTGGGTGCAAAGTTTGTCGATACCGGCGTCACCGCCGACGGCGCCGGCGGTTACGCACGCGAGCTGACTGCCGAGGAACGGGCGAAACAGCAGGCCGTCGTCAATGACCGCCTGGCGCTGGCGGATCTCGTGATCACCACCGCCGCCGTGCCCGGTCGGCCTGCGCCCCGCCTCATCGATCGCGCCACGGTCGAGCGGATGAAACCGGGCGCGGTGATCGTCGATCTGGGCGCCGAGAGCGGCGGCAACTGCGAACTGACACAACCCGGCGCCACGATTGCGCACCAGGGCGTCACGATCATCGGCGCAGTCAATCTGGCCGCCACGGTGGCCCGGGACGCCAGCGAGATGTACGCCCGGAATCTTTACAACTTCCTCGTGCCGGCCATCGGCCCGGCGGGCGAGCTCGCCATCGACTGGCAGGACGAGGTCTTTGCCGGCGCGGTGCTCACCCATGACGGCACGATCCGCCACGAACCCACCCGCAAAGCCCTGACTTGAACAAGCCTGGCTTGAACAACCTCGGCTTGAACAACCCTGACTTGAGGCAGGCCAGACCATGATCGACGGCTTCATCGCGTTGTATATCTTCATGCTCGCAGGCTTCACCGGCTACGAGGTGATCGCGCGGGTTCCCACCATCCTGCATACGCCATTGATGTCGGGCTCGAACTTCGTCCACGGCATCGTGCTGGTCGGCGCCATGGTGGCCCTGGGCCGGGCCGACGACACCCTCGAACTGGTCATCGGCTTCATCGGGGTGGCGCTGGCAGCGGGCAATGCCGTGGGCGGCTACGTGGTGACCGAGCGCATGCTGGAAATGTTCAAGTCGAGCAAGCCCGGCAGCAACGGGAAAGCACACTGATGGCCGACATCGCCGCCACACTGATCTCGGTCAGTTATCTCGTCGCCGCCTACCTGTTCATCTCGGGACTGAAGCGCATGAGTTCGCCGGTCACGGCGCGCGGCGGCATCATCTGGGCCGGCGCCGGCATGCTGGTGGCGACCATCGCCACGTTCTTCACGCCGGCGATGGGCAACTTCGGCCTGATGCTGCTGGCCATTGCCTTCGGCGGCGGCCTTGCCTGGCTCACCGGCAAGCGTGTCGCGATGACCAACATGCCGCAGATGATCGCCCTCTACAACGGCATGGGCGGTGGCGCAGCCGCCGCGATCGCGGCCGTTGAACTGTTCAAGGGCGAGGAACATTCCCTCATCGTGCTCGTGCTGGCGGTGCTCGGTGGCCTGATCGGCGCCGTGTCGTTTTCCGGCAGCCTCATTGCGTTTGGCAAATTGCAGGACCTGATCAAGCGCTCGTTTCGTTTCCGGGGCCAGAACTTCGTCAACGTAGCCATCCTGCTCGCGGCGGCCATGCTGGGTGTGATGCTGGTCGTTGCCGAGGCCACCGCCGGGCCGATGCCAGGCATGGTCACCCTGTTTTTCGCCATCGCCCTGGTGCTCGGCGTGACGATGACGCTGCCCATCGGCGGCGCCGACATGCCGGTGGTCATCTCGCTCTACAACGCCCTGACCGGCCTCGCGGTGGCCTTCGAGGGCTTCGTGCTCAACAACGCCGCCATGATCATCGCCGGCATGGTGGTCGGCTCGGCGGGTACGCTGCTCACGCAGTTGATGGCCCGGGCCATGAACCGCTCGCTGGGCAACGTGCTGTTCTCCGGCTTCGGCGACACCGCCGGCGGCACGAGCGACGTCGGCGGCACGATGAAAGCCATCGACGCCGAGGATGTGGGCGTGATGATGGCTTTTGCGCAGAAGGTCATCATCGTGCCGGGCTACGGCATGGCCGTGGCCCAGGCCCAGCACAAGGTGTGGGAACTGGCCAAACTGCTGCAGGATCGCGGCGTCACCGTGAAGTTCGCGATTCATCCGGTTGCCGGCCGCATGCCCGGCCACATGAACGTGCTGCTCGCCGAGGCGGGTGTGCCCTACGACATGATCCATGACGAATCGGAGATCAATGCCGAGTTCGACAGCGCCGATGTGGCGCTGATCATCGGCGCCAACGACGTGGTGAACCCGGCCGCCCGCACCGACAAGGCAAGCCCGATCTACGGCATGCCGATTTTGAATGCCGATAAGGCGAAGAATGTCATCGTCATCAAGCGCGGCAAGGGCGCCGGCTTTTCCGGCATCGAGAACGGGCTGTTCTTCCTCGACAACACCCACATGCTCTACGGCGACGGTCAGGCCATGGCTGCGGCGCTGATCCAGGCCGTCAAGGTTCTGTAGGCCCGCGCTGCTCGTGCCGATCGCGACGGCGATCCAGGAGCTCCTGGCGCTGTGCCGGCGTCAGCTTTTCCCAGCGCTGTTGCATGTGCCGCCGCTCTTCGGGTGACATCTGCCGGAAGCGGCGAAAATTCCGACGGACCTTCGCCTGTTCCTCCGGATCCATGCGGCGAAATTCCTTGAGCTGCTCACGCATGGCACCGCGCTGTTCCGGGGTGAGCTGCTGCCACTGCCGGAAGCGCCGTCCGGCATCGTCGCGTTCGGCTGGATCCGCATCGCCCAGGCGGGCGGCCCCGGCCGCCAGCCGTGACTGACGCTCGGGCGGCAGCGTCGCCCACTGCCCGCGAAACCGCTCGAGCATCTGCTGCTGCCCGGCAGTCAACGCCTCCCACGCCACGTCCGGACGCGGCGCGGGCTTGTCCTTGTGGCCCTGGCCACGATGACCCTGATCAGGATGACTTTGGCCACCCGGAGCAACGACCGTCGTGCCACCGTCAGGCGCGGGCTCGTCCGCCGCGACACCGCTCTCGGGCATCAACGGTGCCAGCAGCAGGACTGCCAGCAGCACGATGACCCTGGACATCAGCCGATCCATCGCCAGTACTCAGGCGCCGGTCGTATCGACCGACTCCAGCTCCGCACGCAATTCGGCATCGCTGCGGTCGGCATCCAGCCAGGCAAAGAACTCGAGATCCTGGATCATCTCCAGATTGGTATCCGTCAGCAGAAATTCCATGTCGCTGCCCGCCCCATTGGCAACCACATTGCCCGGCACATTGGCCGGCACACTGGCCGGCGAGGCCAGCCGGGCAGCGGGTGGGCGCTCCGGGTTGTCGAGCCCGCCACCCAGCCACAGGGCAACCGCCACCACCGCTGCCGCCGCCATCGCCACGGCCGGCTGCCACCAGCGTACCGGGGTGCGGCCCGTGCCGGCGGCGAGGGCCGCCCGTCGCGCCCGGATCAACCGGGCCTGCGTGGCGCTGTCCAGTTCCCCGGCACTGGCGCGCAGCAGCTCGGCTGCCGCGCGCTCAAAGCGCTCATCGGCCGACCGGGCCGACGGCGGCGGGATCTGGTCCGTGTGTCCGAAACCGGTGTTACTCATGACACGTGCTCATGGCCAGTGGTCTCCAAGCTGGGCCCGCAGGCTGTGTACGGCCCGCGAGTAATGGGTTTTCACGCTGCCCTCGCTGCAGGCCATGGCGGCCGCCGTCTGAGCTACATCCAGGCCTTCCAGGTTGCGCAGCAGGAAGGCCTGGCGCTGGCGTTTCGGCAGTTTCCCCAGCGCAGCCTCCAGCGCCGTCATGGCATCGGCCTGTCCGGCGAGCTGCTCCGGGGCGGCGGCCCGGGTGTCCGGGATCATCGCCAGCGGATCCTGGTCGTCATCCCCGCCATCGGGCGAGAGCCAGGCGAAAATCCGGCGACGTACGGATTGCCGACGCTGGTGATCCGTGATGCGGTTGCCCAGGATCCGGTAAAACAGCGGCCGCCACTCCGCTGCCGGCCGGTCGCCGTAATTTCGCACCAGCTTCAGCATCGCATCCTGCAGAATGTCGCAGGCATCATCCCGATTACCCACCGACAAGATCGCGATCCGCAGGGCACGACGCTCGACGTCGGCGAGGAACCGCTCCATGGCCCGACTGTCGTCCAGCGTCGCTTCCTTTCGCGTCCCGGCCCCGGACCCGGCGCGGGACGGACCCGGATCGAACCATGGGCTGTTGCAGGCTGCGGGCATTACAGCCTCTGCAGCGTCCGGTTTGAGCATACTGGCAGTCGCCCTGTGGCCACCCTTTTTTGGATAACGCAGATGACGGGCAGGGGTTGACAATCGGTGACGAATTGGCATCCCCACCTGCCGCTGCAGGCGCACTTATACACATTTCTCTATCCGGCAGGCTGATTAGCCGCTACTGTACGTCGCACACATTAAGTGACCAATGCAACATACTGATATATATGATGAATACAGAAAGAGCAAAAATTGTCCAGATTGTCATAATGATTGCTGCGGTTAGCCGAATCGTTGTTTTTACCCGCCTGATCCACAGACTTATCCACAGGAATTGTGGATAAGTCGTGACCCGGCCCATGATCCTGGAAGTGGCTGTCGCGGCGCCCTTGATGGGGCTGTTCGACTACCTGCCGCCCGTCGATTGGCCGGCTGATGCCCCGGACGGGCTTTGCCTCGGCATGCGCGTCAAGGTGCCTTTCGGCCGCAGCACTCGAATTGGCCTGATCATGGGCGTGAAAACGCAGAGCGATGTGCCGGTGGAACGGCTGCGGCCGGTGCAGGCCATCGTCGATCGCGAGCCGGTGCTGCCGGATGACTTGTTGCGTCTGCTGACGTGGGCTTCGGCCTACTACCAGCACCCACCAGGCGAGGTCGTCGCGGCCGCACTGCCCAAGGCGCTCCGCACCGGCAAGGCGCTGGCCCCCGGACTCAAGGCGAAGCGACGGGGCAAATCCCGCGAACCCGTGGCGCCGGACGGCGACAGCGCAGGCGCGCCACCAACCCTGAACGCCGATCAGCAGGCAGCGGTTGCCGCCATCAACGCCGCCGAGGGATTTCATTGCTTTCTGCTGGATGGCATCACCGGCAGCGGCAAGACGGAAGTCTATCTGCAATGCATCCAGCAACAGCTGGCTGCCGGCCGCCAGTGCCTGGTGCTGGTGCCGGAGATCGGGCTGACGCCCCAACTGCTGGCGCGGTTTCGCCAGCGCTTTCCCGCTCAGGCAGCCGCCGGCGGCATCGCGGTTCTGCATTCAGGTCTCGCCGACGGTGCGCGCCTGCAGGCGTACTCCGCGGCGCGCGACGGCTCGGCCGCCATCGTCATTGGCACCCGGTCAGCCATATTCACGCCACTCAAGCAGCCGGGACTCATCGTGGTCGATGAAGAGCACGACGCGAGCTACAAGCAGCAGGACGGATTCCGCTATTCAGCACGCGACCTGGCTGTGTGGCGGGCACGAACGCTCCAGGTGTCCGTGGTGCTGGGCTCGGCCACGCCGGCCCTGGAATCGGTGGAGAATGCCCGCGCCGGCCGTTACCGGCATCTGCTGCTGCGGCAGCGGGCCGGCGGCGCCGTCAGCCCCACGGTACATGTGGTGGACATGCGGGCCCAGGCGGCGACCGCCGGCCTGAGCCAACCACTGCTGAATGCCGTACGTGCGCACCTGGAAAACGATGGGCAGGTACTGATCTTTCTCAATCGCCGCGGTTACGCGCCCACCCTCGTCTGCATCGGTTGCGGACTCGTGGTGAGCTGCGAGCGTTGCGACGCGCGCATGGTTCTGCACCAGCGCCGCGGGCGCATCAGCTGTCATCACTGCGGCAGCGACCGGCCGCGACCGGCAGACTGTGCGGTTTGCCACGCCGAACTGCGACCGGTGGGCCAGGGCACGGAGCGCGTGGAAGAGGCCCTGGAACGGACGTTCCCCGACCATCCGCTGGAGCGCATCGATCGCGACACCACCCGGCGACGCGGCGAGATCGAGCGGCGGCTGGCGCGGGTCCATTCAGCCGAGGCGCGTCTTCTGCTCGGCACGCAGATGCTCACCAAGGGACATGACTTTCCTGGCGTCACGCTGGTGGGCATCGTCGATGCCGACCAGGGCTTGTTCGGCACGGATTTTCGCAGCGCCGAGCGCCTGGCGCAGACTTTCATCCAGGTGGCGGGCCGGGCCGGGCGGGCCGAGCGGCCTGGCGAAGTCTGGTTGCAAACCCTGTTTCCGGATCACCCGCTGCTCCGTGTGCTGATCAGCCAGGGCTACGGCGCGTTTGCAGAACTCGCCCTCGAGGAACGCCAGCGGACGGGCTGGCCACCGTGGTCGGCGCTGGCCCTGCTGCGCGCCGAAGCATCACGACGGGAAGTGGTCTTCGCCTTCCTCGAAGCAGCGGCGGCCGCTGCCCGGTCGGTGGCGACTGCGCCGAATCCCGCCATGCAATCACTGCGGGTGCTCGGCCCGGCAGCCGCACCGATGGAGCGTCGCTCCGGCAGATATCGCGGTCAGTTGCTGTTGCAGGCGGATGTCCGCCGCGAGTTGCATCGCTGCCTGCCGGCACTCCGCGCCGCCATCACGGAACTGCCCACCCAGCGCCATGTGCGCTGGAGTCTGGATGTTGATCCCGCGGAACTGTTCTAGAATTCCGCGCATTCCCGCCTCTACGCCTGTCTCAAGGATTCCATCGCTGCCCATGCAGATCAGTTCCCATATCGCGCAGGTCGTGTGCCATGCGCTCGACTGGCCAGCCGAGCGGTGCCCGGAAATCGAAGCCGGATTGACCGCGCCGCCCGACCCGACTCTTGGCGATGTTTCCTTCCCGTGTTTTTCGCTGGCAAAAGAACGGCGGATGGCTCCGAACCAGATCGCCGGCATGCTTGCCGGACGCGTGGTTGCAGATGAGATCGTCAGCCGGGCAGCAGCCACCGGGCCCTATCTCAACCTGTTTCTGAATCGCGGCAATGTCAGCACCCGGGTGCTCGGCGGGATCCGGCAGAATCCGGACACCTACGGCAGCCGCGATCTGGGTCGTGGGCAGACCATGGTGCTGGACTTCTCCGCGCCCAATATCGCGAAACCCTTTCACTTCGGCCATCTGCGATCGACGAATCTCGGCGCCGACCTGGCCCGGATCTTTGCCTTCCAGGGCTGGCGGGTCGTGCGCAGGAATTATCTCGGCGACTGGGGAACCCAGTTCGGCCTCGTGATCTGGGCCTGGCAGCAATGGGGCGAGGAGCCGGCTCTCGAGGCCCGGGCCATCGACTATCTGGTCGAGCTGTATGTCCGCGCCAACCGGGCGAGCGAGGCGGATCCGGCGGTCAGGGAAAGCGCCCGCCAGCTGTTTCTGCGCCTGGAGCAGGGTGATCCGGACATCGTCCATCTGTGGCAGCGATTTCGCACGCTGTCGCTCGAGGGTTTTCACCGGACTTACGCCCGCCTGGGGATCGAGTTCGACTCCTACGACGGCGAGTCGGCCATGAACAGCAAGGTGCAACCGGTCATCGCACGCTTCCTCGCGGCCGGCGTGGCCCGGGAATCGCAGGGCGCCATCGTGGTCGACGTGGCCGATGCTCTGGGTCGGGAGATCGCCCCCTGCATGCTGCAGAAATCCGATGGCGCATCGACGTACGCGGCCCGCGATTGTGCGGAGGCGATCGACCGCTGGGAGCGCCATCGCTTTGCCGCGAACATCTATGTGGTGTCCCGCCAGGAAGATCATTTCGCCCAGGTGTTTGCGGCACTGGGCAAGCTGGCCGCCGCCGAGGGCTGGGCCGATGACTGGCCGACGTTGTGCGAGAACGTGAGCTTCGGCTACGTGCGCGGCATGTCCACGCGCAAGGGTGAAGCCGTGTGGCTGGAGGCCGTGCTGGACGAGGCGCGCGATCGCGCGGCCCGTTACCGCGAAGAGCGGGCGGCCGCCGGCAACCGCGGTGCGCCGGAACTGCCGGTGGCGGAGCAGCTCGACATCAGCGAGGCGGTGGGCCAGGCGGCGCTGCTGTATTTCGATGTGTCGTCACGCCGGATGACCGACGTGACCTTCGACTGGGACACGGTCCTGCAATTCGAAGGCAATACCGGCCCCTACCTGCAATACAGTCATGCCCGCATGAGCGGCATCTTCCGCAAATCGACCGGGGCAGACTGGCTGGGAACGCCCGCGGACGATGATGCCGGCCGGCTCGTCGCCGATGAAGAGTGGGCCGTGATCCGGAAGTTGCGCGGCTTCGGCCCCGCGCTGACCCGGGCAGCCGTGCAGCGTGAGCCTTTCGAGCTTGCTCACTATCTGTATGAACTCTGCAGCGTGTTCAATGCGTTCTACAACCGCCATGTCGTGCTCGACGAGGCGGACCCGGCGCGCAGCCGGGCCCGGCTGGCGCTCGTGGGGGGTGTCCGGACGGTGCGGGGCCGCGGCCGCGAACTGCTGGGAATCCGCGCGCTGGAGCACATGTAGTGGCGCCTGCGGCCAGGCGACGCAAGCGACGCAGTGGTCGCCGTCGCAGCGGGAGCAGCGGCCTGCCGCGCGGTGCGGCGATGGGCACCCTGCTGCTGGTGGCGGTGCTCGGGCTGGGCTGGTTCTTTAGATCGGTGCTCGTGACGGCGCCGGACCTCGGACAGCCTGATGCTCCAGCTGCAGAACCTGCGGTCAAGGCAAAACCCGATCAAGCCAGGCAGGCCACCGCACCGGCAACCGGCGAGCACGAACGCTTCGAGTTCTACGACATGCTGCCCGAGGCCCAGGTGGACGTGAACGTGCCGCCACCGGCACGACCCGCCACCACGCCGCCGCCGGTGTCCGTGCCCGGCATCTATGTCATCCAGGCCGGCGCCTACCCGAACTACGCGGAGGCGGACAAGGTGAAGGCGCGGCTGGCGCTGCTGGGCATCGTCGCAGCCATCCAGAAGGTGGAAAACAAGGGGGCCGTCTTTCATCGCGTGCGCATCGGGCCCATCAATGACCTGCGCGAGCTGAATCGGGTTCGTGGCCGCTTGCGCGACAGTCGCATCGAGTATCTGGTGATACCGGTCAGTGACTAGGCTGCCTCAGTCCTCTTCCGCCATCTGCCGGAAGTCGACGCCGAGCGCCCGCAGTTTCCGATACAGATGCGTGCGCTCCATGCCCACCCGTTTCGCCAGCTGGCCGACGCGCCCACCGCACAGTGCGAGCTGCTGGGTCAGGTAGGCCCGTTCAAACTTCTCGCGCGCCTCGCGCAAGGGCAGGCTCAGGAGATCCTGCTTGACCAGCGGTTCAGGGCTGCTGCCAGCCGGCGTCAGCTGCAGCTCCAGCTCGGCGAGTTCGATCTCTTCCGGACCACCGGCAACCAGCAAGCGGCGCACCAGATTGCCAAGCTCCCGGACGTTGCCCGGCCAGGGGTAGTGACGCAGGCGGTTCTGGGCCGCCAGTCCAAAGCGCCGGAAGGGCAGGTCTTCGTCATCGACCAAACGATCGACCGCATAGCGCAGCAGTTCGGGCACATCCTCATGGCGATCGCGCAGCGGTGGCACGCGCAATTCGAGCACGGCAAGCCGCGACAGCAGTTCGGGCAGCACGAGGCCGCCGGGATCCGGGGCGAGCGATGCCATCACGCGCAGATCCAGCGGTATCGACGTGGATTCGCCCAGCCGCACGAAGCTGCCCTGCTCCAGCGTTCCGGCCAGCAGCCGCTGGGCCTCGAGGCACAGGTCCTGCAGGTCGCGGATGAACAGGGTGCCGCCCGCCGCCTGCTCCAGGGCGCCGGGCTGTGCTTCTCCCTGCTGCACACAGCCGAAGAGCAGCGTGGCGGCGTTCTCGGCAGGCACGGCGGCGCCCGTGAGGGCCACGAAGGGACGGGGCGAATGGCTCGCCAGATCATGCAGATAGTGGGCCAGCACCGTGCGCCCGGCTCCTGACTCGCCGACGATCAGCACCGGCTCGGAGCGCTTGGCAACCGAGGCCGCCTGATCACGCAGGGCGCGCATCAGGTGGCCGCGGCCACCGGGCGCCAGCCGCTTGGGCAACAGGGTGCGCACGGCCGACTTCCTGGACTCGGGAGTCTTGTCCAGCGCGCGCTCAACGGTGCGCAGCAGTTTGGCCAGCGACAGCGGCTTCTCCACAAAGTCCACGGCGCCCAGCCGGGTGGCTTCCACCGCGGTTTCCACCGTGCCGTGCCCCGAGAGGATCACCACCGGGCAGCGGGGCGAACCGGCCCGCGCCCATTCCCTGAGCAAGGTGATGCCGTCCACGTCCGGCATCCAGACATCCAGCAGGATGAGATCGGGCCGCTCCCGGCCAACCTCGGCGCGGGCGGCGGCGGCGTCGGCGGCCACGCTGACTGCATAGCCCTCGTCCACCAGAATGTCGCTGATCGTCGTGCGGATGTCTTCTTCGTCGTCGACCACCAGGATATGTGCGGCATTCATGCTCTTTCCCTCGGTTGCTCGGGATGGACGGCGCGCAGATCCCGGACCACATCACGACCCGTCGCCGTGATCGGCCGCCGCACGACCAGACGCGCACCCCGTTCGGGCAGATTCTCGGCGGCTACCGTGCCGCCATGTTCCTCCACCAGTTTTTTCACGATTGCCAGGCCGAGTCCAGTGCCCTTTTTCTTGCTGGTTACATAAGGTTCGAAAATCCGCGTCAGGACGTCGGCGGCAAAGCCGGGCCCATTGTCGGTCACGCTGATTTCCGCGTACTCCCGCTGCGGCGCTTTATCCCCATTGGGACTGCGACGGGCGGCAATCTCCACCAGGCCGTCAGCCCGGCCTTCGAGCGCCTCCTGGGCGTTGCGGATCAGGTTGTGCAGCAGCTGGCGCACCCGCACGGCATCGGCTTCGATTTCCAGGTCGGGCTCGAGCGCCAGCGTTATCCGCGGCTGGCTTTCCTGCGAGCGGTACAGCCACGCAACCTCCCGCACGAGCTGGGTCAGATCAACCCGGGCGATGTTGACCTGCGGCACCTGGGCATATTCACTGAAGGCGTTGACCATATCGCGCATCGCCTCGACCTGCTGGACTATCGTGTGCGTGGAGCGATCGAGGATCTGTGCGTCTTCCTCGGCCATTTGCGGCAGATAGCGGCGCCGGATCCGCTCGGCCGCCAGTCGAATGGGCGTCAGCGGATTCTTGATTTCATGGGCGAGCCGTCGGGCAACCTCGCCCCAGGCGGCATCCCGCTGGGCCACCAGCAGATCCGTGACATCGTCAAAGACCACGATGCCGCCGGAAGCCATCTCCGGCCCGCCCGGCGGATCACCCTGCATGCCGGGCGCCAGTTCCCTGGGCAGCGCAGAACTGGCGCAGTTCAGTATGCGCCTCATCGAGTCCGTGTTCAGCACGATCTGCCCGCGCCACTCGCGTTGCTCGCCCAGAAGGTGCGGGTGGCACTCGGCGATGAACTGGGCAGCCAGCGGGCCGGTGGCGGCGATCTGTTCCAGCGACTGGCCGACGCGCGAGGCAAGATCGACGCCGAGAATTTCACCCGCCGCCACATTGGCAATGCGGATCTGGCCGTTCGGATCGCTGGCGATGACGCCCGTGGACAGGTTGCCCAGCACCGCAGCGAGGCTCGCCCGCTCTTTTTCCAGCTGCTGCTGGCTGATGCGACTCTCCTCGCGGGCGCGGCCGAGCCGCTCGATCATTCCGTTGAACGACTCGATCAGAAAGCCCACCTCATCGGCCGTGCCGGGCTTCAGGCGGGTGTCGAAGTCGCCCTTTGCCACCGCTTCCGTCCCGGCTGCCAGCGATTCGATGGGCGCCGCGAGACGGCGGGCCAGATAGAAGGCGCCGGCCGCTGCCGCCAGCAGCGACAACATCAGCACCAGCGACAGGGTCAGCGTCAGGTTGTCCTTGAGCGGATCACGCAGGAAGCGCAGTTCGGCGTAACGGGTATAGGTGTCCTCAACGGCATCGACCAGCCGGCCCTGCCGGTTGCTGATCGGGAATACCGCCTGCAGATAGCGCGACTGGACGGCCGGGTCGTCGGCCCCGATGCCGGCTGGATGATCCGGAATGATGACTGCCGAGCGGATCTGGTAACGCGCACCGCCGAGCGGTTCCAGCGCCACGAAGCGCTGGCGGTGCCGAAGCTGGTTCACGACGTCCTCGGACAGGCTGGGCGGCAGGGCATCAGCGCGCACGCTCGAGGCCTCGACGTGCAGGTCCGACATGAACACCGTCAGTTCTTCCGCGCCGGCGTCGGCGCGCAGCACATTCAGGGCGCGGGCGAGCGCGGCCCCGTCCAGATCGCCGATGGCGCCGGCCAGCGCCCCGGTTTGCAGCAGGCGGGAATTTGCCTGGACGTCGAGCGCCTCGCGACTGAAGCGCAGGGCCGAGGACAACTCCTGCTCCAGATCGGTATCGAACCAGCTGTCGATCCCGCCGTGCAGAAACTGCAGGGCGAATACATAGACCACCAGCAGCGGCGCCAGCGTCAGGCCAACGAACATGGCCACGAGCCGGGCCCGCAGGCGCGCACCGGGGGCCCGACGCCGGTAATCGCGAACGAGGCGGAACAGATTGAAGCAGATGAGGCCCAGCAGCACGACGGCGGCGGCGGCGTTGATGACCAGCAGCAGCACATGCCGTTGCCCGAAGTCGGCGAGGCTGGGCGCGTAGCGGCCCAGCAGCACCAGCGCGACGATGCCCAGGAGCACGCCACCGCCGGCGGCGCCGGTCGTGAGGTAGCGTCGCAGCGGCACTGCCGTGTGCCGGATCACGGCAGGGACTCCGGCTGCGGACCCGGCTCCTGATCCACTGGCTGGCGCAGGGGCCAGTGATACCAGTCGCTTTCCAGCGTGAAGTCGTCATCCCAGAAAGCCAGCATCCGCAAGGGTCCCGGCAGCTGTTGCTGATCCAGGACGGCGCGCAGGCCCACCTCGTATTGCAGGCTGTCGTCGATGAGCGCGGCATCGATGAGGGGCAGGGCCGTGATGCGGCCCAGATCATTGAGCGCCGCAAACAACGTGGTATGCGCCTGCTGGTCGCCGCTGTTCTTGTTGCGCACCAGATAGCCGCGCGCCAGCGGTTGCCAGGACAGCTCGAACTGCTGGCGCAGCGATGCCACGGCGGCATTGAACCACCAGCGCCGCGTTTCGCTCACTTCAACCTGCAGCTCGAAGGTCAGGGGAATGCCACTTTGCAGGGCGTTCAGGGTTTCGCGGTTCAGCCGATAATCAATCCGCGCGTGCAGATACCAGACACCGGCTTCGAGCCGCGTGCCGGCATCGCGGATTTCCAGGCCGGTTTCCTGGGCGTGGGCAGCGCCGGGCCACAGTGCTGTCGACAGGCCCGTCAACAGAAGCAGGCAGGCGAGGAACAGCGTGGCGGAATGGCCATCGCGGCCCGCCTTCTGCCCGGGCACGCCCCTGCTGTTGCCGGATATGGCCATCACCGGATATTCAGCCTTTCCGCGGGTGCTGGTTGCTGGTCATCATCAGAGCATAGTAGAACCCGTCGGTATCGCTGTCGCCCGGCAGGAGCTGCAGACCCGGCCGGGGCGTGTCGGCCAGCAGCCTGACGGTGCCCGTGGCCAGCGCCGCCTGGACAACGGCGTCATTCTCGGCCCGCAACACCGAACAGGTGCTGTACAGCAGCCGGCCCCCGGGTTTCAAAAGCGGCCAGAGCTGGTCGAGCAGGCGGCGCTGGCGCGCCACGAGCGCCGGCAGATCATCCGGACGGCGCAGCAGCTTGATATCCGGGTGCCGGCGAATGACCCCGGTGGCCGAGCAGGGCGCATCGACGAGAATCCGGTCGAAACGACGACCATCCCACCAGTCGGCCGGCACCAGCGCATCGCCTTCGATTAGCGTGGCCGCAAAGCCCAGGCGGCGCAGGTTGTCGTCGACCCGGCGCAGGCGGGCGGCGGAAATATCCAGCGCGGTCATGTCCAGATCACCACCCGCCCATTCGAGCAGATGGGTGGTCTTGCCGCCGGGAGCGGCGCAGGCATCCAGCACGCGCATGCCGCGCGTCGGCGCCAGCAGCGGGGCCGCCAGCTGGGATGCCGCGTCCTGCACGCTGACCAGGCCATCGGCAAAACCCGGCAGCTGCTGGACCGGCACGGCAGCTTCCAGCTTCAGTGCATCGGGAAAATCGGGGTTCGAGCTTGTGCCGAGGCCAAGCTCGGCAGCCAGGCGGTGGGCGTAATCAGCCACCGTGCCACGGCTGCGGTTCACCCGCAGCCAGACCGGCGGGTGCTGCTGGCCGGCCGCCGCGATGGCTTCCCACTGGTCCGGCCAGTCCGCGCGCAGGCGCGCAAGCAGCCAGGCCGGGTGGGAATACCGGGCCGCCCGATCCCCGGCCAGGCTCGCGAGCAGTGCGGGGGCCTCACGCTGAAAGCGACGCAGGCTCGCATTCACGAGGCCGGCTGCATGGGCCAGGCCGAGCAGGCGCGCCGCCTCGACCGTGGCCGAGACCGCGGCGTAGTCCGGCTGTTCGGGATCCGCCAGCTGATGCAGACCAACCGACAACAGCGCTTCCAGCAGCCGGTCGCGATCTTTCAAGGGACGGGTCAGCAGCTTGGCGAGCAGCGCCTGATGCCGGTGATGGTTGCGGACCGCGCCATAGGCCAGCCAGTGCACCTGGGCCTGGTCGCGTCTGGAAAAGGAAAAAGCCGGCGGATCGGCATTGAGGACCGCCTCCAGCGCCGCTTCCAGGGTCTGGCCCCGGGCCAGCACCGCGGCCACGGCGCTGGCCGCCGCCGCTCGGGTGGGCGCGCCGCTATACACACCCGCCGAGCACCTAGCCGAGGAGCGGGCGGCCCCGAGCAAAATCTGCAGCCGCCACCCTGGACCGCCCGGGTAGCTGGATTTCCGTGAGGCGCAGGCAACCGGCGCCCGTCTGCACGTCGATGCCGTCCACACCGACTGCCACGATCAGGCCGCAGGCATGGCTCGCCGCCGGTTTTCCGGGGTCCTGCACCGTGCCGGCGAAACAGCGCAGTTGCTGGCCATCCAGCACGGTTTCCGCCACCGGCCAGGGATTGAAGGCGCGGATGCGGCGGGCGATCGCCGCGGCCGGTTCCCGCCAGTCGATATGCCCATCGGCCTTCTGGATGCGACCGGCATAGGTCACCCCGGCGGCCGGCTGCGGCGTTGGCGACAAGGCGCCGGCCAGCAGGGGTTCGAGAATGGCGCCGAGGGTTTCCGCACCCAGGTGCGCCAGGCGCATTTCAAGTTCACCGGCAGTTTCCGTCTGGCCGATGGTCAGTGTCGCCGTGCGGTACACGGGGCCGGTGTCCAGCCCCGCTTCAAGCTGCATGATGCTCACCCCGGTCTCGTCATCGCCGGCCAGGATGGCGGCCTGGATCGGCGATGCGCCCCGCCAGCGCGGCAGCAGGGAAGCATGCACATTCACGCATCCCAGCCGGGGAATCGCCAGCACCGCAGGGGGCAGCAGGAGCCCATAAGCCACGACCACGATCAGGTCCGGCGCCAGCTCACGCAGGCTGGCCTGGATATCCGCCCCCTTCAGGTCAGGGGGCTGCAGCACGGGAATACCCAGCTCCAGCGCACACTGCTTGACGGGCCCGGCACGGACGCTGCGGCCGCGGCCCGCCGGCCGGTCGGGCTGGGTCAGGACGGCGAGCGGCCGGCGGCCGAGCGCTGCCAGATGCTCGAGCGTGGGCGTGGCAAAGGCCGGTGATCCGGCAAACAGCAGACGACTGTTCAGATGACCGGAATCCGGTCTCGCGCGGGCTGGCGTTGCGCCGGGGTGACCTCCGGCGTCTCGTCCGGTGACTTGCCGTCGCGGCGCCGCGATTTCAACGCGCGCTTTTTCAGGCGCTGGCGCTTCATTTCCGACAGGTAGTCCACAAACAGCTTGCCATCGAGATGATCCAGCTCGTGCTGGATGCAGACTCCCAGCAGACCGTTGGCGTCGAACTCGATGACCTGGCCGGCCTTGTCCAGCGCCTTCACCCGGATGTGCGTGGCGCGCTCCACGCCTTCCGTGACACCCGGCACGGACAGGCAGCCCTCATCGCCGATCTCCCTGCCCTCGCGGATCAGGATTTCCGGATTGATCAGCACATGCGGCTCATTGCGATCGTCGGAGACATCGAGGACCACGAGACGGATGTGCCGGTCGACCTGCGTCGCCGCCAGGCCCACGCCGGGGGCGGCATACATGGTGTCGAGCATGTCGGCGGCGAGCTGGCGGATCTCGTCGGTCACGGCCGCAACCGGTTGCGCCTTGATGCGGAGCCTGGGGTCCGGGTACTCGAGGATTTTCAGCATCGCCATCGTGCGGCCTTCACAGTTTGGAGCAAGGTGCTAGGTAAGCAGCTGGATTTTATGCTACATCTGCGCAGGTTGGGCGCGGAATGCGGCATCGGGCATGTCGCAGCATCATTACGGACAAAGTCAGGGATGGAGTCCCCATGAGAATCTCCCGGAGTTCAGGCCGGTTGGCCGCGGTATTGACCTTGACGCTGGCGCTTGGCGCCGCGGCAGGCGGTCTGTTTGCGCAGCAGGGTGGCGGCATTCCGTTGAATCCCTCGCATCCCGACCACTATGTCGTGAAGCCGGGTGACACGCTCTGGGATATTTCCGCGATGTTCCTGCGCAATCCATGGAACTGGCCGGAGATCTGGTACGTCAATCCACAGATCGAAAATCCCCACCTGATTTATCCCGGCGATGAACTGACGCTGGTCTACGTCGACGGCCAGCCGCAACTGCGCATGGCGCGCGGCGCCGGCGCCACCGGCACGGAACGCCTCTCGCCGCGCATTCGCGAAGAACATCTCAACGCCGCCATCACCACCATTCCCTACAACGTCATCGAGCCCTTCCTCAGCAAGGGCATGGTGCTCTCGCGGGATGAGTTCAAGGACCTGCCCTATATCGTGGCGTTGCGCGACAAGCACCTGATCGGCGCCTCGGGCAATGAAGTTTATGTGCGCGGCACCACGGCGACACCGGGCGCGACTTATGCCGTGGTCCACATGGGCGACAAACTGGTCGATCCGGATGACGGCAAGGTGCTGGGCTACGAAGGCATCTACGTGGCCGATGGCCGCATCCGCCGGGGCGGTGACCCGGCCACGCTGGAGATCAACAACTCGCAGCGTGAAGTGCTGGAAGGTGACCGGCTGGTCACGCACCAGGATTCCCTGCCGCTGTCGTTCGAGCCCCGGGCTCCGGATCGCCCCATCGATGGCCGGATCGTGCATGTCGTCGACGGCGTGACGCAGATCGGCCAGTACCAGGTGATCGTCATCAACCGCGGCACGCGCGATGGCCTGGCCCCGGGCCATGTCCTGACCGTCTGGCAGGCTGGCAACAAGGTGGTCGATCGGACCGATACCGGTGTTTTTGGCGGCAAAGTGCAGTTGCCGGACGAGCGGGCCGGGACTCTAATGGTCTTCAAGACCTACGACCGCATGAGCTACGCGCTGGTCATGCAGGCCGAAGGGCCGATTCACACCCTCGACAAAGTGCGCAATCCAAGCTGACCCGCTGGCCGAGCTGACCACGCTGGATGATTTCCCGTGGCGGGTTGCGGCCCGCCACAGGAAACAACGTGTCTGCCGGAAAATCACCCCCACCAACATCGGCGCCCGCATCAACGCCCATATCAACGCAGGGCCAGCCTGCAGCAGGGCAGCCGGCCAGCGAATCAGGCAGCGAGCTCATGCCCGCCGACGCGGCCTACCCGCCGCTGCTCCTGGAAATCACCAAGCCGCCGGCGCCCCTGTTCGTGCGTGGCGATGCCGGCACCCTGCTGCTGCCCCAACTCGCCATCGTCGGCCGTCGCAATGCCACCCCTGGCGGCATCGAGACGGCCCACCAGTTTGCCGCCTGGCTCGCCGCGCGCGGCTTCTGCATCACGAGCGGCCTGGCTGAAGGCATCGACGCGGCCGCCCACCGCGGGGCGCTGTCGGTCGGCGGCAAAACCATCGCCGTATGCGGCACCGGCCTCGACATGGTTTATCCGCGCCAGCATCGGGAGCTGGCCCGGGAAATCATCCAGGCTGGCGGTGCGCTCGTGTCGGAGTTTGCCCGGGGCACCACCGTGCATCCGTCGAATTTCCCACGCCGGAATCGGCTGATCAGTGGCTTGTCGGTCGGCACACTGGTGGTAGAGGCAAGTCTCCGCAGTGGTGCGCTGATCACGGCGCGCCACGCCATGGAGCAGGGTCGTGAAGTCTTCGCCATACCCGGCTCCATACATAATCCGGTTGCCCGGGGTTGCCACCGCTTGATCCGCAATGGCGCAAAGCTCGTGGAAACGGCGGCCGACATCGTTGATGAACTCACCGGTCTCCTGGCTGGTCTTGCGCTGGATGCAGCCGCAACAATTCCTGAATCCGGCGCAGCAGATGACGCAGAAATTCCCGCGGATATTGCTGCCGACTACGCGCAACTCCTCGAGGCCATGGGCTGGGACGTGGTCGATGCGGATGATCTCGTGCAGCGATCCGGATTGACGATCGGGGAGGTTTCCTCCATGCTCCTGCTGCTTGAAATGCAAGGATCGGTTCGGTCACTGTCCGGTGGCCGCTATCAACGGGTCAGGTAAAACGAAGGAGGGCGTCGATCCATGAGCGATACCGTTCTCGACGTGCTGCTGTACCTGTTTGAAACCTATTCCGACCAGGAGCCCGATGCCGCCGACCAGGATGTCCTGCGCGACGAGCTGCTGCGCGCCGGTTTCGGCGAGCCGGAAGTCGACAGCGCTCTCGACTGGCTCGATGGCCTGAACGAGACCAGCGCTCCCTTTGCCGGCGTGCCCGGCGATCGCTCGATCCGCGTCTACTACGATGTCGAACTGCGCCGCCTCGATCTCGAATGCCGCGGTTATCTGCTGTATCTGGAACAGATCGGCATCCTGTCCGCCGCCCAGCGCGAAGTCGTGATCGACCGGCTGATAGCGCTCGGCTCGGGTACGATCGACAAGGAGCAGGTCAAGTGGGTGGTGCTCATGGTGCTCTTCGCCCAGCCCGGACAGGAAGCGGCCTTCTCGCGCATGGAAGATCTCGTCTTTGAAGAGAACTCCGGCGTGATGCACTGAGTGCAAAAAACATCAGCCTGTAACCAAGCCGCGCCCGAGTCGCGGCTTCGTCGTCTATAGAGGATCGAATGACCAACGTCGTCGTTGTCGAATCACCCGCCAAGGCCAAGACCATCGAGAAGTACCTCGGCAAGGACTTCAAGGTGCTGGCTTCCTACGGTCATATCCGGGATCTGCTGGAAAAAGATGGCGCGGTGGATCCGGACCACGGCTACCTCATGAAGTACGCCGTCGCCGAGGACAAGGAGAAGCACATCAATGCGATTGCCAGCGCATTGAAGAAGGGTGGCGACCTCTACCTGGCAACCGACCCTGACCGCGAGGGCGAGGCGATTTCCTGGCACCTGCAGGAAGTCCTGGGTGAACGCGGCCTGCTCGATTCCCGCCGGGTGCTGCGGGTGGTCTTCTACGAAATTACCGAGCGCGAGGTCCGCGAGGCCATCCGGAATCCCCGCGACGTCTCCATCGATCTGGTCAACGCCTACCGCACGCGACGGGCGATGGACCACCTGATCGGCTTCAAGCTCTCACCGCTTCTGTGGCGGAAAATCAGCCCCAAACTGTCTGCAGGCCGCGTCCAGAGCCCGGCCCTGCGCATGCTCGTGGAGCGCGAGGAAGCCATCGAGGCCTTTCGCAGCCAGGAGTACTGGTCGATCGCGGCGCTCACCGGCACGGCGCCCGGCACCTTCAGCGCCCGGCTGGTCGAGTACGCGGGCAGCAAGGTGGTCGACACCTTCAATCGCGACAAGCCGGAGACCTTCAGCTTCCGGAATGCCGGTCAGGCAGACGAGGCCAGGCAACGCCTGGAGGCTGCAGCAGCCGGCCGGCTGCTGGTGCAGAAGGTGGAGCGCAGCCAGCGGCGTCGGCGGCCGGCGCCGCCGTTCACCACCTCCACCCTGCAGCAGGAGGCCTCGCGCAAGCTGGGTTTCCGGGCCCGCAGCACGATGCAGGTGGCGCAGAAACTCTACGAAGGCATTGCGATATCCGAGGGCACCGTCGGCCTCATCACCTACATGCGCACGGACTCGGTCAACCTCGCCGGAGAAGCCGTGGAGGATATCCGCGGTTTCATCGTCGAGCGCTATGGCAAGGCCAGCCTGCCGGCCACGCCCAACACCTACAAGACCACCGCCAAGAACGCGCAGGAAGCTCACGAGGGCATCCGGCCGACGAGCATCCGGCGGGTTCCCGAAGCACTGCGCGGCTTCCTCAGTGACGAACAGTTCAAGCTCTACAGCCTGATCTGGAAGCGCACCATCGCCTCGCAGATGGAGCCGGCGGTCTACGACATGCTGGCCGTGGATCTGGTTCCGGCCCGTGAGGCGGAAGCAGGCCGTTTCCGGGCCACCGGCTCGACACTGGTCAGCCCGGGCTTCATCGCCGTTTACCTGGAGGGCCGTGACGAAGGCGGTGATGACGACAGCGACGTGAAGCTGCCCCCGGTGTCGCAGGGCGACCTGCTGCCGCTGGAAACCATCCAGGCCGATCAGCACTACACCGAGCCGCCGCCCCGCTATACCGAGGCGAGTCTGGTCAAGGCGCTGGAGGAGCGCGGCATCGGCCGGCCATCCACCTATGCCACCATCATTTCCACCCTGCTGAACCGCCAGTACGCGGAACTGAAGGGCCGGGCGCTGAAGCCCACCGATGGCGGCCGCATCGTCAGCGGCTTTCTCACCAACAATTTCACGCGCTATGTGGACTACGACTTCACCGCCCACATGGAAGACGAGCTCGACGAAGTGGCGCGTGGCGAACGGGAATGGGTGCCCGTCCTCGACAGGTTCTGGAAGCCGTTTGCCGTGCTGCTCAAGGAGAAGGAGCAAACGGTGACGCGCGAAGAGGCCGTGCAGGTGCGCGAACTCGGCGCCGACCCGCAGTCCGGCCGTCCCGTATCAGCCCGCTTCGGCCGGTATGGCGCGTTCATCCAGATCGGCACCCGTGAGGATGAGGAAAAGCCCAGATGGAAGGGGCTGCAGCCGGGACAGAGCATGTTCACGATCGAACTGCCGGATGCCCTGGAGCTGTTCAAGCTGCCACGCACGCTTGGCAACCTGCCCACCGGCGAACCGGTCAGCGCCAACACCGGGCAGTTCGGGCCTTATGTGCAGTATGAAGCCCTCGACAAAGCCACCGGCGAGGTCAAGAAAAAGTATGTCTCGCTGCGCGAGCATGAGCCGCTCAAGATCACCCTCGAGGAAGCGATCGAGGTGATCCGCGCCAAGCAGGAAGCCGACGCCAACAAGCTGATCAAGGCCTACGGCACCGACAATCTGCAGATCCTGCACGGCCGCTGGGGCCCCTACCTGACCGATGGCGAGAAGAATGCGCGCCTGCCGAAGGATCGGGAACCCGGTTCGATCACGCTGGAGGAAGCGCGGGAGCTGATTGCCAACGCCCCGCCGCCCAAGCGCCGCTGGGGCCGGCCGGCTGCGAAGAAGAAGGTCACGAAGAAGGCCGGCGCACCGAAGACCATTACACAGAAGACCGGCGCACCAAAGAAGGTGGCAAAAAAGGTGGCGAAGAAGAAGGCCGGGAAAAAGAAGGTCGCGAAAAAGTCGGCAAAGGCTGCCGGCCGGAACAAGGCGGGCGCCGCTGGCCAAACAGAGCCCGCCGCTGAATGAGGCGTGCGCAGCCACCTGCGGATCGCGATCCACTGCCAACCACAACCACAAGCACAAGCTGTCCGGGCCCGCGGCTGCGCTATGCCGCCGCGATCATCCGTGCGGGTGGCGTGGTGGCCTATCCCACCGAAGGCGTCTACGGTTTCGGCTGCCGCCCGGATGATCGCGCCGCGGTTGGCTGGCTGCTGGCCTTGAAGAAACGGCCGGTGTCGGCTGGTCTGATCCTGCTCGCCGCAGATCGTGAGCAGCTGGAGGGCTGGGTCGAGCCCACACCCGAAGAGGAGCGCCACCTGTCCGGGACCCACGCCGGACCGGTTACCTGGGTGGTGCGGGCCGGCCCACGGACCCCGGATTGGATTTCCGGCGGCAGAAGCACGGTGGCGGTGCGCCTGACCACCCACGCGGTGGCCGCCGATCTCTGCCGGGCGGCCGGGATGCCGCTCGTCTCGACCAGCGCCAACCGCCGGGGCAAGGCGCCGGCCCGGACGGCCGTCGCGGTCCGGGCCCGTTTCGGCCGACAGATTCCGCTCATCGTCGGCGGCGCCGTCGGCCATCTCGCCGGGCCCACGCCCATCCGCCTCGCCGCCACCGGCGCATACCTCCGCACCACCACCCTATAACTACACACTCCGGTACCGGACTCCGAATTGGACAGGTATTGCCGGACAAGCGAAACTCACGACAAAAGAGGCCAGCTCTTGGTCAGCGCCGGGCGCACCTGATGTCAACTCATGAGACTGGATTTGCCGGAAACCGCCCACGGCTGTGGCAGCCATGGGCAGTGGTGCTCATGGCCATGGCCGCTGTGGCGACCGCCTCGGGCAGCGAGCCACGGCAGACCCAGGGAACCGCGTTGCAGCCCCTCACCACGCCGGTCTTCTCGTCGGCGACCCAGGTTTACATCGTGCAGTTCAAGGCGCCGGCCGCCGTGGCCCGGCCAGACCACGCACCGACCGCGCGCGGAACGTCACAGCGCAAGCAGCGCTTTGATGCACGCACACCGGTCGTGCGCCAATACGCGAAGGAACTTCTCGCCACGCATGACGAAGCCCTCGCCGCCGTCGGCGCCGATCACGACAAGCTCTACAGTTATCGCTACGCCCTGAACGCCGTGGCCGCCCGCCTCACGCCGGAGCAGGCCCGCAAGCTGGCCGCCCGCAAGGATGTGCGCCGGGTCTGGAAGGACCACATGAGGTCCGTCAAGACCAACGCCAGCCCGGGCTTCCTCGGCCTGAACGCCAACAACGGTGGCCTGCGTCGGGATCTGCGCCTGCAGGGTGAGAACGTCGTCATCGGCGTGATCGACAGCGGCATCGCCCCCGGTCACCCCAGCTTTGCCGACACGGTGCCAGCCGACCGGCCGCGCCTGTGCAAATCCGAGTGGGCCGAGAAATCCCTGCTCGGCCTGTGGCTCTGCAAGCGCTTCAAACAGCGACCCGACGTGCTCGTCTACAGCCCCTTGCCCGACTGGCACGGCACCTGCCAGCCCGGTGCAGGCTTTCTGACAACCAGCTGCAACAACAAGCTGATCGGTGCGCGCTGGTACATCGACGGCTTCCTCGCCGAATATGCGCTCGACGAAAACGAGTTCCGCTCGGCACGCGATGCCGATGGCCACGGCACCCACATCGCGTCCGTCGCCGCGGGCAACTACGTCAACGCCACGCTGGCCGGGACGCGGGTGGCGAAGATCAGCGGCATGGCGCCCCGGGCGCGGATCGCGGTCTACAAGGCCTGCTGGCTGGAGCCGGGCGCCGTGCGCGCAACCTGCAGCACGGCCGACCTGGCCCGCGCCATCGAGGATGCCGTGGCCGATGGCGTGGACATCATCAACTACTCCGTCGGCAGCGACGACGACATCACCGGTCCGGATGACCTGGCCCTGCTCGCGGCCACCAATGCCGGCGTGCTGGCCGTCGCGGCTGCCGGCAATGAGGGCCCCACGCCGGGCTCGCTGATCTCGCCTGCAGCCGCACCCTGGGTGCTGGCCGTGGGCGCCTCGAGCCGCACCGGCGACCACTTCCAGGAAGCGATCCGGGTCAACAGCCCGGTGGAGGTCAGGAACGACTACGCCGCGATCGAGGCCGGCTTCACTCCGCGCCTGAAAGATGTGGGCCCGCTGACCCTGCGGCTCATACTCGTCGATGACAACTTCGTGGGCAGTTTCGATGGCGTGGCCGGCAGCACCTTTGATGGCTGCGAAGGCATCGTCAACACAGAGGAAGTGATCGGCCAGATCGCCTTCATGCAGCGGGGCGGCTGCGATTTCGGGATCAAGATCCGCAACGCGCAGACCGCCGGCGCCAAGGCCGTGCTGATCGACAACAACCAGGGTGAGCCGATCCTGATGACCGGCACCCGGGGCTCGGTGAACATCCCGGCGCTGATGATCGGCCAGACCGACGGCGAACGCCTGCGCGAGCGCCTCATCGACGACGACCCGGTCGAAGTCACGCTCGACAAACAGATCATCCTCACGACGCGCGATGCCGGCAACCGGATGCAGGCCTTCTCCGGCCGCGGACCGAACCAGTGGGACGAGACGATCCTGAAGCCCGATGTCACGGCGCCCGGCGTGGAC
>CAYLKO010000004.1:59350-80726 GCA_964384525.1 uncultured Chromatiaceae bacterium
CCTCGCGGCCCAGACACCGGACGTGGCCAACAACGTGCGTGGCGAGCTGTTCCAGTACCTGTCGGGCACTTCGATGGCGGCGCCGCATGTGGCTGGCGTGGCCGCGCTCCTCAAGGAAGCCCATCCGGACTGGAGCCCGGCGATGTTGCGATCGGCCCTGGTGACCACCGGCCGCCAGGATATCCGCAACGAAAACGGCGATGCGGCGAACCCCTTTGACTTCGGCGGCGGGCACATACGGCCAAACCAGGCCATCGCTCCGGGGCTGGTCTACAACGCCGACGCCGCCGACTTCGACGCCTTCCTCTGCGGTCGCGGTGATGAACGCCCCGACGTGGACTGTGCCGCGCTGGCCGCCGCAGGCTTGCCGACCGATGGCAGCGACCTGAATCAGCAGTCGATCGCGCTCACCCGGCTGGTGCCGAGCCAGGTGGTTCAACGGCGACTCCCCAACGTGCGCCCGGCGGGTGTGTACACGAGCAGCGTCCGCACGCCCACGACCATCACGGCGGAAGTCACGCCGCCGGTGCTGTCACTGGCAACCGGTGAAACCGCCGATGTGCAGATCCGCTTCACCAGTGATGGCACGCAAACCGATGCCTGGCACTTCGGCTCGCTGACATGGACAGGCCCCGAGGCCACCGTCCGCTCGCCCATCGCGATCAAGACACAGCCCTTCGCGGCGCCGCTGTTCCTGCGGGCGACAGCCGCCTCCGGCACCACCAGCATGCCGATTGAGACAGCTTATTCCGGCAGCTACCTGCCGGTGCTGAGTGGCCTCGAAGCCAGTGGCCAGAGCCAGTCCCAGGCGATCCGCGACCAGTTCACCAACACCGTCGCCGACGATCCGGAAGACCTCTACACCTTCGTGCAGCCCAATGCCGGCTCACTGCCGGACTCCGTGCGGCGCATTCCCGTCGTGGTCCCGGCAGGCACCCGCTATCTGCGGGTGGCGCTCCACCAGCAGAACACCAGCCCCGATGCCGACCTCGACCTGTATCTGTATGTGTGCCCAGGCTTCGGCACCTGCACCGCAGAAGCCGTGCCGAGCGTGAACCAGGGATCGGAAGAAGTCATCAACGTGATTCCCGACAAGGGCCAGCAGTTTGTTCCGGCCGGTGAATACTTTGTCGACGTGCACGGTTATGACGCGCCGGCCGGCAGCGCCACCTTCCGCCTGTTCGTGTGGACAGTGGGCGCCAACCGGAACAATGCCAGCGTGACGGCACCGGCCAGCGTCACGGCCGGCACGGATCAGAGCTTGAGTTTCGACTGGCAGAACCTGAACAGTGGTGAGTATGTCGGGCTCATCACCCATACCGACGGCACCACCACGCTGGGCCAGACCGTGATCGAAATCACCGCCCCCTGACCCTGCCGCCACCCATACTTCCGCGGTGCACGACTCGAAGATATTCAGCTTCGTTCAGCAACTGGCCGCCAACCTGAAGCCGGAGCTGGATCTGCCGGCCTTTCCGCAAGTGGTCCGGCAACTGCAGGTCGCCCTGCTGAACGAGCAGACCACCACCCGGGACGTCGTGAACATCACGGCCTCGGAACCGGTGCTCAGCGCCCGCTTCATGCAGATGGCCAATTCCGCGGCCTTCAATCCCGGCGGCACGCCGGTGGCAAGCCTCGGCAATGCGGTGAACCGGCTCGGCTTCAACCTGGTGCGCACGGTAGCCACGGCGTTTGCGCTTCGCCAGCTGAGTCGCGACACCCTGCTCGGCGCCATTCGCGATGATCTGGAGCTGGTGTGGAAAACCAGCAATGAAGTGGCCGCCATCTGTTATGCCGTGGGTCGGCAGGCCTTCGGCCGACAGCCCGATGAAGCCATGATGGCCGGCCTGTTGCACGGCATCGGCCGCCTCTACATCCTCATGCACGCTCATCAGAATGATTCCGCGCTGCTCGAAGACCCGGACTTTGCGGCAACGCTGGAAGCCTGGCAGCCGGTCATCGGCAAAGCCATCCTGGAAGCCTGGGGGCTGCCGCAGCGGATCTGCGCGGCAGTCGAAAATCAGGACTATCTGCTGGCTGGCGGTTCTGCCGACCTGGAGCCCCTGACCCGCCTGTTGTCCGCGGCCAAGCTGCACTACCGGCTGGATGCCGAACCGGAACTCCGGCAGCAACATCCGGATGCCGAGTTCACGCTGAATGACGTCAACTTGGGCAAGGGCTCGTTCATGGAGCTCATCGCGGTCAGCCGGGATGACCGGGAAAGCATGCAGCAGCTGCTGATGGCCTAGCTGCGTGCCGCAAACAGCAGGGCAGTCAACGCGATCAGGCTGAAGCCGGCGCCCACGAGAAAAGTTGCTGGCGCCCCCAGAGACTCCCAGAGCACGCCGGCCACGCCGCTGCCCAGAAACAGCATCAGGCCGGTCAGCACATTGTAGAAACCGAAGGCCGTGCCGAGGTGCCGATGGTCGACGGTATCCGCCACCAGCGCCGAGAGCAGCCCCTGCGACAAGCCGAGGTGCAACCCCCAGCAGGCTGCACCGGCAAACACCTGCGCGGGCGAGGTGGCTGCGGCCAGCAGCAGATCCGCAACCACCAGCACCACCAGCGACACGGCCAGCAGCCGGCGGCGCGACCAGTACCGCGCCGCGAGGCCGGTCGGATAGGCAGACGCGGCATAGACGAGGCTCATCACCATCGCGATGGCCGGCACAAAATGCAGAGGCAGGCCGAGCTGCTGGCCACGCAGGATCAGGAAGGCCTCGCTGAAGCGGGCCAGCGCAATGACGCCGCCGAGCGCAACCACCAGCCAGTAGCGGCGGTCCAGATCGCCAGCCAGCAGCATCAACTTGCGCCATGGCGTGGTGGCGCGACGGCTTGGCGACACATCGGCAACCCGCTCCGGCTCCTCGATGCCGAACACCAGCAGGGCAACCGCCAGCCCGGCCGGGACGACGGCCACCCACAGCACGGCCCGCAGATCATCGCTCCAGAGCAGCAACAGGCCGATGGCGGCGAGCGGCCCGAGAAATGCGCCCAGGGAATCCAGTGACTGGCGCAGGCCAAAGGCGGCATTGCGTTCGTCGGGCCGGACCACCTCGGCAATGAGCGCATCCCGGGGCGCACCGCGGATGCCCTTGCCGACCCGATCCAGAAAGCGCGCCGCGAAGATCCAGCCCACGGAGCCGGCCAGGGGAAACATCGGCTTGGTCAGCGCGGCAAGGCCGTAACCGGCAATGATCAGTCCCTTGCGGCGTCGCCACCGATCGCTCAACACGCCGGAAAACACCTTGGTGATCGAGGCCGTGGCCTCCGCCAGGCCTTCGAGCAGACCAACTGTCACGGCACTGGCACCAAGGATGGAAACCAGAAAGACCGGAAGGATGCTGTGGATCAGCTCGGACGATGCGTCCATGCACAGCGAGGTCAGGCCCAGCACCACCACGGTGCGCGGCAGGGCGGCGGGCAACCGGCTCCGGATCATCAAAGACGCACGCACTCCCGATGGCGGAAACAGCTCACCAGATGATCATTGATCAGGCCCGTTGCCTGCAGATGGGCATAGAGTATGGTGCTGCCGACGAAGCGGAAACCCCGCTTTTTCATGTCCTTGCTGAGCGCATCGGACTCGGCGCTGGTCGCCGGCACTTCCGACGACAACCGCCACCGATTGCGGCGCGGCTTGCCGCCGACAAAGCCCCAGATGTAGCGATCGAAGCTGCCGACCTCCGCCTGCAGTTCGAGAAATGCCCGGGCATTGCTCACCGCCGCTTCCACCTTGAGGCGATTGCGGATGATGCCCGGGTCTTCGAGCAGGCGCTCGATCCGGGCTTTGGTGAAGCGGGCGACCTTCACCGGATCGAAATCCGCGAAGGCCCGGCGATAGCCTGCGCGACGATGCAGGACCGTGGACCACGACAGTCCCGCCTGCGCACTCTCCAGAATCAGGAATTCGAACTGCCGGCGATCGTCATGCACCGGCACACCCCATTCTTCATCGTGATAGGCGAGATAGGCGGGGCTGACCCCTTCGGACCAGGGGCAGCGGGACTTCGACGGGACCATGAGCACCTCCCAACCCTCGACAGGGCAGGTATCATGGAAAAGGATAGGCGTTTCGCCAGACACAAGGGTGGGGACTGCACATGACAGACCGGTACGGAGTCATCGGCCACCCGATTGCCCACAGCAAATCACCGGTCATCCATCGCCTGTTTGCCGACGCCACCGGCCAGGACCTCTCCTACGAAGCCATCGATATCCCGCCGGAACAACTGGCAGACCGGGTGCGGGGCTTGTTCGCCGAGGGCTTTCGCGGCCTGAATGTCACCGTACCGCACAAGTCGGCCGTGCTGGCGCTGACCTCCCGGCTCACGTCGCGGGCCGAGCTGGCGGGGGCGGTGAACACCCTGATCAAGCATGCCGACGGCGCCATCGAGGGTGACAACACCGATGGCACCGGACTCGTGAACGACCTGCGGCAGAATCTGCGGACCAGGCTGGCCGGCACCCGCATCCTGATCCTGGGCGCGGGCGGCGCGACCCGGGGCATCGTGCCGGCGTTGTTCGACACCAACCCACGCGACATCATGATCGCCAATCGCACGCTGGCCCGGGCGCAGGCACTGGCCCGGGATTTCCGCATGCTGGGCAAGATTCTGGCCTGCGAGTTCCAGGAACTGGGCGGGCAGCACTTCAACGTGGTGATCAACGCCACGTCGGCCGGGCTGCACGGCGAGATGCCGCCGTTTCCGGCCTCGATCCTCGGCCCGGACACCCTGTGTTACGACCTGTCCTACGCCATGCAGGACACGCCCTTCGTCATCTGGGCGAAAGAGCACGGCGCGGGCCGCATCGCCCAGGGCTGGGGCATGCTGGTGGAACAGGCGGCCGAATCGTTTTACGCCTGGCGGGGTGTGCGCCCCGACACCCGCCCCATCATCGCCAGACTGCCGGGCTCTCCCGGCGCCACGGACACGATGCAAAAGCGCCTCGCCTGATCTGCTGACCTGATCTGCTGGCCGGGCCCGCTGGCCGGCCGGCTTCAGCGCATCGTCACCAGTTCTTCGGCGGCGGTGGGGTGAATGGCCACGGTGTCGTCGAAGTCGCGCTTGGTGGCGCCCATGCGGATGGCCACCGCGACGCCCTGGAGCATTTCATCGGCGCCGGGGCCCAAGATGAGGCACCCCACGACGCGCTCCTCGGCGCCCACGGTCACGAGCTTCATCCGGGTTTTCGGTTTGTGCTCCGTGATGCCGTGGTAGAGCGGCACGAACTCGGTCTGGTACGTCTTTACCGGTTCGCCGAAGCGGGCCCGGGCATCGGCTTCGCTGTAGCCGCAGGTGCCGATCGGTGGATGACTGAACACCACGGTCGGAATGTATTCATAGTCCAGGTGCCGGCCGGCCATGCCGCCGAAGCGCCGGTCCGCCGTGCGCCGGCCAGCCGCCACCGCCACGGGCGTCAGGGCCATGCGACCCGTGACATCGCCGAGCGCGTGGATGTGCGGCACATTGGTGGCCTGATAGCGGTCGGTGGGAATGAAGCCCATGGCATCGGTATCGACGCCGGCTGCCTCGAGGTTCAGATCCGCCGTGACCGGGTCGCGACCCACCGCCCAGATCAGCGCATCGAAGGGACCGTGGCGACGGTCATCATCCGTGGCCAGAATCAGCCCCCCGGGCTCACGGGCCAGTGCGACCGGGATCGCCTGGGTCAGCACCTGGATGCCATCGCTGGTCATGGCCGTCATCAGGCCCTGCTGCAGGTACTCATCGAAACTGCGCACCACGCTGTTCTTCCGCACCAGCAGGCTGACATCCGAGCCCAGGGCCCGCAGAGCACCCGCAAACTCCACGGCGATATAGCCGGAGCCGACCACCGCGACCCGTTGCGGCCGGCGCTCCAGGGCGAAGAAATCATCCGAGGTCAGGCCCAGCTCATGGCCGGGAATCGCCGGCACCATGGGCCGGCCACCGGTGGCAATCATGATGTGCGGGGCCGCCAGGCGCCGATCGCCGGCCACCACCGTGTGCGGGTCGGAAAAATGCGCCCGGGCGATCACGTGGTCGATGCCCTTTTTGGCCAGATTCCGCGCGTAGATGCCGTTCAGCCGCTGGATGTAGGCCTGGCGTTTGGCCACGAATCCCGCCCAGTCGTGGCCGCGCACCGTGAGGTCGAAGCCGTAATCCCGCGCGTCCTCGAAGGCATGGGCCAGCTGGGCGGCGTTGAAGGTGATCTTCTTGGGGACACAACCCACGTTGACACAGGTGCCGCCCAGCGGGGCTGACTCCACCAGCGCCACGCGGGCGCCGTATTCAGCCGCCCGCTGGGAAGCGGCCAGTCCGGCGCTGCCGCCGCCGATCACGAGGAGGTCGAAGGTTTCCGGTTTCATATCAGGATCATGCCGTGCTTGATGCCGAGAGGGTGGCTGCCAGGGAGCCGGCAGTGTAGCAAGCACCGATTTCCGTTAGGATTTCCCGATGCCAGAGAATCCCCTGCTCATCGCCGACGGCCTGCCCGAGTTCCACCGGATCCGGCCTGAACACGTGGAACAGGCGGTGCTGGCCACGCTGGATGCCAACCGGACCGAGCTCGACCGGCTGTTGACCGCCGCCGAAGGCCAGCCGCTGGACTTCGATGCAACCGTCCTGCCGATGGAAGCGCTGAGCGACCGCCTGCACCGGGTGTGGTCGCCGGTGCAGCACCTGCAGGCGGTGGCCAACTCGCCGGAACTGCGGGCCGCCTACAACGCCTGTCTGCCGGCCATTTCCCGCTATGCCACGGAAATGGGCCACAACCAGCGTCTTTATGAGCTGTACGGGCGCCTGATCACCCAATCCCACAACAAGCGGGCCACCAGCAAGCCAGCCGATGGTCCGCCAACCGGCACTTTGCGGGAGGGGACGCGCGAGGGTGCGGCCCGGCTGCTGGAGCTCGCCATCCGGGACTTTCGCCTGTCCGGCGTGCACCTGCCGCCGGAGCAGAAAGCCCGTTTCAAGACCTTGATGGAGGAGCTCTCCACCACCGAGGCCGGCTTCGAGCAGAACGTGCTCGACTCCGCAGCGGCCTGGTCACTGCATATCGACGCCGCGACCCGGGTGCAGGGCATTCCGGCCAACATTCTCGAACCAGCTGCCGAACGGGCCCGGGCTGCGGGCAAGACGGGCTGGATCTTTGCGCTGGATCAGCCCACCTATGTGGCCATCGTCACCCACGCCGACGACCGCGACCTGCGCGAGGCCCTCTGCAAAGCCTGGGTCACCCGCGCTTCGGATCAGGCGGACTACTCGCCCGGCCACGACAACAGCCAGCTGATCGAACAGATCCTCGCACTGCGCCACGAGGCTGCCGGGATCATCGGCTATCCCAACTTCGCCGCGTACTCGCTCGCCACGAAGATGGCGAAATCGGTGGACGAGGTGCGCGAATTCCTGATTGAACTGGTGCGCCACTCGCGACCAGCCGCCCGCCGCGAGCTGGCCGAGCTCGAAGCCTTCGCCGGCCGGGTCATCGAACCCTGGGACCTCGCCTACTACTCGGAGAAACTTCGCCACAAGACCTACGCCATTTCCGATGAATCCCTGCGTCCCTACTTTCCGCTGCCAAGGGTCCTCGAGGGATTGTTCGCCGTCGTCGAAAAGCTGTATGGCATCCGCATCGTGCGGGTGGACGGCGTGGAGGGCTGGGAGCCGCACGTCGAGTACTACCGGCTCGTGAACGCCGAGGGCCGGGAAGTCGGCGGCTTCTACACGGACTTTTATGCCCGCTCGAACAAGCGTTCCGGTGCCTGGATGGACCAGTGCCTGAACCGGCTGCCGCAAGGCGCGGCCATCCGCACGCCGGTGGCCTATCTCGTGTGCAATTTCTCGTTGCCCACCAACGGCACGCCTTCGCTCATCACGCACGACGAGATGGTCACCGTGTTCCACGAGATGGGCCATGTCCTGCACCACCTGCTCACGCGCATCGACTATCCCAGCGTCGGCGGCATCAATGGCGTGCCCTGGGATGCGGTGGAGCTGCCCAGCCAGTTCATGGAAACCTTCGCCTGGGAACCCGAAGTGGTGGCCTTGAGTTCAGGGCATTACCAGACCGGCGAGCCATTGCCGGCGGCGATCCTCGAAGCGCTGCGCAAGTCGAAGAACTTCCAGTCGGCCCTGCAGATGGTCCGTCAGCTCGAGTTCGCACTCTTTGATCTGCGCATCCATGCCGAGTACGACCCTGCCGTTGGCGGACGGATTATGGATATCCTCGCCGAGGTGCGCGCTTCGGTCGCCGTGATCCGGCAGCCGGCATGGAACCGCTTTGCCCATGCCTTCACGCATATCTTCGGTGGTGGCTACGCCGCCGGTTACTACAGCTACAAATGGGCCGAAGTGCTGGCAGCCGACGCCTTCTCGGCCTTTGCCGAGACCGGCCTGTTCAATGCGGATCTCGCCCGGCGATTCAAGGAGAACGTGCTGGAGATCGGCGGCACGCGCGACATCGGCGAGGCCTTCGTCGCCTTTCGCGGCCGGCCGGCGCAGGTGGAGGCGCTGTTGCGGCAGTCGGGGATCGAGGGGTGAGCGTGCGGTAACCGTCACCGGTGCCGGTCCACGTCACGCAGGCCGATATCTGCGGCACGCCGGAACGCGCTGACCACCCGGTCGCACTCGCGGGCAGGTACACCCAATCCCTCGAAGCGATTGCGCCAGCCGTGCACGACGCTGACAACGCGAGCGATGATCCGTGCGGCATCCCCCGGCAGCAAGCCGAATCGGCCGGCACCACCCAAGGCGTTGTCCAGCCGCGCCAACCTGCCATGCGGGCCCACCGACAGGTGCATCATGCGCTCACTCGCCACCTGGGGCTTCGGCACCACGTCGTATAGTGGACTCAGCCGCCAGCCGCCGCCCTCCGCATCGAACAGGAATGCATGGTTGCGCAGGTGGTCGTCGTCGTTGGAGACGAGGATGTTGAACACCATGCGCGCAAACAGCTCCTGGCGATCGCGGGCGATCTGGCCACTCACGCCGTACACGCTGATCGCATCGGCTATCGCTGCATAGCTGGCATTGGGCGAGTCCTGCTCATGCAGCCCCAGCAGCGTCAGCGCACTGACCATGTGGCGACGCCCGATGCCCCGTGGCAAATGCTCGCGGTCGAAGCGCTCGATCAGCATGATCTGGTGACCATCAGCCAGTGTCTCCATGCGCGTGCGCGGTACGGTGAGCCCGGCCTCGCGCGCCAGCTCCAGCGTGGCCTGCTCGATCAGCGGCACGTTGAACACATCCCCCTTGGCCGGAAACTTGGCTATCCACTCCCCGCCATCGACGGTCAACACCGCTTTGGGCCGGGCACCACCCACCGAAGAACCACCGGCGAAGAACACCTCCAGATGCGCGGGCACAAGCTCGCCCTGCTCGATGCGTGCAGCCGCATCAAGCAGGTGCGCGAGGTCTAGCACCGAGGGCAAGGCGCCATCGGCCGGTGCACTGGTCGGGGAGGCACGCACATCCAGTGCGCCAATGCGGTGCGGCCCGGCGTGATCCAGATAGACAGATTCCGGCAAGCCGTTCGGCGGTGCACGCAGCCGGTTTTCGATTACGCGCCGACCCCAGGAGTCGGGCGTGGCATCGCGCAGCGCGCCGAACATCGCAAGCCCTGCGGTGGGCACACGCTCGACGCCGCTGCTTTCCGTGTCCAGCGCCAGCGACACTGGATCCACCGGCAGCGCGTTTGTACGTGCCGCGTAACGCCGGCCATAGGCAAAGGTCGAGGCCTGCACCGTGGTGCCCTGCTCGATCATCGTCAGCCGTCCAGCCGGCACCGCCTCCGTGTCGCCGGGCAGATGAATGAAGACGGTGCGCTCGGTCACGCTCAGAAATCCAGATCGTCGCGCTTGCCACGCCGCGCACGCTGGGTGCGGGTCTGATCCAGCAAGGCGGCCGAAGCGGGATCGCGCAAGTCGCTGAACAGGGACAACAGACCCAGGCTCTCGAAGGCCGCGAGCCAGCCGCCCAGCGACACCTCAACACCACCGCCCTCCATGCGCTTGAGTGTGGCAAGGCTCAAGCGAGCCCGTTCGGCCAACCCCTGCTGCGTCCACGAGCGCGCCAGCCGGGCCTGACGGATCAGGGTGCCGAGATGGAGTGCGGCCTTGGCGGCCGCGGGTGTGGCAAAGTCAATTTCCTTGCGGGCCATGGCTCACTAATAAGCTACTAGCTAGATAACAGTTTACTAGTGAGCCTTATATACTCACGCAATGCATGCGGTCAAACACCAAGGCTTGCATCATGCATTGGTGTCTTGTACAAATACCTGTACATATAGGAGACTGCCAATGGATGCCATCACCTACAGCGCCGCACGCGCCAAATTGGCTGACACCATGGACCGGGTGTGCGACGACCACGAGCCCATCATCATCACCCGCGGTGGCCAGCAGGCCGTGGTGATGATGGCACTAGACGACTACAAGGCGCTCGAGGATACCGCCTATCTGCTGCGCAGCCCGCGGAACGCCCGTCGTCTGTTGGAAAGCATGGCGGCCCTGGAATCAGGCATGGGAACGCCCAGGAGCCTGGTTGAGTGAGACTGATCTTCTCCAGGCAGGCCTGGGAGGATTACCTGCACTGGCAGAAGACAGACAAAAAGATGCTCCAGCGGATCAATGACTTGATCAAGGAAATTTCCCGATCTCCACACACCGGCACGGGCAAACCCGAGCTCCTGAAACACGCGCTTGCCGGCTATTGGTCGCGGCGCATCAACGACGAGCACCGGATCGTCTACAAGGTCTCCAACGACGACTTGTTGATCGCCCAGTTGCGATACCACTACTGACGGCTCAGGCTTGGACAGCTGGTCAGCGCCATCATGAAACTCGCCTCCTGGAACGTGAACTCCATCCGCCAGCGCCTCGCTCATGTGGTGGACTGGCTGAACACCAACGAGCCCGACGTGCTGGCCCTGCAGGAGATCAAGACCGAAGCAGCGACCTTCCCGATGGCCGAGATCGAAGCCGCCGGCTATCGCTGCGTGCTCTCGGGGCAGAAGGCCTACAACGGCGTGGCGCTGATCTCCCGCGATGAGCCTGCCGATGTCAGCACCGGCATCCCGGATTTCGACGATGAGCAGCGGCGCGTGATTGCCGCCACCTACGGCGACACGCGCGTGATCAATGTGTATGTGCCGAACGGCCAGAGCGTGGGCTCCGACAAATACCGTTATAAGCTGAACTGGCTGGACGCCCTCACAACGTACCTGGCCGATGAGTTACGGCAGCATCCGCGGCTTGCGATCGTCGGGGATTTCAACATCGCGCCTGAAGATCGCGATGTGCACGACCCCGAGCTCTGGCGCGACCAGGTCCTGTGCAGCGGGCCGGAACGCGAGCGTTTGCAGGGCCTGCTGGCGCTGGGCCTCAAGGACACCTTCAGGCTTTTCGAGCAGCCGGAAAAATCCTTTTCGTGGTGGGACTACCGGATGATGGGCTTCCGGCGGAACCATGGCCTGCGCATCGATCTGATCCTGGCGTCGAATGCCCTGGCGACCCAATGCATGGGCGCCTCGATCGATGTGGGTCCGCGCAAACTCGACAAGCCCTCCGATCACGCGCCGGTGGTGGCGCTGCTCTGATCAGGCAGCCCGCAGCCGTCAGGCGATCTCCACCTGCACCTGATTGCCGGCCACGCGCACCGGCCAGGTCTTGAGCGGCTTTTCATGTCTCACGGCATTCAGCACATCGACGATGCCCGGCGGCCAGTTGGCCCACTGGATCACGCGGCCGGTGCGGATGTCGAAGCGCGCCCGGTGGAACGGGCACTGGATCTGGCAGTCTTCGACGAGCTTGCCGTTCCTGAGCGGCGCGAACACATGCGTGCAATGGGTCTGGGTGGCGTAAAAGCCGTCGTCCAGATGGAATACCAGCATCTTCTCGCCACCCACCGTGAAAACCCGGCGTTGGCCAACGGGCAGCTCATCAACGCGACATAGTGTGTGCGTGCTCATCTTCAGTTATCCCCGGGCGTCGGATCCGGAGGGCATCGTAGCGGATTTCGTGGCTGATCCGGCGCGTCGGGCCGATGGCCATTTCTGCACGAAAACCCCGGCATGGGCGGTGGAGAATGCTGCGGACGCATGCCAGAATCCGGCCGTGAACCCCGATTCCTGTTTCCAGTTCAAGCCCCTCGAGCGCCTCAACGTCTACGACGTTAGCAATTCCGTGCTTGTCAGTTCGGTGGATGAGGTGCGGGAGGCCTGTCAGGCATTGTTTGCCTCTGCGTGGCCCGGCTCGAATTTCGATGTCCTGTGGCTCGCCTTTCATGATTTCCGGCGGCTGTTCCGCGGGCAGACCGCGGGCTACATCGGCTGCGACACGCTGTATCACGACCAACAACACTCGCTCGATGTCACGCTGGCCATGGCCCGGCTCATGGCCGGCCACGAGCAGACGGCGCCCGAGGCCGATCGGCTGGGTCACGAACGGGCGGTGATCGGCCTGATCTGCGCCCTGTTCCACGATTCCGGCTACATCCGCCGGGTCGGGGAGCGCCATCTGAATGGGGCGGAGTTCACCTCCTGGCACATTGCCCGCAGCGCCGATTTCCTCACCACTTACCTGCCCGTCGTGGGCCTGGGTTCGTGGGTGCCCATCGCCCGCAAACTCGTGCATTTCACCGGCTACGAAATCAGCCTCGACGATCTCGAACTGGATGATCCGCTGGACAGCATGGTCGGCCATCTGCTCGGCACGGCCGATCTCCTGGCCCAGATGGCGGATCGCTGCTATCTCGAAAAGTGCCGCGATCGGCTTTTCGGCGAGTTCGTGCTGGCCGGCATCGCGGTCGAGCAACGGGACGCCCGGCAACCCCTCGTCCGCTATGCCTCCGGAGTGGATCTGTTGCGGCAGACGCCGGGCTTCTGGGAGATGGCGGCCCGCAAACGGCTGGAAGTCAGTTTCAATCGCGCCTACCGGAACGTGGAAGTCCTGTTCGGCGGGCAAAATCCCTACCTGCTCGCGATCGAACAGAATCTCGCCTATCTGGTGCGCGTGCTGGAAGCAGGCACCCTCGCCGACCTGCGCCGCAAACCCCCGGTATTTACCGTGCTCGCCAATCCCACGCAGTCGGTGGGCGCGCTGGTCAGCCGGCAACTGGCCAACCTGAACACCCCGGCCGCCGCCCTCGGGCTGTAGGCACGGCAGCGCGCTGCCGTCGCTAGCGCAGTGCCGGGACCACTTTCTCCCCGATGATCTTCAGGGCGTCCATCGGATTGTCGTGCAGGCGCAGGGCGATTTCGGTCTGGCCGGCACGGGCAAAACTCCGGAAGCGCTCGATCTCGCGATCCAGATCCGCGAGGCCACCGGTGGAGGTCAACCCTTCACAAAGCCGGTTGCAGATCTCTTCCGGCACGCCCTGCACCTGGCCCGAGCGGTCAAACCAGGCGGCCACGAATTTGTCGAAGTTGCCGACGACCGTCTGCACTTCCTCGGGTGACAACCACAGCTTGATGAGATCACCGTCGAGCTTGCGGGCCCGCCACGCCAGTTCGCGCCGGGACTCCCGGTAGGCTTCCGCGCGATCCTCTTTCACATGCCAGGCCCAGAAGCTGTTCACGCGCAAGGGCTGCATGCCCGGTTCCCGCTTGCTCTCGCCCACGCGGATCTGGTCCATGGCGGGCTGGATGATCTCCTGCGGCGTGCAGCCGATGAAGACGCCGTCGGCAACGCGCGCCTCCATGCGCATCATCATGTGGCGGTAGGCCGTGCCATACACGAAAGGCGGTGGCGCCTTCAGCCAGTCGTAGGCACAGGGATAGGTGACATTGAATTCCTCGCCCTGGTAGCCGCCCTGCCGGAGCCTGCCGTGGCCCGCACCGATGACGATTTCGAGTGCCTCGCGCACCGCGACCACGATCTTTTTGGGTTTGGTGAGCGCCATCGCATCGAGATTGCCCTCACCCGCACCGATGGCCACCATGGCCCGGCCCCCGGACAACTCGTTCAGGCTCAGCAGGGCGTTGGCGATCTTCAGCGGATGCATCTCGAAGGGACTGACGGCCAGTGCGCCCATCTTCAAGCTGCGGGTTGCCTGGGCCACCGGCACCAGGCTCAGGAAGGGGTCCCAATGGGCAAAATAGTTGGAGGTCCACAAGGCCCGGATGCCGTACTTCTCGGCTGCGGTGGCCAGCTCCACGAGTTGGGCAGGGCCCAGATCCGGTTCCAGAATGATGTCGACTTCCAACGCAGCGGCTCCTTGGGTCAAACTGAGGCAAAACAATCAGCAGTAAATCGGCACTGTATTGTCACTTACTGCTAAGCTCTTTGAATATCTAGGGTTTTGGAACGGTTCCATTGTACCCAGCCACCACACGGAAGCGAATCTGGCCGATCAGCTGTCCACTATGCATTGCTGCAGCGTCGGGTGAGAAGATGAAGCCAGCTTGCAGAAGGAGCATGCACCAACCATGAGCCCGACCAAGGACCTGAGCCTGTCCGCCAGTTATCGCTGCTTTGATGGTGACCAGCAGTTTTATACCCATGCCGCCCGGTCCACAGCCTGCACCATGCGCTTCGGCCTGTATCTGCCGCCGCAGGCGAAGCACGCCAAGGTACCGCTGCTCATCTACCTCGCCGGGCTGACCTGCACCGAGGAGACCTTCGCGATCAAGGCCGGTGCGCAACGCGTGGCCGCCGAACTGGGGCTGGCCCTGCTGACACCTGATACGAGTCCCCGCGGCATTCGTCTGCCCGGTGACGATGATTCCTGGGACTTCGGGCTGGGCGCCGGCTTTTATGTGGATGCCACCGAGGCTCCGTGGTCGGCACATTACCGGATGTACAGCTATGTGGCGCAGGAACTGCCCGGGCTGGTGGCCGCGAATTTTGCCGTCGACGAAACGCGCCTCGGACTCTTCGGGCATTCGATGGGCGGGCATGGCGCATTGACCATCGGCCTGAAGCACCCCGAACGTTTTCACAGCCTGTCGGCCATTGCGCCGATCGCCGCCTCGATGCAAAGCCCCTGGGGTCGGCGCGCCCTGCCGCGCTACCTCGGCACTGACCAGAACACCTGGCGTCAGTACGACGCGACTGAACTGCTGAAGAATCTGATGTCGGCGGCCGATCTCCCGCCGCTGCTCATCGACCAGGGCCTGGACGATGAGTTTCTGGCCGACCAGCTGAAACCCGGGTTGCTCGAAGACGCGGCCAAGGCCGTGGGTTATCCGCTGACACTGCGCCGGCACTCAGGTTATGGCCATGGCTACTATTTCATCGCAAGCGTCGTCGAGGACCATCTGCGTCACCACGCGGCAACTCTGGTGTCTTAGCACCGGTGCCTTGGCTCTGGCGCCTTGGCCCGTGGCGCTGTAGGCCACCTCAGTGCTGGCGTGATTCGACCCGCGCACAGCCCCAGCCATCCGGTGCGCCGCCCTGCGCGTGACCAAGGCGCGCCACCTGCTTTTCCAGCATCAGGATCTCCGCATAGATCGGGGACCTGTGCACGGTGAGGGTGGCCTGCCATTTGCTGGTCTTTTCATAGCGGGAGGTCGTCACCTTGAACTCCGGCCCCAGATCAGCGCGGCTGGCAAAGGCCTGCGCCTGCCGCTCGGTGTCGAAGACCAGATAGAAGTCGATGTCCCGGGCGATGCTTGGATCATCACCCTGCTCCTGCATCAGGCGCAGCAGTTCGCCGGTTTCATCGTGGGGAAATTCCTGGGTCATGGCTTTGGTCCGTTTTACGCTGCCGTCAGGTCCAGGCTGCCAAAGGTACCTCTATCCAGGTTGCCCGTGCATGGGCCACGAGTTCGCCACGGGCATTGAAGACGGCCGTCCCGGCCAGATGCTTGCGCCCTTCCGAGCCCAGCGGCCAGCCCACGACCACACAATGCTCGCCGGGATCCACGGAACCCTCCACCGAGGCACACAGCTCGCCCAGCACCAGCGCCGTGTCTGCCGCCTCGAGACCGATGGCGAACGCACCGGGGCAATCCAGTGCGGCCCACAGGAATTCCGGCGCCACGTGGCCGTCGCTCCCGCGCAGGGACGGATCCGGGACCCACGGCGCGGCAATCGCCGAGCCGGCATCCACGGCGCCGGGAAAGATCCGCAATCCGTCGCCCGGCAGGCGGTGCGTGCCACAGACGAAGCAGCCGGGAAATTTGTGGTGCCTGAAGCCGGCGAAGGCGTGGGAGGCCGCCTCGGCCAGTGACCAGGCTGGTGCCGGCGGGACTTCCAGGTCCAGCACCCCGGCCCTCGCCTCGGCGATCAATGTGGTGCCAACCGAGAGTTCTGCACCGGTGGCTGAATACTGCAAGAGCAGCGTGGTCGCGAGTGGCGGCGGCGCCTTCAACCGGACGGCGACCGGGCCGCCGCCGGAGCCGATGCCAGAGCCGGCCAGATGCCGCGCCACCCGTCCACACACGTAACCGCCATTGCCGGAGCGTGGCGGGCCGCAGAAGCGTTCATCGACGCTGAAATATTCGCTCTGCACGCAGGGCCGGCCGGCGCGAGGGCCGGCTCATTCCACGGTGACGGACTTGGCCAGATTGCGCGGCTGGTCGACGTCGGTGCCACGCAGGATCGCCACATGGTAGGCGAGCAGCTGCATCGGAATCGTGTAGACGATCGGCGCCTGCAGGTAGGTCACGTGCTTCGGCATGGTGATCACGGTGACGCCGTCGCTCGATTCGAAGCCGGAATCCGGGTCGGCAAACACGATCAGCTCACCGCCGCGTGCCCGGACTTCCATCAGGTTGCTCTTCAGCTTCTCCAGCAGATCGTTGTTGGGCGCCACCGCGATGACCGGCATGTTGGCATCGACCAGCGCCAGCGGCCCGTGCTTCAGCTCGCCGGCCGGATAGGCCTCGGCATGGATGTAGGAGATTTCCTTGAGCTTGAGCGCCCCTTCCATCGCGATGGGATGCAGGATGCCGCGACCCAGGAACAGCGCATGCTGCTTGTCTGCAAAGCGCGTCGCCAGCTTCTGCATGGCCTCATCGAGCACCAGGGTTTTCTCGATCAGCCCGGGGATCTCGATCAGGCGGGTCACGAGCCCGCGTTCCCGCTCGCCGTCGGTGGCATGGTGCTTCGCGAGCGCGATCACCAGCATCGTCAGCGCCGCGATCTGGGTGGTGAAGGCCTTGGTCGAGGCAACGCCGATTTCAGGGCCCGCGCGCGTCAGCATGCCCAGGGCCGACTCGCGTACCAGCGCGCTCTCCGGCACATTGCAGATGGCGAGCGACGACAGATAGCCGGACTGCTTTGCCAGCCGCAGTGCCGCCAGCGTATCGGCGGTTTCACCGGACTGCGAAATGGTGACGAACAGGGTGTTCTCGGGAACGACGGGATTCCGATAGCGGTACTCGCTCGCGATGTCCACATGACACGGCACCCGCGCCACCTGCTCGATCAGGTAGCGCGCCACGGAACCCGCGTGGTAACTCGTGCCGCAAGCCACGATGTGTACGGCTTTGGTGCGACTGAAGATATCCGTCGCGCTGGGGCCGAAGGCCGCTTCCAGCAGCTTGCCGTTGGCCACCCGTTCGGCCAGCGTCTGGGCCACGGCCCGGGGCTGTTCGTGGATTTCCTTCAGCATGTAGTGGGCGTACTGCCCCTTCTCGGCTGCATCGGCCGAGAGTTCGCTTTCCTTCACCGGCCGGTGCGCCGCCTTGCCGTCGGCATCCACCACCCGCACGTGGCTGCGATGGATCTCGGCGACGTCGCCTTCTTCGAGGAAGATGAAGCGCCGGGTTACCGGCAACAGGGCCGAGACATCCGATGCCACGAAGTTCTCGCCATCACCCAGGCCCACGACCACCGGACAGCCGCAGCGGGCCAGGATCAGCTGGCCGGGGTTGGCTTCGCTCATCACCACCAGCGCGTAGGCGCCTTCGAGCTCGGCAACGGTGGCCTGCACCGCCGCAAAGAGGTTGGCTGTTTTCCTGAGGTGGAAGTGGATCCGGTGGGCGATGCACTCGGTGTCGGTGTCCGACGTGAAGGTATAACCGGCGGCTTTCAGCTCGTTCCGCAGGCTCTCGTGATTCTCGATGATGCCGTTGTGGACGATCGCCAGGCCATCCTGCGAGATGTGCGGGTGGGCGTTCAACTCGCTGGGCGCCCCGTGCGTCGCCCAGCGCGTGTGGGCAATGCCGATGGTGGCATCAAGTGGCTGCGCATCCAGCGCCGATTGCAGCTCGGCCACCTTGCCCATGCGCCGCTGGCGTGTGAGCTGGCCATCGCTCAGCACGGCCAGCCCGGCTGAATCGTAGCCGCGATATTCAAGGCGCCGCAGCCCCTCCATCAGGATGGGGACGACATTCCGTTCAGCGATGGCTCCGACGATTCCACACATGATGCAAATTATGGCTTTTCGAGGACAGGTCAGCGCAGGAATTTAGCCCGGAAGGGATTACCGGGCTGTAACCCAGGTCGCGTTTCGCGCCTGGGCATCAGGTTCGGGCTGCGGCTTTGCCGCCCTTCACTTCCTGACCGGCCGTTTCCAGCTGGGAATCGTCGTCTGCCGGGCGCGCTCCAGCGTCAGTTGATCGGCCGGGGCCGGCTTGGTGATGGTGGACCCGGCGCCGATCGTCGCACCCGGGCCGATTTCGACCGGCGCCACCAGTTCCACGCCAGAGCCGATGAAGGCGCCGTCGCCGATCATCGTCCGGTGCTTGTTGACGCCGTCGTAGTTGCAGGTGATCGTGCCGGCGCCGATATTCACCTTCTCGCCAATGGTGGCATCACCGATGTAGCTCAGGTGATTCACCTTGCTGCCCCGGCCAACGACGCTCTTTTTCACCTCAACGAAGTTGCCGAGCTTGGCTCCTTCCGCCATTTCCACGCCAGGCCGCATCCGCGCATAGGGCCCGATTTCGCAACGGGGCCCGATGATGCCGTCTTCGATCAGGCAGTGTGGATGGATGGTGCTGCCGGCGCCAATCAGGGTGTTGCGGATGACATTGAAGGCGCCAATGTGCACACCGTCACCAACATGGACGACGCCCTCGAAGAGGACATCGGGCTCGATGATCACGTCGCGACCGCAAAGCAGCTCGCCCCGGATATCGATGCGTTCGGGATCGACCAGCGTGACGCCGGCGTCCAGCAGCGCATCCGCCCGCCGGCGCCGGAGGATTTTCTCGGCCGCGGCCAGTTGCGCCTTGTTGTTGATGCCGAGCACTTCGTCCTCGGACGTGGCCGCCACCGCAACCACCGGCACCTTGTCCGCCACCGCCAGACCGACGATGTCGGTCAGGTAATACTCCTTCTGCGCATTGTTCGGCTGCAACCGGCTGATCCATTTCGCCAGCCGGCCCGCCGGGCAGGCGAGCAGGCCGGTGTTGATCTCGCTGATGCGCCGCTGCTCGGCACTGGCATCCTTGTCCTCGACGATGGCCGTGATCACGCCCCGGCTGCCCCGCAGGATGCGGCCATAGCCCGCGGGATCCGCCATGTCGGCGGTGAGCACGGCAAGCTGCCCTTTGGCCGCGCGCGCCACCAGCTTTTTGAGGGTGGCCGGCTGGATCAGCGGCACGTCGCCATAAAGCACGAGCACCACATCGCCAGCTGGAATCCGCGGCAGCGCCTGCTGCACGGCATGGCCGGTGCCCTTCTGCACCGCCTGATGAAACCAGCTGATCTTGCGCCCCAGGCAAGCCGCCTGGACTTCGCCACCACCATGGCCGTGAACAATGCGGATTTCCCGGGGCTTGAGCGCCTCGGCAGCGCGGAGTACATGACCGATCAGCGGTTCACCCGCGAGGGGATGCAGCACCTTTGGCAGATCGGAGCGCATGCGTTTGCCCTGGCCGGCCGCCAGGATGATCACGGTGATTGACATGGCGTCGCTTGTTTCTACCTGTTCACTTCAGCAGGGGATGATCGTCCGGAAGCTGGCTGGCGTACCACATGGCCAGCCGGCGCCGGAGCGTCTTCTCGGCGACCTGGGCTTCCGGCAACGGGGCAATTTTCCGGTCGTGGACGAGCAGGCGATAGACATAGAGCAGCCGGTCACTGGCTGAATCCGTCTTCTCGAAAACCACGGCGCCGCGATCTTCGGCGTACTTGCAGGCTGCCGCGAGCGCCAGCTTGTAGAGTTCCTGCTCGTGCTTCAGCGCTTTCATCGGAGGCCATGGTAAGCCAATCCGAAGCCGATCCGGTCAGCGCTTGCCCTTGAGCTTTTGCGCGGCGCGGTAGCGGGCGGCGGCTTCGACGAGCTGCATCTGGGCGTGAGCCAGATCTTCCCGGGTCGTGGCGCCCTTGACGGCTTCTTCAGCGGCCTTGCGGGCGGCCTCGGCTGCGCCCTCATCCAGCTGCTCGGCCCGCAGGGCCGTGTCGGCCAGCACGGTGACCTGGGTCGGCTGGACCTCGAGGATGCCGCCGGTGACGTAGAAGAAGAGTTCTTCCTGGCCCTCGCGTTGCACGCGCAGGTCGCCGGGCTTCAGCGTGGTCATGAGCGGCGCGTGCCGGGGCGCAATGCCGATCTCGCCCATGCGGGCGGGCGCGACCACCAGGTTGGCTTCACCAGCCCAGATCGCCCCTTCGGCACTCACGATGTCGACTTTGATGGTGGCCATTACTGCAGGGTCTTCGCCTTGGCAACGGCTTCTTCGATGGTGCCGACCATGTAGAAGGCCTGCTCCGGCAGGTTGTCGTACTCACCGGCCACAATGCCCTTGAAGGCGCGAATGGTGTCTTTCAGGGACACATATTTGCCTTCCTGACCGGTGAAGCCCTGGGCAACGAAGAAGGGCTGCGACAGGAAGCGCTGGATCTTGCGGGCCCGGGTCACGGTCTGTTTGTCGTCTTCCGAGAGCTCGTCCATGCCGAGAATCGCGATGATGTCCTGCAGCTCCTTGTAACGCTGGAGCACGGCCTGCACGGAGCGGGCGGTGTCGTAGTGATCCTGGCCGATGACGTTCGGGTCCAGCTGGCGGCTCGTTGAATCCAGCGGATCGACGGCCGGATAGATGCCGAGCTCGGCGATGTTCCGCGACAGCACCAGCGTGGCGTCCAGATGGGCGAAGGTGGTGGCCGGCGAGGGATCCGTCAGATCGTCGGCCGGCACGTAAATGGCCTGGAACGAAGTGATGGAGCCGTTCTTGGTCGAGGTGATGCGCTCCTGGAGCACACCCATCTCCTCGGCGAGCGTCGGCTGGTAACCCACGGCGGACGGCATGCGACCCAGCAAGGCCGAGACCTCGGTGCCGGCCAGGGTGTAGCGATAGATGTTGTCGATGAACATCAGCACGTCACGGCCTTCGTCGCGGAAGTATTCAGCCATCGTCAGGCCGGTGAGCGCCACGCGCAGGCGGTTGCCGGGCGGCTCGTTCATCTGGCCATAGACGAGCGCCACCTTCTCGAGCACGCCGCTGTCTTTCATCTCGTGGTAGAAGTCGTTGCCCTCGCGGGTGCGCTCGCCGACGCCGGCGA
>CAYLKO010000005.1:0-572 GCA_964384525.1 uncultured Chromatiaceae bacterium
CGCCTCGTTCTTCGAGGGCAGTGACGTCATCAACTACACTATCACCGATGGTGACGGCGAGACCACCACAGGCACCGCGAATGTGACCATCGCGAACGCCACGCCTGCGCTCGCCGGCGCCAGCATCACGACCAAAGCTGGTACGGCCTCCGCAGCCACGGCGCTGACCATCACGGCTGGCAATGGTGCATTGACGCAGCACACACTCACCGTGACCACGAACGGCACGAGTGGCAGCTGCGCCCTTACCGGCACCTCGGTGGTCTACACATCGAACGCCGGCTCCGCGGCGGGCTCCGACAGCTGCGTCATCACGGTGACTGACGGCGACGGCTCCTCCTCCACCGGTACGGTCAACGTGACCGTCACAGCCGCTGGCGGCGGCTCGGGCGGTGGCAACGTGCTGCCCGGTGGCAGCAGCGCCCTGGACCTCTGGTCACTTGGCCTGCTGGGCACCGGCATCTGGCTGCGTCGCAAGCGCAAGGCAGCCTGAGCACCCTGTAACTACGCCCACCCAGCGCCCGCGGCCAACGCCCCGGGCGCATTTTTTTTCCATAGCCAAACCAGCCAGA
>CAYLKO010000005.1:582-1262 GCA_964384525.1 uncultured Chromatiaceae bacterium
CCGCCCCCCTTATTGGTTCTTTCCGCAAAAACTTTGGCTAAACTCCCAATTCCGGAGTCCGGTACCTCAAATGATCGGTATGAGGCGTTCGCCGATGAGCTTGATGCTGGCTTCGGGGTTGTCGTAGAGGCGGAGCGAGATGTCGGTGAGGCCGGCCTTGCGGAATTCCAGCATGCGCTCGATTTCGCGATCGAAGTCGCCAATGGCCGACGCCGAGGTGGTCCGGTCCACCAGCCGCTCCATGATGGCGGCGGGGATATTCCCGATCACATCGGTCTTGTTGTTGAAGGCCTTGATGATCGATTTCGTGTTGTTGAACACGATCTCCATCTCGTCGGGCTCGAGTATGTCGTGGTGGTAGTACTCGCGATACGGCGTCGCCCGGATCGCCAGCCACTTGCGCGCCTCGGCATGCGCTTCGGCCCGCGTCGGCTTCACGTGCCAGGCCCAGAAATTGTTGAAGCGCATGGATCCGGCGGGCCGATGGTTCGCCGTCATCACTTCCCGCACCACGTTGCACACCCGGACCGAGTGATGCGGCATGTGATCGCCGGTGTAGATGCCATCGGCATACTTCGCCGCTGACCGGATCATCTGCGGACCATTTGCACACACCCACACCATCGGCGGCGGCAAAGACGCCGACCACGACGGGAGGTAATACAGCAACAGGTACATCA
>CAYLKO010000005.1:1272-76406 GCA_964384525.1 uncultured Chromatiaceae bacterium
GCTCCTCCCCCTCCCTTTCCCTCCCCCCCTCCCTTCCCCCTCCCCCCCCCATCCCCCCCCCCCCCCCCCGGGGGGGCCCCCCCCCCGCCCCCCCACGACGGGTGGTAATACAGCACCTGGTACATCTCACCCTTGTACTGGAGCGGCTTGCCCGTTGCCGCCTTCTTCAGGATCTCCACGCATTCGCGCACCGCGCGCAACCGCCGCGTCGCCGGGACGCCCATCGCCACCGGCGCGCCGCCGGAGCCCGCCGCGATGCCGATCTGCGCCCGGCCGCCCGACAGATCATTCAGCGTCAGCAGCGACGCCGCCATCTTCATCGGATGCAGCTCATAGGGTGAAACCGCCACCGGCCCGATATTGATCTTCGTCGTCGTCCGCGCCGCCTCGACGAAATTGATGAACGGGTCCCGCGCATCATGCATGTTCGACACCCACACGCCGCCAAAGCCATAACGCTCGGCGAGCCGGGCCAACTCCGCCACGCGGCTGGCGGAGTTGGACGCTTCGAGGATGACATCCACACGCATGGGGTTGATGGTCGTTGAATATCTGCTGCCGGCACAGGCCGTCCCAGCGATGGAACCACGTGGTGGATCCCTGGTCTCCACCAATCCACGCCAGCTGATCACCATTCGCCTGCCGGCCGAGATCCGGCAAGCACTTATGCCCCCCGTTTCCACCCCTTGCCTTCATGTACTCGTTCTCCATTCCGGAATAGAGAATATTGACCGTCACCCCCCACTCCGGTACCGTTCCAGTCCCGGCCATTCTGGATTCTTGAATTGAGAATATGGCTCGTTCGGACCCACAGCAGATTGCATTGAAGCCCCAGGATCTTCTGGTCCTGTTCGCTTTGCTTGGCTACGAGGCCGGTTCTGCCAGCTATCCGGAGCTCGCGGCACAGACGGGGCTGGCAAGTTCCGCCGTACACGGCGCCGTGAAGCGCGCAGCGCAGGCCGGCCTTGCCACTTATCGCAACCGGCGTCCGGTGGCGCTGAGGCCTCCCCTGCGCGAGTTTGTGCGCTCCGGCGCCCGCTATGCGTTCCCGGCCATTCACGGCCGTCTGACGCGCGGCGTGCCCACGTCCCATGCCGCCGCCCCGCTTGATGCCGTAATTGCACCGTCTGCCGATCCTCCGCCGGTGTGGCCCGACAAGGACGGCACCGTACGTGGCATCGCCCTGGCACCGTTGTATCCCACGGTGCCAGAAGCAGCGCGCCGAGATCGCAAGCTCTACGAACTGCTGGCCCTGTTCGATGCCGTCCGCTCCGGCCAGGCGCGGGAACGGGAGATCGCACAGAAGCAACTGGCGGAGCGCATTTGAGCGTTCGCGATCCCAACCTCGAGCGGATCGAATTGGTGGCGGCCGCACTGTCACCCCTGCTTGATCGCCTGGTGTTCGTTGGCGGTTGCGCTGCCGGCCTCTTGATGGACGATCCCGGCGCCACGCCCATCCGCTCAACACTGGATGTCGATCTGGTGTCCAAGGTGGCTGCGTTGCCGGAATACCATGGCCTGGAAACCGAGTTCTCGAAGTTGGGTTTCAGGCGAGACATTTCCGCCGATGCGCCCATCTGCCGCTGGGTCTACCGTGGAATACAGGTAGACCTGATGCCGACAGACCCTGCGGTGCTCGGCTTTTCGAACCGGTGGTATGACCTCGCCGTGCGAGCTGCGACGGATGTGGTTTTGCCAGGCGGCACGGTCATTCGCCTGATCAACGCGCCAACCTTTCTCGCCACGAAATTCGAAGCTTTCTTCGATCGCGGGCAAGGCGACCTGCTCGTCAGCCACGATCTCGAGGACATCGTGAACGTCGTCGCAAGCCGTGCTCGAGTCGTGGAGGAAGTCCGCGTGGCACCGCCAGAACTTCAAGGGTTCATCGTCGCCTGCTTCCGCCAGCTGCTGGATCATCCGGATCTGGAAGGCTATCTCCCGGGCTTGCTGCTGGACGACTCGAATCTTCAACTTACCGATCGGGTGATTGCACGGCTACGGGCAATGAGCCGCCCCTGAATATGTCCCTGCTTTTACGCGGGATTCACTTGGTTCCCTTGTACAGAGCGGCAGCGTGGCGGGTGTCTTGTCCGCGGTGATGGAATGGCGGAGGGAGAGGGATTCGAACCCCCGTAAGGCGTTAGCCTTCCACTGATTTCGAGTCAGGGCCGTTTAGCCTCTCCGGCATCCCTCCGGCGCGGGCATTATAGAGACTCGGGCTGCTCGGTGAGCTGTTCTTTCAAAACGGCGTAGAACTCGACGGGACTGCTGAGGACGTTCTGCGTCACGGCTTCACCGGTGGCGGAGCAGCCGCTGACCACACCACCGGTCTGGTCGGGACTCTCGGACTGCTTTTCCAGCCGATAGAAACGAAACCAGCCATCGCGCGGCAGGCCGCCGCCACGGGGCTGCATGAAATCCCGGTAGGCGCGATAGCGGTTGGCAACCATCTCGATTTCAGCAGGGTCGATGCCCTTGTCGCTGCAGTGAATGCGCCAGGCGGGGAGGGGTCGATTGCGGGCACTGGGTGCGAGCTTGTCCATGGGCAGTTACCATAGCCGATTCGAGGGGCCGTCGGCGACTTGACATTTACTGGAGACTTTCCACGCAAGTGGTTGTTTCATAAAAGTTCATACATAAGCCGGAGCACGGGAACAGAGACGCCACAGCTGGAGTGGCCGGAATTCCCCGTGGTACGGTTCACGTCGCCTCTTGCATGGCCATGACGGAGGGTGCCCACCCGAAGCCACGACCCCATGAGACCCGTACTCATCATCCTGCTGGCGACGCTGCTGGCGACCTGCGGCGTACCACCCTCCCTCCTGGATCAGGTCCGGGCATCGGGAGAGTTGCGCGTGGTGACCCGGAACAGCCCGATCACCTACTTCATCGGCCAGGCGGGCCCGGAAGGGCCGGACTACGATCTGGTCCGCGGCTTTGCCGACCGGCTGGGCGTGAAACTGAAGATCATCGAGGTGGGCCGCTTTGGTGACCTGCTGGGTGAAGTGGCCTCGGGTCGGGCAGATCTGGCGGCTGCCGGCCTGACGGTGACCACCGAACGGGCCCAACGGGTGGCCTTCGGCCCGCCGTATCAACAGGTGAGCCAGAGCCTGATTTATCGCCAGGGGCGCAAACGTCCGCGCCAGGTGGCTGATCTTGCCGGCAAACGCCTGGAAGTGATTGCCCAGTCGAGCTACGTGGAGACGCTGGCCGCGCAGCGTGGCAAGGTGCCGCGGCTTGCCTGGACCGAAGACCCTTCGGCCGATGCCGGCGAAATCCTGACCCGGGTGGCTGAAGGCCGGGCGGACTACACGGTGGTGGACTCGAACCTGTTTGCCATCTATCAGCGCTACTACCCCGAACTGCGCGTGGCCTTCAACCTGACGGAAGGCGACGCACTGGCCTGGGCCTTTCCCCGGCGCGGTGATCGCAGCCTGATCGATGAAGCGGCGGCGTATCTGGCCGAGATGCGGGCCTCCGGCCAGCTCGCCCATGTGATGGACCGCTACTACGGGCACAAGGCCAGCTTCGACTATGCCGGCACCCGGAAATTCCTGGCGGACTACCAGAAGCTGCTGCCGCGCTATCGCCAGCAGTTCGAGGCGGCGGCCAGGCGGGCGGACCTCGACTGGCGGCTGATTGCGGCAGTGGGCTATCAGGAGAGCCACTGGAACCCGGATGCGGTGTCGCCGAAGGGTGCGTTGGGCATAATGATGCTGACGCCGGATACCGCCGCGCTCATGGGCATCGACAACCCGACCGATGCCGCGCAGAGCATCGTGGGCGGGTCGCGCTATCTGTGGCGGATGAAGCAGCGCATCGCCAGGCTGTCGCCGGATATTCCGGACCCGGATCTGAGCTGGATGGCGCTGTCCGCCTACAACATGGGTTACGGCCATTTCCTGGATGCCCGGAAGATCACGAAGATCCGTGGCGGCAATCCGGACCGCTGGGTCGACTTCAAGGATGCGCTGCCGCTTCTGATGGAGCAGCGCTGGTACACACAGGCCCGCTGGGGCTACGCGCGCGGCCTCGAGACCCGCGCCTACGTGCGCAATATCCGGAACTATTACGACATTCTCGTATGGCTGGAAAACGGCCCCGAGGATCAGCAGGAGCCCGAGGAATCCGCAGACACGGCGGTGACGGCGGACAACGCCCCGCCGGACAGCCCGAGCAGGCGGGCGCCCTCCTCCACCTGCTCGCCGACCGCCACCGCCAGGGCCTGCACTTCGCCATCGGCCGGCGCCACGATCGCATGCTCCATCTTCATGGCCTCGAGGACCAGCCGGGTGTCGCCACGACGCACGGCCGCACCGACTGCCGTATCCAGCGCCACCACCCGTCCCGGCATCGGCGCCACCACCCTTCCCAAACCTACAGCCCCGGTACCGGACTCCTTTTTTAGTAGTTGTTGCCCGCGGACGGCTTCGAGGGGTGGCTGCGGCGGCAGGTTGAAGCGCCAGCCATCGACGGCATCCCAGGGGTCCGCCAGCCCGGCGCCAGCCACCTGACCATGCTCTCCAGCAGTCATGAGCCCGGCCACGATGGCCGGCAATTCGCGTTCGAGAAAGCCGGTATCCACGCCACCACGCACGAGCGCCGAAACGGCCAACAGTGCCAGCAGGAAGTCCCGGTTGTTGCGGATGCCATCGATCGAGGTTGCAGTCAGGGCGGCTGTCATCCGGCGCAACGCATCCGCCCGATCCGCGCCATGCACGATGATCTTCGCGAGCAGGGAGTCGTAGTCGATCGTCACCCCATCACCCGTCACGATGCCGGTGTCCACCCGCAGCGCCGGCGTCTCCGCTGGAAACTCCAGGCGACGGACGATCCCGCTGGCCGGCAGAAACTCCCGCAGCGGATCTTCGGCGCACAAGCGGACTTCAAGCGCATGCCCCACGCACTGGATCGCCGCCTGCGACAGCGGCAGCGGTTCGCCGGCCGCCACGCGCAACTGCCATTCCACCAGATCCAGCCCGGTGATCATCTCCGTGACCGGGTGCTCGACCTGCAGCCGCGTATTCATCTCCATGAAATGCAATCCGCCACCGGCATCACGCATGAACTCCACCGTGCCGGCACCCGTGTAGTTCACCGTCCGCGCCACCCGCACCGCCAGCTCACCCAGCGCTTGCCGCTCTGCTGCCGACAAGCCACCTGCCGGTGCTTCCTCCAGGATCTTCTGGTAACGACGCTGCACCGAGCAGTCCCGCTCGAAGAGATGCACGATCCGGCCGAAGCCATCACCGAAAACCTGTACCTCCAGATGGCGGGCCGGGTGCAGGTACCTCTCCACGAGGAGCCGCGCATCGCCGAAGGCCGCCTGCGACTCGCGACGGGCCGCGGCCAGCATGGCCGGCAACTGCGCCACACCACTCACGACGCGCATGCCCTTGCCACCACCACCGGCCACGGCCTTCAACACCACCGGAAAACCGATGCGCACGGCCTCCGCCGCGAGACGCTCATCCGACTGGTCCTCGCCTTGATAGCCCGGCGTCACGGCAATGCCGGCAGCCGCCACCAGCGCCTTGGCCGCCCGCTTGTCACCCATCGCGCGGATCATGTCTGCCGTCGGCCCGATGAAGCAGAGCTCCGCGGCGGCACAAGCCATGGCAAAGTCGGGATTCTCGGACAGGAAACCGTAGCCGGGATGCACAGCTTCCGCACCACTCGCACGCGCCGCCTCGATGAGCCGGTCACCGCGCAGATAGCTGTCCCGCGCCGGCGCCGGCCCGATCGCCACCGCCTGATCGGCCAGGCGCACATGCTGCGCGTGCCGGTCCGCCGCGGAATAAACCGCCACCGTCTCCACACCCAGCCGACGCGCCGTCCGGATCACCCGACAGGCGATCTCGCCGCGATTGGCGATGAGGATCCGGCGAAACATCACATGCGAAACACGCCGAAGTGCGTGCGCTCGCAGGGTGCGTTCAGCGCGGCCGCGATCCCGAGGCCAAGCACGCGGCGCGTGTCGCGCGGGTCGATGAGGCCGTCGTCCCACAGGCGCGCCGTGGCGTAATACGGATGGCCCTGGGTTGCATACTGCTCGCGGATGGCGCGTTGCCTTTCGGCTGCATCGTCGCCGACGGTGGCGAGCACCGTGGCCGCCTGTTCGCCTCCCATGACGGAAATCCGCGCGTTGGGCCACATCCACAGGAAGCGCGGGCTGAAGGCGCGACCGCACATGCCGTAGTTGCCGGCGCCGAAGCTGCCACCGATGATCACCGTGAACTTCGGCACCCTGGCATTAGCCACGGCCATCACGAGCTTTGCGCCATCCTTCGCGATGCCGCCGGCTTCGTACTTCCGGCCCACCATGAAGCCCGTGATGTTCTGCAGGAATACCAGTGGTATGCGGCGCTGGCAGCAGAGTTCGATGAAGTGCACCGCCTTCAGGGACGACTCGGAAAACAGGATGCCGTTGTTGGCGACGATGCCCACGGGATAGCCGTGCAGATGGGCAAAGCCGCACACCAGCGTGGTGCCGTACAAGGCCTTGAACTCGCTGAACTCGCTGTCGTCGACGAGACGGGCGATGACTTCACGCACCTCGAAGGTCCGGCGCGACTCGGCCGGCACGATGCCCAGCAGCTCGTCGGCGGCATGACGGGGCTCGATCGGCGGACGCGTCTCCAGCCAGGGCGTCTTCGGGCGGTTCAAGTGGGCAATTGCCTGCCGCGCCAGCCTCAGGGCATGGTGGTCATCTTCCGCACAATGATCGGTGACCCCGGAGGTGCGGCAATGCAGGTCGACGCCACCGAGCTCTTCCGCTGTCACGATTTCCCCGGTGGCAGCGCGCACCAGCGGCGGCCCACCCAGAAACACGGTGCCCTGCCCGCGCACGATGATGCTTTCATCGGCCATTGCGGGCACATAGGCGCCACCGGCCGTACACGAGCCCATGACCACGGCGATCTGCGGGATGCCGCGCGCGGACAGCGTGGCCTGGTTGTAGAAGATCCGGCCGAAATGATCACGATCGGGAAAGACCTCGTCCTGCAGCGGCAGATAAGCGCCGCCCGAATCGACGAGATAGATGCACGGCAGATGATTCTCGCCGGCGATCTCCTGGGCGCGCAGATGTTTTTTGACAGTGAGCGGATAGTAGGTGCCGCCCTTCACGGTGGCATCGTTGGCCACGATGACGCATTCGCGCCCGGCGACGCGGCCGATGCCGGTGACGAGCCCCGCACGGGCCACCGTGCCCCCGTACAGGTCATGGGCAGCGAGCTGGGAGAATTCGAGAAAAGGCGAGCCGGGGTCCAGCAGCGCCGTGATGCGGTCGCCGACCAACAGCTTGCCGCGCGCCTGGTGTTTGTCGCGCGCTGCCTCGCTGCCACCGCGGGTGGCGGTGGCCACGCGCCCGGCCAGATCCTGGACCAGAGCGAGATTGTGTGCGTGGTTCTGCTGGTAATCGGCAGATCGGACATCCACCAGTGACTCGAGGCGACTCATGGCATCCGCCGCAACAGCCGTTCCGCCTGCAGGCGATGCGGACGATCGAGCATGCAGCCATCCAGCTGGACGGTACCAGCATCTGCACCAATGCCGGCGGCGGCAAAGGCCGCCAGCACCCGCCGTGCCTGCCCGACCTGCGCCGGGGTCGGCGTGAAGGCGGCATTGATGATCGGCACCTGCGCTGGATGAATGGCCAGCATGCCACTGAAGCCGTCTTCAGCAGCGCGGGTGGCCTGCAGCGCCACGCGGTCATCGTTCCGGAAATCGGCACACAGGGTTTCGACCGCCATCAACCCGGCTGCGGCTGCGGCCAGCTGGCACCAGCTGCGCACCACCTGATAGGTGAAGCGAAACCCGCCGTCGGCATCACGATTGGTCAGCGCGCCCAGCTCGCAGGAGAGATCCTCGCCACCCCAGGTCAGGGCACTCAAGCGGGCCGGCAGCGTGGCACGCCGACCGTCTGCATCGTGGACATAGGCGGGCAAATCAAACACGGCTGCTGCCGTCTCGGTAACCAGCGCCATGATGGCGGCCGGCGGGGTTGCGCCCTGCTCGATTCCGTTCATCAGCGCATCCAGCGCCCGCACATCAGCCGGTGATCCGGCTTTGGGCAGCAACAGACCCGCGGGCTGACACGGCAACACCGCGTGCACGTCATCAGCCATCAAACCTGATGCACGGGAATTCACCCGGACCCAGACTGCGGGCTTGCTGCCCGACCGGGCAGCGCACGCCTGCAGGAAATCTGCCGCCATCTCCCGGGCGATGGCCTTGCGACCAGCGGCCACCGCATCTTCCAGATCCAGGATCAGGGCATCGGCAGGCACCTCGAACGCCCGCGTGAGCTTCCGCTCGCTGTCAGCCGGCACAAACAGCCAACTGCGCGGCAGCCTGCTCATGTCGATGGTTGCTTCAGCAACAGGGTGACGCGCGTGCAACTGGCGACTTCCTCATCGCGCTGGTTATACGCCCGATGCAGGAAGGTCACGATGCCGGCCTCAGGTCGAGAGCGGCTCTCGCGCAACGCGGTGACTTCGGTGCTGATGTGCAGGGTGTCGCCGATGTACACCGGACGCGGAAAACGGACATCTTCCCAGCCCAGATTCGCAATCGCGGTGCGGTGCGTGGTGTCGTGCACCGACACACCCACCATCAGGCTCAGGGTAAAACAGCTGTTTACCAGCACGCGGCCGAATTCAGTGCCGCTACAGTACTCGGCATCCAGATGCAGCGCGGCCGGATTGTGCGTCAGCACGGTCAGCAGCAGATTATCGGTCTCGGTGATCGTGCGATGGATGTCGTGGGCAATCACCTGCCCGACCACGAATTCCTCGAAGTAGCGACCAGCCATGGGTTCAGCCTGTGGCACCGTAGAGTTCGCGGCCGATCAGCAGGCGGCGGATTTCGGAAGTGCCGGCGCCGATCTCGTAGAGCTTCGCATCGCGCAGCAGGCGGCCGGTCGGGTATTCATTGATGTAGCCGTTGCCGCCGAGGATCTGGATGGCATCGAGCGCCATCAGCGTGGCCCGTTCGGATGCATGCAGGATCGCCCCGGCGGCATCCTGGCGCGTGGTGTGACCGGCATCGGCGGCCCGGGCCACCGCATAGACATGGGCCCTGCAGGCCGTCAGCGTGGTGTACATGTCCGCGAGCTTCGCCCGGATCAGCTGGAAGGTGCCGATGGGCCGGCCAAACTGCCGGCGCTCGTGTACATAGGGCAGGACCACATCGAGGCAGGCCTGCATGATGCCGAGTGGCCCGGCAGCCAGCACGATGCGCTCGTAGTCGAGGCCGCTCATCAGCACCTGCACCCCCTCGTTGACCGTGCCGAGCACGTTCCCGGCCGGCACCTCGCAGTCGTGGAAGACCAGCTCGCAGGTGTTCGAGCCGCGCATGCCGAGCTTGTCGAGCTTCTGCGCGGTCGTGAATCCGGGCATGCCCTTCTCGACCAGAAAGGCGGTGATGCCTTTGGCCCCGGCTTCGGCGGCTGTGCGCCCGTAGACGATGAGCACATCGGCATCGGGCCCGTTGGTGATCCACATCTTCGTGCCATTCAGCACGAAACTCTCGCCACGCCTTTCCGCCTTGAGACGCAGGCTGACCACATCCGAACCGGAACCGGCTTCGCTCATGGCCAGCGCCCCGACAAACTCGCCGGTCACGAGGCGTGGCAGACAGCGCTGCTTCTGGTCTGCCGTGCCATGCCGGCACAGCTGATTGACGCACAGGTTGGAATGCGCCCCATAGCTCAAGCCCACGGACGCAGAGGCGCGACTGATCTCCTCCATCACCAGCACATGTTCCAGGTAACCGAGGCCTGCGCCGCCATATTCGGGCTCGACCGTGATCCCCAGCAGGCCGACCGCGCCCATCTGCCGCCACAGCCCGGATGGAAACCGGTTCTCCTCGTCGATGCGGGCAGCGCACGGGGCGATTACCCGGGTGGCGAACTCATGCACCGTGTCGCGCAGCAGCCGGGCATCGTCGCCGAGCGTTGCGGCCAGGATATCGGGGAATGCCGTGGTCATCGGCGGGCCTTCTTTACGTCAAGGTCAATCTTCAGCAGTTCCGCCAGACACTGCGCCTCGACCTCACCCATGCTGGCGAGCGTCGCCTCGATGTCGCGCAGTTTCTGCAGGAGCGCTGTCCGGTGCTCCCGGATCTTGTCGCAGAGGCGGAGCAGCTGGCGGGCGCTGCCGCTCTGACCGTGCCCATGGCCACGGCCACGGCTGCTGCCACGGCCTTGGCTGGAATCGTACAAATCGATGATTTCCCGACACTCTTCCAGGGAGAAGCCCAGCCGGGTGCCCCGCAGGGTCAGCCGCAGACGGGTGCGGTCGCGATCGGCATAGAGGCGGGTGGTGCCACGTCGGGCAGGGGCCAGCAGCCCCTTGGCCTCATAAAAACGCAGGGTCCGCGGCGTGACCTCGAACTCGCGGCAGAGCTGCTGAATGGTATGGGTGCCGCCGGACATGCAGCCGAGCCTCCGATGCCATTACTTGACGTACGCGTCAACTATAGGCCAGTCCGGGAACCCCAAGCAAGACGCCCGTCACGCTGGCCGATCAGGTTTCAGTCGCGGCGGGCGCGGAAGAAGGCCTGGAGCAGGCTGCGACACTCGTCGGCGAGGATGCCCGGGGTGACGGCCACCCGATGATTGGCCGCCGGCCCGCCCAGCACATCAAGCACCGTGCCGGCCGCGCCCGCCCGCAGGTCGGCCGTGCCATACACGAGCCGGGCAATGCGGGCGTGGATCATGGCGCCCGCACACATGGGGCAGGGTTCCATGGTGACGTAGAGCGTGGTGCCGGTGAGCCGATAGTTGCCCGTCTGCTGCGCGCCAGCCCGCAGGGCCTCGATCTCGGCATGGGCCGTGGGGTCATGCCTGGCGATGGGGCGGTTCCAGCCCTCGCCGATCACCACACCATCCAGCACCAGCACGGCGCCCACGGGCACCTCGCCGGCCGCCTCGGCGCAATGGGCGAGTTCGATGGCGCGCTGCATGAACGCCTGATCGTCGGGGGCAGCCGGCTGCACTATACGCCCTGGGCAAAATAGGGTTTCATGGGGTGGTCCTTCGGAAGCGCCGCTGCGATCAGCGATGTTTGATCTTAGCGCTTTCGCGGCTCGACCGATGGCAGCCGGGCCCGGAGCTCGGCCCGAAGCTCAGCCAGCTCACCGAGCAGTTCCAGCGCCAGCGCGATGCCCGCTGGATTCACGTCCAGATCACGCCACAAATGCTGCGCCACACGCGCGCGACGCAGCGAACTGCCGCCGAACCGCCACTCATCCGGCGAGTGCGCTGCCGTGGCTGCCAGCGGCTCCAGCACACCCTGCTCGACCCAGGCCAGCACATGCTCCTCTTCGGCATGGCTGGCCTGGCAGAGCTCGACCAGCGTCAGCACCACTTCATCCTCGACCACGATGCCCTGCACACAAGTGACGGTGGTGTTGCTCATCTCCCGCTACCCTTTTTGATCTGCTTCAACCAAAGCCCGGCAACCCGGCCCGCGGATTGAAATCAACGGCCTCGCGCAGCGCCTGATACGCCTCGCGCCTCCGCTCGGTGTCGGCGGGCGGCAGCACGAGCTTCAGCACACCATAAAGATCACCCGCCGGCTTGCCTGGAATGCCGCGACCCTTGAGGCGCAGTTTGCGGCCGTTCACCGAATTGGCCGGCACCTTCAATTGCACCGTGCCAGCCGGCGTGGGCACCGTCAGCGTGGCGCCCAGGGCGGCTTCCCACGGTGCGACCGGCAGATCCAGAAAGACGTCGCGGCCTTCGGTGCGGAAGACCGGATCGGGATTGAAAGCGATTTCCAGATACAGATCGCCCGCCGGACCCTCGCCCGGCGATGGCGCCCCCTGTCCGGCCAGCCGCAGATGCTGCCCGGCCTGCACACCCTTGGGAATGCTCACATCGAGCTTGTGATCCTGCATGGACACCTGGCCCTGCGCATCCAGCACCGGCCGGCGCAGCGACACGCTGCGCCGCGCACCGTGATAGGCGTCGGCCAGATCGATCGTGATGCGGGCATGATGATCCTGTCCCGGCGCGCGCCGCGATGCTTCGCGTCGTGCGCGGAACAGGGCGTCGAGGAGATCACGCTCGTCCACGCTGGCGCCACCGCCGAAGTCGCGGGTGAAATCCCGACCACTGAACTCGAAGCCCGTGTCCCAGTCCGGCGGTGGCTGGAAGCCGCCACCGGCCGCAGCGCCCGGCTGCCCGCGTCGGGCACCGGGCGGCGGCCCCTGCTGGCCGCGGGCGGCTTCGGGCCGATACCCGCTGTCGTCATAGGCGGCGCGCAATTCCGGATCCTTGAGCACGGCATAGGCCTCGCCCACTTCCTTGAAACGGGCTTCGGCATCGCCGGCCGTGCTGACATCCGGATGGAATTTGCGGGCCAGCTTGCGATAGGCGCGTTTTATTTCATCCGGAGTCGCACCGGGCTTGATGCCCAGGATCTCGTAGTAGTTCAACGCCGTATTTTCCCCCTGATGGGCTGACGCGCTTCACCGGATGGCTTCCGCGCAATGACGCTCGCATGGCTCCGCGGCATCCGGCGCGGTGGACCACTCGGCAGGAAGGCCGTTTCGATCACCTCGAAACCGGCCTGGCTGACTACGCGATGCAGGATGTCGGGATCCAGCGGATGAATGAAGGCCGGCTGTCCGGCTCGAACGACGCCCTCGGGCAGCAGCGCCGGATAGTTCGCCACGAAGCCCGGCCACGGATCACCTTCGCGCTTGCGCCGCTCATACTCCGGCGCCAGCTTCCACCACGGACCCACATACGGGGTATCGGCGACCAGGAAAATCCGGCCACCCGGCACGCACCAGTCGTACATCTTCCGCACGGTGTGCTCGATGTCCGGCCCTTCGAGAAAGTGTAGCGCCCGGGCACAGAGAATGGCGCCAAAGGCAGAGTCCGGAAAATCCACATCCGGCATGGCGCCGGGGTGGCTGCGGAAGCGCGGCCGGTCGGCTTCCGGCACCCGCCTGGCCAGCACCTCGAGATGGCGGGGGTCGATATCGCAGGCCAACACGCGGGCGCCGGCCGCCAGTGCCGGCAGGGTCGCCACGCCATAGGCGCAACCGATATCCAGGCTCTCGCCATCGATGCTGGCGGCATGGTCCACGAAGGCCTGCGAACAGGGATCCAGGGTTTCCGTCATCCACCCGGTGTTGTTCATTGTGGGGATGAGGCCGGGGATCGGCGATTCGGGCAGCAGGGAATCCGTACTGGTCATCCGGGGGTGTTCCTCATCATGGGCAGGGGCGTGAGTCAATCATGGCCCGGGCGCTCCATTCATGCCACCATTGATCCTTTCATGGGGAGGTGAATGATGTCTGATCGGGGAACAGTGACAGTGGCCATGACGGCCGTGGCGGTGGTGCTCATGCTGGGCAGTCCGGGCGCCGCCTGGTCGCACGGGGGAGAAGATCACCAGGCTGCGCCGGCCGTGGCCGCAACGCCGGAGACCAAAGCGGTGGTCGGCGTTCTGGAGCAATACGCCGCGGCCATCAGCAGCAACGACCTGCCGAAGGTCCAGCCACTGCTGGTGCCCGGCAATGACTTCAGCTTTTTCGAAGGCACCTACGTCAACATCGGCTGGCAGAGCTACTACGACCACATGGCGCCGGAAATGAAGCTGTTCGAGAAACCCAGCTACCGGCTGAGCGATGTCCGGCCTTTCGTCAGCGGCAATCTCGCCTATGCGACCTTCTCGTGGGCGATGGATGTCATCGTCGTCAGCGACAAGTTCGAAGGCGGCAAGCACCCGGTGTCGATGCATGGCAAAGGCACGGCCGTGCTGAGCCACATCGGCAATGCCTGGAAGATCCGCCACCTGCAAACGGCGATGGCATCAGCGCCACGCAACGACGGCGCCAGCCACTGATCCAATCAGTGCGTATGCTCCGCATCATGCGCATGCTCCGCAGGCGCATGGTCGGAGCCTTCGTCGTGGCTGTGTCCGGATCCGGGTTCGTGATCGGCTGATTCCTCTTCAGGCCCGCCGTGCGAATGCCCTCCGCTGGCCTCCACCGCTGCGCGGTAGGCCTCCGGGGTCAGCGACGGCAGTTTCTGGATGAAGGCCACCAGCCCCCAGATCGACGCGTCGTCCATGCTCCTGCCCCAGGCCGGCATGCCGGTGGCCTGGATGCCGTGCTTGATGACCCAGAAATCACGGGCTGGCTCACTCTGCTGATTGGCCAGTGCCGGCGGCTGCGGGTACAGCCCGCGATGCAACTCCGAACTGTCGAGCCCCGGCCGCAGATGACAGGTCTCGCACATGGCGGCGTAATTGCCCGCACCATGACGGAGGCCTTCGGCATCGGTCAGATCCGGGACGGTGATCGACGCGGCACGGACCGCGACCGAGCGGTCCCTGGTCAGCTCCAGCACCTGATACACCGGGCGCGGGTGCGGCGCATCGGCGCCGATGTCATAGGTCCCGGACCAGACAAACCCGGCAATCACCACAAAGACAACCACGAAACTCCAGAGAATGATTCGCACGGCGCGCATCGATGGACTCCTCAGAACCAGAACCGCAGACCAGCCACGACGAAGGTATCACGGACCGGTTCGCCGGCAGCCCGGGCGATATCTGCCGTGTCACCGAATGAACCGGTCCATTGAATACCGAGATACGGGGCAAATTCGCGGCGGATCTCGTAGCGCAGGCGCACCCCTGCTTCCAGTTCGCTGAGCCCGTTGCCAATGCCGGTCGCCGCGTCATCCCGGGTGTAGGCGTGCAGCTCGGCCTGCGGCGACAGGAACAGGCGATTGGTGAGGCGGATGTCGTATTCCGCTTCCAGCCGGGTACCGATCTGGCCGCGCTCGCCGGCGTAGAGATCCGCCTGCACATGGAACCAGTACGGTGCAAGCCCCTCGATGCCGATGAGCCCGTAGGTGCGGCCCGGACCTTCACCGGCATCCTGGCGCAGGCCGCCGACCACATTCCACCACGCCGCGATCGGCCGCCACCAGAGCAGCTCGGCGCGCAGGTGCTCCACCTGTCGATTGACGGCCACCCCCTCGGAGCGCAGCAGCACGCGGCCCCCATCCCGTCCGATCCAGGCGGTGGCATCCCAGGCCATGGCCTCGTTAGGCGAGGCATCCTGCCATTCCAGTTCATCCACCAGCACCTTGCTGATGATCGGATCATCGGTCTTCGCGTGATCCATGATGGGCTCGCCGGCACCGGCTGTGCCCGCGGACATCAGGGCAAGAACCAGGCTCATCGCGGCCAGCTTGTGCATTGTTGTGTTACTCATCGACGCGCACCTCGCGAAACATGCCCACGGCCATGTGCATGAACAGATGACAGTGATAGGCCCAGCGCCCCAGGGCATCAGCGGTGACCCGGTAGGTCAGGCGCTCGCCGGGCTTGACGCTGATCGTGTGTTTGCGCAGCTTGAACTGCCCGTGCTCGTCTTCCAGATCACTCCACATGCCATGCAGATGGATGGGGTGAGTCATCATTCCATCGTTGACGATGACAAAGCGCACCCGCTCGCCGTAGGGCAGCCGGATCGGCTCGGCCCCGGAAAAGCGCACACCATTGAAGGACCAGACATAGCGTTCCATGTGTCCGGTCAGATGCAGCTCGACGGTGTGCCGCGGCTCGCGGCCATCCGGATCGGGAAAGACGCTGGCGAGATCGGCATAGGTCAGCACGCGGCGACCGTTGTCGCGCAGGCCGGTCCCCGGATCATCCAGCTTGCTGACGGGATTTGCGGCGCGCATGTCCACCATCGGCGAATACTCCGTGGGTGCATGGATCACCGGCACGGCAGCGGGCATGGCCGCCATGTCGTGGCCGGCATGATTCATCGCCGGGTCCATGCCCGCATCGGCGGCATGGCCCATGTCCGCCATCGTCAACTCCTCGCGGGGATCCACTGCCGGCACGGCGGCACTCATGCCGGCCTGTGGTGCGAGCGTGCCCCGGGCAAAGCCGGTCCGGTCCATCGACTGTGCAAAGATCGTCCAGGCTTCGTTGCCTTCCGGCGTGACCACCACGTCGTAGGTTTCACCGGAGGCGATCCGGAATTCATCCACGACCACCGGCTTGACGGGCTGGCCATCCGCCGCAACAACCGTCATGCGCAAGCCGGGAATGCGCACGTCGAAGTAGGTCATGGAGCCGGCATTGACGAAGCGCAGCCGTATGCGCTCACCGGGCTGGTAGGTGCCCGTCCAGTTTTCCGCCGGCGTGTGGCCGTTGACGAGATAGGTGTAGGTGGATCCGCTGACGTCGGACAGATCGGTGCGGTTCATGCGCATCGCGCCCCACATGCGGCGCTTGTCGATGGCCTGGCGCAACCCGACCGTGCGGACATCATGGAACAGATCGCCAACCGCCGGCTGATTGAAGTTGTAGTAATCGCCCTGCTTCTTCAGCTTGAGAAACACCCGGTTGGGGTCTTCGTCGGTCCAGTCGGACAACATCACAAAGTGGTCGCGATCGAACGCCACGGGATCCGGAGCCTGCGGGTGGATGAGCAGCAGTCCGTACAGGCCCAACTGCTCCTGGAGACCGGAATGGCTGTGATACCAGTAGGTGCCCGCCTGCCGCACCGGAAAGCGATAGCTGAAGGTTTCCCCCGGGGCGATGCCCGCAAAATTGAAACCCGGCACACCATCCATGTCGTTCGGCAGGAGGATGCCGTGCCAGTGGATCGAGGTCGGTTCATCGAGCGTGTTGGTCACGCGGATGGTGACCGTATCGCCTTCCTGCCAATGCAGCACCGGCGCCGGCAGCGAGCCGTTCACGGCAACGGCGAGCCGCTCCCGGCCGGTGATGTTGACCGGCAGCTGGCCGATGTTCAGATCAAATTCCGTGCCCTGCAGATGAATCAGGCCGCGATGATCGATGACGGCGCCGGTGGCCCCGGCGGTACGCCAGCGGCCCAGACCAGCCGCCAGGCCCGTGACGGCGGCGCCCAGCACGAAACGCCGCCGGCCGGCATCGACGCCAACGCCGCCATCGGCATCAGTCGTGTACAAGTATTGACGGGCGTCCTGCCCGCTGCGGATTGCCATGAAAATCTCCTCACAAGTCAGCAACGGACGCGCGCAGTGCGGCGTCCGGATCAGCAGAGCGCGAGGTGATCTTTCAGAGGCGGAGCTGGCCCAGAAGCAGGTAAGGCGGCGGATCGCCGCTGGCCCGGGAGGCGGAGAATCTCGACTGGAAGTCGGCCGGGAGCTGGCCGGTTGCCAGCAGATCCCGGGCGGAGAAGGCTGTCAGGAACAACACCGGCTGCAGCAGCCTGGGCTGATCGGCCCGGCCGGAATCGATCAGCAGGTTGTCGCTCGTGGACCCGGTGGTGGAGCTGAGCAGGCAGGCGTCCTGGGTGTCGGTGGTCAGGCAGTGCTCGCAGTCTGCTTCGGCCGGCATCAGCATCATTGCCGAGGCGCAGGGCACGATGAAGAAGTGCACCAGCACCAGCCCGATGATCCAGTGTGCGCGGCGAACGGGGGTCATGGCCGGGAGCTTAGCAAAGTTCCACGCCGGGCAACTACCCGCCGTCCTGCAACGAGGGCAGCACATCCGGATAGAGCTCGTGCAGGGCTTTCCGCGCCATGCCGTGCAGCTCGGTGGCCAGTGCATCGGCCAGTACATCGACAGGGGCATCGGCCAGTGCATCGTCTGAGGCATCTGCCGGGGCATCGGCCTGGTCTGTGGGCGTTGTCGTGGCCGATGTCGCGGCCGGCGCCGGCACGACCGCCCCACCGCCCGGCTCACGCCGCGCCCAGATGTCGGCCAGCACGGACCGCCGCTCGGCGACGATCTGCTCCACGAGCGAGCGCCACACCGGCAGACAGGCACTGTCCTGCCAGTCGCCGCGACCCCGGCCGAAGTGCGCCACGGCGAGATAGCGCAACAAGGCGGTGACCACGAGACTGTCGAGAAATGCCGTGCCCCAGCGAATGCTCGCCTCCTTTTCGCCCCGCACCACGTTGAGGCCGCGGGCAATGCCGACACCGGCAAAAGCCCCGAGCACGGCGCCGGCGAGCATGCCGCCGCCGAGGGTCAGGCCACCGGCAGCGAGATCGGCTGCCAGTCCGGTCGTGGCGCCGGACAGGATGCCGCCGATGGCTGCTGCCCGACCTTCATCGACTGGCGCCACCGCAACAAAATCGCTCTCGAGACGGGCGGCCAGATCGGCCGAGGCCTCACCCTGCAGACCGTAGATCGCCAACAGCCGGCTGGCGCTGGCGCGCTGATCGCTTTCCAGCTGCTGCACCAAGGTCCGCGCCAGCGCCCGGGTTGAAGCACGGAAGCCTTCCTTTGGATCGCGCCGGTTCAGCCCCAGTGCATCACCCAGCCAGCGCAACCGGGGCCGCGACGGAACCGGGACCCGGGCACAGGCCGCCGTGGCGATCGGCCTGGCGAGAACCGTCATCGCTGCGTTGAACCGGGCCCACTGGCCGGCTTCCCAGGCCGCGGTGAGGCGCTCGAGTGCGGCTTTCCGATCGAGGGGCAGGACCCTGCGCAAGCGCTGGAACAGGGTGTACTCCTGCACCCAGCAGCGGGCGAAGGCATCCAGGGTCAGCACGTCGCGGACCTGGGGATACTGCTGCAGGGCCTCGTGCCAGGCGTTGATGTGTTCGGCCTCGACGGTCTGCGAATGCGCGGCGCCGGTCTGGTTCAACACCACGATGACCGGCTTCTCCAGCCACTTGAGCAGCGCCATTTCGGCGGCCAGATAGCCGGCATTGGCTGGCGATTCGGACGCGTTGACCAGATACAGCGCAACATCCGCCTGGTCGCGGACATTGTGCACGGCCAGTTGCGTCAGCCAGAAGCTGCGATCCTTGAAGCGATCCCAGACCTGGGCCAGAAACCAGCCGATGGGACTGCCATGCTGCGCAAGGCGACTGGCGAGCCGTTTGCTGTTGCCGAAGCCGGGAGTGTCCCACAGCATCAGCACGTCTCCTTCGGGCGACGTCAGCAGCGGAAACGACGCCGCTTCGGTCGTGACATGCGGCGCGTCCTCCACCTCGCCCACATCCATGCCCAGCAGGGTGCGGGCGAGCGTCGTCTTGCCGGCATTGGTGTGGGAAATGAGTGATACCGCAATCGTGGTCATGGCCGGACTTCCGCGGCGCGGAGGATGGTGTCCAGTTGCTCTTCGGCTGCCGCCAGATCCGGTGCAACGAGATTGATGAACAACGGGCTCATGCCGCGTTCCGTGCAGAAGGCCGTCCAGAGCTTTTGCCGGCTGACGTGCCGCTCCGGCGCCGTGACCCGGGCAGTGAAACCGCTCTCGTCCACCAGGATCATCAGCCGGCGCGACCAGGCGTGCTGCGCCAGGACATCCAGAAACACCCCGTGCACCTCGGGCTCCGGAGTCGCAGTCAGATCGAAGAGCACCACGAGGGGATCCGTGTCATCCGCCGGCCAGGTATCCGCGGCGGGAGCGGCGGCGCCGTATTCGGCGGCTGGCAGGAGCGTCAGGGCAACGTTGCCACCGAGCACGCGCGCCAGCAGATCTTCCAGCACGGTGATGCCGTCGGTTGTCACGGCAACGCTGTAGGGCAGGACCTCGACGCGGGCCCGCCCGGTATGAAAACCGCGCAGCAGGCGCTGGAAGTACGGCTGGGTGATGACCACCGACAAACTGCCGGCCTTGAGATGCTCCCGAACACCGGCGATCAGCGCCAGCACCAGCCGGGGCAGCACCACGATCAACAGCAGGGTCGCCGCCATCAGATGGATCCATGGCGCGGCATTCTCGCCGGCATTCTGGCCCGGCAGCACCGCGAGCCCGGCAATCCGCGCGGCATCGGGCAACGGCATCTGCAACAACCAGTAACCGGGTGCATAGCCCACCGCCACCAGCGACCGCACGGTCTCCGCACTGAGGAAGGTGCTCTGCCACACGGCGTGGTATTCGAAGGCGAGCCCACGCAGATAAAGCCCGGCGATCACGCCGGTCGCAAAGGCCGCTGCCGCCAGATGCAGGATGCGCGCGGCGCGCGATGCATACAGTGGCGCACTGAGGCTTGCCCAGTTGTGGACAAAGCGGGTCATGGTTTCCCGGCGCACCGCATCCCCGGCTCTGGATGGCGGCCGGAACCAGCGGGCGCTCGAGCCCAGCCAGACCAGGGCGCGCCGGATCGGCCCACTGGTTGCCGGCCGGCGCATCTGCACCAGGGCCTGGGCCGCGAGCAGCACGTACATCACCAGATTCCACACCAGCAGTCCCAGTACCGGTGGCGCCAGGATGTTGATCTGCTGATCGCTGGCGAGGTGATCAAGCATGATGCCCATAACAAAGGCGACCAGCACAACGCCCAGGCCCACCCACGACCGCCAGCGCCACGCCTGCACGGCCCGCGGGATCGGACTCTTGCGTTCGGTGAGCCTTTCAAGCACCAGACGGGCGCGCCGGGCCAGGAATTTCTCGGGCTCGGCCTGATCGCCGACGATCTCGGCAGCAGCCCGGCTGGCCCACTCCCGATCCGCATCGGTCCACAGCCGGCGCTCGACATCAGCACTTTCCAGCGCCCGCACGGCCATCACGTCCAGAGCGGCAGTCTCATTCATGCGGTGGCACTTTCTCCCGGGAACACGCCCGCTCCTCTGGCGTGGAGATCGAAGCTTAGCGCGAAAAATCCGCAAAGGTGCTTCGATATCCGGCAAGAAAGCGCCGGTCGATGCGCTCCTTGAGCCACATGCTGGAGCGCCCGCGCCACCAGAAGGGTCCCCACGTCGACAGGGCGGTGCCGTCGCCCAGGTTGAGAATGGCGAGACTGCGTTTTTGCGGACGATAGCGGACGAGCGGCGTGCCGCGGAGACGTGCGCGCAGGTTGGCATGAATGACCGGAGCCTGGCGCACGCCGAAGACGCCCAGCTTCGGCAGGTCAAAACCGGCCATGGCCGCCACATCACCGCCGGCAAGGATCCGGTCGTCGGTGATGGCCTGCAGCCGGTCATCGACGATCAGGCCGCGCCGGCTGTCGACGGGCAGCCCCATGGTATCGATCAATGGATTGGCATCGAGGCCGGTGGCGACGATGACCATATCGGCAGGCACATGGCGGCCATCATCGGCCACCAGTTCGGCCCCCTGGCGCCGGATTACTTCAGTGTGTACTTGCACGGTGATGCCACGCTGCACAAACCGGCGCTGCACGAGCCTGCTGACGCCGGCGGATGCCTTCGGCAGCAGCCGCGAGTTGCGCGTGAGCACCGTGACACTCGCCGTCGCACCGTGTAGCGCGACAAGCGCCCTGATGTTGGCCGCGATCTCGACGCCGGTGGGACCACCACCCACCACGGCGATCCGCGGTGATGTGCCGCGCTGGAGCCGCGCCTCGAGATCCAGACGCAGCTGCCAGAGCCGGCTGATCGGCTTCACCGGCCAGACCGTTGGATCATCGAGCGCCCCGCTGATGGCCGCCACGTTCACCCGGCTGCCGACATTCAGCGACAGCAGGTCATACGACAATACCGCGCCATCGGCCAGGTGCACGCAGCGTCGGCGCGGATCAATCCGCTCGACGCTGCCGCAGATGTATGCACCGCCCGCCGCCGTCAGCAAGGCGCGCAGATCGATCTGATCCTCGGTGACCGCATACCGGCCTCCCAACAGCCCGGTGGCCAGTCCCGAATACCAGAAGTTGCCCGGATCAACGAGCACGACCCGCGCGCCGAGCGCCCGCAGCGAGTGGGCCCCTGCGGCGACATGGAGATTGACGTGCCCCCCACCGATGAGCAGGACAGTCGGCGGCATGGACCCGGAGGGGTATATCCTTGCTGGCCCCGATCGTGGTGCCGGGTCGCTTCCCGCAGTGGCAGACATCTGACGGCGCAACTCCGCGGCAAAGGGACCATCACGGGATGACCAGGACATCGGCCGGATTTCCGGCCAGACTTCCGACCAGACTGCCGATCTGGGCAACGGGAGGCCTGGGTGCGCTCGGTGTCGTCTTCGGCGACATCGGCACGAGTCCACTGTACGCCATCCGTCAGTGCTTTTTCGGCGCCAACCCGATTCCGGTCAACCCGGAAAACATCCTCGGCATCCTGTCGCTGGTCTTCTGGGCGCTGGTCGTGATCATCTCGATCAAGTATCTCGTTTTCGTCATGCAACAGGACAACAACGGCGAGGGCGGCATCATCGCGCTCGTGGCCCTGCTGCGGCCGCTGGCCAGACGCAGCGCGCCGGTACGCCTGCTCCTCATACCGCTCGGCCTGTTTGGCGCCGCGCTGTTGTACGGCGACGGCACGATCACCCCGGCCATCTCCGTGTTGAGCGCCATCGAAGGCCTGGGTGGCGTGCATGACAGCTTCAACGTGTGGGTCGTGCCGATCACGATCACGATCCTGGCCACCCTCTTTCTCTTCCAGCGCAGCGGCAGCCACCGCATCGGCAGCGTCTTCGGGCCGCTGATGCTCATCTGGTTCCTCGTGCTCGCCGCACTCGGCCTGCGGGGCATCCTGCTGGAGCCGGCGGTACTGGCCGCCGTCAATCCGTGGCATGCGCTGAACTTCTTCCGGATGAACGGCCAGACCGGCTATCTGGTGCTCGGCACGATCTTTCTCGTCGTCACGGGGGGCGAAGCGCTGTACGCCGACATGGGGCACTTCGGCCTGGGTCCCATCCGCCTGTCCTGGTTTGGGCTGGTGTTGCCGGCACTGCTGCTCAACTATTTCGGCCAGGGCGCCCTGATCCTCACCATCCCGTCGGAGGCGGCCCATCCATTTTTTGATCTGGCGCCAGCCGGCATGCGGCTGGCATTGGTCGTGCTGGCCACCATCGCCACCATCATCGCATCGCAGGCCGTGATCACCGGCACCTTCTCGCTCACCTCGCAGGCGATACGCCTGGGCCTGCTGCCCGGCATGAAGGTGGTGCACACCTCCGCCACGACGCGGGGCCAGATCTACATTCCACTCGCCAACTGGTTCCTCATGGCGGCAACGATCGGCCTGGTGATCGGCTTTGGCTCCTCGGATCGCCTCGGCGCCGCCTATGGTTTGTCGGTGTCGGCCGACATGGCCATCACGACCCTGCTGGCAGGTGTCATCGCCTGGCGCAACTGGCAGCGACCGTGGCTCGCGACGCTGGGCGTGGCGATGATCTGGATCATCGACTGGGCCTTCCTCGGCGCCAACCTCTACAAGTTCGCCGATGGTGGCTGGTATCCGCTGACCGTCGGCGTGCTGGTGTTTGCCCTGATGTCGACGTGGCGCCGCGGGCGACGGCTGGTCATGACAGGCCTGAATGCGATGCGCCAGTCCGTACCGGATTTTCTCGCCTCGCCGGACTATCGGGAAGCCCATCGCATTCCCGGCACCGGGGTTTTCCTGGCCCGGTATTCGATCGGCGTGCCCGCCATCCTCCGCCACCATCTGGAGCGCAACCATGTGTTGAACGAGCAGGTGGTGGTGCTGACCCTGCGCACCGACACGCGCCCGCGTGTGCCGGTGCGGGAGCGCGTGGCGGTGGAACGCCTGGCCAACGGCCTGTTCCGCGTGATCATGAGCTATGGCTACATGCAGAAGCCGCACATCCCCGCGGCCCTGCGGGCCTGCACCGCATTCGGCCTGTCCATCGACCTGGATCAGGCCACGTATTACCTGGGCATCGAGACGGTGATTCCCCGCGACGACGCCCACGGCATGGCCAACTGGCGTGAGCGCCTGTTTGCCTTCCTCGCCCGCAACGCGCAGCGGGCCGCGCTGTACTACGGCCTGCCCACCGAGCAGGTGATCGAACTGGGAATACAGATCGAAATCTAGGCGGGGGTCGGCATCCGGTTGCCGGTGCCGGCTGCTTCAGTTCTTCACCATCGACATCACCTGGGCCATGTCGAGCGTGCGCGCCTTGTCGCGGATCTGCGGCAGGTTCTGCTGCTGCAGATCCCTGGCCTGGCCGAGCAGGGACTGGAAGGTGCTCTGCAACAGCGCCGTGTCCATCCGGCGCCCGCCGGCGTAGTACCGCTTCGCCAATTGCCCGAGTGCGTAGGTGGTTGCGAAGGAGAAGGCCGCGCCGGCGGCCACGCTGCCGACCCCGCGGCCAATCCCTCCCGCCACCGAGCCGAGCAGGCCGCCGAGAAGCTTGCGACCAACCTGCTCCAGGTACTGCGAGGTGATGCCGACCCCGGCGGTGGCGATGAAATCCTTGATATGGCCCTTGTCCAGCTCGAAGCCGTAGCCCTGGCCGATGCGATAGACCATCTTCATCTGCAGCGGGATGATCGCCATGGACGCCAGCGACTGCGGCAGCAGCTCGATCGCACCGTTGACGATGGCGTGGTTGAGGATGTAGCGGTCGAGCTCGGCGTCTGCGGGCGGGGTGGCCGCCTTGGTCGTCGCGTTGGCCGTTGCAGTGGCCGCAGCTGTCGTGAGTGGCGCGGCCGCCAGCGCCGCGGCGCTGCGTTCCACCTCGGCGCTTTGTTTTTCGCCCAGATCGAGTGCGCGCTTCAGTTCACCCAGGAACTGCTGTTCAGCGGGGCTTGCCGTCCCGTCGCACTCGCAGACACAGACGGCCATCTCGTAGGCCAGCTGGCGGTGCCCCGGATCGGCCAGGGCGGCACTCGCCTTGTGCAGGTCGACACGCTTCAGCAGCACGTCCTGATACAGCCGCGTCAGCTCCGGTGCGCCTTCGGTTCCGTCCAGCGACTCGGCGATGCGCCTGACCTGCTCGCGGTCTCGATCTTCCTGCATGCCATCGGCGAAGGCGGCCAGCAGGACGATGCTGACGATGGCCTGTTGTTCAAGGGAATTCATCCGTCGTAGCGTACCATCACGGTCTTGGTTTCGAGATAGGCATCGAGGCTCTCCGCACCGAATTCTCGACCCCACCCTGACTGCTTGAAGCCGCCGAAAGGCGCAAAGAGATTCACGCCACCATGCTGGTTGATGCCGACCACCCCGGCACGGATCAGTTCGGCGAGGCGGTGCGCCCGGCGCAGATCGCGGGTCCAGACACTGGCGACGAGGCCGTAGATGGTGTCGTTCGCCCGGCGCGCGATGTGCTCCAGGTCTTCGTCGCCGAAGGTCTCGATGCAGGTCACCGGACCGAAGATCTCCTCCTGCACGATGCGCATCCCGGGTTGCACCCGGGTGAACACGGCGGGCTCCATGAAATAGCCGGGCCTGTCGAGGCGGGCGCCACCGGTCGCAAGCCGCGCACCCGCCGCCACACCGCCCGCCACATAAGCCTGCACCCGCTCCAGGTGCCCGGCAGACACGAGCGGGCCGATTTCCGTGGCGGGATCCAGGCCGGCGCCGATCTGCATGGCTTTTGCCGCAGCGATCACGCCGCCCGTCACCTGCTCCGCGATCGACTCGTGGACCAGCAGGCGCGAGGCGGACTGGCAGTTCTGTCCCTGCAGGAAAAACGCCGCGCGGGCCGCAGCCGGGATCGCCTCGCGCAGGTCGGCGTCGGGGAAGATGATGAAGGGTGACTTGCCGCCGAGTTCCAGCGACACGCGCTTCAGGTTGCCCCTGGCAGCCTCGAGAATCTTGCGGGCCACGTCGAGGGAGCCGGTGAACGCCACCTTGTCCACGCCGGCATGGGCGGTGAGCGCCGCTCCCGCCCGCTCGCCAAAACCCGGCACGACATTGACGACGCCGGGCGGGATGCCAGCCTCGCCGAGCAAGCCGGCGAAACACAGGCTGGAGAGCGGCGTCTTCTCGTCCGGCTTCAGCACCACGGTGCAACCGGCCGCGAGCGCCGGCCCGAGCTTCATCGCCAGCATGCCGAGCGGGTAATTCCACGGGGTGATCTGTGCCGCCACGCCGATCGGCTCGCGACGCGTGTAGGTGAGCGGCGGGTACTTCGCCCCGGGGCGCGGATCGCCGGCCACCGTGTGCCCGGTGATTTTCGACGGCCAGCCCGCGTAATAGCGCAACATGCGCGCCGCGCCGGAGACCGCATGAGCACCGGCCATGGTGATCGGCATGCCCGTGTCGAGCACCTCGAGTTCGGTCAGGAGGTCGCGGTTGGCTTCGAGCACGGCAGCAAGATTCCATAAAAGCTCGCTGCGTGCCGATGGCGACATGCCCGGCCACGGCCCCGTCTCGAAGGCCTGGCGGGCGGCGGCGCCGGCCTGATCGACGTCTGCAGGCCCCGCCCCTGCCACGGCGGCAATCACTGCGCCGGTCGATGGATCGACAACCTCGATGGCATCGCCGTCACGCGCGGCGACCCACTCGCCACCGATATGGAGGAGATGGTCGCGGGCGAGGAATGCCCGGGCCTGCCGGCTCAAGGCCGGGGTAGTCAAGGCCGGGATGGTTTCGTGGCTCACTGTCGCAGGACACTCAAATTCTGGAAGCCGGATGCGGCTAGACTATCGCCGGAATGAAGGATCTGCACGTGATCATCGTTGGCGCAGGTCTGGGCGGCCTCACGGCCACCCTCGCGCTGCTGCAGGCAGGCTTCCGGGTTTCAACCTTCGAGCAGCACGCTGAACCCGGCGAGGTCGGCGCAGGTGTCACCATCACGCCCAATGGCGTCCACGTCCTCCATCATCTGCTGGGCAGGGAAGTCATGGACCAGGTCGCGCGCACACCCGCAGCCGGCGCCATCAAGCACTACCGCACCGGCGAGATCCTCGTTGAAACCAACCGCGGCAACCGCATGCAGGAGCAGTACGGCGCGCCCTACTGTCAGGCCCATCGCGCCGACCTGCATGGTGCACTCCTCCACGCCGTGCGCGCACTCGATGCCGACTGCATCCACACCGGCTGCAGCTTCGACGCCCTCGATGAAACCGGGGATGGCATCACCGCCACCTTCAGGAACGGCCGGAGCGCCAGCGGCGATATCCTGATCGGCAGCGACGGCATCCGCTCGGCCGTGCGCCGGGCGCTGTGGGGTGCGGAAAAGGTGAGCTTCACCGGCTACATCGCCTGGCGCGGACTCGTGCCGATGGAACGGCTCGACCCGGCCGTGATCGTGCCCGATTCCGCCTCCTTTGCCGGGCCGGCACGCACCTTCGCCCGCTACAAGGTGCGCCAGGGCACACTTCTCAACTACGCCGCCTTCTCGAAGCGCGACGCATGGGCCGAGGAAAGCTGGTCCGTGCACTCGGAAATCGCCGAGCTCCAGCAGGAATTCAGCGACTTCGCGCCCGAAGTACAGTCAATCATCGCGGCCACGCCGCCGGAGCGCTGCTTCAAGTGGGGCCTCTTCGACCGTGAACCGCTGGGCCACTGGACGCGCGGCCGCGCCACGCTGCTGGGCGATGCCGCGCATCCGATGACGCCGTTTCTCGCCCAGGGCGCTGTCATGGCCATCGAGGATGGCATGGTGCTGGCCCGCAGTCTCGCCGCCGCGGTGGACTGGCGCACCGGCCTCGCCCGCTACGAGGCGGCGCGACGCGAGCGCGGCACCTTCGTGATGCGCGAGTCGCATGCCAACGCCCGCCGCATGTACTCGCGCGATCCGGACAACTACACCACGGCGTCGCACAAGACGGCGGAGAGCCTGGGGCTGTATGCCTACAATCCGCTGACGGTGCCGGTCTAGCGCGACGTGATGCGGCCTCAGCCGAGTTGCTGGTTGAACTCGTAGAAGTAACCGTCCGGATCGAACACCGACGTGCTGACAAAGCGCTTCATTTCACCATCGGCGCCGCGAATCGACCACTCGTGCGCTTCGGAATGCACATGCGAGCCCAGTTCCCGTGCGCGCTGCAACGCTGCCCGCGCGTCGTCGGAGGCAACGACGAAGGTCGGGTTGCCATAGGTCACGCTGACGGGAATCTCCGCCGGCGCCGGCAGCGGCGGATCCACCCATTGCAGCAACCCGATCATGCCGATTTCCGGATGCTCGCACTGCATGATGACGAGGTGCGTGCGGTCGCCCGCCTTGCCGGCCGCCATGCCTGCACCGGAGAGCACGACCTCGCCCTCGTAGTAGCGCGTCATGCCGACGACGTGCTCATACCACCGCACCGAACGCCCGATATCGCGCACGATGAGCGTGGTGCGGCGAAGGATGTTTTTCATGGCCGTATTCTCCGATACTGGATGTACACAACTGCAGGAGCGCCGGGCAACAACCCACAAGCGATAAATTCATGAGCGACAAACGCTGCTACATGATCGTCACCGCCGATCTCACCGACCGTGCACGCTTCCTCGCCGATTATGCGCGAGTGGTTCCAGCACTGGTGGCCAAATTCGGCGGCCGGTACATCCTCCGTGGCAGCGGTGGGGAATTTCTCGAGGGTGGCTGGTGCGCCAGCCCGAGCGCCCTGGTCTCGGAGTGGCCCGACAGGGAGGCGGCGCTCGCCTTCTGGCATTCTCCGGAGTACGCAGAAGCCAGAAAGCTGCGCGAAGGCACGGGACGGTTTCAGGTGCTGTTGTTCGAGTCTGCCTGAGAGCGGCCCGGGAGCAGATTTCGGTTACGGGAAGAGTCCCCGCACCTGCTTGGCTTCATGGACCCGCTGGATGCCGAGACTCAGGGCGGCAAAGCGCATGCTGACCTGCTGCCGGCGACTGATGGCCAGGGTCTGCATGAATGCCCGATCGAGTATCCGGTAAAGCTTGGTCATCACCTCGGCTTCGTCCCAGAAGAAGCTCTGCAAGTCCTGCACCCACTCGAAGTACGACACAACCACCCCACCGGCATTGCACACGACGTCGGGGATCACGAAGATTTCCGGGCGCTGCACGATGATGGCGTCGGCTTCCGGCGTGGTGGGCCCGTTGGCGCCTTCGGCGAGAATCCGGCACCGGATCCTGCCGGCATTGGCGGCAGTGATCTGGCGCTCGAGCGCAGCCGTGACCAGCACATCACATGGCAGGAGCAGCATCTGGTCATTGGCGATCGCCTCCGCGCCATCGAAGCCGACAATGCTGCGCGTCCGGGCCACGTGCTGATCGAGGCGGTCGAGATCGAGGCCGCCGGCATTGTAGAGGCCGCCATATACATCACTCACGGCGATGACCCGCATGCCCTGTTCACGCAGGGTTTTGGCGGCCACGGAGCCGACATTGCCATAGCCCTGCACCACGGCGGTGGCGCCGGCAGCAGCGATGCCGATCTCCTGCATGGCCCGGGACACGAGATACGCCACGCCCCGACCTGTGGCTTCACGGCGGCCGAGTGAGCCGCCTAGACTCACCGGCTTGCCGGTGACCACCGCCGGCACGCAGTGGCCGGTTTGCAGCGAGTAGGTATCCATCATCCAGGCCATCGTCTGTTCGTTGGTGCCCATGTCGGGGGCCGGGATGTCGATCTGCGGGCCGATGAAGGGAATCAGTTCCTGCGTGTAGCGGCGCGTCACCCGTTCGAGCTCGCCGATCGACAGATCGGCCGGCTTGCAGGTGACGCCGCCCTTGGCGCCGCCGTAGGGCAGGCCGGTCAACGCGCACTTCCAGCTCATCCACATGGCGAGCGCCGCCACCTCGCCCAGGGTGACATCCGGATGAAAGCGCACACCACCCTTGGTTGGGCCCAGCGTGAGGTGATGCTGGACGCGGTACCCCATGAACACCGTGGTGCTGCCGTCATCCCGACGCACCGGCATGGCCACGCTGATCGAGCGTTTCGGTATTTTCAGGCGATCGCGGGAATCATCGGGGATGGCCAGGAAATCGGCGACCTGATCAAACTGCTGACAGGCCATGCGAAATATCGGCGACTCGTAGACTTCGGGAATGTTGTTGCTCATGATGCATCCAATGACGTTGATCGCTGGCTGTCTCGTCGGGCAGACTGCGCCTTGATATCGGTTCCGGATCCAGGAGTGGAAGTATGCAAGATACCGGCAAGCTCATCCTGCGGCTCGCGCTGGGGGTGATGATCCTCCTGCATGGCGTTGCCAAACTCACCAGCGGCATCGACGGCATCACCGGCATGGTGATGGCAAACGGGCTGCCGCCCTGGGTGGCGTACGGCGTGTACATCGGCGAGGTGGTCGCGCCCCTGATGGTGATCATCGGTCTTTTCTCCCGCCTCGGTGGCCTGATCATCGCCATCAACATGGTGTTTGCCCTGGGACTCGCCCACAGTGCCCATCTTTTCGAACTCGCCGGCACCGGCGGTTGGGCGCTGGAGCTGCAGGGCATGTTCCTGTTCACCGCACTCGCCATCGCCTGCCTCGGCCCCGGCCGCTACAGCCTCAACAACTACTAAAAGAGGTACCGGACTCCCTGGTTTGTAGTTGTTGCATCCGCAACAACTACAAACCAGGGAGTCCGGTACCTATCGTGGTAGTAAAGTCGTGGCCTTCCCAGCGGCGGGCTTCGGGCCAGTAGAAGGTGAAGCGGATACGGGTGCCGGCTGGCAACTGGCTGGTGGGCAGATCGACCAGATGCAGGCCGAGGCCCGTGTCGCGGGTGTCGGTGTCGACCACCGTCTGCCAGTCGTCGCTGCTCCAATGCACACACGCGGCAGCCAGCGTTTCCATCCGCAGCAGCTTGCCGACGGGCAGCGTGCGGCTCTTGTGGGTGAAACGCCACGGGCTGTGCGGTGTACCCTGGCGCTGCACCTGATAGCGCTCCACCGTCTGCGGCGGCAGATCGAACACGCGACCATCCTCGATCGAGCGCACCAGCTTGATGTATTCCGCATGGGCCCACACCAGCGGCATCGCCGAGCCGGACGGGTGGCCGTTGTACAGCTCGCGTTCGGGAATGTCGGCAGCATCCCAGATCTGCTCCGGGAAAAAGCCCCCCGGGCCCGTCTGCGCGTCCATGACCTGGCGGAGCTGGTCCGCCACCTCGGGCCGGCCGGCAGCCAGCTCGTAATGGGCACGCTCGCCGCCCAGCAAGGGCCAGCCACGACCGATGCCCATGCCGTTGAAGGGACTGCCGTCGGCGTGCTCACCATAGCCGTCGTCGTTGTAGCGATGCCAGAGCGGCCCGGTGGCGCTCTCCGTCCTGAGCAGGGCATCGATGGCTTTCACGGTATTGACGATCTTCGGATCATCGGCCGACCGCAAGCCAAAGCGCACCAGCGCCAGGGCATCCGGGCTGATGAGCTGGGTCATCGGCAGTTCGCTGTCGCCCGGCGGCCGATTCTTGATCGGCACGAAGCCCTGCGCCGGCGAGGCTGCGTCGGCAGTTTCCGGTGGTGCGATACGGATGTAATAGCCATCCACACCGATCTGCCGGGCGAGCGGCGTATCGGTCACGTAGGTCCACGCCTCGATCTGCGCATTCCACAGATCAGCGGTCTCGCGCAGATAGCCGGCAACCGCCGGCTCCCCCGCCTCATCGGCAAAATCGGCGGCACCCAGCAAGCCGGCCACGACCACCGCCAGCGTGAACGGTGAATAGCCGCCGTCCTCCTCCCAGCGATCCTGCAAGGTCACCGGTCCATTGCGCACGATGTAAGCCGCCGCGCGGCGCAGCGTCGGCCAGCAGTCGATGCCATCGAGCACGTTGTTGCGTCGAAGGGCATCGGCCAGCAGCAGCGGAAAAGCCGCTTCGTCGAGCTGGATGCCATTCCAGTACGGTGAGCCGTCCAGCCACATGTTCTGCGGCCAGTGGCCATCGGCCTCCTGCGTGGAAAGCAGATAACGCAGGACATCCAGCGCACCGGCCGTGTCGCCACTGGCCAGCAGGGCGCCGGCCGACTCGACCTGATCCCGGGGCCAGACCAGATGATAGCCACCGAGATCGTTGTCGCCCTTGCTGAAACCCCATGGCACGGAAAGACTGGCGATCATGCCGCCCACGAAATAGGTTGATTGATGCGTCTTCAGAACCGCGGTGCTGGTGCGATACAGGGGCGGCTCGGCGCCATCGGGTGTGGCAATGCGCCGGCACTGCCGGTGAAACCGGCTCCACTCCGCCACATATTGGTCCAGCAGGTTGTCGAACGGATCGATCAGGCTCGACAAGGCCCGCTGGCCGGCTTCGGCCACGTTGCTGCCGAAGGCCAGCGCCAGCACGAATTCACCCTGGCATCGGGCCAGATCGATCTCGCCGGTCAAGCCGATGTTGCCGCCTCTGGCCTCCGGGTAAAGTCGCGTGAGCCGCCCGTGCGCCTTCAAATCCTGCCACCCATCGCTGCGCCCCACGTAGCCACAGCTCGCCTCGCGCCACGGGATGGAACAGGCCAGCGCCAACGCCACCCCGTCACGCTCTGCAAAGAGCATCGGCCGCCCCTTGTGTTCGCCGAGCCAGCCGTCGTTGCCGGCGCCGTGGTTGCCGAGATGCGGGGCCAGCAGCGCAAACAGCTGATAATCCGTCAACGCGCCGGTCAGCGGCTCGAAGCGCACCCGCTGCAACAGCGATGCACGCCGTGAATCCGTGCAGATGGTCTTGTGGATCCGGTAGCGCCCGCGGCCGCAAGTGTTGACGAGTTCATGGGCGGGCACCCCCGGGGCGACGGTGCTGATCGCCGCGGACGTGTGCCGTTTTTCCTCCGAGAAGAAGCCCTGGCCATCGGTCACGATGAAACCCAGATCGCGGATATTTGCGCGATCCAGCCGGGGGTAATACACCTCGTTGACGATCCCGTGCGACAGCGTGAACCACAGCGGGCTTTGCGCGCTGACGCTGGTGCCCACCCCGCTCTTGGCGCTCGAGGTCCAGCGGGGTTCGATGCCTGGCCAGCCGGGTGCCACGCTCACAGCCCGGGGCTCCGGTGCATGATGCCGCCGTCGGCAAAGACGGTGGTCGCCGTGATGTAACTCGCGGCATCGCCCGCCAGAAAAGCCACCACGTTGCCAACCTCCTCCGGCTTCGCCATGCGCCCCAGCGGGATGAAGTTGTCCAGCTTTTTCAGCAGCGCCGGATCTGCCATGGTCGAGGTGTTGATGGGTGTTGCCACGGCGCCGGGGCCGACGCCGACCACCAGGATACCGTGCGGCGCCAGCTCCACGCCGGCGGTGCGCGTGAGCATCCGCATGCCGCCCTTGGACAGGCAATACGCCGTGTTGCCCGGCAGCGGCCAGTCTTCATGCACGGAACTGATGTTGATGATGCGACCGCCACCGCCCTGCCGGATCATCTGGCGGGCGGCGAGCTGCGTGCCGAAGAAGGCGCCCTTCAGGTTGATCGCCAGCACTTTGTCGTACTGCGCCTCGGTGGTCTCGAGGATCGAGGTGCGTGTCTCGATGCCGGCATTGTTAACCATGATGTCCACACGACCGAATGCCGTAACTGCCGCTGCGATCAGTCGCTCGAGATCGGCAATCCGGCTGACATCCGCCTGCACGCTGATGGCGCGACCACCGAGCGCCCCGACCTGCTTTTCGAGATCAGCCGCTGCTTCCGGATGAGTCACGTAGTCGATGCCCACGCTGGCCCCCTGCCGGGCCAGTGCCAGCACGATCGCGCTGCCGATTCCGCTGTTGCCGCCGGTGACGACGGCAACCTTGCCTGCGAGAGTCATCACACCTGTTTGTAGGCGTAGACGCCGGAAAGTTCCGCGCTGGAAGAAGCCGGATTTCCATCAGCCGACTTATCCAGGTGGCAACACCAACCGCAACTCATGCACGGCACCGTCGTCAACCAGCGCTACGTCAGTACCCGGCGCCCGCACGCCATCCAGCCACAGGCCGGCTTCGTGCGCACCACCACGCCGGATCTCGATGGCGTAGACACTGGTGCCGTGGCGATAACGCAAGCGACACTGATCCCATGCCGGCGGCAGGCACGGCTTGAGCGCCAGACGCCCATGGCCGATGTGCAAGCCGAGCAGGGACTCCAGCGCGTAGCGCAGCATCCAGCCGGCCGAACCGGTGTACCAGCTCCAGCCGCCGCGGCCGCGGTGGGCGGCATTCCAGTACACGTCGGCGGCAATCACGTACGGTTCGGCCTGGTAGATGCCGACACCGGTTGCATCAGCCGTGTGGTTGAGCGGGTTCAGCAGCGCAAACACCTCCCACGCCGTCTGCGTCCGCCCGGCAGCGGCGCAGGCCATGCCGAACCACGTCGCGGCGTGGGTGTACTGGCCGCCGTTCTCGCGAATCCCGGGCACGTAGCCCTTGATGTAGCCAGGATCCAGGGCGCCGTGATCGAAGGGTGGGTCAAAGAGCTGCAGCAGGTGGGCTTCAGGCCGCAGCAGATGTTCCAGCGCGGAATCGAGCGCCTGCGCCCGACGCCCTGGACTGCCGGTGGTCGTGAGCGTGGCCCAGCTCTGGGGCAGCAAATCGATGCGGCACTCCTCACTCTCGTGCGAGCCCACCACGGTGCCGTCATCCGCCCAGGCACGGCGATACCATGCGCCATCCCAGGCGTGCTCCTCGAGGTTTCGTGCGAGATTCACGGTCTCGGCATGACAGCGACGCACCAGCTCATCGTCACCGCGTTGCGCCGCCAGCACGGCAAAGCGCCGCATGACATCGATCTGGAAAAAGCCCAGCCACACGCTCTCGCCACGGTCCTCGAGCCCCAGGCGGTTCATGCCATCGTTCCAGTCGCCCGAGCCGATCAATGGCAGGCCGTGGCGGCCGAAGCGCAGACCCCGAAGCACTGCGCGCCGGGCATGTTCATACACGCTGCCCAGCGCGCCCTGCTCGGCGAAGTCGTACCAGGACTCCTCCCCCGCCGCCAGTTCCCGGCCTTCGAGGAAGGGTATCTGCACGTCGAGGATGGCCTCGTCGCCACTCACCTCCAGGTACTGCGCCAGCGCCCAGGGCAACCACAGGTAGTCGTCGGAGAAGCGCGTGCGCACGCCACGGCCATGCGGCGGGTGCCACCAGTGCTGCACATCGCCGGCTGAGAACTGGTGGGCCGCCGCACGCAGGATCTGTTCGCGTGCATGGCTGCTGTCGAACGGCAGCAGCGCGATCGCATCCTGCAACTGGTCGCGAAAACCGTAGGCCCCGCCGGACTGGTAGAAGCCGCTGCGGGCCCACAGCCGGCTGGCGATGGTCTGGTAGGCGAGCCAGCCGTTCACCAGCAGATTGGTGGCTTCATCGGGGCTGTCGATCTCGATGCGTCCCACGCGGTCGCGCCACGCAGCCACCACGCGCCCAAGTTCGGCCCGTGCCGCCGCGACATCGGCAAACTGCTGGACGAGCTGGCGCGCGTGCGCGTCGTCATTGCCGGCGCCGAGCACGAACACCAGCTCGATGCGCTCGCCTGGCGCCAGCCGGATGCGTTGCTGCAGGGCTGCGCAGGGATCGATGCCGGCGCCGGTGGCGCCGTCGAGTTCGGCGTGCCTCAGGGCGGCCGGTGCGGCGAGGCTGTGGTTGCGGCCGATGAAGCTGGCCCGATCGGCGCTGAAGGCCACGGCGGCATCGCTGGCCAGAAAGGCCACCCGCATGGCGAAGGCGTCGTTGAAGCGATTGCCGGCATAGATGGCGCGGCCGTCATCGGCGGCATGGGTGCGGATGTGGGGCGCCATCCGCGCACGCTGTTCACCCAGCACCCATTCAACGTAACCGTACACCGACAGATTGCGCTCTTCATCGCTGTCGTTGTGCAGTTCGAGCAGCGTGATCTTGAGCGGCGCCTGTTCAGCCACGAATACCGTCTGCAGGCTGCGGATGTCCTCGCGCTGCATGGCATGGCGGCTGTAGCCAAAGCCATGACGCACCTCGCACGTGCCGCCGGCGACCGGCCATGGCGTTGGCGACCAGTACACGCCGCGATCGTCGTCGCGCAGGTAGAAGGCTTCGCCCGCGCTGTCGAGCAGGCTGTCGTTGTGCCATGGCGTGAGGCGGAACTCGCGTGCATTGGTGGCAAAGCTGTAGGCGGCACCGGCTTCGGACAGCACGCTGCCAAACACCGGATTGGCCAGCACATTGCACCACGGCCGCGGCGGGCACCGGCCCGGCTCCACGCCGATCACGTACTCCCGGCCGTCGGGATTGAAGCCGCCGTAACCGTTGTAGTGGCGCAGCGGCGGATTCGGTGCGGGCAGCGCAGGTGACGGGGCCGCCACCCGCAACTTCAAGGCCGGAGCGGGCGGGATCCGGCGCTGCACCGGCATCTGTTCCGCCATGCTGCCGCGGGCACCATCGAGCACCACCCGCGCCACGGCCAGCAGCAACACGCGGTCGTCGGCGGTGATGTGCTCGGCACGGCGCACGAAGACACCACCCGGCCGGTCCAGCACCGGCGCTTCCACGCTCGCGCCGATCAGGCCCATGATGCTGTCCTGCAGTTCCTGCCGATAGCCGCCGGCCTCTTCGTTCCAGATCATCAGATCGACGCTGAGCCCGTGCATCTGCCAGTAGACGTGTGCGCGCAGTGCCTGGCGCACCAGCGGCATGTGGCCGCGGTCGCGCACCCGCACCACGACGATCGGCAGATCGCCGGAGATGCCGAACTTCCACAGGCCCGACTGACCCGTGGCCGGCTCGGCATGGTGGCGATCACGGCGCCAGTCCGGATCGGCGCACAGCACCGAGCTCGCAAGACGCGTGTACAACTTGCGATCGCCGGTGCCGAGGTTGAGCTGGTGCGCCACCACCTGCTCGCGGGTCCAGGCGAGATCAAACACGCGGCGACCGAAGCGGCCGTCGGCGTAGCGCTCGGCCAGCGCCAGCGCCGCCGCACGATCGGCCGCGACGCCCACCACGAGGTCGACGCTGATGCTGTGCCCCGGCTCCAGCGTCAGCTCGCGGCGCAGGGCCGCAACCGGGTCGAGCACGGCGCCGACACCGTTGGCAAGTGGTCCTCGCGGCACCAGGGCCGCCGGCTGCCGGGGGCGGCCGGTGCGCCCGAGAAAGGCGCCGCGCCGGGTCTCGCAGCTCGCCGCCGATACCGGACCGCTGCCCACCGGGGCGAGCAGGTGGACGAAGACCGGCGAGTGCTCGTCGGCACTGCGCGGCCGCCGCCAGGCCAGAACCGCCTGGGTGCCGGGCACGAAGTCCGTCTGCACGAACAGCTTGTCGAAGGCCGGATGGGCGGCCACGTCCGACTGCCGCGACAACGCCCACTCGAAATAACTGCACAGGGCCAGCCGGCGGCGGACACCACTCTGGTTGGTGACGGTGATGCGCCGGAGCTCGACATTGTCCTCGGTCGACACCGCGATGCGGGTGCGCGTCTCGATGCCGTGATCACGCCGCAGGAACTCCGCCCCGGCCGGCGCAAAGCTGGCGCGATAGTCACTGCCGGAACACAGCGGCTGCCAGGTGTTGCTCCACAACCGGTTGCGGTCCAGATCCTGCACGTAGCAGAAGATGCCCCGCGCATCGCACACCGGATCGGGCTGCCACGGATTCACCGCCAGCTCGCCCCACTGGCTGTAGCCGCCTCCGGTCTGCGACACCACGACGTGGTAATGGCCGTTGGACAACAACTGCAGCTGCGGCACACTTGTGTCCAGCTCGCTGATCGTGGTGGCGGTGCTGGCGGGCTGTGCCGGGCGCAGTGGCTGTTCCGGGCTCAGGGTGTCGGCGTCGATGGAGAGCGCTGCCGGCACTTTTTCCTGCAGGAGGATCTGGTTGGCGCGGAACATCGGCTCGCGCGGGAAACGCCGCTGCAGCGGCTGCTTGTTGAGCACCGCGGAAATCGCCGTCAGTGTCATGCCTTGATGGTGCGCCATGAAACTGCGCACCAGGCCGAAGGGGGCATCGTCGGGTACGCGCTCCGGCGTGTAATCGAGCGCCTCGTAGAAGCCGTGGCTGCCAAATGCACCCAGCCGCGCCAGTTCGCGCAGATTGCGCACGGCGGCCTCCACGTTGACCAGCACCGCCAGCGCGCTGGCATAGGGCGCGATCACCAGGTCGTCACCGAGACCGCGTTTGAGCCCAAGCCCGGGCACGCCGAACGCGCGATATTGATAGATCATGTGCGCGTCGCTGATGTTGTAGCCCGACTCGGACACGCCCCACGGCACACCATGCTCCCGGCCGTAGCTGATCTGCCTCGCCACCACCGCCCGCACGCTGCGGCCAAGCAGGGTGTTGTCGAAGCTCGGCATCAGCAGAAGCGGCATCAGGTACTCGAACATGGAGCCGCTCCAGGACACCAGCGCCGGACGACCGCCGGCAATGGTCAGCAGCCGGCCGAGCGCAAACCAGTATTTGCGCGGCAGCTGCCCCTGGGCGATGGCCACATACACGGCCAGGCGCGCCTCGGATGCGAGCAGGTCATAAACACCCTCGTCGAGACTGTGGCGATCGACGTCGTAACCGATCGCCAGGAGCGACTGCGGCTCGCGGCACAGGAAATCGAAACTTGCCTCGGCGAGCGCACGACAGCGGGTGGCCAGTGCCTGCGCCTGCTCGCGGCGTGCCTCGATCGCCTGCACGCCGGCCCGCAGGCTTTGGTGCCACGCCGACACTGGTGTTCCTGCCTCCACCGGCATCAAGCCTGCTTCGAGCCGTGCCGTGCGCCGCCATGACGGGTTGCCCTGCAAACGCTCGCGCACGCTGGCAATGCGGGCATCATCGGCGGCCGTCGCCAGCCCCACCCAGGGCGCCAACACGGCCAGCTCGTGCTGCCACGCTTCGATCTGCGACTTCAATGCCTGCCACCAAAGTGCGGCATCAGCCGCCGCCGCCAGCGCAACCACCTGCCCGTGCAGCGCCTGCAAGGCCACGGCGGCTGCGGTCAGCTCGGTCGGCGGGGCGCGCAGCACGCCCTCCACTGCCTCGCGCGTGGCCGCATCCGGTTGAGTCTCGGCGGCAAACACGCGCCAGGTGTCGGCCAGACCACGCCATGCCTGTGGTGGCAGCAGCCGCGACTCGTCGACCATCTCGAGACCGCGGGCCAGCACCAGCAGGCAGCCGATCAGGTTGCCGCTGTCCACGGTGGAGACGTAGCGCGGCGCCAGCGGCTGCAGGGAATCGATGTCGTACCAGTTGTAGAAATGGCCACGATGCCGTGCCATCTTTTCCAGCGAGTCGAGCGTGGCATGCACGCGGTCGAACAGCCCGGGCACCGTGATGTATCCGAAATCCCAGGCCGACAGCGCGCTCGTCAGATACATGCCGATGTTGGTCGGCGACGTACGCCTGGCGGTGGCCTCCACCGGAAATTCCTGATGATTGTCGGGTGGCAGGTGATGCCCGCGCGCATCGACGAAGTGTTCGAAGAAGTACCACGTGCGCCGCGCCACCGTGCCGAGGAAGGCGCGGTCGGCCGCGCTCAACGGGGCGGCGGCGCCGGGTTCGTGTGGCAGGCTGATGTGGCGCGCGATCCACGGCGAAAACCACCACAAGGCGAGCAGTGGCCCGGCGGCACCCCAGGCGGCAAGGCCCCGGTCGAGCAGGATGAGCGCCCCCAGAACCAGCAGTGACAACAGCGGCGCCGCCCACATCAGGCGGTAGTGCCACAGCAGGCCATCGCCGGCACGGCGTGCCGCCACGCTGGCCGGCAGCCATTGCAGGAGGTGCCGGCGGCTGATGAACATGCGCCACACGCTGCGCACGATGGCATCCAGATGATGCACGGCCTCGTACGGCAGCATGGTGACGAACAAAGCCGTCTGCTGCAGGCGCCGGTAGCCGCCTTCGAGCTGCAGGCGCAGATGCACGCGCCATTCCATGCGCGGGTTGCGCATCAGGAGATGACGGAGTGAAATCAGCAGCGGCGAGGCAAACGCCACGCCGAGGCCGATGAGCGTCCAGTACAGCGGCCGCGTGCTGATGAGCCAGCCGTCGACCAGCAGCAACACCAGCGCCAGCGGCACGACACTGCGCCGCAGATTGTCGAGGATCTTCCACCGCTGGCCGGCGGTGAGCGGGTTGCGGAGCCAGCGCCCGCGGGGCCCGGGCACCCACGGCAGCAGCCACGGCAGGATCTGCCAGTCGCCGCGTATCCAGCGGTGGCGCCGGCGCATGTCGGCGGCGTAGTGGTTTGGCTGGCGTTCGAACAGTTCCACATCGCTGACCAGTCCGGCCCGGGCATAGCTGCCTTCGAGCAGGTCATGGCTGAGAATCAGGTTGTCGGGGAAACGGGTGCCCGTGGTGGCCGCGAAGGCATCGATGTCGTAGATGCCCTTGCCCACGAACGAGGCTTCGCCGAACAGATCCTGATACACATCCGACACCGCGTGCGTATACGGGTCGAGGCCGATTTCCTCGCTGAAGAGCCGCGCATAGAGACTGGCCGACTCCGAGGTCAGGCCGACCGACATGCGCGGCTGCAGGATGCCGTGCCCCTCCACCACACGACGACTGGCCGGATCGATACGTGGCTGGTTGAGTGGATGGGCGAGCGTCGCCACGAGGCGCCGCGCCGCGAGCGGCGGCAGCTCGGTATCCGCATCGAGCACGATCACGTAGCGGGAGCCGCGCAACGTGGCGGCATCACCGACCAGCAGCTGCATGGCATGGTCGCGGCCGCGCAGGAAACGATTAAGGTCGGCAATCTTGCCGCGTTTTCGCTCCCGCCCCATCCATACGCGTTCATTGGGATTCCAGCGTCGTGGCCGCAGGAACAGGCAGAAACGCGGAATCTCGCCGGTGACATGGCGGGTGTTGAGCGCCTCGATCGCCGTGGTGGCCGCCTGCGCCAGGGCAGTGTCATCGGCCACCTCCGCGGCTGCAGCGTCGGTGAAGTCCGCCAGCAGCGCGAAGTAGAGATTGTCGTCGCGGTTGGCGAGCTGGCGAATCTCCAGCGCAGCGGCGAGTTCGGCGATGTCTGATTCACTGGTCAACAGGCACGGCACCGCCACCACGGTACGCAGGCGATCCGGGGTGCCCTGCTCCAGCGCCAGGCGGCAGAATTTCTCGGCTGGCACCGAGAGCGTGACCAGCCAGTTCGTGATGGCAACGCTCACATGGCTCGCCGCGACCACCAGCGCGATCGCCATCAGCACGGCGTGGATGCGGCTGAACTCGCCGAGGCCGGGAACGCCGAGCACGGCAAACGCCAGCGTCAGCACCACGATCAACCCGATGTAGTCGAGCAGCGGATGGCGCCGGCGCCAGCGCAGGAAGCGCCGGGGCAGCGGGTACTGCACCCCGAGCTCGTGCTCCAGCCGATCGCGACCGGTGCCAACGAGCCAATAACCGACATGGGCGCAACGCCGGTCCCCACCCTCGGACGCAGCCTCCGTGGCGAACGCCACGGCGCGTGCCGCCACATCCCACTCGTCTGCCATGCAGCGGCGGGCCATCGCTTCCACCACATGGCGGTAGTGGTCACGGGTGGCAAAGTCCATTTCCGCGTAAACGCCGGCCGGGTCCTGACGCAGCTGCTGCTCCACGGCGCTCAGCGCTTCGACCACCCGGCTCCAGTCACTTTGGCCAATGCGGCGCATGCTGGTGATCGAGGCACTGATCTCGACCTGCGCAGCGGCCAGGCTGCGACTTTCCTGCTCCATGGCGCCGGTGATGGTGGTGTGCCGGACGGCGAGCTGCTCTTCCAGCCACACCAGGGCCAGGCTCAGGGCCGGATTGCCACCTTGCAGGCGACGCTGGAATTCGCTCACCCAGGCCGGCGACAGCGGCTGGCGCGCGCGGGCCATGTCGGCCACCGCCAGCACCAGATTGGCAGGCTTTTCGTGCGCCATCTGCAGCACCCGATCGGCCCACTCGCCGGCCAGGCTGGTGTCTTTCAGCCGCTGGACCACGGAGTCGGCGAGCGGACTGAGGCGCTCCAGCAATGCCAGCCGCAACATCAGCGGCATGGCCCACAATTCACCCAGCGTGAAGCGTGAGGTCTCCTGATAGGCGGCGACGAATTCACGCACGTCGTCGACGTCAACGAAGCCGCCGCGATCAGTCAGCAGCTCGCGCATCGCTCGCAACACACGGGGTTCGCGCCCGCCATCGCCCACATCCACGGCGGGCAGCTCGCGCCAGTAGGCACGCGGCAGGCCGGCACGGATTTCCTTGACCTGCCCCTTGATCAGGTAGAAGTTGTCGAGCAGCCATTCCGCGGCGGGCTCCAGCCGGGCCTCACCACCACTGGCACCACGCGCAGCCTGGAAAGCCAGATCCAGCGAGGCCTCGGCATCGACCAGCCGCAACTCCAGACCACCAACACCCTGGGCGGACACCTGCCGTTCGCGCCGCGCCAGCGAACGGGCGCGCTCGCGCAATTCATGACGATCTTCAGTTCGCGGTGCGGGGGAGGAAGCACCGGAGGTCGTTGGTGGCACCTGCCGGCGACGGCGTCGCCAGCGAAGTATTGAATGCAGCCAGGTGGCTATGCCTTGGTTCTCCTGCGGTTGATCCGGGTTTGGCTTGCGACATCCTCATGATCCGCAGGACTCAGTCGTCGAACACCGTGAAGCCTGCATGATGACGCAATCGCGCGGAGGAATCATGCTGCAGGCAGGCGTGCGCTCATTACCAACAGCAGCGCGTGCGTCGCAGGTCGTGTTTCACCAGAGATGGTAGTAGCCATCGTGATGAGCCACTTCAACCTCAAGTCCGAAAACCTTCGCCAGAGGCCGGGGCTGCAGGATCTGCTCCTTGGGACCATCAGCCACGATGCGCCCGCTGGCCATCAGCAGCACCCGGTCGATTTCCGGAATCACGTCGGCCAGATCATGGGTCACCAGAATGATGCCGACACCGCTTTGCGCCAGCGCCCGCATCGTCTGGCGCAGGCCGTGCCGGGCAAGGACATCGAGCGAATTGCCGGGCTCGTCGAACAGCAGTGCCCGGGGGTTGTGGACCAGCGCCCGGGCGATCAGCACGCGCCGGGCTTCACCGGAAGACATTTCGGCCACCGGCCGGTCGGCCAGGTGCGTGATCTGCAGCTGCTCGAGGATCGCGTTGGTCCGTGACCGATGCCCGACCGTGACCTGGTGGTGCGGATAGATGCCGGTACTGCTGAAAAAACCCGACAGCACCACGTCACGCCCGCACACCGGACCGGTGCACATCGACAGCAGATCATTCGAAACGATGCCCAGCATGGCGCGCAGCTCGAGAATGTTCCAGCGTTCCTGCCCGAGGATGGTGATCGACGCGCCCGCCTCGGCCACCGGATAACACTCACGGGTGATCGTCTTGATCAGGGTGGACTTGCCGCAGCCATTCGGCCCGAGGATCACCACGCGCTCATCACCACGCACGCAGAGATCGAAGTTCCTGAGGACCACACGCTGGCTCCGCATGACGGTGACGTTCTGCAGATTCAACAAGGGGGGTTCGTGCATGGCAGCCTTTGATCCTAATTGATTTCCTGAGCTGCCAACCAGCATTATCCCCCCATCCAGCAGGGAACCGGGCATGACGCAGATCACTGGCAGCAGGCAGACGGCGCTGATCGCGGGGTGTGGCTACACCGGCCTGCGCCTGGGTCAGCGTCTCGTCGAGGAGGGCCTGCGCGTGGTCGGTACCTCGCAAAGAGCCGAGCGACCTGACATGCAGGCTGCCGGGATCGAAGTGCTCGCAGGCCCGCTGCACGCGCCGACCGTCCTCGCCGCCATCGAGAAGCTCAAGCCCTCGCTGGTCGCTTACTTCGTGCCGCCTCAGCGCACCGGCGACCCGCTGCCACTGGTCCTGGAGGCGGCCCGTCATCCCGCGCTTGAGGCTTTCACCTATGCGAGCAGCAGCAGTGTCTACGGCGACCACGACGGTGCCTGGGTTGATGAAACCACGCCGATCGTCGCTGATGAGACCGGCGATCCGCTGCGCCACGCCGCCGAACAACTCATGATCGAGGCCGGCCAACACGGCGCCTCCACCCGCGTGTGCCGCATCACCGGCATCTACGGTCCGGGCCGGACGCTCCGCCAGGTGCTGGAGAGCGGTCACTACACGCTCATCAAGGATCACAATGTCTGGGTCGGGCGTATTCATGTGGATGATCTGGTGTCAGGATTCTTGGCCGCCTGGCGCAGGGGCCGTGCCGGCCGGGTGTACAACATGGTCGATGAAAGACCCCATCTGGCCTCTGAATTTGCCAATCTTTCCGCGGACTTGAACCACCTGCCTCGACCAGTCCTGATTACCGCCGCCGAGGCCAGGCAGCGCTACGAGGCGCCCGAATTGCGGCGCAAGCTGGCGAGCAAGCGCATCCGGTGCCTGCGTCTTAAAACCGAGCTTGGCGTGCAGCTCAAGTATCCCGACTACCTCACGGGCCTGCCGGCGGCCGTGGAGTCCACCCCGCATGGTTGATACCCCAACTGAATTCGGACGCCTGCGTGGCGCCGGGATCAAGCGCCAGCTGCCAAAGGCCGGACCCGGTTGATGAAGACCGCAACGAAACGGGCAACCGACCCGCGCATTACCTCACCCCGCTATGTGCGCGTGTATGCGACGCTGCGGGAGTGGATCAACAGCGGCAAGTACGGCCCCGGCGACCAGCTGCCCACCGAGGATGAAATCGGCCAGCTGTTTGCGGTGTCGCGGATCACGACGCGGAAGGCCATCGATCTGCTCGTTGAAGACGAGCTGGTTTTCCGGGTGCACGGCAAGGGCACCTTCGTGGCCACCAATGTGCGGGATCGTGCCGGGATCGAAACCATCTTTCAGCGCACCCGGACGGCCCGCGGCATCGCCAACCGCAGCCGGCTGGCGGACATCGAGGTCGTCGAGACCGGCGCGGACGCGCACGTCGCCATCGATCTCCGCATCCCGGTCCACCACCCGGTAACGAGAATCACCTATGTCCGGGTGTTCCGCGCCCTGCCGGTGGGCTACGTGGAAATTCACATCCCCGTCGACCAGGCCCGCATCCGGCCCGACGACATCGGCACCCGATCGATATTGGAGCTGCTGGAGCATGCGGGAGGCGGGATCGGCGCCGCCGACCAGCTGATCGGCGCCACCCTGGCTGATCCCTTCCTCGCCGGCAAGCTCGGCTTGAGCGTCGGCGTGCCCCTGCTGACGATCAAGCAGATCGTCATGAACCGGAAGAACCAGCCGGTGGAGCGTTTCGTCGGCTGGTTGCACAGCGGGCAGTACGAGCATCCGTCGCACGTGACCGATCGCGAGTCCATCGATTTCGTTCAGGGCGTGATCACCACCAGCAAGGACTGACTCAGTTCCACACCTGGCGTTCGCTGCGGCCACGGGAGAAAAACCCGTACAGCGCCGGCAGGACGAACAAGGTGAGCAGCGTGGAGGACAACAATCCACCGACCACGACAGTGGCCAGCGGCCGCTGCACCTCCGAGCCCATGCCGCGGGCGAGCAACATCGGGATGAGACCGAGTGCGGCGATGGATGCCGTCATCAGCACCGGCCGCAGGCGCGACAACGCACCGGCAAACACGGCCTCGGCCATCACCATGCCACCTTCCACCCGCTGATTGATTGCATTGACCAGCACCACGCCGTTCAGCACCGCCACACCAAAGAGCGCGATGAAACCGATCGAGCCCGGCACCGACAGGTACTGCCCGGAGAAGAACAGCGCGGCGATCCCGCCGATGAGCGCCAGCGGCACATTGAGCATGATCAGGAGCGCCTGCCCCACCGAATCAAAGGCAAAATACAGCAGCAGGAAGATCAGCCCCAGCGACAGCGGCACGACGATCAGGAGCCGCGCCTGGGCCCGCTGCTGGTTCTCGAACTGGCCGCCGAACACCACGGTGTAGCCGGCCGGCATGTCGATCTCCGCGCCGATGCGCTGCTCGAGCTCCGCCACCAGTCCACCCATGTCGCGCCCTTCCACGTTGGCCTGGATCACCACCCGCCTTTGCACGTCGTCGCGCCGGATCTGCGGCGGGCCGGACTCGATGGCCACGTCGGCCACGTCACCCAGCTTGACCCACGCACCATTCGCCGCCTGCAGGATCAGGCCACGGATGGCCTCGACGCTGTCGCGGTGTTCGCGGTCGAGGCGCACGTAGATGTCGTAACGTTCGTTGCCGCGAATCACCTGGCCGGCCTCGCGCCCGCCGATGGCGTCGCTGACAAGGTCCATCACCTGCGCCACCGGAATGCCGTAACGCGCCAGTGCATCGCGGTCCGGACGGACCGAGAGCTGCGCCTCGCCGGCGATCTGCTCCATCTCGACGTCCCGGGCTCCGCCTACCTTGCGCATCAGCGCCTCGATCTGCCGGCCGGTCGTTGCGAGCTGGTCGAGCTCCGGCCCGAACAGCTTGACGGCCAGTTGCGCCTTGACGCCGGAAAGCAGCTCATCAACCCGATGGGCAATCGGTTGGGAGAAAGTGAACAGCAAGCCGGGATGAATCGAGAGCTTCTCTTCCATCAATGCCTGCAAGGCCCGACTGTCGGTCGCACTCGCCCACTCGGCGTTGGGCTTCAGGCCGACATAGATCTCTTCTTTGGATACCGGCTCCGGGGCGCCACCGAGCTCGGCGCGACCCACGCGGCTGGAGGCATAGAGCACCTCGGGGAAGGTCATCAGCTGGTGCTCCAGCTTCTGCGCCACCACGAGCGAGGTCTCGAGGCTCGACGACGGCGCCAGCGTGACGCGGATGTTGAGCGTGCCTTCCTCCAGCTCCGGCACGAACTCCGTGCCCAGAAACGGCACCAGCGCCAGCGAGGCCACGAGCAGGGCCACGGCGCCGGCCACCACCTGCCGGCGTTTCTCGAGCGTGAGCTTCAGGCTGCTGGAATAGAGTGCCTGCAGCGGCCGCATCACGGGGCTCTCCCGGTGACTGACGCCACGGCGGAACAGATAGGTGGCCAGGGCAGGCACCACCACCAGCGCCACCAGCAGCGAGGCCAGCATGGCCAGCACGATCGAGGTGGCCATCGGCTTGAACAGTTTGCCCTCCACGCCCTCCAGCGTGAACAGCGGTGCGAACACGACGACGATGATGAGTACGGCAAAAAATACCGGCCGGGCTACCTCACGGGCAGCCTCCTGGATGCGGAGCGCGATGCCATTCCGGCCGGGCGTGGCGAGATGGCTGTAGATGTGCTCCATCATCACCACCGAACCGTCCACCATCATGCCGATGGCAATGGCGAGGCCCCCGAGTGACATCAGATTGGCCGACATGCCCCACTGCGCCATCACCATCAGCGCGAGGCCGATCGAAATGGGCACCGAGATCAGCACCAGGAAAGTGGCGCGCAGGTTGAACAGGAACAACATCAGCACGATCACGATGAGCACGAAGGCCTCGAGCAGGGCCTTGGCCACCGTGGCCACCGCCTGGTCAACCAGATCCGACTGGTCGTAGAAGGGCTCCAGGGTAACGCCCTCGGGCAATGCGGCCTGAATCGCCGGCAGCCGGGCCTTGAGGCCCTCGATGGTTGCCTTGGTATTGGCGCCCATGCGCTTCAGCACGATACCCGCCACGACTTCGCCCAGCACTTCGGGCTCGCCGTTGGCGCTGCGGCGGGTCATGGTCACGGCGCCCTGGCGGATCTCGGGACCAAAGCCGACTTCCGCCACATCGCGCACCCGCACGGCCACGCCATCCACATCCTTCAGCGGCACGTTGCCGATGTCGCGCAGGCCATCGGTGCCGCTGCGCACCCAGCCCACGCCGCGGATCACCAGCTGCTCGGCGCCGCGGTTCAGGTACCAGCCGCCGGCGTTGCGGTTGTTGGCCTCGATGGCCTCGGCCACTTCGTGCACATCAAGGCCATGGGCCAGCAGGCGATGGCGATCGACGCGCACCTGATACTGCCGCACATCGCCGCCGAAGGAGAGCACATCGGTGACGCCATCCACCGGCATCAGCAAAAGCTTTACCACCCAGTCGTTCAGACTGCGAAGCGCCGTGGCGGCGAACTTCGCGGCATCATCGGCGCGCAGGATGTACTGGTACACCTGGCCGAGGCCGGAGGTGTTCGGCCCCATTTCCGGCGTGCCGACGCCATCGGGGATCTGTTCACGCGCTGCCTGCAGCCGCTCGAACACGAGTTGCCGGGCGAAGTACACATCGGTGCCTTCCTTGAACACCACCGTGATCACCGACAACCCGGTCTTGGAGATGGAGCGGACTTCCTCCACGTCCGGCAGGGCATACATCACCGCCTCGATGGGAAAGGTGATGAGCTGCTCCACCTCCTCCGCCGCCAGCCCGCGTGCTTCGGTGTTGATCTGCACCTGCACGTTGGTGACATCGGGGAAGGCATCGAGATTCAGTTTCGGCAGGATCAGCACACCGGCCACCACGGTGGCCAGCAGCGCCAGCACCACCAGCAGGCGGTTCTGCACGCCAAGGTCGATCAGTTTGTTCAGCATGGCCGGCCCCGCTCAGTGGTTGTGCACGTCGAACCCGCTTTTCGCGAGTTCCGACTGGATGAAGAAGGCGCCCTGCGTGGCGACGCGGGTGCCAGCCGGCACGCCCTCGATCACCGCCAGCCCATCAACCGCGCGGACGACCTTGATCTCGACCGGCTTGAAGTGGCCCGGCTCGTCTTCCACGAAAATCACCCAGTCGCCGTCCGGGCTGCGCAGCACGGCCGCCACGGGCACGACCAGGACTTTCGCGAGATCGCCGGCCGGATTACCCGCCTGGATGCGCGTCTCCACGAACAGGCCCGGATGCAGGCGCTCATCGGGATTGGCCACCTCGATCCGCACCGCGCGGGTGCGCGTGGTCTCGTTCAGCGCGTGATGACTCTGGATCACCTTGCCTGCCAGCCACTCATCGCCCACGCGCACCCGCGCCGGGGTACCGGCCTTGATGCCGGTCGCTTCCTTCGGCATCAGGCTGGCTTCGACCCAGACATGCGTCTCGTCGCTGATCTCGAACAGCGCGCGACCCGGCTCGACAAACTCGCCCTCGATGAAGGCGTCGCGCATGATGGTGCCGGCCTGCGGCGCGACCAGTTGCACCGTGCCATCGGCGCGTGCACCTGCCGCACCAGCCAGCACGGCATCAATCTCCTTCGTGGTCATGCCATACGCACCGACCTTGGCCCGCGCCTGCTCGAAGGCCACGCGGGCCTCGGTATAGCGCCGATCGGATACGGTTTCGCGCCCCAGCTGCTGCATCCGCCGCCACTCGCGGGCCGCCACCTGCAGCTCGCCCTGCGCCTCGGCCATGGCCGTGCTCGACAGCGTGACCAATGGCTGCCCCTGCCGCACGTGATCGCCGAGCGCCACGTGCCGCTGCACGATCTGCGCCGCGATGCGCGGGGTGACCTGGCGGGTGAGATAGGCATTGAGCTTCACCTCGCCCGGTGCATGGATCTCGCCGGCCAGCGGCCGGGCCGTGAGCGCTTCGACGCGGATGCCCGCCGCCTGCTGTTGTGCCGCTGTCAGCGCCACTTCGTTGGCATGTTCCGCCTCGGCCTCGGCGGCGTGGTCGTGGTCATCGGCGGCATGCACCAGCGATGCGAACAACAGAACAAGACCACTCAACCAGTAGCTGTACATCTTCACGATTCGACACTCCCGAGCCAAACTTCGACCTGTCCACTTGCCGCCAGCCAGTCCACCCATGCCTGCCACAGGTCGCCACGCAGTTCCGCGGCGCTCACTTCCGTGTCCAGGCTCTGGGCGAGTTGCACCAGGTAATCCGTGGTGCTCAGTTCGCCCGCCTGCCACAGTCGCTGCAGCAGTTCGGTCTGACGCTGCAGGCTGAACTCCCCGGCCTGACGCCATTCCAGCCATGCGTCACGGGTCAGCCGGTAGCGTTCTGCCGTGGCGATCAGCCGGGCGCGCGCCTGCCGCGCCATGGCCTGCAGCTCAAGCTTCGCCCCGGTGGTGTCCGCGCTGGCCGCTTCCACCTCCGCCTTGAAGTCATTGCGGATGAACAGCGGAATGGAAAAGGTCACGCCGATCAGGCCTTCGGAATCCTCGCGGCCACCGCGCACGCCGATGGTGGGATCCGGCCGGCTCTCCCGGCGCTTCAGCCGCACGGTTTCGCGGGCCGCGTTGATGCGTGCCTGCTGGGCGCGCAACGCCGGCAGCTGCAGCAGATCCGTCTCGGGGTCGAGCGGTGTGCGATCGAAATCCGGCAGTGTGTCCGGCAGCGACGGCCACACTGGTTGGGTGTTGCCGGTCAGCGCGATCAGGCCCTGCGCTGCCTGCACCTGGGCCGTGGCCGCCCGGGCCTTCTGGATGCGCGCCTGGCTCGCCGCCAGCTGCGCCAGATCCACCTCCACCTGCGGCAGATCGCCGGCCTCGTAGCGGCGCACGGCCAGCTCCAGGAACTGTTGCGTCAACTCGTGCCGCTGTTCCGCCAGCCGCTCCACGGCACGATGGGTATCGAAATCCACCAGTGCAGACAGCAGGTCCGTGGCAAGCGTCTGCCGCGCCTCCGCGAGCGCCGCTGCCGAAGCCTCGGTCTCGGCGGCGGCAATGCTGCCGAGTGCTTCCCGCTTGTCTGACCAATCGATGGTCTGGCTCAGGCCCACGCTCGAGGTCTTGACGTCCGCCTTTTCTACATCCAGTTCCAGTTCGGGGTTGTAGAGCGGCTGATCCGCGCCGCGCAGCCTGGCCCGCGCAGCTGCCAGCGCCGCATTGGCTGCCTGCACGCGCGGGTTCCCGGCCAGCGTCGCGCTGACCAGCGCCGCCAGTGCGACCTCCCGATCCGGAGGGCTATCCGCAGCAGCCCAGGGTGCTGCCGCCAGCAGCGCCGCCACCAGGGCCAGCTGCCATCTTGTTGTATGCCACATGCATGAAGTTCCTTGACCACAATCAGGCCTGCACCACGCAACGCGCAGCGCACCAGTCGGGTGACAAAGAATTCAGGCGATGGGAGGTTCGGTCGGCGGCGGGAGGGCGAGGGAAAGGTGGGCGGCTTCACGGTGCCGGCTGACCGGCTGCCTGCCGAAGTCCGTCAACACGGAGGTTGTAATTGGAAATCCCAGGAAGTGGGCACCACTGTGACAGCAGTGATCGCAGGTCTCGGCGGCATTCGTGGTGTCGTGCTGACTGTCAGCAACCTGCGACCACTCCGCCTCATGCCCGAAAAACGCCTCCGCATGCATGTCTGCCGACCAGGCCAGGACGGAAAACAGCAGCGAGACGATGAGGCAGTGGGCAATCAGGCGACGCATGCTGGCCATTCTGTGGGAGATCGGGGCGGGGCGCAACGATGCACAACCGCAGCACACTGAAAACTCGAACCAACAGACGGAATGCCACACCCCCCGCCGGACGATTAGACTGAATGGAACAGGGGCATTGAAACAACCGAACGCAATCCCTCGGAGGAAGCCGCATGTTGAAGACGCGTCTCTGCCGCGATCTCGGGACCGTCCACCCGATCCTCTGCGCTCCGCTCGGGGTCTGGTGTGCGGGACCCGAACTGGCTGCTGCCGGTTCCAACGCCGGGGGCCTCGGCTTTCTCGGCCTGGGCGGGTTCCCCGCCGCTGCCATCCGGGAGTTGGTCCGCGATACCCACAAGCGAACCTCGCAACCCTTCGGGGTGGGCCTGCTCCTGCCCAGCCTCAGGGGCGGCGAGGTGGCGGCCTGCATCGAGGAGCAGGTTTCCGCACTGCTGCTCTTCTGGGGTGACGTTGCACCGCATGTCGGGGAAGCAAAACGCGCGGGCATCCGTGTGTTCGCCCAGGTCGGATCGGTCGCAGAGGCGAAAGCGGCGGTCGCGGCTGGAGTCGACGTGATTGTCGCCCAGGGATTCGAGGCGGGAGGTCACGTCCGGGGCACAATCTCGCTCGCGACGCTGGTACCAACGGTGGTTCAGGCGGTGGCACCCATGCCAGTGGTTGCGGCCGGCGGCATCGCCACCGGAGCCGGGCTGGTTGCGGCCCTCGGGCTCGGTGCCGAGGCCGTGATGATGGGAACACGTTTCGTCGCGAGTGACGAGTCGCGGGCTTCCCACGAGTACAAGCAGCGAATCGTTCGAGCGGGCACCGAGGACACGGTGTACACCGAACTCTTCGATATCGGCTGGCCCGCGGCCCCGCACCGCGTACTGCGCAACAAGGCAGTTGACGAATGGGAAGCAGCCGGCCGGCCTCCTCCGGGGCAACGGCCCGGAGAAGGAACATCGGTTGGCAGGATACAGATCGGAAAAAGGACGATAGACGTTCCCCGATACTCCGTCATGGGTCCGCCGAGCGGCTACGACGGTGATCATGAATACACGGTGCTCTATGCAGGCGAGTCGTGCAGTCTGGTGAACGACATCAAACCGGCTGGCGACATCGTCCGGGACGTCGTCGCCGAGGCGGAAGGTGTATTGCGGAAGCTGCGGGCCTGATCACCATCAGGAGGAGTGGCTATCAGCCAATTGATTCAGAGAAGAACGATGGACGACTCGTTATTGTCGCCCCGGAACTGCTCCCCGATGGCAGATCCATTCGGATCGTCGTTGTGCCCAACGCAGCAGGTCAGGTGATCGACTTCCACCTTCGCATCAACGCACTGGAAAACAAGTACGGGAACGGTTGTCCATCCTGGATGGAGACGAGTCTGCCCATGGAGTAAAATATGAGAATGCCGAATCTAGGCTTATTCAAGGGTTATCCGCCGCAGGGCTCCTCGAAGGAGGAAGCGGACGCCTTGTGGGAGGCAAATCAGCGCAATCATCCACTTACACGGATGACGGAGGCCGAGCGCGTCCGTATCGCGAGCCGGCAACAGCCAAAGAACTCGACGCCGAAGAAGCCCGCCTAATAGAGCGAGCCGAAGCGGAAGGGTTCTTCTGGACAGACGACATCGTCCGAAATGTCGTAAGTCACCTTGGCAAGGATAGCGGCGGCACAGAACACTTGGACTCCGGACCCCCGATAGAACTCAGGGGTTTTTCTTGTATCCACGTACAGCGGCTTAATATCGCCACGCTTGATGTACGAGCCCAGCGGCAATTCTCCATGGCCGACGGGCGCGTCTTGAACGGTGTGCCATCGCGCTTGAAGACGAGCGGCGAAGGCTCTGATGAACCTACGTCTTCGGCGGATCGTCCTGGTTCTTCGTCAGCGGGTCGCTACCTTCCCGGAGCGCGAGACCTTTCTGCTCCGTCCGCTGGCCGAGGGCTGTCAGATGGGGGGTCGTTCATTTCCTCGCCGACCTGCTGGAGCGACCGGCCGAGGGCGACCATCGGCAGTGAAAAGTCCCTGGCCTTGGGCTTGGCCTTGTCGTTCATTGATGCCGTCCTTCTGGCCGTGCTGAGCCGACTGCTCGCGGATAATGCTCGCTGGTCGAATTTTCGGCGCTGCTTCTGCGGCCCCAAACAGACTACCACCGGGCTACTCGGCAGAGTCCCCGACGGCATGGTCAACGTAGCGGTTCAGGATGGACTCATTGGGCGTGGAGTTCCGCGGGCCGCATGACATGCGGTTGAAGCCACATTCAACCGGCCCGGCATGATGAAGGCAGCGAGCAAGGGTCGGCATCGCCGACAAGGTGGCGCTCAAGCTCTACGAGCCCATTCAGACCGTCATCAACAGCGAGGTTCGAGAAGCCGATGGCCACTACACACACGGGTTGATCGAGGTGGCTCTCACGGCGGCCGAGCCCGGCCATACCCTGAACCACGAAGTTGCCCAGGAGTGCCGCCACGCGATCATCGGCGCCAGACGACTTCAGCAGGAAGCGCGGCATCTCGCCATCTTGCGGCGCGACACGGCCCGCCGTCGCACTTCTGGACTTCCGTAACTTGACCAGATCACGACCGGTCTTTAGCCTTCGATCAAAGCCCCTGGGGCTGTCGGCGTAGCCGGGGAATTGGACTCCGGACCACCGATAGAACTCAGGGGTTTTCTTGTATCCACGTACAGCGGCTTCATGTCATCGCGCTTGAAGACGAGCGGCGAAGGCTCTGATGAACCTACGGCTTCGGCGGATCGTCCTGGTTCTGTGTCAGCGGTTCGCTGCCCTCCCGGAGCGCGAGACCCTTCTGCTCCGTCCGCTGGCCGAGGGCCGTCAGATGGGGGTCGTTGTACTTCTCGCCCATCCGCTGCAGGGTCTTGCCGAGCACGACCATCGGCAGTGAAGAATCCCTGCCCCTGGGCTTGGCCTTGTCGTTCATTCGCGGTCTCCCTGCTGGCCAGTGTGCTCGACCGTTCGTGGATCAGCCGGACCGGGTCGATGGTCGGCGCGGCTCCAGTTTCTCCAAACAGTCCGCCACCCTCCGATTCGGCGGCGTATTGCGCAGCGTCGCCAAAGAAAAGCTCCGCACTCTTTGCCACGTCCGGGGTCCGATTCCCCGGGGTCTGGCAAGGAGTGCAGAGCCGTAGCGGGAAAATATTCTCGTCCACTGACTTGGTCAAGTTACGGTAGTGCAGAGCAGCGCAGCAGGACGACTTCAAGCCAGTCGCCAACCTGACTGGCCATGAACTGGCGTGGAGTTCCGCGGGCCGCATGACATGCAGGATCTCCGGATAGCAGCCAGGCAGTGGTACCGGGAAAACCTGATGAACGCCGGTACAACTTGGCCGCGCTGAGCCGACTGCTCGCGGATCAGAACCGCGATGACCTGAGCTTGACGTCTGCATCCTTCCACGCCACGCGCAATTGCCCAGCCACATCGGCCGCCTCAGCCGCCCTGCCCTGTTTCGCAAGCGCGTGCTGCAGGCCAAAGAGCGCATAGCCGTTGCCCGGATTGCGGGCGAGGTCCTGCCAGTACACCGTTTCGGCCTCGGCCGCGCGACCGGCATCGAGCAATTCGGCACCGAGATAGTGGCGCACCGGGAAATACCAGTCGGGCGGCTCGTTGTAGCGGAAGCCGTCCTGGAGCCGCGCTGCGCGATCGAGTTTGGCGATGGCGGCTTCGCGGTCACCGCTCGCGGTGGCAATCCCGGCGTCGAGGACCAGCGTGGCGACCGTGAGCACCGCCGGAGCTGGTGTAAAGCCGACGAACTTGTCCTTCATGAAGTCGCCGTTGGCCACCTTTCCGACTGCTGCCAGCTCCTGCTTCGCAGCGCGCAGCTTGCCCTGGTATCGATAAGCCATGCCGCGTGCGTAATGCCACATGGCATTCATCAGCATGTAGTCCGCGTGCGGCTGCGGCTCCTTCAGGATCTCGTCCCAACGCCCGAAGCGCACCATCACGTAGAGCGGCTGGCTCATCAGGTGCTGGATGGTCTCCGAGAAGGGACCCGATGCCTTGAGCGTGCCGGGATCGAGTCCCCGGGCGATCATTCTTCCCGCATCCATCGCGGCGGCGCTGCGCCCCTGGAACATCGCCGCCCAGGACAGGAAGTGCTGGTTGTGGCGGTGATAGAAGAGCGGATAGATGCCCTGTGCCTGGCATTGCGCGACATAGGCATTGTCGGCGGCGTCCGCCAGCACATTGGCGTCATAGGCATCGCCGTAGCGGCCGACCCGCATGTAGATGTGGGTGGGCATGTGCACGAGGTGCCCGGCCGCCGGCGCCATCTTCAGCAGCCGGTCGGCGCTGTTTTCGGCACGTCGGCCATCGACCGCCTCGAATGCGTGGATGTGCAGGTGCAGGGCGCCCATGTGGTCGGGATGGCGGCGCAACACGGACTCGATCGAGTCGACGATCACCAGTGTGTCCGGATGCGGCGTGCCGTCCGGATACCAGTAATCCCACGGCGAGACGTTCATCAGCGCATCGGCATGGATCGTGAGCGCATCCGGATCAGCCGGATACTTCGCGGCCACGTCGCGCATCGCGTCGGCGAAGGCGCGGTCGAGCGCGGTGCGATTCTCCGGTGCCGGATTCGCATAGCGCTCCGCCATCGCCTCGATGTAGGCACGCTCGGCAGGCGTCACCTTGTCGCGCAGGCTCATCGCCTTCTGGATTGCGGCATACGCCTGCTCGTTGACCTCGGGCATCATCGGCAGGTTGAGATTCGGCCCGAGTGCGTAGGCCCAGCCCCAGTACGCCATTGCATTCGAAGGATCGAGGCGCACCGCTTCCTTGAAGGCGCGAATCGCCTCGGAATGGTTGAAGGCGTAGGCAAGCCTGAGACCCTGGTCGAAGAACTCCTGCGACTTCGGGTTGCTGGTGGTCACCGCGTGATGCAGGTCGCCAAGGCCCGTCAGGACGGGCGCGACCGGCTCGGTGGCTGTTGCGGTATCGATCGCGAGTGCCCGCGGATCCCAGAACTGTGCGTGGGCCAGCGTTGTGGCAAGAACAAGCGTGAGGGAGACGAGGATCCGTGCAGCTTGGACGACCATGGTGAGCCTCCTTGGTCTGCGTCGTTGCTCGATCGCCAAAAGATACCACTGGGCGGGGCAGTTGCGGTGGCGGCCGGCGAAATACCGTTACCGCAGGATCAAGCTGCTATTTGTTGTCCATATGTTTGATTCCATGGCCTTTCTGGAGACTGATGGAAGATCAGCTGGGTGTGCGGCTGTTCGACCGAACAGGAAAGGGCTATGTCGCCACGCTGCCCGCGATGGAGAACGAGGTCGCTTGCGCTCGAGCTGCACAGGATTCACCCAGATATCACCGTCTCTTCGCCCCGTACGCCGCCGGACTGCTGAAACGCCGGAAGGCTAGGCGGGGCCGCGTGGCCCTCTCGAAAGGAAGACGGCTCAGACACGCTGACAGGGCCGTGTACACGGATTGCGGCTGTTGAGCTGTGCAACAAACCCACCAGTTTCACAATGCTGGGGCAGTGATGGCAAAACGACTTCTTGTTCTGGTTGCGCTGATCGGGTTTGGCTGGGCAATGGTCAGTTGGGTCCTGCCTGCATATCAGCAGAACCGCCAGACCCATCTGGAAGAGGCGATGATGAATCCGGAAACGGCGAATCAGGCTGTGAGGACGCAGGCTGCCGCTGCCTCGGACGCGCTGGAAGCCGAAGCGTCGGGGGAGAACATCCTGAAAGCCCCGCCGCATGTGGATGCAACAGCGCTGACCGCAGAACAACGAGAGGAGTGCATGCAAACACGGCAGCACATCATCGGTTCGCAGCAGCGCCTGCGTGCGGCTGCCGAGGATTTTGCCGGCGATGTGGATTTCGATCCTGAAGAGTTGCAGGGGGAAATCATCAACGGCAAGGATTGGCTGGCACGGAATTGCACCCGCTGAACCCGCTCCGTGGCCGCAGCAGCACCGGAAAGCGGTTGAAACCACCCGCGCCAAAGTATCTGCTGACTGCAACCGCCTTGTTGCTGCTGCTGGGTCTGGCAGTGCTACCGGCACTGACAGGCACCGAGCAACATGCCGCGTCGCATGCCTTCGAAGGCATGTCGGACGAGGACATGGACAATCTGGTCAAGGCCTGTGCTGCCCACTGGGGAGACAAGTGCGACGAATTCAGCCGGTCCCTGGCCAGGGACATGAAAGAGCTGCAACAAACATACGAGGAATCGGCACCGGCCATGGAAGCCGCACGCCAGGAAGTTGACCGGGACGCGGCGCAGCGCATGGCCGGGATGTGCGACCAGGAGCGGGCGGAACGCAATGCATATCAGGCGATCGCCGATCGCGAACACCCACGCAAGGGCGAGATCATTACACCGGAGGAGTGGCAGCAGCAAAAGCGCGACGCAGCTCAACGGGTCGCGAAGATCGATACCACCCTGGCTGCCCGGTGCAGGCCGGGTGGCTCGCATTGATCGTGGTGGCAGGGCATTGTCCGGTGCGCGGGTATTGCCCATCATCCCGCACATGGTCTCACCCGGAAGCATCATCAAACGGCTGAAAAGGCGCTGGCAGTTTCATCGGGCGCTGCGCCATCGGCAGCGGATGGCGCACATCGTCCATGTCGGCATCACGGGAACCTCCGGCAAGACGACAACAACCGGGCTTGTCGCCGCGATCCTGCGCGAGATCGGCCCCTGCGAGCAGACCCACGACTTGAATGCCCTGAACGACGTGATTCGCGCCATCCGGCGAACCGGGCGTGCGCATCGCTACTGCGCGATCGAACTCGCCGCCACGGGACCAGGCACGCTCGCCTCCCACCTGCGGCTCGTTCAGCCCCGGATCGCCGTGTTGACCATGATCGGGCTCGAGCACCTCACGGCCTTCCGGAGCATTGAAGCAGTCGCCGCCGAAAAGGCCAGCGTGGTGTTGGCGCTGCCCGCCGATGGCATCGCGGTACTGAACATCGATGATCCGCTGGTGCGCGCCATCGGCACACAAACTTCGCGGCGCATCATCTGGTTCGGGAGGGACCCCGCCGCCACCCTGCGTCTTGTGGAAGTCCGGTCAAACTGGCCTGAGCCGCTGACGCTGGTGGTGGTCCACGACGGCAAGCAGCACCTGGTACGCACGACACTGCATGGCCGGCACCTTGCGGTGCCGGTGCTGGCGGCGCTCGGTGTCGCACTGGCCGCCGGCGTGCCGCTCACCACTGCCATGGCGGTGGTCGGCCGGGCCGGGCCTGCCGAAGGTCGCATGCAGCCGGTCAGTGGGCGCGACGGCATCACCTGGATCCGCGACGACTGGAAGGCGCCTGCCTGGTCGTTCGACCGGCCATTCGAGTTCCTGCGCGAGGCCACCGCCCCACGCAAGATCGCGATCATCGGCACGGTCTCCGACACCCGTGGCGACAACGCCCGCAACTACCGCAATTTCGGCCGCATCGCGCGCAGCGTGGCGGATCTCGTCGTGTTCGTGGGGCCCAACTCGCACCGGGCACTGCGGGACCACACCACACCTGCTGACGACCGCATCCAGGCCTTTCCAACCGCCGAGGCCGCCGCCACCTGGCTGCGCACGGCGCTGCGTGCCGGTGATCTCGTCCTGCTCAAGGGCTCACACAAGGCCGATCACCTGGTGCGACTGATGCTCGACCGCGACGCACCGGTCAGCTGCTGGCGTGAGCGCTGCGCCAGGACCATTTTCTGCACTACCTGCCCCGACCTTCGTACGCCGGGTACGCAAGGAACTCCAGCTCCTTCTCCCTGACACCCGCATCCCCGGAGCCGTGGTGTCACCACTGGTCGCGCTCATGCCTCTGACTCAGTCAGGCGCTGCAGAAACTGCGCTGGCGCGAGGATTGGAATACCTTCATGAGTGACCACCTCCAGCAGGTCGTTGTCGCCACTGATGATCGCGTCGGCCTGTCCGGTCACAGCCAGCGCGAGGAACTTGTCGTCATCCACATCACGGGAGATGCCGGTCGCCGTTCCAGCATCTTCGTGCCAAATCGCCAGCTCCACCAGCGCGGCCAGAAAGGAGTTCCAGGTCTCCAGCTCGCGGTACCGGTCGAACTTGGGTCGATCCAGACGTGACACCAGTTCAGCGAATGTCGATTCCGACATCAGTATGTCGATGTCACGATCCAGAACCGCATCCACCATCTGGCGGGCGGTTCCGGCAGGCGATATCAACGCAGCAATCCAGACATTGGTATCGATGACCAGCCGTTCAACTTTCATCCGTGAGCAACTGGTCCAGCACGGTCTCGTTCATGCCATGGGCGGCTGCGTGTTCACCGGCCCGCTGCATCGCCTGTCGCAGGCGTTCGCGTGCCATGCGCTGCCGGCGGGCATAGCTCTCGGCAGAAATCATCACAACCGAGGGACGGCCATGGCGCGTGATGCTGACAGGCTGCCGCTGCGCGGCCTCCATCACTTCGCCGAACCGATTCTTGGCTTCCAAGGAGGTCACACTTTTCATGGCAGCCATAATAGCTGTTATAGGTGGAGCCGGCAAAACCCGGAAAGCGAACAATCTCTCACCTAAACAATCAGCTGATTTTATTGACAAAACTACTGGTCACGGCATGGCTCCGCTCCCACTCGACCAGCTTGCTTATCTGAACCCGCAAGGAACTCCAGCACCTTCTCCCTGACGCCCGCATCCTCGAAGCCACTGATGTGCGGTCCCTTGTAAGTCATCAGGCACCGCGGCTCGCGAGCGGCCTTGTACAGCGCCAGCGCATGGTGATAGCCAACAACCTGGTCATCCCGGCTGTGCATGATGAGCAGCGGCACCGGGCTGATGTGGCCGATCCGGTCCAGCAGGTCGTAGCCGTCCGGCATGCCCCAAGCAACAAACCATTGCAGTGGCCAGGTGAGCCAGCTGCGGCTCGCGACCTCGCGCGCGATCCAGCGGTAACGGGCGAAACCCGAATCAAGCACCACGCCGGCAAAGTGCGCGCGGACTGCCGGGGCGGCGCCGACCAGATAACCGCCGAGCGACGCGCCCAGGCTCTGCCCGAGCAGGAACAGCGGCTGCTCACCGCTTTCAGGTTGCGCCTCAAGCCAGTCGATCGCGGCGCGCACGTCCTCCAGCACTTCGGGGATCAGGGGCGTCCCCTGCGAAGCGCCAAAACCACGGTAATCGAGCAGCAGCACCTGGTAGCCCGCCGCGGGCAGCCAGTACACGCTCGCCAGGTGCGTGCTGATGTTCTCGGCATTGCCGTGCAGAAAGAGCACCGTACCGCGCGCCGGGACTTTCGCCGGCAGCCACCACGCCGCGAGATCGGTGCCGTCGGCAGCCCGCAGGGATACGTCGCGATAGGCCAGGCCCACGTCCGCGGGCGTGCGCACCAGGGTCTGCATCGGCATGAACAGCAACCTGCTGCAGCCGGTGAGGCACAGCGACAGCAAGAGCAACGACAAGCAGCGCAGCGATCTGCTCATGAGTTCAGAAATGGTAACGCAGGGAAAGCCCAAGCTCATCGACCCGGTCAGCATCATTTACCTGCCGTACCAGATCGAAACGCAGGCCGAGATCGGTGCCGAGATCAACCTCGTGTCGCAGGGCAAGTTCCCGGCGATTCTCCCCACCCGTGAACCAGTAGTAGTCGGCGCTGAGCAGCGTGATCCCGGCCCGGCTCTGCAGGCGCAGGCCGGCGCTCAACCCCGGCGCGACATCCAGTGACCGGTCGAGTGCGTGGTTGTACTCGATCCGTCCGGTGGCAAAGGTGAATACCGTCAGCGGCGCCAGCGGTGCCCAGGTTGTACCGACCCCGGCGTTGACCTGTGTGGCAAGCCTGTCGTCACCTGCGGTCCATTGCCGTTCGAGCCCGGCGTTCACGCGCCACGACCAGCTGCTGAAGAATTCATCACGTGGCGCGAGTGACGTGATTTCCAGCACATCGAAGCGCTGCAGCTGCAGGGTGCCGCCCTCCTTCGCCCGCAGCACGAAGCGCCCCATGTTGAGAGAGGCGCCGTCCGGATAGCCGGCCACCGGGTCGAGCAGGTCGTGGTAACTGAGGCGCCATTCCAGATCACCAAAAGCCCGCGATTCCTCGAGACCACCGCCGATTGCCACGAGTCCGGTGCGATGGCCGGTCTCGGGCGCCGCCGGCCGCGGTGGCTCCGGCACCTCGCCCGCTCCCGCCGTGCGGTTCACGAGCTGCAGCAGTGCGAAATTCTGTTGCTGCAGCTGTTCTGTCGGTGGCGCATGGACGGCCAGATCACGATGGAACTGATAGGCCACATCCGCCACCAGATGCTGGCGCGGCAGCGGGAGTGCCTTGAATGCTGGCAGTTCGACGCTGGCGTCATCGGCCAGGCGGCGCGCCAGATGGCGCTCGTGACGATCGAGCAGCCCGATCTCGTGACGCAGCCGGGTGCGTGTCGCCGGGCGGTACTCGACGCCGGCCACCATGTTCGCATCAATCACGGCACGCACGGTGTCGATCGGGATCGCATAGTACGGAAAGCGGTCGGCGAGATCGTGGCCGGGACGGGCCACGTCGAGCAGCTCCAGAAGGCGCAGCGAACAGTTCTCGTCGAAGAAGAAATAATCGAAGTTGATGCCGCGCAGTTCCCAGGCGTGGGCCAGCAACCGGTCGATCTCGGTCGCATCGAGGTTGAGTGGATATTCCCAGAGATCGCGGCTCTCGAGGCGCGAGTATTCGCGCAGCTTCTCGAAATACGGACCGGCGGCGAACTGCCCCGGGTAGCCGCCGAACAAGCCCCGCCAGGCATACACCAAGCCGTTCTCGCCCGGCGGGACGGTGGCGCCGAAGTTCAGCGCCCAGGCGAGCAGCGGCGTGCGCCGCTGCGGTGCTGCCGAATCAAAGCGCAGGAAGGTGTGCCCATACATCGACGACGGACTGTTGAGATAGCTCGCCGCAAACACCAGCACGACCCGGTTGGCTGCCAGCACCTGCCGCCATTCCTCATACTCCGGGCAATGGGCGGCTGGCAGCGCCGCGGCGAAGCCCGGCAGCTGTGCCGCCAGCCAGAGCCTGCGGGCCGGAAACCGGCACTGCATCGCCGGATCGGCGAGCAGGGCAATGAGCGTGGCGTCGAGCTCGGCGACCGGATCGGTGGCCCCACCCGGGCTCAGGAAGAAACGGCTGTCATCGACGAAATTGCGGAACCCGCCGGAACGCCAGGACGGCGTGTAATGCAGCAGCTGCAGCCATTGCCGGTTGCCGGCGAGTTGCTGCGCCCGGGCCAGGTCGGCCCAGTCCGCAGCCGGCGCCGGCAGCGCCAGACACAGCAGCAGCCCGGGCACCAGACATGCGCGGAGCGCACGGATGCCGCGCGAAAAGCAGGGCCACATGGAAAAGTGCCGCACCGGAGCGGCTCCACGCGGGAGCCGCTCCAGCCGGCTTCAGATCACGATACGTAGTGGGCGAGCTGCTCGTTCGCGCGCATCAGGTCGATGACCCGATCGCTCACCTGCTCGGCAGTGACATCCGCCGAGGAGAACAGGCTGGCGAAATTGTCGTGCATCAGCTGCTTGAACAGCGGCCGATCAGCTTCGTTGACACCCATCGCAACGGCGACTGCACTCAGGGCCTCGCCATCACCACGGGCCACGTCCTCGCTGAACTCGTCCATCACCGCGGCGATCAGCGACTTGCCACCGTAGGTCAGCTTGCCGTTGGCGGAACAGCCGTTGGTCCCCGTGGTCATGCCGAAGGTGGCATTGCCACTGGTGCCGTTGGTCAGACTGGCGACGACGTGGGAGCCCAGGCCGGACTGCCCGTCCATCAGCATGTTGCCCCAACCGCAGTTCGGGCCACCCGGCGCTTCAGCCATGGCGATACTCGACGCACCCATGAGGGCAACAATGATCAAAGCTCGTTTCATAGAACCTCCGTTGACGAAATGAAAGATCGCATAACTTGCTGACCGCAATACCCCAAGCCGGGCAGCCAGCGGAGCCTAGCACAGCCGCAGGAGCCCGCGCTGTGGGCCAGCGCAAGATCGGCCGCGCTCTACCAGGGTGCCCCTTCGCCCGTGTGGCGGATGAAGGTACCGGTCTTCGCGAGATCGTAGCCATCGATCACCTTGATCAGCGCCGCGGCGCTCACCTGGGGGGTGATCATCATCGGCAGGTCGAGACCCTTCGTGAAGTCATCCTTCACGAATCCGGGCGACACGAGCCCGACGGTGATGCCCTTCGGCTTCAGGTCCACCGCGAGCGAGCGCATCACCATGTTCAGCGCGGCCTTGCTCGACCGATAGAAATAGCCACCGCCCCTGGTCTTGACCGAGCCGAGCGAGCCTTCCGTGCTGGTGATGTTGATGATCTTCTTCTGCTGGCTCGCTGCAACATTCGGCAGGAAGGCCTCCGCCATCTTCAGCGGCCCGATGACATTGACCTCATGCACCTGGTCGTACACCGCATAGTCCAGACGACCGAAGCTGCCCATCCCGTCGGCGCCGGAGATGCCGGCGTTGTTGAGCAGCACATCGATGGGCCTGCCCTGATACTTCCTTGCCAGCGCATCGATCTGCGCGTGATCGGTTACGTCCAGTGCCTCCAGCGTGACATTCGGATGGTGCCTGGCGATTTCCCCAAGCGCCGTCGCCGTGCCGGGCGTGCGGGCCGTGGCGATCACCTGCCAACCGCGCTCGGCGTACTGGCGGGCCAACTCGAGACCGATGCCGCGGCTCGACCCGGTGATGAGCACCGTGGGGCTGTTGGCCGCCATGCCGGTGGTCGTCTGAAGCAGGGCAAGCAGCAGGATTGCCGGGAGCGTGCGCAAGACAGACATGATGGTTGTCCTTATGAGGTGGTGTTACCAACGCTTGTAGCTGACAGGTTGCCGCTGGACAAGCTGGCACTCCGGACCCGACAGGCTCCTCCCGAGCCGTGGAAGACTGCCATAATGCCGGCATCGCGGGACAGCCCGAGCACCCTGGAATGGCGCGCCATGCAGACTCGACTCCGCCCACTCCTGCTCCTCGGCACGCTACTGGCATTCACCACCGCCTGCACCACCGCGCAACGGCCCGAGCCTCCCGCCAACAGCACGATCGTGCGCACCGTTACCGGCGAGCTCGATTGTCGCACGCTCGACAAGGGCGAACCCTGCGGTCGGGAGCACTGGACCCTGACGGTCCAGGCCGACGGCTCGCGCATCCTGCGCGCCTTCTACGATGGCGGACGCGATGCCCAGCAGATCAACACCGTCTATCGCTCCGATGCCGCCTTCCACTTTCTGGAAGCCTTCTCGAATGTCTACAGCAAAGGCCAGCTGATCGGCTCGGGATTTTATGTGGCCGACGGCAACACCCTGCAGGTCGTGACCCGGGATGGGACCGGCTTTCACACTGAACAGCTGCCCCTGCCGGAGCCATTCTCCGTGCTGCTGCACCCGCCGAGCCTCGACGGCTGGCACTTCGGCCTGTATGACAGGGCCAAGGGCGGCCCGCAGCCCGTATCGACCTTCGTTTTCGGCGCGGTCGACGGCGGTCCACGCCTCGCCGCCTTCCCCATCGCGCTGGAGTTCGTCGCTCGCGAGCGCATCACGGTGCCGGCTGGCACCTTCGACACCGACCACTATCGCTTTGGCCGCAACACCGATGTCTGGATCATGGGAGCCGACCACATCATGGTGCGGCACGAGTACCGGACGTCGGGCACGCGCTTTGAGCTGGGGCAGATTACGGAACCGGTTGTCGGCCGGTAGACTCAAAGCCACCCCACCATGCAACCCGATTTCTGGCACCAACGCTGGCAGGAAGGCCGTATCGGCTTCCACCAGCCCTCTCCCACGCCGCTGCTCTTGAAGCACTGGCCGGCGCTGGGTGTTGCGCCGGGGGCGTGCGTATTCGTGCCGCTGGCAGGCAAGTCGCACGATCTGGCCTGGCTTGCCGGCCAGGGGTACCGCGTGCTGGGCGTGGAGCTGTCGGAGCTGGCCATCCGCCAGTTCTTCGAGGAGCACGGACTGCGGCCGGAATGTCGGCAAAGCCGGTACGGTACCCACTTCCGTGCGGGTGACATCGAACTCATCCACGGTGATGCCTTCGGGCTGGACGCGGCGGCGTTGCGCGATTGCGCAGCGGTGTTCGATCGTGCCGCCCTGATCGCCCTGCCGCCGGCCATGCGCCAGCGCTACACCGGCGAACTGTATGCCGCCCTCCCCGCCGGATGCCGCGGATTATTGATCACGCTCGAATACCCGCCAGCCGATCTCGATGGCCCGCCGTTCACGGTGCCCGAAACGGAAGTGCAGGCGCTGTTCGGCAAGTATTGGGACATCACGCTCTGCGAACGCCGCCCGATACCACCCACGCATCCCGGCTACATCAGCGGTGCCTCGCGACTGGACACCGCGGTGTACCGCCTGTTGCGGCACTGAAGTCACCGCACGTCGAATAGCCCATCCGCACCGAGTGTCATGTTCTTCATGCTGTGATCCACGAACGGGTACGTCCCCGGCTCGTCAAAGCTGATATCGAAAATGCTTCCCTGCCCCGGTCCCACCGAATAGGACGAGACGTCCTTCCGGAAGCTGCCGACATCACCATCGGGATAGACGCGATCGAAGATCCCGCCGATGACGTGGAACGAACTCCACCGATTGGGGCCGGCATTGATGAAATGGATCCGCACCCGCTCGCCCACCTTCACCGGCAACGGATGATCGTGGTACTGGAAGGCAACGCCATTGAACACCACCAGGTCCGCCTGGTCGGTCAGTATCTTCTTGTAGTCACCCGCCATCGTGGTTCCGGTGAAACGCTGCGTGTACCACTCGCTTTGCACCAGCACGTATTCCACGTCGGCCTCCGGCAGGGGTTCCACCGGGTCGACGACCACGGCCCCGTACATGCCGCTGGCCATGTGCAACAACACCGGCACCGTACTGCAGTGATACAGGAAGGCGCCGGGCACTTCCGCCTTGAACGAGAACTCCACCGTTTCGCCGAAAGCGGCACTGGCGAACGCGCGAGTGGGGGAAATCTTCGCTGAGTGGAAGTCGATCGAGTGGGCCATCATCGGGTCGTTGTTGGTAAACCTGATCTTTACGGTCTGCCCCTGCCGCACGCGGATGACGGGTGCCGGCACCATGCCACCGAAGGTCATTGCCCGAAAGGAAACACCGCCGGATATCTCCACCGTGTTGGTCGATGCCTCGATGTGGATTTCCACGGTATCGCCGGTGCCAGCCAGCGGCGGCAACACGGCATTGCGGGCGGCAGCCACCGGTGCATGGCTCCCGATCTGCAGGGGACTGGGCGACACCGGATGCCCGAGGTTCAATGAGCCGGCCGTGCCACTGATCAGCACGGCAAGCACCACCGCCAGCAACATGGTGAAGGCCCGATGGGCAATCACCTGCTGTTCACGGGGCTTGTCCACATACAGCAGAACAGCAAACAACAGGATGTAGATGAGCACCGAGCTGAGGCCGAAGCCGCTCAACGATTGGGGTAACAGGTACCCTTCAGCCAGGGTCCAGAAGGGAATGCACAGGATGATCCCGAGGACATACACCGTTTTTCGCGCAAAGCCTGTCAACAGGCCGAGCGCCATGACCGTGGCCAGGACGCGGGCAAACAGGATGAAGAAATCAGTCGCCCCCGCCACGATTCCCGCCCAGATGGCGAACCAGACGATCAACAAGCCCGGCTGGCTGCTCAAGGCCGCCTCGTGGAAGTTGTGCAGGTGGGAAGCAAATTCCGGCGACCAGAAGCGGATTGCCACCAGTCCCCACAGGAGCCCCAGCGCAATGCGCAGTGCCGTGAAGATCATCGCTCCCCAGTTCATGGAGCCGGACGGTTGTGGTGTGTTGCCCATCAGAAGTACGCTCCGCCGATCAGGTTGATGTCATGCCCAGCAAGGCTCAATCTTAAAGGTGAGTATATTGCACATCTTTAGAGGTTGGTACATTCCTCATGCCGATTCGATTTGAAAAACGCCAGCGCATTGCGCTCATCACGATCGAGCGCCCGGAGGCGGATAACGCCTTCGACCTGGAGTTGAGCCGGGAAATCACGGAAGTGTGGCGCGCATTTCAGGATGACCCCGAGCTCTGGGTCGCGATCGTGACCGGCGCGGGCGACAAGGCCTTCTGTGCCGGTGCAGACCTGGGTGCACTCCGCGAGTTCTATCGTTCACTGACGCCGCTGGAGCGCCGCCATCGCGCCGAGACGCAGCCGGGCCTGGGCGGATTGACCCGCAATCTCGAGGTATGGAAACCAGTCATCGCCGCGGTGAACGGCGCCTGCATCGCCGGTGGCCTGGAACTGGCGCTCGCGTGCGACATTCGCCTGGCATCGGAGAACGCAACCTTCTGCCTGAATGAAACCAGCCGGGGCGTCATGCAGGGTGGCGGTGGCAGCCAGCGCCTGCCGCGGCTCGTACCGGTCGGCATCGCGCTGGAAATGATCTTCACCGCCAGGGAACTCGACGCCGCCGAAGCCTGGCGCATCGGTCTGGTGAATCGTGTCGTGCCACCTGCCGGGCTGCTGGATGCGGCGCTTGAAATGGCGGATCGCATCTGCGCGAATGCCCCGCTTGCCGTGCAACTGGCCAAGCTCGCCGTGTGGAAAGGCCTCGACTTGCCGCTCGCGGACGGTCTGCGCCTGGAGAGCACCTTGTCGGAATCGGTGCGCCAGACCGAGGACATGCAGGAAGGCATCAAGGCGCTCCTGGAGAAGCGCCCGCCACGATTCAAGGGCAGATGAGCTTTTTGCCCGGGCGCCACGGCAGACTCGACTCCCGAGCCAGCATCCGATTACAATCACCCACGCATCAAGACGGAGCTTAAGCTCCACCAACCTGCCCCCCGGGCAAGGTGGTGTCTCCCGACCAGGGAGGATGTGGCCGGTCCTGGCAACCATCCGGGCAGCTTCCATCCTGTTTTGGCTCCTTCTGGTGCGCGGCGGCTGCACCTCGCGCAGTCATTCGACGTCATGCACCACGACGACGAGGAGTGACCAACATGGACTGCAAGCTGAAGGATTTCCGCAGGCTCCAGCACGATGCGTTCGATTTCGTGCAATATCAATATCGCAAGGCCGAGAGCCTGTGGCCCACCACGGCGGTTCTGCTGGACTGGGAGCAGTTTTCCCCGTGTGTCCCGGAGCAGCTTCGTGTGCTGGGCGAGTCGTGGCGGCGGGCCCCCATCCCTGAGCTCAAGTGGCGCGTTGGCTTCGGGTACAACGTGCCGATCCCCAACGTCGGTGCCCACATGCACGCCGACCTCGTGGAGCACGGCGTCCACCTGGATCTGTTCCGGTTCGTGTCGTGGGGTCCCCTGTCCGGCGTCACGGGCATCCTCGTCTGGCACGACGAGCTGCTGGGCGCGGGCGGCCAGTGGCATCACCCCCCGGCCGGCGGATCACGAAACTGGCCCCTCGCGGTCGCGCTTCCGACAGGCGCACTGCTGACCGTGTCCGGGAGCGTCGAGGTGATGGCCGAACCGCAGTCGACGATCGAGGTGGTCGTTTGGGAGCGGGACGGGTGATGGCGGTCGGCTGCTGCGACGGCAAGCCGCAGCAGGGTGTACCCTCCCTCACTTAGAATCCGGAGAGGTATTGCTGGAGCCTTTCATGCGCCACGTGTTCGTCTGCACCACCGAATACTCGGATCACTGGGCGAAGACCATCGCCAAGAAGTCGGCGCAGGTGGCGGCGATGAGTGATGAAGATCGCAACAAGCTCCTCAATGCCACCCCGGAGGAGCATGCCGACGGCCACCGTGGCCTGCATTGCGGACAAACCCTGGGCGGCGGCATCTATGAGATGTACCAGCAGCGGGTGCAGGCTGCCGGGGTGCAGGACGTTGTCGTAAGCCCCAATGCCTGTGTAGCCCAGCACGCCTACGGCTGCGTCGTCATGATCTATCCGGATGGTATCTGGTACCGCATCCGGACCATGGATGACGCGGAGAAGATCCTCGAGCAGCACGTCATTGGCGGCAAACCCGTGAAGGAATTGGTCCATCGCACCGTGAGTCCGCCCACATCCAGGGGTGTGCAGGCGAGCACCGCGACGTCGCGCACATGAGCACCAAACACGAACATTGCATCGCGCAGGAGTATGAGGACACGCCGCCGAAGGTGCTGTCCAGGCTGCGCTATCACCTTTTCATCTGCACCGACGGCAAGGATTTCTGCGGCTGCGAGGCCAACGGTGGCGGCTCTCTCGGCGCCGCGCTTCGCCAGGAACTTGCCAGGCGCCGGCTGATGGCGCAGGTGAAGGTCAACATCATGCAGTGCCGCCAGCCGGGGATTCAGGGACCGGTCATCGTCGTCCACCCCGACGGCCTGTGGTACAACGGACTCAAGGCGGAGCATGCTGCGGAGTTCGTCGAACAGCAGATCGTGAAGGGCGAGCCTCTCGCGCGTTTCCTGATGCAGGGTTCTCCGCAACCAACCGCCGAGGTTCCAGCGCATATTGCGGAGCAGGCGGGCAGCTACTGACTCACACCTTTCCGGGGAGGCACCATGGCAGAACAGTCGTATGCGTATCTCATCGATATCGTTGCCGGGCGGTTTTTCCATGGCCTGGACAACAAGAATCTCGATCTGGCACTCGGCTGCTTCCAGCCGGATGCCGTGCTGACCGAAGTCGCCTCCGGCAGCCGCTTCACGGGGCGCGACACGGAAATACGCGCCATGCTGGCGCGATTTCTGGCCGCCCATGCGCGCATCTGGCACGGCAATTTCGTGCATACCGCGGATCCCGACACGCAGTCGGTCTGCTCACAGTACTCCCTGGAGGCAGAACCCTCCGGAACCGGCCGGGTGCTGCGCTACGAGAATGCCAACCGGTTCTATCTGGCGAACGGCCTGTTCCAGAACGTATTCGTGTACATGAGTGGCGAGAATCTGCTGAAGTAACGGGAGCCCAACATGCAATATCCATGCAGTCTGACGCGCGATGGCCTCATTGATCTCGCCCTCACCAGGTACTTCGCCAGCGTGGACAGGATGGACATGGACGCTACGCTTGCCTGTTTCCACGAGAGCGCCATTTTCACCATCCAGACGGCGGATACCGTGCACGAGGGCCGCACCGGGCTCAGGCGGATGTTCGAGACATTCTTCGGTGCCTACAAGACAATCGTTCACCGCGATTTCACGTGCACGGTGGACGCGCGCAATGGGCGCATCGCGGCTTCCTTCGTCGGTGACCTCATCACCCCTGAGGGCAAACGGGAATTGCGCTACAACACGAACTTCTGGCGGGTACGCGGCGAGAAATTCCAGGAAATCTACGTGTACATGAGCGACGAGAACCCGCTGGTCTAGCGGCGGGGAATCGCAGAAGTCGGGGCCACGCCCCCGGCTTCAATCAGCCGCTGCACGTACCGCCCGAGCAACAGTTGTCGTCGATGACGGCTCGTGCCGAGGCCGCGGCCGTCTTGCCGATCCGTACCCGCCAGATCTCCGGACCCGACTCGATATAGGTCCAGCTGAAGCCGTCCGGGTGCTGCGCCTGCATCTGGAAGTACAGCGGCCTCGGATCGTGGTCATTGACCAGATCGAAGGTCTCGCCGGGCTGCAAGGCATCGAAGCGGCCGAAGATGGCCGGGTGACGCTCGCGCGGAACGATCGTGCGCACGTCGATGAATGAAGCAGTGGCTTGCGACATCGTGACTCCTGTCTTTCGAGGGCACCGGTGCCCTGAGGCTGAAGCCAGCCACCATATTGTTGCCACCGCCCGGGGGCCATACGTGGAAGACCGGATCGCAATCGGCTGGAGAAATGCAGCTCGAAGCTGCGCCTCGCGGGCATCGTGCAGGCAGATGAGAACATCGATGGCCAGGGGGATGTCGGGATTTTTTGGCAGACAGGATATCTGCTTCACCTGCCCTGCAGCAGCCTGGTCAGCCCGGCGGGCAGCCTCCTCCGCCAGCGGCCGGAGTGGAACCGTCTGCAACGTGAACAGCTTCTGCCCCGCCCTCGGGGCCATCATCACGCAGGTACATCAGGCCGTGGCAACCATCAAGTGACCTGGCGAAGAGCCCGATGCCCGGGCATCGCCAGCCACCGTCAGGTTACGGGTTTCAGCTTGCGGCTGACGATCGTATGGCGCACCAGCGCCACGATCAGCGATGACAGCCACCGGGCGGGTGCCAGGCTGCGGCAGGGAAAGTAGTAGTCCGACGCCAGCCAGCCGCGCTGCGACCAGTACCAGTAATCGATCGGCGTATTCTCCCGGTTGAGGTTGACGACCAGCCGCCATACCTTGAAGGCCGTCAGGTCGCGAACGCCGACGCGGGGCCGCGGGTCGCTGATGGCCGACGGCACACGCCCAGCCAGCGTGCCGATGGCGTCCTTCAGCTTCGCCTCGTACCAGGGCTCATCCAGCATGCTCGTCGCGGCGCCGAGCCGCCCCACCACACGAAACCCCCAACTGTGGACCACTTCCTGCAGGTAGCTGAAAACCCTGCCCTGCCCGGCGCCCATGGCGGTGGCGACCAGCACGGCGGTCTTGCCCATGAAGCTCGGCCGGTGCGACTCGAAGACCAGCAGGTCGATGAGATTCTTGAGCAGTGCCGACACCATGAAATTGTGAACCGGCGAGGCGAAGACCACGACATCAGCCCAGTGCATGGCATCGTAAACGGCCTTGACCGCCGCGAAATACCCGGCGCTGTCTTCGCCTTCGCTGATGACCTCGAGTTGTCCGTCGCACCAGGGCAGCTGCGCCTCGGAAAGATGCACCACGCGGCGCTCCCCGTCGGGAAACAGGCTTGCGGCCACCCGGTCAGCCAGCCTGTAAGTGACGCTCCGGGACCCCAGGGGGCTCGCACTGAGGATGAGTACATTCATGACACATCATTCTGGCAGAGCACTTCACCAGCGGACAGTGCTGGCTGGGTCTGGCGGCGCCATCCCATCCTCATCCAGGCTGGAGTGCCGTCCGGAGCCGGTTGACTGCCTCGACCAGCACGGCGCGGCGTGTGCCGATGTTCAGTCGCATGAAGCCCGAGCCACCCACGCCGAAGCTGGCACCCTCGTTGAGGCCCAGCCCGGCCTCGTGGATGAAGAAATGTCGCAAGGCCCGATCATCCCGTTGCAGGGCCCGGCAATCGAGCCAGAACAGGCAGGTCGCTTCCGGCGGCTCGCAGGTGATGCCCTCGATCCGTGACAGTGCCGCCAGCAGCCATTGGCGGTTGCCATCGAGATAGACGCGCAGTGCATCGAGCCAGGCATCCCCGTCACGGTAGGCGGCCTCAAAGGCTGCCAGCGTCAGGGGATTGAAGGGATTCACGCGGGCACGGGCGAAGACCGCGCGAACCGCCTTGCGATCTGCTTCCTGGGCCACCACCAGCGCCGAGAGGTTCAGGCCGGGCATGTTGAAGGATTTGCTCGGCGAGATGGCCGTGAGCAGCCGGAGTTCGGCCGGCGCCAGCTTGGCAAGTGGCAGGTGCGTGACACCCGGGTAGGTGAGATCACAGTGGATTTCGTCGCTGACCACCACCATGGAATGGCGCAACGCCAGGTCGACCAGGCGCGAGAGCTCATCGCCACTCCAGACACGGCCCACCGGATTGTGCGGGCTGCACAACAGCAGCATGCGGGCGCCAGCTTTGGCCGCCTGTTCCAGGTGGTCGAAGTCCAGGTGATGGCCGTCAGCGGCATGCCGCAGCGGGCTCTGGATCAGTTGCCGCCCGCTGCTCTCCACCGCGGCGAGGAAGGGTGGATACACCGGCGTTGGCACCAGGACGCCATCACCGGGTTGCGTGAGCGCATTGACGGCGGCGAAGAGCGAAGGCACCACACCCGGCGTCAGCAGCATTTGTGCGGGATCGATCCGCCAGCCATGACGCCGCTGGTACCAGCCATACAGGGCTGCAAGCAGTCCCTCACCGGGAAAGGTGTAGCCGTAGACCGGGTGGGCAACCCTCTGCGCCAGCGCTGCCTGCACGCAGGGGGGCGCCGCGAAATCCATGTCCGCGACCCACAGGGGAATGACGTCCGCCCGGCCAAATGTTCCTGCGCGGCGGTCGTACTTCTCGCAATTCGTGCCGGTACGGTCGATGACCGTGTCGAAATCGAAGTCAGGGGCAGTTGTGATCATCCGCCCATTGTAGCCGTGGCGGAGCCGCCCTCAGTCTTCCAGCCTCTCCCAGATCGTCAACTCCGAGAGGGTATGCTGGAACTTGTGGCTGGTCTCGCGGATCACGAAGGGAACCTGGACCGGCTCGGCCAGCAGGCGGAAGTGCGTGCCGAGGCGGGCCTTCAACCCATCGAGCGTCGTGAAGTTCTCGCCATTCCTCTTGAACCCGCCCAGCCATGAATCGCGTGGCGTGTGCTCCTTGAGCCACGTATAGGGCGAGGCAATCAGCAGCAGGCCACCGGCATTGATGCGCGCGTGGATCTGGTCGAGGAATCTTGCCGGATCATACAGCCGGTCGATCAGGTTGGCGGCAAACACCAGATCGTAGCCGGTGAGCTGGGGCTTCAAGTTGCAGGCATCGCCCTGGACGAACTCCGGCACCTTCACGTGGTCCAGGCCGAGTTCGGAGAGGCTGCGTGTCTTGTAGAGCAACAGTTCGCCTTCGTCGACGAGCGCATAGCGCAGCAGTCCCTCCCGGCCGAGTTGGACACCGAGGTTGATGAACCGCGCAGAGAAATCCACACCCGTGACCTCATTGAAGTACCGCGCCAGCTCGAAGCTGGCACGGCCCGTGGCACAACCCAGGTCGAGGGCACGGCCGGTCTTGCGCCCTGTCAGGAAGGGCGCCAGATGGTCCACCAGCGCCCTGGAGAAGTTGGGTACGCCAAAGTAGCTGTCGCCGTAATGGAATTCGGCGTACTCGCTCAACAACTGGTCGGTCTCGTAGTTGGAAAAGGGCACTGCATACGCCGCCTTGCTGGCGATGTAGCGAAAGCCCGCGTGCTGGAAGAAGTGGCGGCGGAAGGCATAGCGTGATGACAGCTGTGCCTCATTGCCACAGGAAACCCAGGAACCACCCACCATCAGCTGATGTTCGCCATCAAAGGTGGGCATGGTGAAATCATCGTAGTACGGGTGAACCTCGAAGCCATCGAAGGGATAGATCGGCGTTTCGGTCCATTGCCAGGTATTGCCGACGACGTCGAAGAACCTGCCGTGTGCAAAGCGATCCACCGGGCAGGATGAAGCCCAGTGGTCGAGGTGGATGTTCGCCGGCCATGCCCCTTGCGGAGCGGTCGCCGGCAAGCCGCTGCCCCGATGCAGCAGGTGCCATTCGTCCTCGGTGGGCAGGCGGATCGGCAGCCCGGTCTCGGCCGCTTTCCAGTTGCAGAAGGCCTTGGCCTCGTGATGGTTCACCTCCACCGGCCAGTTCCAGGGCATCGGCACTTCCTCGGTCATCAGCCGCAGGCACCAGCCTTGGGTCTTCCTGCGCCAGAACTCCGGGGCACTGCGTCCGGCGAAGTCGCGCCATTGCCAGCCTTCCTGGCTCCAGTAATGGCGGTTGCGGTAGCCGCCGGCCTCGATGAATTCCAGGAACTCGCCATTGCTGACCATGAATCGGGCCGCCGCGAAAGCCTGCACCTCGGCCTCGTGCACGCCGTACTCATTGTCCCAGCCGTAGATCGGGGATGTGCGCTCCTTGCCGAGGCGCACCCTGCCGGCAGCCACCGGCAACAGCTCGTTCGCCGGCGCCGGTCCGCTGTCGCGGCAGGGCTCCCAGCCGTCGATCGGCCTGACCCAGGCCAGCTTCTGCTGGCGGATCAACACGGAGGAGGTTTCCAGATGGATCTGTTCGTGCTCGATGCCCATGATGATGGCCCACCAGGGGTGATCCCAGACTATGGGCACGGACAGCGGCGCATGATCGATGACGTTCAGCACCAGAGCGCGCACGCGGGCGCGATAGGCCATGACCTCCGCAACCGTCGGCCAATCGTAGTGCGTCTCATCGAGATCATCCCAGCTCATCTCGTCCACCCCGACGGCGAAGGTGGATTCGAGCCGTTCGTCCAGGCGCTCATCGATCAGCCGTGCCAGCAGCATCTTGTTGACGAAGAAAGTTGCGGTATGACCCAGGTAGAAGATCAGTGGGTGGCGCAGGTCGATGGCCTTCTCGTAAAAGCCGCGAGGATCGCCGAGGCAATCGAAGAGGCTTGTATAGCGGTCGAAAGTGGCGGCGAAATACTCCCGCAACAGGCGGCGCTGACAATCTACGCTCTGGCAATCCAGCCGCGGTGTACGGCAGATGGTTCGGGCATCAGCCGGAGAAGTGGCCGGCGTGGCGTTGTGCATCGTGGCGGTCTCCAGGGTTCGGTTGCCGCGCGAAATAGTCACTAATAGTGACTATAAATCACATTGCATAAACCTCGGCTTGTTAATGGTTTACAGAATATCTACTTTAGTCACCATGGGTGACTCAAAAAACGAAAAGCTAAACCAGCTTCTGGAGACCCTCGGGGACACCACCCTGGTCACCAGCCGGTGGCTGCGCGCCCAGGGATACCCCAGCAATCTGGTCGCTCGCTACATGGCGAGCGGCTGGCTGCAGTCGCCCACGCGTGGAGTCTACCTCCGCAAGGGCGGCAAAC
>CAYLKO010000006.1:0-43884 GCA_964384525.1 uncultured Chromatiaceae bacterium
GTCAAGTTCCGGCGAGCCTTCACCCGGGCTGCCCACTGCTACGAGGCTGCGGACGCACTGCAAACGGAAGTTCGCGACCGCCTGCGCGACCGGCTGCAGTGGGTGCGCATGCGCCCGGCCCGCGTGCTGGATCTGGGTACCGGCACGGGCAAGGCACTGCCGGCGCTGGCGGGTCTTTATCCGGATGCCGGGATCGTCGGGCTCGATCTGACGCCTGGCATGCTGGCCGTTGCAGCAACGCGGACAGCCCCTGCGCCGGCGCTGGTCTGCGGCGCTGCCGCCCGGCTGCCCTTCGCCGACCAGAGCTTCGATCTCGTCTTTGCCAATCTGGCGATTCACTGGAGTCCCGCGCTCGATGCGGTGTTCCGGGAAGTTCGTCGCGTCCTGCGCCAACCCGGCCTGTTCACCTTCAGCACCCCGGGCCCGGCTGCCTATCGCGAATTGCGGGAGGCCTGGCAGACGGTCGACGGCTCACCGCACGTGATGCCGTTTCCGGAAATGCGGGCGCTGGGTGATGGCATGGTGCGTGCCGGACTGGTGGAGCCCGTGCTCGACACCGAAACCATCACGCTGACTTACCGCCACTTCCCCGACCTGATCCGCGATCTGCGGGCCACCGGCACCACCAACGCCAGCCACGGGCGACACACCGGCCTCACCGGCCGCCGGGCATGGGCACAGTTGACCTCGGCCTACGAAGCAACGCGTGACAGCCAGGGCTTGCTGCACGCGACCGTGGAGATCGTCTTCGGTCAGGCATGGACGCCGGATCCGGCCACCCACGCCGCCCGACGTCGGGGTCAAATGCCAAATGCCGACGGTGAATTCAGCGTGCCGGTTGATATCCTCACTCGACGGCCAAAGCAGTAAGCTGAACCTGCCGGCTGGCATCCGCGGGTGCTGTTCAAGTAAGATTTCCCGGCTCGCGAGGGGATTCCGACGTGCACACGTTCGAGCTTCGGCCGAATTCCTCCCTGACGCCTCGCGCCACCAAGTGGTTTTACGGTTCGCTGGTGGGCGTGTCGTTGGCGATTGCGCTGGCGTGCACGGCGCTGGGTTTGTGGCCCGTGCTGTTGTTCGCCGGCGTGGAAGCAGCCGTGCTGTATGCGGTGGTTTCCACGGTGCAGCGGCGGGCAGGGGCCCGGGAATACATCCGGGTCGACAACTCATCAGTCGTGATCGAGAAGTTCTCGTCGGACTGGCGAGGCACGGCAAAACGGGTCGCCTATGCATTCAAGCGGCCCTGGACGCGAATCGAATTGCGGCCTAACCAGCCAGCCTCCTGGGCCAGCCAGTTGCTGATCCGGTCGCGGGGTGAGGCCATAGAGATCGGTGCGTTTCTGACTGACGATGAACGCGAGACTCTGGGAATGCGTCTCACTGCGGTATTGAGCGAGACGACAACCGCCGAAACACATGGGGAAAAATGACTGACATGCACCAACTCCTGATCACGGCTCGTCGCCGTCTGCCATCCACGGCCTCCACCCTGGCAGCCCTGCTGCTGGCGGGCCCCGCCCACGCCGACTGGGCACTGAACATGACCCGGGGCGTCACCTCCACGGCCCACGATGCCTACGACCTGCACATGCTGGCGCTGTGGATCTGCGTTGTCATCGGCATCGCGGTCTTCGCCGTCATGATCTATGCCCTGGTAGCCTTCCGTAAGTCGAAGGGAGCCGTGGCCGCCAAATTCGAACACAACACCTATGCCGAAGTGATCTGGACCGTGCTCCCGGTGCTCGTGCTGGTTTTTCTCGTTTATGAAACCGCGCCGGCGCTGATCCGCATGGACGACACCCGCAATTCGGAACTGAGCCTGAAGATCACCGGCTATCAGTGGAAGTGGCAGTACGAATACATGGGCAGCGACTATTCGTTTTTCAGCACGCTGGCCCGGAACAGCAATGAGGCGCGCCAATTGAACTCCGGCATCGACCCGGCCAGTGTCGAGCACTACCTGCTCGAGGTCGACAACCCGCTGGTCGTTCCCGTGGGCGTCAAGATCCGTTACCTGCTGACGGCCAATGACGTGATCCATGCCTGGTGGGTGCCGGCCTTCGGCATCAAGAAGGATGCGGTCCCGGGCTACATCAACGAGGGCTGGTTCAAGGTGGACGAGCCGGGCGTCTATCGGGGCCAGTGCGCCGAACTGTGCGGCAAGGACCACGGCTTCATGCCGATCGTGGTCCAGGCGCTGCCCAAGGACGAGTTCGATGCCTGGCTGGCAGCGAAGAAGACCCCAGCCGTTGCCGCCAACTGACGCCATCCGAATCCGGAGAATCCCTGATGAGCACCACGACACACGATCACGCCCAGCATGACGATCACGGCCCGCAGCACAAGGGCTTGAGCCGCTGGCTGTTCACGACCAACCACAAGGACATCGGCACGATGTACCTCGTGTTCGCCCTGATCATGCTGTTTGTCGGCGGATCGTTTGCCATGGTGATCCGCCTCGAACTGTTCCAGCCTGGCCTGCAGTTCGTCCATCCGGACTTCTTCAACCAGATGACCACGCTGCACGCGCTGATCATGCTCTTCGGCATGATCATGCCGGCTTTCGTGGGCTTCGCGAACTGGATGATCCCGCTGATGATCGGCGCGCCGGACATGGCCCTGCCACGGCTCAACAACTGGTCGTTCTGGATCCTGCCGTTTGCCACCACGCTCCTGTTGTCCACGCTGTTCATGGACGGCGGCGCCCCCGCCGGCGGCTGGACCATGTACCCGCCCCTGATGCTGCAGACGGGCGACGCCTTTCCCTTCGCGATTTTTGCCGTCCACCTGCTCGGCATGTCGTCGATCCTGGGTTCCATCAACATCATCGTGACCGTCATGAACATGCGGGCGCCGGGCATGACGCTGCTCAAGATGCCGATGTTCGTCTGGACCTGGCTGATCACCGCCTACCTGCTGATCGCCGTCATCCCGGTGCTGGCCGGCGGCGTCACGATGCTGCTCACCGACCAGTTCTTCGGCACGAGCTTCTTCCAGGCGGCCGGTGGCGGTGACCCGGTGCTGTTCCAGCACATCTTCTGGTTCTTCGGTCACCCCGAGGTCTACATCATCATCCTGCCGGCCTTCGGCATCATTTCGCAGATCATCCCGACCTTCTCGCGCAAGCCGCTGTTCGGTTATTCGGCCATGGTGTACGCCACGGCTGCCATCGGCTTCCTGTCCTTCATCGTCTGGGCCCACCACATGTTCACCGTGGGCATGCCGCTGGCCGGCGAGATGTTCTTCATGATGTCGACGATGCTGATCGCGATCCCGACGGCCGTGAAGGTCTTCAACTGGACGGCGACGATGTGGCGCGGTTCGCTCAGCTTCGAAACGCCGATGCTGTTCGCGATCGCCTTCCTGTTCCTGTTCACCATCGGCGGCTTCTCCGGCCTGATGGTGGCCGTCGCCCCGGCCGACTTCCAGTATCACGACACCTACTTCGTCGTGGCCCACTTCCACTATGTGCTGGTGCCGGGCGCACTGTTCGGCGCCCTCGGCGGCGCGTACTACTGGCTGCCGAAGTGGACCGGTTACATGTACGACGAGACGCTCGGCAAGATCCACTTCTGGCTGTCCGCCATCTTCGTGAACGTGCTGTTCTTCCCGCAGCACTTCCTCGGGCTGGCCGGCATGCCCCGGCGCATCCCCGACTATGCGGTGCAGTTCGCCGACTGGAACATGGTCTCGAGTCTCGGCGGCTTCGGCTTCGGCCTGTCGCAGCTGATCTTTGTCTGGGTCGTGATCAAGTGCGCCCGTGGCGGCAAGAAGGCTACCGCTGAGGTCTGGGATCATCCGGAAGGGCTCGAGTGGACGGTGCCCTCGCCGGCGCCCTATCACACCTTCGACGTGGCGCCGATCGTCAAGTGACCAGCCAGACGCAGCATCCATCCCTGGTCGCGGAACAGCGCCGGCGTGCCCGGCGCACCGCGATCGTGCTGGGCGTGGTGGCGCTGTGTCTGTACTTCGGCTTCATCCTGGCCACCGGGCTGCGCTGAGGAAATGAAGATCGCCGGTCAGAAGAACCTGGCAGTGCGGTTGGCCGTGATGGCCGTGGCAATGTTCGGCTTCGGCTTCCTGCTCGTGCCGCTCTACGACGTGATGTGCAAGATCACGGGCATCGGCGGTCGCCCCAATACCGTGGCAGCCACGGTGACCGACACCCGGCCGGACCTGAGCCGGCTCGTCACGGTGGAGTTCGTCACGGTCCTGAATGAGCAGGCCCCGTGGGAATTCCGGCCGAGTGTCACCTCTATCAAGGTGCATCCCGGCGAGCTCCACGACACCACGTTCTTTGCCCGCAACCTGACCGACGCCGTCCTCGTGGCGACGGCGGTGCCCAGCGTTGCGCCGGGCCAGGCGGCCCCGCATTTCATCAAGACCCAGTGCTTCTGCTTCACCGAACAGGACTTCACGCCGCACGAGGGTCGCGACATGGGCGTCCAGTTCATGGTGGACAAAAACCTGCCCGACTACATCGACCGGATCACCCTGTCCTACACCTTCTACGTCAATCATCAGGCAACGGCCAAACTGGCGGCAGAAGCTGCCGGCACCAAAGCCGGCACGACCTGAGTTCGCCTCATACCCCAGGAAGACAACGCCATGGATCACGCACAGGATAAATATTACGTTCCCCACAACGCGCACTGGCCGCTCCTCGGCTCCCTGGGCCTGTTCACCGGCTTCTTCGGCTTCTCGATCTGGCTCAACAACGGTTCCGCCGCACCGCTCGCCCTGCTGGGGCTTGCGATCGTCATCACGATGATGTTCCTGTGGTTCGGCGAGGTGATTCGCGAAAGCGAGGCGGGCGCGTACAACAGTCAGGTCGACCGGTCGTTCCGCATGGGCATGATGTGGTTCATCCTGTCCGAGGTGATGTTTTTCGCGTGCTTCTTCGGCGCGCTGCTCTATGCCCGGCAGCTGTCACTGCCCTGGCTGGGCGGCGAAGGCACCAAGACCGCCACCAACTTCCTGCTCTGGCCGGGATTCGAGAACGCCTGGCCATCGAGCGGCCCGGCCGCGATCGGCGGCAAGTATGAAGTCATGGGTCCGTGGGGAATTCCGGCCCTCAACACGGCCATCCTGCTCACGAGCGGCGTCACGCTGACGATCGCCCACCATGCCCTGAAGGCCAATCACCGCGGCATGCTGAAGATTTTCCTGGCGCTGACCTTCATCCTCGGCTTCATCTTCCTGGGTTTCCAGGCCTACGAATACAGCCATGCCTACAGCGAGCTCAACCTGAAGCTCAGCACCGCCGGCATCTACGGCAGCACCTTTTTCATGTTGACCGGCTTCCACGGCCTGCACGTCACCATCGGCGCCATCATGCTGACGGTGATCTGGCTGCGCTGCATGCGCGGCCATTTCACGCCGGATCGCCACTTCGCCTTTGAAGGGGTGGCGTGGTACTGGCATTTCGTGGACGTCGTCTGGCTGGGACTGTTCATCTTCGTCTACTGGCTCTGATCGGGGCTTGCAGCCCCGGCAGGGATTGCCTACCGGGGCAGCAGGCCATGTGGCTGGATCGCACCCATGCGCCAGGCCACCATCAGCAGCACGAAGAGGAGCACCGACAACCCGATCCGGATGGTCAGCGCATTCAGCAGGCGGTGCGAGTTTCCCTGATCCTGTTTCAAAAAGAACAGGCCTGAAAACAGGCTGACCACGATGGCCGCGAGCAGCACCAGCACCAGCCCCTTGATCATGGGCGCATCATAGTCGTACTCGCCGTTTCTGCGGCCATTTCTGTGGCCATTTCTGTGGAAAGCCGCCTGCGATGAATCACCGGCAAACGCACCGTCACATTGCCTGGCTGTCGCCATGGTGGGGGCTGCCATTGATGCTGGTCGGCATCGGCATCGGGTGTACGGCAGGGACGTGGCAGCTGCACCGCATGACGGAAAAGCGCCAGCTGGAGGCCAGCTTTGCAGCCGGCGCCGAAGCCGGTACCGACGCTGCGCCAAAGCCCCTGCAGCGGCTGGTCCCGGACACCGAAGCAGCAACATCCCGCTACCGGGTCCTGGAGCTCGAAGGTCGCTATGACCCCCGACACCAGATCGTGCTGGACAACATGAGCCATCAGGGCCAGCCCGGCTACCAGATCCTGACCCCGCTGCAGACCGCTGGTGGCGTCGTGCTCGTGAACCGGGGCTGGGTGCCGGCCGATGGGGATCGCCGTCGGCTGCCGGAGGTGGCGGTCGGCAGCGAGCCGCGGACGGTGCGCGGCCGGCTCGAGTGGCTGCCGAGGCCCGGCCTCGTGCTCGCTGCCAGCGCGCCGCCGGCCGATGGCCACTGGCCCCGGCGTTTGCTGTTTCCCACGGCGGCCGAAATCAGCGCCCTGATCGACCCGCGTGGCGGCACCGTGGTCCGCAACTACCAACTCCTGCTCGATGCCGGCAGCCGCGATGGCTACCTCCGCGACTGGCAGCCCGGCGGGCTGACCGCTGCGCGCCATCTGGCATACGCCGTACAATGGTTTGGTCTGGCACTCACCGTCTTGGTGATTTTTCTCGTACTCAAACTGCGTCGTACCGACAGGGCATCCATGTGACGACTGATGTGACCACCCCGCCACGCAAGAGCCGTCGCGTTCTGATTCTGATGTCCCTGCTGTTTTTCGGCCCCGTGGTGGCTGCCATGGTGATGTACTTCGGCGGCGACGGCCAATGGCGGCCGTCCGGTTCGGTGGCCCACGGCATTCTGCTGACGCCGCCACCGGCGCTGCCGGCCGACACGACGATCGACTTCCGTGGCAGCTGGTCGCTTTTGTATGTCGGCAGCGGCGATTGCGCCGATGCCTGCAAGGAAGCGCTGTATCACACCCGTCAGGTCCGCAGGGCGCTCGGCAAGGAGATGGGCCGCGTCCAGCGCTTTTTTGTCTCCACCGGTGCAGCGCCGGACCTGGGCTATCTGGGGCCCAACGATCCGGGCTTGCGGGTGATCGCCGATGGCATGCCGGCTCGTGATCCCGTGCTGGCCGCCCTGGGCGCCCCCGCCGAGGGCGATGTATTTCTTGCCGATCCCTTGGGCAATATCGTGCTGCGCTTTCCGGCGGGAACCTCGATGAAGGACATGCATGCGGACCTGCAGTTGTTGCTCAAAGCCTCGCAGATCGGTTGAGCCGCGGCAGTGGGCGCGCAGATGAAGCAAGGATGCCGGCTGCCATGCGGCTGAACGCGGCCCTCTGGTATCGCCGTTGTCTCTGGGCCGGCGCCGCGCTCGCCCTGGCGGTGATCGTTCTCGGCGCCTATGTACGCCTGTCGGATGCGGGCCTTGGCTGCCCGGATTGGCCGGGCTGCTATGGTCATCTGGTGCTGCCGGGCGACACCGAGAGCCGGACCGCGGCCCAGGCGGTTTTTCCCGAGCGGGAACTGCATGCCGGCAAGGCCTGGCGCGAAATGGTGCATCGCTACGCTGCCAGCACCCTGGGGCTGATCATCCTGCTCGTGGCGCTGTTTGCCTGGCTGAATCGCCGGTCCAGCCGCCAGCCGGTGGTCCTGCCGTTGCTGCTGCTCGGCGTGGTGATCTTCCAGGGCATGCTGGGGATGTGGACCGTCACCCTGTTGTTGAAGCCCCTGATCGTCATGGGCCATCTGCTCGGCGGGATGACCACGCTCTGCCTGCTTGTCTGGCTCCTGCTGGAGGAACGCCGTCGCAATGCCGATCGCGGCCATCGCCACCTCCTCTGGCCGGTTGCCGCCGGCCTGTGTGTGCTGATTGCGCAGATCTCGCTGGGCGGCTGGACCAGTTCGAACTACGCCGCGCTCGCCTGCACCGATCTGCCCACCTGCCTCGGGCAATGGTGGCCGGCCGAGGCGGATTTTCGCGATGCCTTCGTGCTCTGGCGCGGACTGGGCATCAACTATGAATACGGCGTGCTGGACGCACCCGCCCGGGTGGCCATCCATTTCACGCACCGGCTGGGCGCCATGCTGACGCTGGCAGTCCTGGTGATCGTGGCGTACTGGGCGCGGCGGCGGATGCCGGTGCGCCACGTGCAGCGGGCCAGCGTGCTGGTGCTGATGGCGGTGCTGCTGCAGGTCAGCCTGGGCGTGGGCATCGTCTGGTTCGGCATGCCCCTGCCGCTGGCCACGGCGCACAACGCCGTGGCGGCGCTGCTGTTGTTGAGCATGATCAATCTGCTGCACGTGACTTCGTTTCGCAATCCAGCGCATTCCGGTTCGAGGCTCTAGGTGGCGACGCAGCCAAATGCACGGCCGGCCCGAAACGGGGAGCTGCTAGACTCGTCCGCCGCCATGGACGTCACGCCCATTCTCGACCCGCTCAATGATGCCCAGCGGGAGGCCGTGAGTGCGCCACAGGAGCCCATGCTCGTGGTTGCCGGCGCCGGCAGCGGCAAAACCCGGGTGCTGGTCCACCGCATCGCCTGGCTGATCCAGGTCGAGAACATTTCCCCGATGGGAATTCTCGCCGTCACCTTCACCAACAAGGCTGCGGCGGAAATGCGCGGCCGGATCCAGGATCTGCTGGACATGCCGGTCAATCACCTGTGGATCGGCACGTTCCATGGGCTGGCCCATCGCCTGCTGCGCCGTCATGCCCGGGATGCGGGACTGCCCGAGAGCTTCCAGATCCTGGATGCCGAAGACCAGCAGCGCCTGATCCGCCGACTGATGAAAAGCCTGGATCTGGACGAGTCCACCTGGGTGCCGCGCGAAGTCCAGTGGTTCATCAATCACAACAAGGACGAGGGCCTGCGCCCTGCCGGACTGAAGGACGACGGGGATCCAACCCGCCGGCAACTGATCCACCTGTATCAGCTCTACCAGGAAACCTGTGACAAGGGCGGGCTGGTGGATTTTGCGGAACTGCTCCTGCGGGCCTTCGAGCTCTGGAAGAACAACCCGGAGATACTGGCGCAGTACAGGCGGCGCTTCCGGCACATCCTGGTGGATGAATTCCAGGACACCAACGCCATCCAGTATGCCTGGCTCAAGCTGCTCGCCGGCACCACCGGCGTGCCCTTCGTGGTCGGCGACGATGACCAGTCGATCTACCGCTGGCGTGGCGCCCGCACCGAACACCTGCGGCGTTTTCAGCGCGACTTCCCCGGGGCACACACCGTCAAGCTGGAGCAGAACTATCGCTCCACCAAAACCATACTCAGTGCAGCCAATGCCGTCATCGCGCACAACACCGGCCGCCTCGGCAAGGAATTGTGGACGGCCGGCAGCGAGGGGGCGCCGATCCGGCTGTACCGGGCCTACAACGAACGCGATGAAGCGGAGTTCGTCGTGGGGCGCATCCAGGACTGGGTGCGCCAGGGCAATGCGCGCAGCGAAGTCGCCGTGCTGTACCGTTCCAACGCCCAGTCGCGGGTCTTTGAAGAAGTCCTGCTGCGCGCCAACCAGCCCTACCGGGTGTATGGCGGCCTGCGGTTTTTCGAGCGGGCCGAGATCAAGGATGCGCTGGCCTATCTGCGGCTCCTGGCCAATCGCGACGACGATCCGTCTTTCGAGCGGGTGGTCAATCTGCCGACCCGTGGCATCGGCGCACGATCGATCGATGCGGTTCGCGAATACGGCAAGGCCAACGGCCTGTCGATGTGGCGCGCCGCCATGGCGGTGGCCGCGGGAGATGCCGGCAGCCGGAGCGCCAAGGCCCTGCAGGTCTTCCTGCATCTGATCGAAACCCTGGATCGCGACACCCGGGGCCTTGCCCTGCACGAGCAGGTGGACCACATCATCCAACGCAGCGGCCTCATCGCGCATTACCGGAAGGAACCCCGCGACCGGGCCGAGGCCCGACTGGAGAACCTGGCCGAGCTCGTCAGCGCGGCGCGCGGCTACGACCCGGAAGAGAACACCGAGGATATGCCACCACTGGTGGCCTTCCTGGCCCACGCCGCCCTCGAGGCGGGCGACAACCAGGGCGATGCCTGGGACGACTGCGTGCAGCTGATGACGCTGCATTCGGCCAAGGGGCTCGAGTTTCCGGTGGTCTTCCTGACCGGCCTGGAAGATGGCCTGTTTCCCCACCGGCGTTCGCTGAGCGATGCCGAAGGCCTCGAGGAGGAGCGGCGTCTCTGTTATGTGGGCGCCACCCGGGCGATGAGCGAGCTTTACCTGAGTCATGCGGAACAACGCCGGCTGCACGGCACCGACAGCTTCGGCCAGCCGTCGCGCTTCATCAGCGAGATCCCGGCCGGACTGATCGAGGAGGTCCGGCCGCGCGTCAATGTTGCCCAGCCAAGCTACCGGCGCGGCAGCCTCGTGGAAGACACCGGCTTCGGCATGCGGCTAGGCCAGCGGGTGCGCCACGGCAAATTCGGCGAGGGCGTGGTGCTGTCCTGCGAAGGCGCCGGCGCCCATGCCCGCGTGCAGGTCAACTTCGAAGACGCCGGCGCCAAGTGGCTGGTGATGTCGTACGCCAATCTGGAAGTCATCCCCGGAGGGGAACGGGGCCGATGAAAATCCTGCTGCTGGGTGCCGGTCAGGTGGGCTCGACGGCGGCCTATCAGCTCGCCCGTGAGGAATCCAACGAAGTCACGATCATCGACCTGAACCCCACCGTGCTGCGCGAGCTGCAGAACCGGCTGGACATACGCACCGTTCAGGGTCATGCCACCTCGCCGACAGCACTGGAGCGCGCCGGCGCCGCGGACGCCGACATCGTCATCGCCCTGACCAGCACCGACGAGGTCAACATGATCGCCTGTCAGGTGTGCTGGAAGCTGTTTCGCACGGAAACCAAGATCGCCCGCATCCGCTCCAGCGAATACATGAACACCCCGGGGCTGTTCGGGCCGGATGGCGTGCCGGTCGATCTGCGCATCAGCCCGGAAGAGCTGGTAACCCGGCATATCGAGCAGCTCATCAGCTACCCGGGCGCCTTCCAGGTGCTGGATTTCGCCAACGGCAAGGTCCAGCTCGTGGGCGCGCGGGCCCATCGCGATGGGCCGCTGGTGGGCCAGGAAATCCGCACGCTGCGCGATCACATTCCGGGCATCGAGGCCCGGATCGCCGCCATCTATAGGGATGATGTGGACGTGCCGCCCGAGGGCAGCACCCGCATACTCGAGAATGACGAAGTGTTCTTCATCGCCGCCCAGCGGGACATCCCCGCGATGATGCAGGAACTGCGGCAACGCGAGGATCCGGTGCGGCGGGTGTTCATCGCCGGTGGCGGCAATATCGGCCTGCGCCTTGCCCGATCGCTCGAGGGCAGCAATCAGGTGAAACTCATCGAGCGCTCGCGCGACCGGGCCCGGATGATCTCCGAGCAGCTGGCCAACAGCATCGTGCTGACCGGCGACGCCGCCGACGAGGAACTGCTGCTCGAGGAGAACATCGACAGCTCCGACGTCTTCGTGTCGCTGACCAATGCCGAGGAAGTGAATATCCTGTCGGCGATGCTCGCCAAGCGCCTGGGCTGCAAAAAAGCCATGGCGCTGATCAACCGTCCGGCCTATGCCGAGCTGGTCGAGGGCCCGCGGATCGACGTGGGCATCTCGCCGCCGCAAATCACGATCGGGGCGCTGCTGGCCTATGTACGCCAGTCCGGCATGGTCCGCATCCACACGCTGCGCCGTGGACGCGCCGAGGCGATCGAGGCCATCGCCAGCAGCCGCAGCGGCAAATCCCGGGTCGTGGGGCGCACCGTGGAGGGCGTGCCGCTGCCGAAAGGGGCCACCATCAGTGCGCTTGTCCGCAACGAAGAGGTACTCCAGGCGCACCACGACACGCTCATCGAGGACGGCGACCACCTGATCCTGTTCGTGGCCGATCGGCGGCAGATCCAGCAGGTCGAGCGCCTGTTCCGGGCCTGAGCTGCTGTTGCCGTAACCGCACGCGCCATGCATCTGCGAGTTGTACAACGCATCCTTGGCGTGCTGCTGATGCTCTACAGCGCGACCATGCTGGTGCCGGTGGCCGTATCAGCCTGGTACCGGGACGGGCAGGCGGCGGCGTTCATCGGTTCCTTCGTGATCATTCTCGTGGTCGGCCTGGTGGTCTGGATTCCGGCACGGCGCGAACGCCGCGATCTGCGGGTCCGCGACGGCTTTCTGGTCGCGGCGGTGTTCTGGCTCGGGCTGGGCAGCTTCAGTGCCGTGCCGCTGCTCCTGTCGACCGTGCCGCAGCTGTCGGTGACGGATGCCTTTTTCGAGGCGGTGTCCGGACTGACAACCACGGGCGCGACGATCCTGATCGGCCTGGATACGCTGCCCCGCTCGATTCTTTACTACCGGGCGCAACTCCACTGGCTGGGCGGCATGGGCATCATCGTGCAGGCCGTGGCCAAACTGCCGATGCTGGGCGTGGGCGGCATGCAGTTGTACCGGGCCGAGACGCCGGGACCGATGAAGGAGAGCAAGCTCACCCCGCGGATCACCGAGACGGCCAAGGCACTCTGGCTGATCTACGTCGCCCTATCGGCGCTTTGCGTGCTGGCCTACTGGCTCGCCGGCATGTCGCTGTTCGACGCGGTCTGCCATTCCTTCGCCACCCTCGCCACCGGTGGCTATTCGACGCACGATGCGAGCCTTGCCTGGTTCCACAGTCCCACGATCGAAACGATCGCCACCGTGTTCATGTTTTTCGCCGGCGTGAATTTCTCGCTGCACTTCGTCGCCTGGCGCGGCAGGGATCTGCGCTCCTACTGGACCGATCCGGAATTCAAGGCCTACGGATTGATCGTGCTGCTCGTCACGGCCATCTGCAGCATCACCCTGATCGCGGCGGGTCGATACCCGACCGCACTCGAGGCGGTGGGTCAATCAGCGTTTCATGTGATGTCGTTCATGACGACCACCGGATTCGCGACGACGGCGTTCGATCAATGGCCCGGAGCCCTGCCGCTGATCCTCATCCTGATCGGTTTCATCGGTGGCTGTGCCGGCTCCACGACCGGCGGCATGAAGGTGGTCCGATGGCTGCTGCTCTATAACCTGGGGGTTCGTGAAGTAAAGCGGCTGGTGCATCCCGCGGCGGAAATTCCGATACGCCTGGGCAACTCGGTGGTGCCACAGCGGGTGGTGGAGTCGGTGTGGGGCTTCTGCGTGGTGTACATCTTCCTGTTCGGCGTGATGCTGCTCGTGCTCATCGGCAGCGGCCTGGACCAGGTGACGGCATTCTCGGCCCTGGCCACTTCAATCAACAACGTGGGTCCGGGCCTGGGTGACGTCGTTGCCAATTTCGCCAGCGTCAATCCGCTGGCAAAATGGGTGTGCAGCGTTGCCATGATCTTCGGGCGTCTCGAAGTATTCACGCTGCTCGTCCTCTTCTCCCCCGCCTTCTGGCGTTCCTGAACCCCCAATTCCCATACCTACCAATTCCGGTACCGGATACCGGAATTGGTAGTTATGGGTAGAGGTGGCAGGCGACCGTCCGCGAGGCATCGCCGGGCGTCGGCGGCTTAAGCGGCGGCACGGTGTGCCGGCAGATCTCCATGACCCTGGGACAACGCGTGTGAAAGGCGCAGCCCGGTGGCGGGTTGCGCGGTGACGGGACATCGCCGTGGAGCACGAGGCGCGGCCGCCCCCGGCCATCGACCTGCGGCACCGCCGACAGCAGGGCGTCGGTATAGGGGTGCAGAGGCCGATCGAACAGCACCTGGGCCGGCGCCAGTTCCACAAGCTTGCCCAGATACATGACCCCGACCTCATCGCTCACATGCTGAACGACGGCGAGATCATGGGAAATGAACAGAAAGGCGATGCCACGCTCGCGCTGCAGGCCGGCGATCAGGTTCAGCACCTGCGACTGCACCGAGACATCCAGCGCCGACACCGGTTCGTCCGCCACGATGAACTCGGGGTTGAGGGCCAGTGCGCGGGCAATGCCGACCCGCTGCCGCTGGCCACCGGAAAATTCGTGGGGATAGCGACTCGCCGTGGCCGGATTCAAGCCGACCACCTCGAGCAATTCGGCGACCCGCGCCCGGCGTTCAACCGCCGTGCCGACCCGATGCACATCCAGCGGCTCCCGCACGGTCTGGGCCACGGTGCGCCGCGGGCTCAGCGAGCCGTACGGATCCTGGAACACCGCCTGCATGCGCTGTCGCCAGGGCAGAAGCTCACGGCGCGACAGCTGACCGATCTCGGTGCCCGCGAAGCGGATCGACCCGCTGGTTGGCAGCTGCAGCCTGAGGATTGTCCGGCCCAGGGTCGACTTGCCGCAGCCCGATTCACCCACCAGGCCGAGCGTCCGGCCGGCGCCTATGGTGAGGCTGACACCATCCACCGCCTTGATCTGCGCCACCACCCGACGCCAGATTCCGCCCCGCACCGGAAAGTATTTGCGGAGATCGGTGACTTCGATCAGGGGTGCCGCCGGCACGATGGGGTCGCCAGACATCATGTCGGGAGTATAGAGTGCGGACCCCATCCCGTTCAGGGATCCCATTCAGCTTGAGCCTGTTTCTGGAGAACCATCATGGCCGAAAAGCAGTACGACGCCCCGCCCGCCCTCAGCATCGAAACCGATCGCAGCTACAAGGTGACGATCGAGACCAGCAAGGGCGCCGTGGAACTGGAGTTGTTCCCGCAGCACGCGCCGAAGACCGTCAACAACTTCATCTTTCTGGCACGGGATGGCTTTTACGACGGGGTGAGCTTTCACCGCGTGATCAGCAACTTCATGATCCAGGGCGGCGATCCCACGGGCTCCGGTCGCGGCGGCCCCGGCTACCGCTTCGAGGACGAATTCGACGGCAATCCCCTGCGCCACGAACGCGGCGTCATTTCGATGGCCAACGCAGGGCCGGGCACCAACGGCAGCCAGTTCTTCATCACCCACGGGCCGCAGCCCCATCTGGATGGGCGGCACACCGTATTCGGCAAGGTCTTAAGCGGCCTCGACGTGGTGGATGCCATCGAGCAGGGTGACGTGATGGTGAAAGTCACGGTCGCGTAGACCTGCTGCGGAAGCAGCTACGGCAGCGGGTAGTGGCAGGCGACGGCAGCCGTCTCGGCATGGCTGGCCGTCGCCTCCGGCAACAGCGCGGGCCGTTCCACCCGGCAGCGGTCCTGCACGCGGGGGCAGCGATCGGCAAAGCGGCACCCGGCCGGCAGATGCAGCAGGTCCGGCACCCGGCCGGGGATCACCGGCAATTCTGCCAAGCGCTCGCGCCGGATGCGCGGGATGGAGGCCAGCAGTCCCGCGGTATAGGGATGCTGCGGCTTGCTGAAGAGTCGCTCCGTGGTGCCGGTTTCCACGATGCTGCCGCAGTACATGACGAGTGCGCGCCGGCAGGTTTCCGCCACCACGCCCAGATCATGGGTAATGAGGATCACCGCCATCTGCATGTCGGTCTGCAGCGCCCTGATCTCGTCGAGAACCTGGGCCTGCGTCGTCACATCCAGTGCCGTCGTGGGCTCATCGGCGATGAGGAGTCCCGGATTGCACGACAGCGCCATCGCGATCATGACCCGTTGGCGCATGCCACCGGACAACTGATGCGGATAGTCGTCCAGCCGGGTGGCGGGCGCCGGAATATTGACCCTGGCGAGCAGCCCCGCGGCCACTTCGCGTGCCTCGCGACGGCTCAACCCGCGATGCCGGCACAGCACGACGGCCATCTGGTTGCCGATCGTGAACACCGGGTTCAGGGCGGTCATGGGCTCCTGAAAGATCATGGAAATATCACGACCCCGTACATCTTCCATGGCCCGCTTCGACAGCGGCACGAGATCCCGCCCCTGATACTCGATGCTGCCCGAGACAATCCGGCCGGGTGGCATCGGAATCAACCTGAGCAGGGACAGGCCGGTAACGGTCTTGCCACAGCCCGATTCACCCACCAGACCCAGCGTTTCATTGGCGCTCACCTCGAAGCTGACGTCGTCGACGGCGCGCACGGTGCCCTCTTCGGTGGCGAACTCGATGCTGAGGTTCCGAACCCGCAAGACGCTGTCCATCAACCCACCTTGCGCGGATCCAGCGCATCCTGAAGCGCGTCGGCGACCGCGTTGACGGCCATGACCAGTCCGAACATCAAAAGCGAAGCGGCCAGAAAGTTGTTGTAGAAGCCGGCCAGCACTTCCTTGGTGCTCTCGTCGATCATCAGGCCCCAGCTCATGCCATCCTTGATGCCGATGCCGAGGAAGCTCAGGATCACCTCGGCCTTGATGGCGCTGACAAACAGGATGGACGCCTGCACCAGCAGGATATGGCCGGTATTGGGCAGCAGATGGCGAAAGATGATCGTGGGATTCGGCACGCCGATGGAATGTGCCGCCAGCACGTACTCCATGTCGCGCAGCTTGATGACTTCGCCGCGAATGAGGCGTGCCGTGCCAACCCAGAAGGTGGAAATCATCGCAATGTGCATCGCCCACGGATTGTCGGCCAGGGCAAACGCAACCGCGGCGACAAACAGATAGAACGGAATCGCGTCCAGCACGCCCATGACCCAGAGCAGCAGTTCATCGATCCAGCCGCCGCCAAAAAACCCGGCCACGGCGCCCATGACCGCGCCCAGCGCCGTGGCGACCACCGCCACGATCAACCCGACCTGAAAAGCCGTTGCCGTGCTGTAGATCGCCCGGGCATAAATGTCCTGACCAATGATGTTGGTCCCGAACCAATGCCGCATCGACATCGGCTCCCACTTGCCACCCACCAGATCGCCCCAACCAGTGCTCCAGAAACCCAGCCACACGCCCGCGGCAGCCACGAAATAGAGGCACACCACGCCCAGGGCAAACATGCCGCGCCGGTCGCGGGCAAATTTCCGGGCCGCCTTGCGCCAGAGCGACTCCCGCGACATCGGCCGGGTCACGGGCCGGGCATCGGCAATGGTTGATGCGGGGCTGCTCATTTCAGGGTGACCCGGGGATCGACCAGCCGGTACAGGATGTCGTTCACGATCACGACCAGCACGAAGAGAATGGCGGTCAGCGTGACAACTGCCTTCAGCACGGGCTGGTCACCCGTGACGATCGCTTCAAAGGTGGCCTTGCCTACACCGGGTATCCCGAAATAGGTCTCGATCAGCAGGGCGCCACCGATCGCCACCTGTGGAATGGAGAACATGATGCGGGTGATGATCGGAATCAGGCAGTTCTTCAGGATGTTGCGGAAGAAGATCCGTGACTCCGGCAGGCCGAAGGCCCGCGCCGTGCGCACATGATCCCGGGACATCTCCTCGACGATCACCGCCCGGTAGAACCGGGTTTCATAGCCCACGGCGACGAACATCGTGGCGAGGGTGGGCACTGCCACATAACTCAGGTAGTTGGTGAACGTGCTGGCGTTCCAGCCACGGACCGGAAAGAGATTCAGGCCGTCGCTGGAGCTGAGCAGGATCTGGAAGCTGATGATGACGATCAGAAAGCTGATGCTCATGCCGATCACCGCCATCGCCATGATCAGCTTGTCGGCCCAGCGTCCGCGCCAGTAGGCCGCGCCGAGCGCCAGCAGCAGGCCAACGACGTGACCCAGGATGAACCCCGGCAGGATCAGGATCAGCGAAACCGGAACGGTCTTCGCGAGCAGCGTGCGCACCGGTTCACCGGTCGACGCAATACCGAAATCCAGCGTGAGGATCTGGCCGAGGAACTGCCAGTAGCGCTGGATGAAACCCTGGTCATAGCCCAGCTGGTGACGGACCTCCAGGATCTGTTGCGGTGTCGGATTCTTGCCCAGCAACTGATAAGTCATGTCCGGGCCGAAGTAGACCATCAGGGCAAAACTCACCAGCGTCACGCCCAGGATGAGCGGAATGCCGGCCACCAGCTTGCGGACGGCGAATTGCAGGGTGTCCATCGGTCAGTTGGCCGGTTTCACGGACTGCTTCGGCACGACGTCGACATACTTCAGGAAGAAGCCGCCAAGGATTTCACGGTCGGGTATGGCAATCACGTTCTTGTGCCAGAGATACACCCGGGTGCGTGACAAACCCGTGATCGCGACACAGTCGTCGATGAGCAGCTGGTTCATCTGGTGATAGAGGGCCGTGCGCTCGGGCGAAGGCAGCATGACGGATGCCTGTTCATACAGGTGGTCGTACTCCGGATTGTGCCAGTTGGCGTCGTTGGAGCCGGGCGAACCGTTGGGGCCGTAGAAAAGCTGCAATGTGTTCTCGGCATCCGGATAGTCCAGGCCCCAGCCCTTGGCGACCAGCGGCAGTTCGCTGCGCTTCCAGGCCCGGGACATGTCGCCGAAGTTGGCATAGGTCTTCTGCACGAACTTCTCGCGTGGAAAGCCGATGTCGCGCAGCCAGGCCCGCATCTGCTCGAAGAACAATCGTTCCGTGATCCCGGCTGCCGTGCCGTAGACGATCTTCGGCAGATTTTCGGGAGTCCAGCCATTTTCCTCAAGCAGCCGGCGTGCGCCCGGCACATCGCGGGTGACACTCGCGCGCGCGAGCGTGGGGTCGAATTCCGGGCTTGCCGGCACGATGATGCCGGGAAAGATTTCGCCAAGTCCCATGTACCAGCTGGCGTTGCGCGCCTCCCAGTCGAAGGTCTTGATGATGGCGCAGCGTAAGGCCTTGTTGCGGCGCTCCCGCTCGGGGTCGGGGTTGTAGCCGAGCTCCGGAAAACTCATGTTGAAGGAGGTGAACACAAAGCCGCCTTCCAGTCCGCCATAGACGTTGTACTTTGCGGCGTACGGAGGCAGCAAGGTCACCGGATGCTTGCTCGCCAGCACACGATCCACCTGCTCCATGGGCAGCACCGTGAGCTGGATTTCATCACCCTTGGTGAAGGATGCCCAGGCGCTGCTGGACTCGGTGTTGTAGGTGATTTCCTGCCGGTCGTCGATGGGTGGAGACGGGGCGGCGTTGGCTTCCACGCCACTGAACTGCTGGGTGGCCGGATCGTAGCCTTCGGCGGCGAGATCGACCGGCTCCTGGCGATAGCGGGGATTGCGCTCCATGACGACCCGTGCCGTGTCATAGGATGTCAGCCTGAAGGGACCCGAGCCCACCGGATGCACACCGAGCCCCTTGCCATACCTTTCGACGGCCTCATGGGGCACCACTGCCGAGTAACCCTGCGCGAAGGTGGCGACGAGCTGGGGATACGGCCGCGTGAGCTGAATCTCAATGGTGTGATCATCCACCGCGCGCAGGCCGGCCACCGGCCGGGAATAGTCGGAGCCGGCCGCCTTCCACTCCTCCAGACCGGCGATCCGCCCCTGCCACAGCCAGGCGCCCTGGGGCTGGTTTTTCGGATCGAACTGGCGTTTCACCGAGTAGATGAAGTCCTCGGCCACCACTTCACGGCCCTTGCCTCCGGGAAAGCAGGGGTCATCCACAAAATGGACACCCTGCTTCAGGCGGATGGTGTAGCGGAGTCCGTCGGGCGAAATCGTGGGAAAACCCGCGGCGAGATTGGGCTTGAGACGGTAGGGCCGGGCCAGGTACTCGTAGGAATAGAGGGTGTCGTAGGCGTTGACGATCACGAAGTTGGCGTAGACGTTGGATCCCTGCACGGGATCGAGGGTCGTGGGCGCCTGATCCATCGAGTAGCGGAAGACTTTGACAGGAGATGGCGCCGGCCCTCCTGCAGCCGGTCCCTTGCAGGCCGCCAGCACACAGGCCAGAATCCCGGCCAGAACTCCGGCCATGCCAGCCCGAAAAAATCGCTTGCACCCCACTTCAATAGCCATAATCGAGATACATACAGCCATAAATCCCACTTTTTATATGGATCATGACTGGTGGGTTTTTATAACCATAAAACCATCCGCTTGCTGATATTGGTGGGATATTTTGCATGATTGGCCTGTTGCAGCGGGTGAGCCGGGCACACGTCAGGGTGGCAGGCGCCACCATCGCATCCATCGGGCCCGGCCTCCTGGTCCTGGCGGGCATCGAACGCGGCGACACCCCGGCCGGCGCCGAACGCCTGGCCAGTCGCCTGCTGGCGTATCGGGTCTTTGCCGATGGCAACGGGCGCATGAACCACTCTGTCACGGACATCGGCGGCGAGCTTTTGCTCATTCCCCAATTCACGCTGGTTGCGGATACGCAGCATGGCAACCGGCCCGGGTTCGAACCCGCAGCGCCACCGGCCTTGGGCGAGGCGTTGTTCCAGCACCTCGTGGCAACGGCATCAGCCCGATGGCCGCACGTTGCCACCGGCCGATTCGGAGCCGACATGGAGGTGGAACTGGTCAACAACGGTCCCGTCACGTTTTCCCTGCGGGTGCCTCCCGGTGTTTGATGCATGAGCAAAGCTTGCTCGATGCTGGACACAGACGTGAAGTTTGTCACGTGGCGGCACGGCGATCAGGTTATTCTAAGGCCCGGCGCCGACCAGAGTCGGTATGGGAGTAGTGATCATGGGCTTCGGTGGTATCAGCATGTGGGAGCTTCTGATCGTCCTGCTGATCGTGGTGATGATCTTCGGAACCAAGCACCTCAAATCAATCGGCTCGGATCTCGGCGGTGCGGTGAAGGGCTTCCGCAAGGCCATGACCGATGCGGACAAGGAGCCGGTCGACCCTCGCCAGATCGGCAAGCCGGATGCGGACTTTTCTGAATCCGCGCGCCGGGATTCGACCACGCAGAAATCGGATCACACCGGCGCCGCCTGATCGGCCGGCAATACCCGCCATGGCAGCTTGCCATGGCGCGGAGGCACGAATGTTCGAAATCGGATTCTGGGAACTGGCGCTGCTCGGAGCACTCGGGCTGGTCGTGCTGGGCCCCGAGAAGCTGCCCAAGGTGGCGGCGCAGCTCGGTCGATATGCCGGTCAGGCCCGGCGGATGGCCCGCACACTCACTGCACAGGTGCGTGAGGAAATCGAGGCAGAGGAGCGCCGGATCAAGGCCACCGAAGTCACGGGCTCAACGCCTGCACCGGCTTCAGCACCTGATGCGCCGACGGCTGCATCACCCGCAGCGGCCTTCAATCGGCCCGGTGCCGCAGACCTGATCCCGGGCGGCGCGGTATCCGGCTCCGCCGAACAGGCACCGGACACCGCGACCGTCACCGTGCCGGCAGCCGCCGCGACAATGCACGCCAGCGCACCGAACCAGACCGCTTCCTAGCACCGATGCCTTCGCTTCGGGTTCATGGCCGACAACGATCTCAAGCACAATGACTCGCCCGAGGAGCTTCCAGAAGCCAGCTTGATGTCGCATCTGCTGGAACTGCGCTCCCGCCTTCTCAAGGCATCCGGCGCCGTGCTTCTCGTGTTCGTCGGCCTCGTGCCGTTCAGCCAGCAGGTCTTTCAGGCCGTGTCGCGCCCCTTGATGGCCCAGTTGCCCGAAGGGGCGACGATGATCGCCACCCAGGTGGCGTCACCACTGCTGACGCCACTGAAGACGGCCTTCTATGTGGCCATCATGCTGGCGATGCCGGTGGTGATCTATCAGATCTGGGCATTCATCGCCCCGGGCCTGTATCGCCGGGAAAAGCGTCTGGCCGTGCCTTTGCTGATTTCCAGCGTGATCCTGTTTTATCTTGGGGTCGGCTTTGCCTATTTCGTCATCTTCCCGGTGATGTTCGGGTTCTTCGCCACCGTGGCGCCGGCCGGCGTGGTGGTGATGACGGACATCAGCAGCTATCTGGATTTCGTGCTGGCTTTGTTCCTGGCCTTTGGCGTGGCATTTGAAGTCCCCGTCGCCACCATCCTGCTCGTGCTGACGGGGATCGTGCGGCTGGAAGTGCTGACGCGCAATCGGGCTTATGTATTCCTCGGTGCCTTTGTCGTGGGGATGGTGCTCACGCCACCGGATCCGTTTTCGCAAACTTTGCTGGCGATTCCGCTCTACCTGCTGTATGAAGCTGGCATCGTGATGTCCCGAATCCTGTCACCGCCAACAACCGCCAATGAGCCGGTGCGCGACAAGCCCGGCTGAATGAGCTCACCAGTCACTCAAGCGGTCAATTCGGGTACGGGGTTTCGCTCGCATCCGGCTGGCCTGCGCACGCTGTTTTTCACCGAGATGTGGGAACGGTTCAGCTACTACGGCATGCGGGCCTTCCTCGTGCTGTTCATGGTCGATGCGATCGAAGGCGGCGGCCTTGGCCTGACCGATGCAACGGCCACCGCGATCTACGGCCTGTATACGGCGGCTGTCTATGTACTGTGCCTGCCCGGCGGCTGGATTGCCGACCGGCTGATCGGCGCCCAGAACGCCATCTGGACCGGCGGCATCGTGATCATGCTGGGCCACTTCACGCTGGCCATCCCGTCCACCACCACTTTTTTTCTGGGCCTCGTGCTGGTTGCCGTCGGCACGGGACTGCTGAAACCCAACATCAGCGCGGTCGTTGGCGAGCTCTACGACACCGAAGACAGCCGGCGGGACGCCGGCTTCACGCTCTATTACATGGGCATCAACGTCGGCGGCTTTCTGGGCCCCCTGGTATGCAGCACGCTGGCGGAGAATCCGCGATTCGGCTGGCACTGGGGCTTTGCCACCGCCGGTGTCGGCATGGCGGTGGGCCTGCTCTACTTTCGCTACAGCAAGCGCTTGCTGGGTGACGCCGGCCGGCATTCCTCACTGCGACCGGAGGTGCCGGCCGACCAGCAGGAGCGGCGCGCCAATTGGCGATGGCTGCTGGTCGCTGCCGCAATTTTTGTCGTGGTCGCGGGGTTGCTCCTGTCGGGAATCGTGGTGGTTGATCCGGTCGCCATCGCCACCAAGGCCACCCTCGCGGTGGTGATCTTCGGCGCGCTGTATCTGGCCTACCTGCTGCGCTTCGGTGGGCTCAACCCGACCGAGCGCGGCCGGGTGCTGGCGATTTTCATTCTGAGCATGGCGGCGGCATTGTTCTGGGCCGGCTTCGAGCAGGCCGGCTCGACCCTGAACCTGTTCGCCGAACGCTTTACCGAGCGGACGGTTGGCGGCTTTGAAATCCCGGCCGGCTGGTTCCAGACGCTCAATTCCGCTTTCATCCTGCTGCTGGCGCCGGTCTATGCCGCTGCCTGGGTCTATCTGGCGCGACGCGGACGGGAGCCCTCCACACCGATCAAGTTCGTGATGGGCCTGCTGCTTCTGGCCATGGGCTTCGCGGTGATGATCCCCGCCGCGGCGTCGGTCGTGGATGGCGGCAGCGTTTTGCCGACGTGGCTGATCATGACCTATCTGCTGCACACCCTGGGCGAGCTGATGCTGAGCCCGGTGGGCCTGAGCGCCACGACCAAGCTCGCGCCGCGCCGCTACGTCGGGCAGATGATGGGCATCTGGTTTCTCACCTCCGCACTGGGCAACCTGATTGCGGGCCTGGCCGCCGGCCGCTTTGATCCGCAGGCCATTGGTGAAATGCCGATGCTGTACGGGCAGATCGTCCTCATGACCGCGGGAACGGGCATCGTCCTGCTGCTGATTTACCGGCCGTTGCGGCGCCTGATGGCCGGCATCCACTGATCCCGCATTTGGCGGTCGGGGCCGACTGCCCCGATAATGCGTGCGTTAGCCCCGTACCTGGAGATGCGCAATGCCGGCCTACATCCTGTCAATCATCGAAGTCACCAACCCCACGCCGAAGTTCAAGCAATACACGGAAGACTCCGCACGCCTGGCGCACAAGCACGGCGGCAAGTACGTGGTGCGTGGCAAGCCAGCCAGGATTACCTCTGGCGACTTCTTTGCCCGCAAGGTCATGGTCATGCTGGAATTCCCGGGCATGGACCAGTTGAACGCCTTTTACACGAGCGATGAATACCAGAAGGACTGCGTGCCGCTGCGCGAAGGTACCGGCATTTACGATATCGCCATCTTCGAGTCGCCCCCGCCGGCGGCAGCCTGACCAATCCGGCCTCGCCAGCCGCTATTCAGCCGACGCCACGACCATGAAAGTGCCCGTGGCGTCGGCCACCAGCGACCCGTCATCGGCCTTGAACATCCGCCCTTCGAGGAAGGCGACCCGGCCCTTCTGCCGGATCAGCCGACCCTCCAGGCGCACCGGCGTGCCGATGGCCAGGGGCTGGCGATAACGGATTTCGCAGCGCGCGGTGTGCGCACGCACGCCCTTGAGAAACATCCAGTTGGCCATCACGTCGTCGAGCGCGCTGTAGACGATGCCCCCATGCGTGAGCTGATCGTAGCCACCGTGATCAGGCCCGGGCGTGAATGCCGCACGGCAGACCTGGTCGGCATCCAGACTGAAGTGCAGCCTGAGGCCGATGGGGTTGGTTGGTCCGCAGACAAAGCAGCGGTTGGCGTCTGGTCGCATGCCCTCTATGCTAATCGCGGAGGTACCGCATGACCTACGACGCCACGAATATTTTCGCCAGGATCCTGCGCGGTGAGGCGGATGCGCATCGGGTCCACGAGGACGCCGCGACACTCGTCATCATGGATGCGATGCCTCAATCGGACGGTCACGCGCTGATACTGTCCAAGGCGGCCGCCGAGAACCTCTACGATCTGGATCCCGGGATGGCGGGAACGGTGATGCGCATGGGCCAGCGGGTGGCGCTGGCTGCCCGCCGGGCTTTCAAACCAGCCGGGGTGGCCTTGATGCAGTTCAATGGCGCGGAAGCCGGCCAGACGGTGTTTCACTTTCATCTGCACGTGATCCCGCGCTACACCGGTCAGCCGCTGCGCGCCCACGGTCGCGGCTTTGCCGATCCGGCCGTGCTGGCCGACCACGCGCTGCGCCTGCGCGCCGCGCTCAACGAAGTTTGATCGGCGGGCGTCAGACAGGACGGCCAGCCGCCACACCGGCCATGAAGCCGGCCCAGGCGGCCGCGAGGCCCAGCAGAACCTGCAGGGAAATGCTCAGAACGGCGCTCGCGCCCTGGCCTTCACGGATCAGCACCAGGGACTCCAGCGAAAAAGCCGAGAAGGTCGTATAGCCACCGAGCACACCCGTGACGAGCAACAGGCGCACCTCCGGCCCCAGCAGGGTGCGCGACTCGGTCAGGCCGGCCGCAAACCCGATCAGCAGGGAACCAGTGACGTTCACCACAAAGGTGCCGAAAGGCAGCCCGGCAAGAATACCGGCCAGTGGCCAGTGCGTCGTCCCGCCCGCATACCAGCGCTGGGTCACGCCGGTCACCAGGTAGCGCAAGGCGGAACCAAGGGCGCCACCAGTCGCCACCAGCAGAAGTTCACGCAAGCTCATCGTGCCCAATCATTACCGATCGAGGGCCGCCAATAAAGTACCGATAACGATCGCTCAGGGAGCCGGCTGCCCCGATGCCGGACTGATGTCGGCGCTGCGCGCCTTGCGCGCCTGCTTTTCCTTGCGCAGATTGCGCACCGCCTTGCGGAACAGGCTCGATAACTCATGGCCATCGTCGGGTGCGGCCGCCATGCCGGTGGTCACGGCCAGCCGCCGCATCGCGTAGTCAAAATCCTGGCTGCCCGCATACACGTCGTGGCGGATGCGGTTGGCCACGGCCTCGGCGGAGAAGCGGCCGCCACGCGGCAGCAGGATAACGCATTCGTCACCGCCATAACGGGCGCAGAGATCCGTTTCCCGGGTGGCGCGCCGAATGCAATCAGCGACGGCCCGCAGAGCCCGGTCGCCCGCTTCGTGACCAAAGCGATCATTGATCTGCCCCAGATGATCAACATCGAGCATCAGCAGCGCACAGGGATCGCCTCCCCGGGCAGCCGGGTGACAGGCCGCTTCAGCCAGCTGGCTGAAGCTCCGCAGATTGTAAAGGCCGGTCAGATCATCGCGTTCAGCCAGCGACTTGATGGTGCCGGTCGCCTGATGCAGATCACTGGCCAGGGCACAGGTCAGAAAGGCAATGAGCAACGCCGGCAGCATTTCTGCAAACAGCGTGATCAGCATGGCAAATGGCCAGGCATCGACTCCGGCGACCACCACACCCGCGAAAAGCCGGCAGGCGAGAACCAGCAACAGCAACGCGACCGTCGCGCCGCGCCCCAGGAGCAACGCGGCGGTGACCACCGGCAGCAGATACAGATGACTCAACGGTCCGGCGCTGGTGCCTGCCAGCGCACTCAGCACCGTGATGAACACCACCATGGTGATGATTTCAAAAACCAGCAGGCGCCTTGGCGGCGATCGCAGTCCGGGCAGCAGCGCCCCCCCCAGCACGATCAGGCCAAAGGCCAGCAAGCTCACGAACCACAGGGCGGGACTGACGATGGCAGCACGGGCCACAAAGTAGAAAAGTGCCGTGACCAGCAGCAACAGGAGCTGAACCTCCCGGATGCTGCGTGCAATGCCCTGCATGGCGCCCATGAGGGGTTTGTCGCCGGTGATGCCGGTCCGGGGTTGCACGCGGATCAGTCCTCAATCCAATTCCCGGGACGCTAGCACGGCATCAACGGTCCGGACACGGACTGGCCCACAGTCCGCGTCACTGCACGACAACCACTCCCCTGGCGGTGAACTGCGTCCTCAGTTGCCCCACTGGTGCGGGTTCATCGGCCGGCCGTTCCGCCGCACCTCGTAGTACAACGCCGACCGCGACTGGCCACCGGTATCGCCAACATGCGCCACGACATCACCGGCAGCGAGCCGGTCGCCGACCTGTCGGGTCAGATCCTGATTGTGGCCATAAAGACTCATGTATCCCCCGCCATGATCGAGCACCAGCAACAGGCCCAGCCCCGGCAGCCAGTCGGCATACACCACTTTCCCCGGCTGCACGGCCCGGACTTCAGTGCCTGCCGGCGCCGCGATCAAGACACCGTCCCATTTCATCTGGCCACCGGCACGCGATGTGCCGAAGTCGGCGAGCATGGTGCCGTTCACCGGCCAGCGCCCCTTGCCCAGCGGCTTGCCGATCATCGCGGTTGAACCCGCCGGTGGCGTCTTGCCCGGGCTCGGAGCCCTGGCCTGCTGGCGCGCCCGTGCCGCAGCCCGCTGCAGGTCCCGCAGCAGCCGTTCGAGTGCTGCGGCCTCGCTGCGGGCCTGGGCAAGCTTGCGGGTGCGCCCCTTGGCGTCGGCATCGAGGTTGGCCATCACGGCAGCGCGGTCGGCACGGGCGCTGTCCAGGGACGCCAGTTGGTCGCGACGTTTGGCCTCGAGGCTGGCCAGTGCCGCGCCCTCCGTGGCGGCAACTTTCTCGGCGTGCTCCAGGGCCTCCAGGCTGGCCTGTATCGAGCCGAGCAATTCGCCACGATTGCGGGCGACGTAGCCAAGCCACGTGAGCTCGCGATCGAGCGCGGCCGGATCCTGCTGATTGAACAACGCCTGGATCCGTTCGCTGCCGCCGGTGATCTGGGCAAGCCGCAGTTGCCCGGCCAGTTCCTCGCGCTTGAGGCCCAGTTCCGCCCGGGTGGTGTCGATCTGGCGCTGGATCACGGCCAGTCGTTCGCGGGCCGCAGCCAGATCGTCTGTCGTGCTCCTGAGCGTCTGGCGAATGCGGGAAGCGGATGTTTCCGCCTTGCGCAGCTGGGCTTCCAGTTCGGTGCGCCGCTTCAGGTCCTGCTGCCGCTGCTTCTCCAGGCTGCTGATGCGATCGCGCACCCGGTCCAGATCCTTGCGGGTCTGGTTGGCGTTCTGGCTGGTGCTCTGCTTGGTGTTCTGGCCCGAGGCCGCGACGGCGGCCGGTGGCATGAGCAGGCCCAAAACCATGATCAGCGCAGCCGCCGGCACCCAAGCCCCCACCCAATCAGCCGAAAACCACATGCGAACCATCGTCCAGGCAGTTTAGGCCATGGTTATAATGCGCGGCCAGCCGGATCGGAATTCATGGACACTCTGCTTGCTTTCGCCACGGCGAACCCCTACCTCGTCATCGCGACGGTGCTGATGCTCATTGCCGTCGTGGTATTCGAGCTGCGCTTGCGCGCCCGGGCGACTTTCGAAGTGTCGATCGTGGAAACGATCCGCATGATCAACAACGGGGCAAGCGTGGTGGACATCCGTGACGCCGACAAATTTGCCAGCGGCCATATCGTCGATGCCCTGAACCTGCCAGCCGCCGAGGTGTCGAGCGGCAAGGAAGGCAAGATCAAGAAGAAGCGCGGGGTCGTGGTCGTTTGCGAGAACGGCACGGAAAGCATCCAGTGCGCGCGCAGTCTGCGGGCTGCCGGCTTTGAAGGCGCATACAGCCTCGGTGGCGGCCTGGAAGGCTGGCGGCGCGACAAGCAGCCACTGGTCACCGGCACACGTCAGGCAGCCAGCACCAAACGCTAGATGGCACCGCCGGCGACAGTGGAAATGTTCGCCAAGTCATGGTGTCCCTACTGTGCGGCGGCCCGCGCCCTGCTGGAGAGCAAACAGGCGGTGATTGCCGAGATCGACATAGAGGCATTCCCGGAGCGCCGCCAGGAAATGGTCCGGCGGTCGGGTCGCCAGACGGTCCCGCAGATCTTCATCGGCGCGGTTCATGTGGGCGGCTATGACGACCTGGCGGCACTCGAGCGGGCCGGCAAGCTGGATGCCCTGCTCGATTCCTCGTCGTGAATCGTCGTCGCCTTGTATCGACACTGACATTTCGGAGGTCACATGGCTGAATCAGCCAACCAGAATCGCGGCAACGGAAGCAATGGCGCCGCCAACGGTGCAGCGGAGACGCCCGCCAACGGCAACCGGCAGTTCGGCCTGCGCCAGCTTTATGTCAAGGACCTGTCCTTCGAGTCGCCGAATGCACCCGGAGTGCTCGGCGAAGCCGGCTTGAGTCCGGAAATAAAGCTGAACCTGCGCACCACGCATCGGGACCTGGGCAATGGCGTGACGGAGGTCGTGTTGCACGTGTCGGTGCACGCACTGGCCGGGCAACGCACCGTGTTCCTGATCGAACTTGAACAAGCCGGCACCTTCCAGATCAGCGGATTTGCACCGGAAGACACCCGTGCAATCATCGGCGTGGCCTGTCCGAATGCCCTGTTCCCCTATGCACGCGAGGCCATTTCTTCCATCGCGCAGCGCGGTGGCTTTGCGCAATTGCTGCTGCAACCCATCGACTTCACGGCCTTGTTCAATCAGGCCCAGGTCCAGACTGACCAGGGGACTGGAACTGCGCCGGCCGGCCAGGCCTGACAACCTGCCGGTCACGTGGGCATGACAGCAACGGGTGGTTTTGCCGTGCTGGGAGCGGGTTCCTGGGGTACCGCACTGGCGGTACAACTGGGGCGCCACGGTGCGCCGATCAGCCTCTGGGGCCGGAATCCGGCAGATATCGAGGCCATGGCGCGGGACCGCGTCAACGCCCGCTACCTGCCCGGGATCCGGCTGTCCGACTCCATCACGGTGGAGCCGGACCTGGCGAAAGTCGTGGCGCACCATCAGGACTTCCTGATCTGCGTGCCGAGTCATGCCTTTCACGCCACGCTGGCTGCCATCCGGCCCGGACTGACAGCCAGCGCACGCATAGCCTGGGCTACCAAGGGTTTCGAGCACACCACCGGCCGGCTGCCCCACGAAGTGGCTCGTGCAGAGCTCGGCAACGGCGTGCCCATGGCCGTGTTGTCCGGACCGACCTTTGCCCGTGAGGTCGGCGCGGGCCTCCCCACCGCCATGACGATCGCGGCCAACGAACCCTCCTTTGCCGCAGCCCTGGCCGCCCGACTTTCAGACCGGAGTTTCCGGGCATACACCGCCGACGACATGGTGGGCGTGGAAGTGGGCGGCGCGGTAAAGAATGTGCTGGCGATCGGCGCCGGCATGTCCGACGGGCTGGGTTTCGGGGCCAATGCGCGGATTGCCCTGATCACGCGCGGGCTCGCCGAAATGAGCAGTCTCGGCAGCGCACTGGGCGGCAGGATGCAGACCTTCATGGGCTTGTCGGGCATGGGGGATCTGGTGCTGACGTGCACGGACGACCAGTCGCGCAACCGGCGTTTTGGTCTCGCGATTGCCGGCGGCGCGACCCCCGCGGATGCCGCGCAACGCATCGGTCAGGTGGTTGAAGGCCGCTTTGCCGCTGCCGCGGTGCGCACGGTGGCGCAACGACTGCACGTGGAGATGCCGATCTGCGAACAGGTCTATCGGGTGCTGGAAGAAGGCGTACCCCCGCGCGACGCCGCCATGGCTCTGCTGGCACGGGCGCTGGGGCCGGAGTGAAGCCGGGGCGGCCTCAGGCAAAATCGAGTTGACGCCAGGCTTCGTACACCACGAGCGCCACGGCATTCGACAGATTCAGGCTGCGCGGCACCGTGCGCATCGGAATGCGCAAAACCTGGGCGGGCGGCAATGTGTCCAGGATCTCCGCGGGCAGCCCGCTGCTCTCCGGGCCGAACAGGAAGGCATCGTTTGCCGCGAACCTGGGCTCTGAATAGAGCCGCGTGCCCCGCGTCGACAAGGCATGCACACGCGGATGTCCAAGGTTCTGCAGACAATCCGCCAGCGTCTCGTGTTGTTGCACCGGCGCCCACTCGTGATAATCGAGACCGGCGCGCCGCAGCCGGGTGTCATCCAGACTGAAGCCCAGCGGGTGAATGAGGTGCAGGCGCGACCCGGTATTGGCGCACAAGCGTATGATATTGCCGGTATTCGGCGGAATTTCCGGACGAAACAGGATCAGGTTGAACAAAACTGTGGCTCCAGTCGCGGCCAGGAACACCGATGAAGCGTTGTTGGGCTTCCGCTTTTGCGGATTGAGCTTCGCTTCGCCGATCGTCCTGTTGTCGGGTTGTGTCGGGTTCGGCGAAGAATACACACGCGTTGTCGGCTTCTCGAATCGCGATGTGGGCGCTGTCGTGCTCAAAGGCACCACTTTGCAGCCACGACTGGGCAATGAATTGCATCGCCTTGCCGAAACGCCCATGGGCATGCTCAATGCGATCGGCCTGCAGAACCCCGGCGTGGACAGCGTCGTCAACCGCATCCTGCCATCGCTGGATTTCAGCGAGACCCGCTTCATCGCCAACGCCTGCGGCGCAACGATCGAGGAATACGTCGAAGTCTGCAAACGCTTTGACGACTCCGCGATCGACGCGATCGAGATCAACATCAGTTGCCCCAACGTCAAGGAAGGCGGCGTCGCGTTCGGCAACTATCCGGATGTGTCGGCACGGGTCGTGGCGGCCTGTCGTCGGGCAACGACCAAACCCCTGATCACCAAGCTTTCGCCAAACCAGACCGACATCCAGGAAAATGCCCGCCGGTGCATCGAGGCGGGAACGGATGCCTTCGCCGCGATCAACACGCTGATGGGCATGGCCATCGATATCGAGAAGCGCCAGCCCGTACTGGCCAACGTCCAGGGTGGCTTGTCCGGACCGGCGATCAAGCCCATCGCGCTGCTGAAGACCTGGCAGGTTTACCAGGTCGCGGCGCCCCATCGCATCCCCATCATCGGCCAGGGCGGCATCAGCTGTGCCCGCGATGCACTCGAGTTCCTCATGGCTGGCGCGTCGGCGGTCGGGGTGGGAACAGCGCTGTTTTATGATCCGCTCATCTGCCATGAGATCAATGCCGGCATCGCCGCCTATCTGCGCCAGCATGGCCTCACGAACGTGAGCGATCTGGTGGGTACGCTGGGAGCCGCACTGCCATCCGCCGCCGTGCCGATGGCCGCTACCGCCGGCTAGTCGTCCAGCCCGTACTCCCGGATCTTGCGGGTCAGGGTGTTGCGCCCCCAGCCGAGGAGCCGGGCAGCCTCCTGCCGGTGGCCGCTGGCCCGGGCAAGCGCCGCCCTGATCAAGGTTCGTTCGAATTCAGGCAAGGCCAGCGTCAGCAGTGGGTCACTGCGGTCGGCCTGGAGCTCGGTGTCGGCCCATCGAGCCAGCTTGAGCGCCCAGTCTGCGATGCCGGCCTGCGCGGACTGGCCGGTATCGGCGTGCCCGCCCAGCTCATCGGGAATATCTTCGCTGCGAATTTCGGCACCCGCTGCCGTGACGGTCAAGCGCCGGCAGGCATTGACGAGCTGACGGACATTGCCGGGCCAGGCAAAGTCGGTCAGCAGGGCCAGTGCTTCTGCCGCCACCCGCTTCGGCGCTATGCCCAGCTCTCGCGCGGCTTCGGCCAGGTAGTACTCGAGCAGCAGTGGAATGTCATCACGCCGGTTGCGCAGCGGTGGCACGACGATGTGCATGACGTTCAGCCGGTGAAAGAGATCTTCCCGGAAAGTTCCGGACCGGACGGCGGCCGGCAACTCCTGGTTGGTGGCGGCGATGACGCGCACATCAACGTGGATGGACTGCTGACCGCCAACCCGATAGAACTCACCCTCGGCCAGCACCCGCAAAAGCCGGGTCTGGAGGGCCGGCGACATGTCGCCGATCTCATCGAGAAACAGGGTGCCGCCGTCAGCCTGCTCGAAGCGCCCAATGCGACGGCTGTCGGCGCCGGTGAATGCGCCACGCTCATGGCCGAACAATTCCGATTCAAGCAACTCGGCGGAAATCGCCGTCGTATTGAGCGCAATGAAGGGCGCGTTGGCCCGGGGACTATGCTCGTGCAGGGCCCGGGCCACAAGCTCCTTGCCGGTACCGGACTCCCCGGTGATCAGCACCGTCATGCTCGACCGCGATAACCGGCCAATGGTACGAAACACTTCCTGCATGGCCGGAGCCCGGCCCAGCATGGCCGGAACCGGCCGGTCCGCCGCCACCTGGCCGCCGGCAGTGCGGGGACCATGACGTGCTGCCCGGCGCACCAGCGCCACGGCGGTATCGACATCAAATGGTTTGGGCAGGTACTCGAAGGCACCACCCTGATACGCCGCGACCGCACTGTCGAGATCAGCGTGCGCCGTGATGATGATGACTGGAAACATATGGCCTTCGGCCGCCAGGCGGCGCATGGCGTCCATGCCGTCGATGCCAGGCATGCGTACATCGGAGATCAGCACGTCCGGCTGTTCAGTGCGCAATGCATCGAAAAGTGCATCGGCGGATTCAAAGCTCCGCGTCTGCATGCCCTCGTTGCCCAGCGCCTTGTCGAGAACCCAGCGGACCGATGCTTCGTCGTCGACGATCCAGACGGCCAGCTTGCGGGCATTCATGGCGTCGTCGCCCCGTCGGTGAGCGGCAGCCGGACGGCAAATATGGTTTTGCCGGGCCGTGATTGAAATTCGATCAAGCCATCGTGGCGGCTGACCAGATCCTGCGCGATGGCCAGTCCCAGTCCGGTACCGTCACCGCGTCCGGTCACCAGCGGATAGAAGATGGATTCAGCCAGTTCGGCGGGAACACCCGGACCATCGTCTTCGATTTCTATGCAAAGCGTCAGTTTGCAGTGGACCGCACCGATCGGGGAATTGGCCAGCGCGCGCGTGCGGAAGATGAGTTCTCCGGTCGATCCCACCGCCTGCAGTGCGTTCCGCGCGATATTCAACAGGGCCTGGATCAACTGATCGGGATCAGCCGACAGCACGGGGAGGCTGGGATCATAGTCGCGAACGATCCCCACCCCGGTGGGGCGCTCGTTGGCCACCAGCGTCACGACACGTTCGAGAACTTCGTGAACGTTGACACCCTGCCGGCTGGGTCGATGCACCGGACCCAGCAAACTGTCCGTAAGCGCAGTGAGTCGATCGGCTTCGCCGATGATGATGCGCGTGAACTCGCGGAGCGCCGGGGTTGGCAATTCACGCTCCAGCAGCTGTGCAGCGCCGCGCAGACCACCGAGGGGATTGCGGATCTCGTGGGCGAGCTGGCGGATCATCCGGCGGCTGGCATCCCGCTGGCTGATCAGGGCATGCTCCCGATCGATCTGTCGCCATGGTGTTGCATCGGACAACTCCACGATGACCCGTTTTCCAGGTCCCGGGCCTGGTGACAGATGACAGGCTGCTTCAATGACGGCGCCACCCCGATGGGCCGGGACAATGGTGATGAGCTGCCCGAAGGTTTCCGCGCCTTCCGTCACGCGGCCCAGCAATGCCGCGACGTCATGGAGCCCGGGCAGCAGGGTATGCAGGGGGCAGCCCAGACTCGACCGGCTGCTCAGACCCAGCAGATCTTCCGCTCCCGTATTCAGATACAGGAGATGACCGTCGCCATCGACGATGAGAACTGCCGTGGCCAGGCCAGCCAGTATCTCCAGCGGTGGCGGTACCGTGCCGGGGTCGGCATCTTCCGGAACCGGACCACTTGAGTCCATGGGCGATGAATCGATGGTCGGTGGCTTCAGGGCCGCGGGGGCAGCGCAGTGGGGGGTCGGGATGGATTCGCGATCGAGGTCTGCCGGACATGAAAGGTGATCGGTGCGCTCGACATCAGCGCTTTGCCGGAGCTGTCGATCACCTCCACCGTCAGGGTGTGTGTGCCGCGATCCACGCTGGAGAACTGCGCCTGGGTAGCTCCCGGGGCCGTCTTCCGGGTCTGGCCATCCAGCGTGAACAGCAGGGAATCTTCGGGCCGCAGGGCCGGCTGTACGGTTGCGGCGACAGCCAATTGCCCCTCGATATTCCACAGCACCTGTTCCTGTGTGGGCGTCGTCACGGCCAGTGACTGGTAGCCCACCGTGCGTACGGCCGGTTTGCTGTTGGCGCCGGCTGTGCTGTTTTGACTGATGCCCACGTTGCCGATCGAAGTGCCGGTCGGCTTGCTGACCGTGAGCGTGATGCGTTCAGCGCCTGCATGCGGCTGGTCCGAGTAGTGCGTTACACCATCTGCATCGACCCACCGGTAGACGTTGGCCGAACCGAGAGCCAGGGCGAGAACAGCCAGGATGGCGTACATGGCCAAAGCATACCTGTACGGCCTGCGGTCAACCAGCACCCGCCGCCACAACGTGAACTGTGGCGGCGGGCCGGCTCCTTATGTCAGAGGCTGTAATACAACTCGAACTCAAGCGGGTGGGTGGCCATGCGCACACGCGTGACTTCCGTCATCTTCAAGTTGATGTAGGCATCGATCAGATCGTCACTGAAGACATTGCCGGCCTTCAGGAAATTCCGGTCCTTGTCGAGTGCTTCCAGAGCCTGCTCCAGGGTGAAGCAGACCTTGGGGATCTTCGCGTCTTCTTCCGGCGCCAGGTCATACAGATCCTTGTCCATCGCCTCGCCGGGGTTCAGCTTGTTCTGAATGCCATCCAGTCCGGCCATCATCATGGCCGCAAAGGCCAGATAGGGGTTGGCCGTGCTGTCCGGAAACCGGATTTCGATCCGGCGGCCCTTCGGGTTGGTGATGAATGGAATACGAATCGAGGCCGAACGGTTGCGTGCCGAGTAGGCCAGCATCACCGGCGCCTCGAAGTGCGGCACCAGGCGTCGATAGCTGTTCGTGCTGGGGTTGGCCAGCGCGTTGATGGCCCGGGCGTGCTTCAGGATGCCGCCGATGTAATACAGCGCGGTCTGGGACAGCCCGGCATACAGATCGCCCGCAAACAGGTTCTTGCCGCCCTTGGCCAGCGACTGGTGCACGTGCATGCCGCTGCCGTTGTCACCGACCAGCGGTTTGGGCATGAAGGTGGCCGTCTTGCCATAGGCGTGCGCCACATTCTGCACAACGTATTTCAGTACCTGGACCTGATCGGCTTTTTCCGTGAGCCCGCCGAAGCGGACACCAATCTCGCACTGGCCGGCAGTCGCCACTTCGTGGTGATGGACTTCAACCGACAGGCCCATTTCCTCCAGCGTGAGGCACATCTGCGACCGGATATCCTGCAACGAGTCCACGGGGGGTACCGGAAAGTAGCCGCCCTTGACCCCGGGCCGATGGCCCATGTTGTTGTTCTCGTAGACCTTTCGCGAGTTCCAGGCGCCCTCTTCCGAATCGATCTGGTAAAAGGAGCCACTGACGTCAGAGCCGTAGCGCACGTCGTCGAAGATGAAGAACTCGTTTTCCGGGCCGAAGAAGGCCTGATCGGCAATGCCCGTCGACAGCAGGTGCGCCTCGGCACGTTTTGCGGTCATGCGCGGGCAGCGCGCATAACCCTGCATCGTGGAGGGTTCGTAGACATCGCACCGCACGTTGATGGTGGAATCTTCCATGAACGGATCCAGCATGACGGTGGATGCATCGGGCATCAGCACCATGTCGGACTCCTGGATGCCCTTCCAGCCGGCGATGGACGAGCCATCGAACATCCGGCCGTCTTCAAAGAAGGTTGCGTCGACGGTATGGGCGGGGATGGTGAGGTGCTGCTCCTTGCCGCGCGTGTCGGTAAAGCGCAGATCGACAAATTTTGCGTCTTTTTCCTTGATCAGCTTCAGGGCTTCGGCAGACGTGGACATGTAGTCTCCTTGCTGGATCGGACGTGAGGGGGGCAACGCTGCACCGCTGACGATCTTGAACTGTCGTTGCGGCGCGCTATGCTATTGCAAGTGGCGTGCCAAAAGCGAACAGGCCACAAGCTGTTGTTTCCTTTGAATCAGCACCATACTTCGACGTCGTTGTCGCACCAGTATAGTGCGGGGTCGATTCGAGATCTGCACCATCGGTGAGCAACAGCGCCCGCCTGCCCGCCCTGGAACGGAACGTTATACTGCCGCGCCTTTGCCTCACGGAATCAGCCTGCTTGTCGCAACCAAATCGCCCCCGCACGTTTCAGGATCTCATCCTTGCATTGCAGCGTTATTGGGCGGACCAAGGCTGCGTGATCCTCCAGCCGTACGACATGCCGGTGGGTGCTGGCACCTTTCATTCCGCAACCTTTCTGCGGTCCATCGTGCCCGAGCCCTGGAGTGCGGCCTATGTGCAACCCAGCCGCCGCCCGACCTACGGGCGCTACGGGGAAAATCCCAACCGGTTGCAGCACTACTATCAGTTCCAGGTCGTCATCAAGCCGTCGCCGGTGGAAATTCAACAGCTCTATCTGGACTCGCTGCGCGCCCTGGATATCGACCCGCTGATCCATGACATCCGCTTCGTTGAAGACAACTGGGAATCCCCCACGCTGGGCGCCTGGGGATTGGGATGGGAAGTCTGGCTCAACGGCATGGAAGTCACCCAATTCACCTACTTTCAGCAGGTTGGCGGCCTCGATTGTCGGCCGGTGACCGGCGAAATCACCTACGGGCTGGAGCGTATCGCGATGTATCTGCAGGGTACCGCCAGTGTCTACGACCTGACCTGGACCGATGGCCCGCTGGGCAGGATCACCTATGGAGATGTCTTCCACCAAAATGAGGTCGAGATGTCGCACTACAACTTCGAGGCCGCTGACGTGGGTGTGCTGGTGCCACGCTTTGAAGCGGCGGAACAAGGTTGTCACCGCCTGATCGAGGCCGGCCTGCCGCTGCCGGCCTACGAACAGGTGCTGGACGCCTCACACACTTTCAACCTGCTGGATGCCCGGCGGGCGATTTCAGTGACCGAACGTCAGCGCTACATACTGCGCGTGCGTGAGATGGCGCGAGCCGTCGCGCAGGCCTACTACACCAGCCGCGAAGAATTGGGATTTCCACTGTTGGGGCGCACGAACGCCTCCACCACTGCCGCCCGGCAAGTCTGAATCAGGCATCGCCCGGCATGACTGCAACTGAAGATTTTCTGGTTGAGATCGGCACCGAGGAGCTGCCACCGAAGGCGCTCGCCGAGCTGGAACAGTCCTTTGCAACTGCCATCGAGGACGGCGTGCGCCAGGCACAGCTTGGCTTTAGCGCATTGCATTCCTACGCCACTCCACGCCGGCTGGCGGTGTTGATACGTGGGCTGTGCTGCACGCAAGCCACGCAACGCGTCGAGAAGCGTGGTCCGCCGGTTGCCGTGGCCTTTGCCGCTGATGGCTCGCCCACGCGGGCCGCCGTGGCCTTCGCCGAAGGGTGTGGCGTGGCAGTTGCCGCGCTTGGTCGGGTGGAAACCGCCAAGGGCGCCTGGTTGTTTTATGCCGACGACGTTCCCGGCAGACCGGCCAGTGAATTGCTGCCGGCTATCGTACAGTCGGCTCTGGCCGGCCTGCCCATTCCGCGGCGCATGCGCTGGGGAAGCGGCGACACGGAATTCGTGCGCCCCGTGCACTGGGTGGTGATGCTGCTCGGCGTACAGGTGCTGTCGTCCCCGATCCCGGGACTGACGCCAGGTCGCAGCACCCGTGGACATCGCTTCCACGCGCCCGGGTGGCTGGTGATCGACCGGCCCGCCGACTATGCAGATCTGCTGGCGACGCGTGGCAAAGTCCTCGCCGATCGCATCACGCGGCGGGAACGGGTTCGTGATCTTGCGCATGCCGCCGCCATGGCCGCCGGTGGCTCGGCTGTCTACAGCAATGCCTTGCTCGACGAGGTCACCGCGCTCGTCGAGTGGCCTGTGGCGATCACGGGTGCCTTCGATGCGGATTTTCTGCGCTTGCCCGAAGAAGTCGTCATCGCCACGCTGCAAGGGCATCAGCGATATTTCCCGGTGCGGGATGCCGATGGAAAACTCCTGCCGTGCTTCGTGACAACCGCGAACATCGAGAGTCTGGACCCGGATCAGATCCGTCAGGGAAACGAGCGCGTGGTGCTGCCGCGCCTGGCCGATGCGGCCTTCTTCTGGGATCAGGACCGCAAGCAGTCCTTGGCGGCGCGCGTTGGGCACCTGGAGCAGGTGGTGTTCCAGAAAGGGCTGGGCAGTCTGCAGGACCGTGCGCGGCGTGTGGCGAAGCTCAGTGCCGGTATCGCCCGGCAACTGGGCATCGATGTCGTCACCGTGGAACGGGCCGCACTGCTCGGCAAGACTGATCTCCTGACGGCGATGGTCGGCGAATTTCCGGAGCTGCAGGGCCGGATGGGCTACCACTACGCCATCCATGACGGGGAATCGGTTGCCGTGGCAACGGCGATCGAGGAGCAGTACCTGCCACGGCATGCAGGAGACCGATTGGCGGCGACGCCGGCCGGCCGGGTGCTGGCGATCGCCGATCGGGCCGATTCGCTGGCCGGCGGGTTTGCCTTGGGCAAACGGCCCACCGGAAACAGGGATCCCTTCGGACTGCGCCGCGCGGCGCTGGGCTTGCTGCGCATTCTGATTGAAGACAACATCGACCTGGATTTGCCGGCGCTGCTCGAAGCAGCGATCTCGGTGCAGCCACCGGCGGTGAAAGACCCGGTTCAGCTCGCCGGTGAGCTGCACGAATTCATTCTCGATCGCGCACGATCCTGGTATGTCGACGGACTGGCGCCGGATCTGCCCGCCGGGAGCATTGCGCCGGAAATGTTCGAGGCCGTGCGCCTGCACAAACCGGCTTCACCTGCCGATTTCCACCAGCGGCTGCTGGGTGTGCGCTCCTTTCAGGCCTTGCCGGAAGCTGCCAGCCTGGCAGCTGCAAACAAGCGGATCGCCAACATCCTGCGTGCCGACGGGGCTGCCGCCAGCAGTGCTGAGGTCGATCCCGCGTTGTTTGACGCTCCAGAGGAGCGGGCACTGCATCAGGCCATCGACAGCCTGCAGAGCAGCCACCATGAAAACCTCCGGAGCCGCGACTACCGCACCGCGTTACAGGGTCTGGCCACACTCAAGGCACCGGTTGATGCTTTCTTCGATGCGGTACTCGTGATGGCCGACGATCCGGCCATCCGCCGCAACCGGCTTGCACAACTCCAGCGTCTGCGGGCCTTGTTTCTCGATGTGGCCGATCTGTCGTGTCTGACCACACCCGGCAACTGAGACCGACACCGGAAATTCATGCCCGGCGATCCTCACACGTCACTCGTTGTGCTCGATCGCGATGGCGTGATCAATCGCGAGTCCGCAAACTACATTCGCCAGCCTGATGAGTGGCTGCCACTGCCTGGCAGCTTGCAGGCGATCGCGGAACTCACCCGGGCCGGTTTCACCGTGGTCGTGGCCACCAACCAGTCCGGGGTTGGACGTGGGCTTTACAGCGCAGAGGTACTGACCGCGATCCACGCCCGCATGACCGCTGCCGTGGAAGCAGCTGGTGGCCGCATTGCAGGCATATTTTTCTGTCCTCACCAACCCTCGGATGGCTGCGATTGCCGCAAACCGTTGCCTGGTCTCATGCGCCAGATCGAGACCCGATTCGGGACATCACTGCGGAATCGACCCGCGATCGGCGACTCACTTCGCGACCTGCAGGCGGCATGGCGGGTATCGGCGCGGGCCATGCTGGTACAGACGGGCAACGGGTTGAAGACGATGCGTGAGCTGCAGAGCCCGGGAGCTGACCATCAGGGTGTTGAAGTATTTGCCGATCTGGCCGCGGTGGCCAGACAGCTGATTGCCGAGCAGAAAACATGCTGATCCGGTCCGTGATATTCACGATCCTGTTGTTCGTCAGCGTACTGCCCTGGAGCGTGGTCGTCGTCATGGGGCGGCTGATCAGCTACCCCACCGCCTACGCACTGGTGATCGTCTGGATTCGGGCAATATTCTGGTTGCTCGACAAATTGTGTCGGCTGACCTTCCGCGTGGAAGGTGCCGAGAATGTGCCGGCACAAAATGGCGTGGCGCTGCTCAAGCACTCGTCGGCCTGCGAGACGTTGGCGCAGTATTTCCTGTTCCCGCGCCAGTGCTGGGTGATCAAGCGGGAGTTGCTGTGGGCTCCATTTCTTGGTTGGGCGATTGCCGCGGTTCGGCCCATCGCCATCAATCGAAGCGCCGGTCACCAGGCCGTTTCGCAGGTGCTCCAAAAAGGCAAAGCCCGTCTGGAGGAAGGACACTGGGTCATCATATTTCCGGAGGGCACACGCATGCCTCCCGGCCAGACGCGGCGCTACGGCATGAGCGGTACTTTGCTGGCGCAGGCTGCGGGGCGCCTGCTGGTGCCCGTCGCCCACGATGCGGGCGACTTCTGGCCGCGACGTGGCTGGCGCAAACGCCCTGGCATCATCACTTTCCGGATCGGCAAGCCGATCGACCCGGCGGGCCGGGATGCCCGCGTCGTCAATGACGAAATCCAGGCCTGGGTGGAATCACAGGTGGCGGAGCTGCGCTCCCACCATAGTCATCACTGACAGCGGGTGGCTGGCATCTTCGTCGCTAGATGTCGATGTTCGCGGCAGCCAGCGCATTGCGCTCGATGAACTCCCGGCGCGGCTCCACTTGATCACCCATCAGCGTGGTAAAAATCTCATCGGCAGCAACGGCGTCTTCAATACGCACCTGCATCAGGCGGCGGGTTTCCGGATTCACGGTGGTTTCCCACAACTGTTCAGGGTTCATTTCACCGAGACCTTTGTAGCGCTGGATGGTCTGGCCACGACGTGCTTCCGACAGCAGCCACTCCATGCCCTCGGCAAAGCTGGTGATATCGCGGCGTTGCTCGCCGCGAGTGATCCGGGCATCCATGCCAACCAGTCCCTGCAGGCTGGCGCCAAACTCGGCAATCTTCCGGTATTCAGCTGAATCGAAGAAACGCAGCGACAGCTCGCTGCGCTCTTCAACGCCATGGCGCGTCCGGAAAAGTGCAAAGCCCTGGATGGTGCCACTCTCTGCATTGGTATCAACTTCAATGCGGTAGGTGGCACGATCACCGTTTGTCGTGGCCGCCAGGGATTCCTGCAGGCTTGCGGCCCAGTCCGTCAGCCATGCCCGGTCTGCGGCCCGGGCCGGGGTCACCGGCGGCTGGAACAGCAGGCGCTCGAGAACACGAATGTCATATCGTCTGGCGAGGCGGTCGTTCAGCGCCTTCACGATGACATATTGTTCGGCAAGACTGCGCAATGCATCGCCCTGGATGGTGCCGACGGTCGAGCCACCGGGATGAAGTTCCGCATTATCGAGTGCGGAACGCAGCAGCAACGCATTCAGTTCAACATCGTCCTTGACGTATATTTCCTGCTTGCCACGCTTGACCTTGTACAGCGGCGGCTGGGCAATGTAGATGTGGCCGCGCTCAACGAGGGCCGGCATCTGCCGGTAGAAGAAGGTCAACAACAACGTCCGGATGTGCGAGCCGTCGACGTCGGCGTCCGTCATGATGATGATGCGGTGATAGCGCAGCTTGTCCGGATCAAAATCCTCGCGTCCTATGCCGCAGCCGAGTGCCGTAATCAGCGTGCCGACCTCGGCGGAACCGAGCATCTTGTCGAAGCGCGCCTTTTCGACATTGAGGATCTTGCCCTTCAGAGGCAGGACGGCCTGCGTGCGCCGGTCCCGGCCTTGCTTTGCCGAACCGCCTGCGGAGTCGCCCTCGACCAGAAAAAGCTCGGAAAGGGCCGGATCTTTCTCCTGACAGTCGGCAAGCTTGCCGGGTAGCCCGGCAATATCCAGCGCGCCCTTGCGCCGGGTCATTTCGCGGGCCTTGCGGGCGGCCTCGCGGGCGCGCGCTGCATCGATCAGTTTGGCGGTAATGATCTTGGCTTCTGCCGGATGCTCCAGCAGAAATGCTTCCAGGAACTCATTGACCACCGTTTCAACCACGCCCTTGACCTCGGATGAAACCAGCTTGTCTTTGGTTTGCGACGAAAACTTCGGATCGGGCAATTTGACAGACAGTACGGCAGTGAGTCCCTCGCGGGCGTCATCGCCGGTCGTGGCAACCTTCTCCTTGCGGGAGCTCAATTCCTTCTCGATGTAGGTATTGAGGGTGCGGGTCAGTCCAGCACGGAATCCCGAGAGATGGCTGCCGCCATCCTTCTGCGGAATGTTGTTGGTGTAGCAGAACATGTTTTCCTGGTAGCCATCGTTCCACTGCAGCGCGCACTCGACGATCATCAGATCAATGGTGCGGGAGAAGTGGATCACCGAGCTGTGAATCGGCGTCTTGTTGCGATTCAGGTGTTGGACGAAGGCTCGAATGCCCCCTTCAAACTCGAAAACATCCTCTTGCCCGTCTCGCTCGTCCACCAGGTGGATACGAACACCTTGATTCAGAAAGGACAGCTCGCGCAGGCGCTTGGCGAGCGCGTCGTAATTGAAGTGAATATTGGTAAACGTGGCGGCACTGGGGCGAAAGGTGATGACCGTACCGCGACGTTTGGTCTCGCCACCGATGACTGCGAGCGGTGCTTCGGGCTCGCCATGGCGATAGCGTTGCGTATGAATCTTGCCATCACGGTAGATCGTGAGATCCAGGACTTCCGACAGTGCATTCACCACGGACACGCCCACGCCATGCAAGCCGCCGGATACCTTGTAGGAACTGCTGTCGAACTTTCCGCCGGCATGCAGCACGGTCATGATGACCTCGGCTGCCGACTTGCCCTCTTCGGGGTGCATATCAACGGGAATGCCACGGCCATCGTCCGCGACGGTGACTGACTCGTTGGCGTGAATGGTGACGGTGACGTGGGTGCAGTAGCCGGCCAGCGCCTCGTCGATGGAGTTATCGACGACCTCAAAGACCATGTGGTGCAAGCCGGTGCCGTCATCGGTATCACCGATGTACATTCCAGGGCGCTTGCGGACCGCGTCGAGACCTTTTAAGACCTTGATATTACTGGAATCGTAGCGCTCTGAATCAACCATGAAAGGCCTCTTTGGATTAGCCGGGCATTATAGCAAAAGTCTCACCTTTGAATGTTCCACGTGGAACAGCCGGGCTGCCGGCGGCAGGGTCAGATTGTCTGGGTCCAACGAGGTTACAAAGGCTTGGGCAGGAATTTCCGCCACTTGCGTCAGTAGCCGTTGCAGGTGCTCTCGATCCAGATCAGCGCCCGGCTCATCCAGCAGCAACACGACCGCATGGTCGCGGTAGTCGGCCACCAACTGCAGCTGCGCGAGCGTCAGTGCCGCCGCAATCAATTTTTCCTGCCCCCGCGAGACGGATTCCTTCGCCCGCCGGGCACGCAGTGCAATTCGAAAGTCGGCACGATGCGGTCCCGTCGTGCTGGTTCCCATATGCAGATCGCGATCCCGGCAGCCATCCAGGGCGGCTGCCAGCGTCAGGCCTTCTCCCCAGCCAGGCAGATAGCTGATCTCGATGTCCGCCTCCAGCAGCTGCGAACCTGCCAGCCGCACCAAAGGCTGCAGACGGTCGATAAAGCGACGGCGACTGGCATCGATTATCTCGCTTTCGGTAACCAGGCAGTCATTCCAGAGCCAGGCACCGGCGGCGTAGCCAGCCCTGAGGGCGGCATTTCGCTGCTGGAGGCCCCGTCGATAGCGCTGCCATGCGGGGAGAAAGTGCTGTTCCACGTGAAACACTCCCCAATCCAGGAATTGCCGTCGGCCTGCAGGCGGCCCAACAACCAGCTCGTGACTGCCCGGATCAAGCAACTGAACTGGCAACGCTCGCGCCAGCTCCGCACGGGTGCCCGGCGCTCCCTCACCGCGGCTCGATAACCCGTCGGCGCGGGGGATCTC
>CAYLKO010000006.1:43894-73622 GCA_964384525.1 uncultured Chromatiaceae bacterium
GCGCGTCCATGCAGCCCTGCGCCCAACCGCGCAAACAGCGTCGACCGGGCCTCCCCGAAGCGAATCGCCCCTTCCGTGCGAGCAATGCGGAACGACAGGCCCCGACCCAGGAAATACAACGCCTCCAGCAAGCTCGTCTTGCCCGAGGCATTGCCGCCCGCGATGACATTGAACCCCGGGGCAGGTTCCAACTCGACAGATTCAAAGCAGCGGAAGGACTCCAGCCGCATTTCCGCCACCACCGGTTGACCGTCCAAACCGGCGCCACCCGCAAGGTCGCCAGCAGAACCAGGAGCTTCCGGGAACTCCGGCGTAGTCACCTCAGAGCCGCATGGGCATTACGACGTATCGGGCTACGGACGTGCCTGGGGCGCTAAGCAGACAACTGCTGCTCGCATCGACAAAACCAACCTCGACCTGCTCACCTTCGACCGCTGCCAGCGCATCCAGCAGGTAGTTGACGTTGAAGCCGATCTCCAAGGGCTGCCCTTTGTACTCCACTTCGAGTTCGTCACTGGCTTCCTCCTGATCCGGATTGTTGGCTTGAATCCGCAGACTGCCTTCACTCAGCTCCAGTCGCACACCCCGATATTTTTCGTTTGAAAGAATGGCTGCCCGCTGCAATGCCTGCCGCAGGACATCCCGACCGGCCGTCAGAACATTCCCGGCAGGCTTCGGGATGACACGCTCATAATCCGGGAAACGACCATCAATCAGCTTCGAACTGAAGCGAACGTCGCCGATCGTTGCGCTAACATGATTGGTTCCAATGGTCAGTACAACCGGCTCATCGCCACCGAGCAGGCGTTGCAGCTCCTGCACACCCTTGCGTGGAATGATGACCTGATGGGTTCCCTTGCCACTGTTCTCACCCTTGGCCGCGGCGGCTATCGGGAGCTCGCATAGCGCCAGTCGGTGGCCGTCGGTCGCGACCGCACGCACCAACTTGCGGCCGGTTTCCAGCAGAAGGCCATTGAGGTAATACCGCACATCCTGCTGCGCCATCGCAAAGTGGGTCTTTTCGAGCAACGTTCGCAGTTCGCCCTGGCTCAACTGCAGGCTCTGCACTGCCTCGACGGACTCCACCACCGGAAATTCCGCAGCCGGTAAAGTGCCCAACACGAAACGGGAGCGACCCGACTTGATCACCAGCCGATCGCCATCGAGCTGAACCTGGACCATCGCGCCCTCAGGCAGGGCCCGACAGATGTCCAGCAACTTGCGCCCTGGCACCGTCACTTCGCCGCCACTATCCACCTTGTCGAGCTCAACCCGGGCAACGAGCTCGACCTCCAGATCCGTGGCTGTCACCGACAGCTCCTGGCCACGTACCAGAAGCAACACATTGGCCAGTATCGGCATAGTCTGCCGCCGCTCTACCACACCCATCACCGCTTGAATGGGCTTCAACAAAGTTGAACGCGAGGTACTGAACTTCATCCCGGGATCCTATGCAGGCAGCATTCTTAAAAACTGTTTTTCGAGAAAGAGATAGTAGTAGTTATTAGGGAGCACCATCGCTGTGCACAACGTCGTTCCCAACCTTTGTTTCCAGTGATTTCGGCACCAATCAGCCTGTTCGTTAACCATCGGAGAGGAAATGTAGCACCTGTGTACAAACTGTGGACAGTCAGCCCCCTGAATGTGGTCCACAACTTATGCACCGTTTATACCCTTCAACACGCACATTCGGGGATTCCAGGTCATTCATCCGGTCAGTATGCGCAGCAGATTCTGGTAGTCCTCCCGTACGCGAACTTCCGTTTCCCGGAGCAGTTTCACCCGACGACAAGCGTGCAGCACGGTGGTGTGATCGCGTCCGCCAAACTGATCGCCGATCTCCGGCAGGCTGTGCGTTGTCAGTTCCTTGGCGAGGCTCATGGCGATCTGCCGCGGGCGCGTGATCGAGCGATTGCGGCGCTTCGACAGCAGATCAGCCACCCGCACCTTGCTGTACTCTGCCACGGTCTTCTGGATGTTCTCGATCGTCACCAGCTTTTCCTGCAAAGCCAGCAGGTCGCGCAAAGCTTCCTTGGCGAAATCCAGGGTGATGGGCCGCCCGGTGAAGGAGGAGTTGGCCATGACCCGGTGCAGTGCGCCTTCCAGTTCGCGCACGTTCGAGCGAATGCGCTGGGCGATGAAGAACGCCACTTCCTCCGGCAACTCCTTGTGACTGGCGTCGGCCTTGCTCATCAGGATCGCGACGCTGGTTTCGAGCTCGGGGGGATCGATGGAAACCGTCAAACCCCACCCGAACCGTGATTTCAGGCGCTCTTCCAGACCATTGACCTCCTTGGGATATCTGTCGCAGGTCAGGATGACCTGGCGCTGATCCTCAAGCAGAGCGTTGAAGGTATGAAAAAACTCTTCCTGGGAGCGCTCCTTGTTGGCAAAGAACTGGATGTCATCGATCAGCAGGGCATCCAGGGTCCGGTAGGCCGCCTTGAATTCGTTGATGGTGTTGTGCTGCAGCGCACGCACCATGTCGCCGACAAATTGCTCCGAATGCACATACGCCACGCGTGCAGTGGGCCGGTTGCTGACCATCAGATGCCCGATACCCTGCATCAGGTGGGTCTTTCCCAGACCCACACCCCCGTATATAAACAAGGGGTTATAGCTTCGTCCGGGATTGCTGGCGACCTGTTGCGCCGCCGCTCTTGCCATCTGGTTGCTGTTGCCCTCGACGAACTTGTCGAAGGTGTACTCGGGGTTGAATTTGCCACCAATCGCCGCCGCCAGCCGCGGTTTTACCGTAACCGCCGCACTCTGCCGCTCCACGGCAGCCAGGCTGCCGACTTCCAGGCGCACCGTCATCCCGGGGACTTCCTGCAGGAAGTCCGTGATCCGGCTGATGCAATTGCTGTTTACCCAATCCACGACAAAGCGGTTGGGCGCCAGGAGACGCATGAGCTGCGCTTCCTCGATCGCCTGCAAGGGTCGAATCCAGGTATTGAACTGCTGCTCCGGCAGATCGGATCGAAGCTGCTGGACGCAGCGGTCCCAAAGGGACGACTGCAAGGCTGTACCCCGTCAAATTTGTTTATGGTGGCGAAAAAGGGGAGGCCGGCAGTCTAGCCGCCGGGGGCGGAGTTATCCACAGGCTGCTGTCACCGTTCGAAGGGTGGCAACGCACCCCACGCAAGCACCATCAGCACTATTGACAGGCCACAGCTGGCTCCTTACCCTTCCGCCCTCCCGCACAAGGCATAACTTCAGCATTCCGGTGCCATTCCGCATCATGACTGGCCCGTTACGATAGTCCCCCCATGAAAAGAACTTACCAGCCAAGCAAACTGAAGCGCGTACGGACCCATGGTTTCCGCGCCCGCATGGCGACCCGTGGTGGTCGACTGGTTCTGAAGCGCCGGCGTGCCAAGGGCCGGGCCCGTCTCACCGTCTGACGGCAGACCGCCGGGCACGGACGACGATTCGCCGACACGGGCCGGCAAGACACGCCGGCAGACATTTCCCCGGACATTGCGCCTGCTGAGCGCTGCGGAATTTGCCCTCGTGTTTCAAAACGGTCAGCGCACCGCAGATTCCTGCTTCACGATCCTTTTCCATCGCAACGCGCGACCCATGCCGCGACTCGGCTTTGCGATCTCCAAAAAACAAGCGCGTCTCGCCGTGAGCCGCAACCGCCTGCGACGGCTGGTTCGGGAAAGCTTTCGCACGCATGCTACCCAGCTGCCAGCCGTTGATCTCGTGGTACTGGCCCGGGCGGGTACCCAAACTGCCAGCAACCGGGACATCATGGCGAGCCTCGACAAGCATTGGACTCGCCTCCGCGCGACGGCCGAGGCCGCCGCTGCTCCAAACAAAGGAATCAGCAACCCGTGACGATGGAAAACCTGCGGATCTTTCTCTGGGGTGGCTTGCTGATGCTGCTCTGGCTCAACTTCCAGACCTGGCAGCAGACCTTTGCACCGCCGACAACCACCACATCGGCCGGCAGCACATCTCCGGATGGCGCATCACAATCACCAGCCGCAACCCCGCAGGACAGCGATACGGCCCTGCCCGCATTGCCGTCCGACACCACGCCAGCCAAACAAGCCGCGGCGATTGCCCCGACCACTGAAGGCACGCTGCCTGCCCCGGCATCGGCACTGATCCACGTGCGGACCGATGTCTTTGATCTCGACATCGACACCCGCGGCGGCAATATCGTTGAGGTTCGACTGCCCGGTTACCCGGTGCACAAAGACCAGCCCGACGTTCCTGTCCAGCTCCTGAACCAGACGCCGGAACACTTTTTTGTCTATCAGGATGGCTTGCGGGCGGCAGATGGCCAACCCGAAGCCAATCACATGGCTGCCTACACCGCGGCGGTCGACAACTACACCATGGCTCCCGGCGCGGATGAACTGCAGGTGCCGTTGACCTGGCAGAGCCCCGACGGTGTGACGGTCACGAAGACCTACACCTTCCATCGCGGCAGCTACGCCATCGATCAGGCCTACACCGTTGCCAACCATGGCGACCAGCCGTACCAGGTGGCGCAATATCTGCAGATACAGCGGGTCAGCACGCCGCAGAAGCGGTCGATGTTCGACGTCGACACCTATTCATTCCACGGACCCGTCGCCTACAACGGCGAGAAGTATCAGAAGATCAACGTCGACGATCTCAAGGACAAGCCCTTCTCCGAAGACGTTGCCAATGGCTGGTTCGCGGCGATCCAGCACCACTTTCTCGCAGCTGCCGTGCCACCCGCCACCGAGACCTGGCATTACAACGCCCGGCTCGCCGATGGCAAATTCCATGTCAGTGCGATTGGCCCGCTGACAACGGTGGCGCCCGGCGCCACAGCCAGTCTGGATGCCAAGCTCTTTGTCGGGCCCAAACTCCAGAATCAGCTCAGCGTCACTGCCCCGAAACTGGAACTGACCGTGGACTACGGCCGGCTCACGCTGCTGGCCCAGCCCCTGTTCTGGCTGCTCGAGAAGGTGCACAGCGTGGTGCATAACTGGGGCCTGGCCATCATCCTCGTCACCTTCCTGATCAAACTCGTGTTCTACAAGCTGGCGGAAACCAGCGGCCGCTCCATGGCCGGCATGCGCAAACTCCAGCCGCGGATGAAAGCGTTGCAGGAGCGGCACAAGGATGACCGTCAGGCCATGAGTGCGGCGCTGATGGAGCTCTACAAGAAGGAAAAGATCAATCCGGCGGCCGGCTGCCTGCCCATGCTGGTGCAGATTCCGTTCTTCATTGCGTTTTACTGGGTGCTGCTGGAAAGCGTGGAGATGCGGCAGGCGCCGTTCATGTTCTGGATCACCGATCTGTCGTCGCGCGATCCCTTCTTCATCCTGCCGTTGTTGATGGGCGCGGCCATGTTCTTCCAGCAGAAGCTGAATCCGGCGCCACCGGACCCGATACAGGCGAAGATGATGCAGCTCATGCCGATTGCATTCACGGTTTTCTTTGCCTTCTTCCCGGCGGGACTCGTGCTGTACTGGCTGACCAACTCGGTGCTGTCGATCGCCCAGCAGTGGCGCATCAACAAGGTACTGGGCGCTGACTGAGCCATCCGGGCGCACCATCGTTGCCCGCGCGACACCGCCGGGCGTGGGCGGCGTAGGGATCGTCCGGGTTTCCGGGCCGGACGTACCGGCCATCGCCATGGCCTTGCTCGGCAGCTGCCCACCCGCCCGGGTGGCCACGTTGAAACCCTTTCGGGATTCAGCCGGCGCGACGATCGATACCGGTCTCGCGCTGTATTTTCCGGCACCGGACTCCTACACCGGCGAGCATGTGCTCGAGTTGCACGCGCATGGTGGTCCGGTACTCATTGACCTCCTGATCGAGCAGGTCATTGCCGCGGGCGCCCGGCTCGCCCGGCCCGGCGAGTTTTCCGAGCGGGCATTCCTGAACAACAAGCTCGACCTGCTGCAGGCCGAAGCCATCGCAGACCTGATCAATGCCGGTTCGCGCACCGCCGCCCGCGCGGCCCAGCGCTCGATGGCCGGTGCGTTTTCGGCCGCGATCCTGGCGCTGAATGAGCAGCTCACCGCGCTGCGCATCTACGTCGAGGCCGCCATCGATTTTCCGGAAGAGGAAATCGATTTCCTCGATACCGACGAATTGCGGGCTCGTTTGCAGACTGTGGCCACCGGGTTTGACCGCATCGAAGCGGCTGCCAGGCAGGGGCGGCTGCTGCGCGATGGCCTGCAGGTGGTGCTCGCCGGCCGGCCGAACAGCGGCAAGTCCAGTTTGTTGAACCAGCTTGCCGGCCATGAAGCTGCCATCGTCACCGCCCAGCCAGGCACCACCCGCGACGTCATCCGCGAGCAGATCGACATCGATGGCCTGCCCGTACACATCATCGATACCGCCGGCTTGCGCGAGAGCGATGACGTGGTGGAGCAGGAAGGCGTGCGGCGCACCCGCAGCCAGCTTGCCGTTGCCGATCTCGCACTGCTGCTGCTGGACACGACCGACCCCGCGGATCCCGAGCCACTGCTTGCCGAACTGCCCGCAGAGCTGCCGGTGATTCGGGTGTGGAACAAGATCGATCTCGGCGGCGCAACGCCTGGCGTGGTTCAGTCCGGCGCCGGGGATATGGAAATTGCCATCTCCGCGCTGACCGGCGCCGGCATCGCCGCCCTGCGCGAGGCCATCAAGGCCCGTGCCGGCTTTGAGGCAGCAGGCGAGGGCACGATGATCGCCCGTCAGCGACATCTCGACAGCATTCGTCGGGCACGCGCGCATTTCGACGCCGGTATGGTGCAGCTGATGGAACACCGTGCCGGGGAGCTGTTGGCTGAAGAGCTCGGTTGCGCTCAGCGGGCGCTGGCGGAGATCACGGGGGAGTTCAGCAGTGATGATCTGCTGGGGGAGATTTTCGGCAGCTTTTGTATCGGGAAATAATGTGGGCCCCGGGAAATCTACCAAAGGCCTGCTGCTCTGCCAGCAAATCATCAGTTATGCGCCATTCCCGAACCCAGCGCCTTGTGGCAGGCTTAACGCCTGTCTGGAGGTCCGCCAATGTCAACGGCCAAGGAAGACCTGACCCGATTGATTCAGCAACAGCCTGACGACAGTTCTCGTGAGGAGATCATTCGTGAGCTGGCATTCCATGCCATGGTTGAACGCGGCTTGGCGGATGCCGACGCAAAGCGGTCGATTCCCAACGAAGAAATGGGCCGGCGTATTCGCTCGTGGCGACCCTAACGTGGACCTGGAAGCCGAGCGCGTGCTCGCACGGCTCAGGACATCTTTGATCGTGCGCAGCTGCTCCGGGACTTTCCGGAGATGGGGATGACGGCAACATCGAAATTCTCGGGGTTTTCCATGGTGCTCTTGATCTTGCGCGGTACGAGTTGTGAGGGTTTGCCTTCACTACCCATAGGACGTTCCTGTGACTGACATCGCCATCAGGTACCTTGCAGATGTCCCTAGCGTTCTACCTGTCTTGCGCTGCTGGTTCGAGTCGGAGTGGCCCTCACACTATGGCGCCCTTGGACCGGGCAACGCTGAGGAGGACCTTCTTGCGTACGCCGACCGGGGCCGCATTCCCTTCGGCCTGGTTGCGTTTCAGGACGACCAACCATGTGGCTTCATGGCACTCAAGCGCGAGTCATTCCCCTCTCACACGCATTTGTCGCCGTGGGCCGGTGCCGGGTACGTCAAGCCGATGCTGCGCCGGCAGGGTATCGGTGGCGCGCTGTTGCTCGCGCTGGAGCGCGAGGCTCGGGAACTCGGATGTGCTCACATCTATTGCGCCACGAGTTCATCGGAGTCGCTGTTGCAACGCTGCGGTTGGCAATTGCTGCAATCGGTGCAACAGGACGGCAGTCTGATGAGCGTCTATGAGAAAGCGCTCTAAACCGTTCATCGGGCGGACGCCATCAGCCAAGCCTGGCATCCCTGTGATCGCCCCTCACGTCAAGATTCAGCATCATCCCGAAGCCACCGCACAATCGCAAAATGCGGTTATCCTGATACTAGGGCCAGTTCGAGCCGCTAATGGGGGGTACGTGCCGTGATGAGAGCTTTCGCGCTTATTGGGGTTTTCGCCTTGACTGGCGGATGTGCTTTCACTTCGCACCAAGTGAACGTTGCCGTTAAACAACCAGCCACAGTCGGCTCAACCATCGAAAAGCCAACAACCGTCAGACTTAAAGTGGTAGACGAGCGAGACGACACAGATCTGGGGCATCGTGGGGCAGGTATTGCGGCTGCCAAAGTAACGGTAGATGGACTGATGCCTTCGTTTACCACTGCTGTCGAAGAAGGATTCCGGAACAAGGGATACACGCTTTCGAATGCCCAAGGCAGTGCGGATGCGGATGTGCTGGTGGCCCTACGGGCTCTGAAGTTCGACGAGTCTGCTGGATTCTTCACCGTGGGGTCGGAAGCCACGGCAACAATACTCGTCGAAGCGCACCGAGGTTCAAACGATTATAGAAATCAGTATCGCTCGTCAGACGAAGACCGCCAGGTCGCCATCTCGTTTGGCGGTGGTATCGACCAGCAGGTGAACCAGGTCCTGAACAACGCACTTTCCCAGCTACTCAGTGACAGCAAGCTCGACACTTTTCTGGTGGGTCAGTAGGGCGCGTCAGGCCACCGCCCATTCCTCCGACAGCAGGGCGGCCTGCTCAAGCACGGTATCCGTCGCCTTCTCCTGCTTGTCCGGTGGGTAGCCGTAGCGGCGGAGGATGCGCTTGACCAGCACGCGCAGCTGAGCGCGGACGTTCTCGCGCAGCGTCCAGTCGATGGTGATGTTGGCGCGCACGGTTTTGACCAATTCCTGGGCAATGGCGCGCAGGGCGTCGTCACCGAGGATCTTGACGGCGCTGTCGTTGGTTTCCAGGGCATCGTAGAAGGCGAGTTCGTCTTCGGAGAGCTTCAGCGCGTCGCCGCGGTCAGCAGCCGAGAGTAGCCGCTGCAGCTCACTGCCCAGCGCTAGGGCAGGCCGCGGCGGCAGCAATGCAGGCCTGATAGCTCGGACTGGGTGATGTAGCGTCCCGCTCTGTTCGAGGCTGCGCCGCCCGTGGCCATGCAAATGGCTGCCTTTCGTAAGGAGCTGGGATCGGTCCGTATGACAGAAGACAGCCGTCTTGCATTACTTTCCGGCTGATAACTACCAGCCCCGGTACCGGACTCCCAACCTGGTAGTTATCCAGTCTCGTCAGCTACTCGACACTGTCATGACAGATCCGTACCACACCTAGGTTCCAGGCCCTCCGGCCCCCAAACCCGCCAGTCCCGTCACCCTGCCTTCCGCGCCAGCATGGTCGCGAACTGCAACCGCATGCCGTTGTGCATGGTGCCGAGGTCTTCGTTGTACTTCACCATCTCCCAGCCGTCGTAGGCGGCGCGGAGCTCGCCGGCGCCGAGGGTGAACGGGAAGTTCACGAGGCAGGGGTGTTCGTCGGTGTTCATGGCGCAAACGATCAGGTTGTAGCCGCCGGGGCTCGTGCACTTCTGCATGTCGGCGATGACCTGGTCGACCCGGCCCGGGTCGAGGAACATGAGCGTGACGGTGCAGGCGATGAAGTCGAAGGTGTCATCGAGGTGGGCCTGGTTGATGTCGTAGATGCGGGCATCGATGTTCCTGATCTGCTCCTCTGCGATGATCGATTGCAGCGTGGCGATGGCGCCAGGGTTGCTGTCGACGGCGGTGACGTCGAAGCCGAGCCGGCTCAGGTAGAGCGCATTGCGTCCGGTGGAGCAGCCCATGTCGAGCGCCTTGCCAGGCTCGACGGTGCTGCAGGCCAGGACGACCTCGCTGTGGGGTGGGTTCAGGCCGAAGCGGGCGCCGTAGCTTTCTGGGCCAGTATCTGGGGCAGTATCGGGTGGTGAGGTTGTTGCGGTCACGTCAGTCCTTCCGGATATAAACGGAACCAGACTACAACAGCCACGCACCGGGTCCGCCAACCCGGAAAACTACCAGGATCGGTACCGGACTCCCAAACCTGCACGTATGCACGTGCAGACGAATAACTACCAGGCGGGGAGTCCGGTACCGATCCTGGTAGTTATTCGGTCTTGGCAGATACTGAACAGTGTCATTACACGCCCGCGCCATTCCTCAGGTCCGGCATGATGATGGCGCTGGGGCCACCGTCTGCTGTGGCGCAGTGGACGCGGTTGCGGCCGGCATTTTTGGCGGCGTAGAGGGCCTGGTCGGCGCGCTCGATGAGATCGGCCACGGACTCGCCGGGGCGGTACTCGGCGATGCCGATGGAGACCGTGACCTGGTGGATCCCGGCGAAGGGCCGGCGGACCACGGCCTTGCGTACCCGCTCGGCACAGGGCAGGGCGCCGCGCATCGAAGTGCCGGGGAGCAGGATGATGAATTCCTCGCCGCCGATTCGGCCCATGGCGCTGGGGCCTGGGCCGGCCAGATCCCCGGGACCGTCGTCGATGCGGGCCGGCTGGCCATTGCTGTTCAACGTGTCCATTCGTCGCAACGCGCCGCGGACCCGCTGGGCGAAGGCGGTGAGCAGGCGGTCGCCGGTCTGGTGGCCGTAGCGGTCGTTCATGTTCTTGAAGTGATCGATGTCGAGCAGGCCGACGCACAGTGCATCCCCGGTGCGATCGGCCCGGGCCTTTTCACGGGCGACCATCTCGAGGATCGACTGCCGGCTCCAGGACTGGGTGAGGGCGTCATGTTCGGCCTGGTGCCTGAGCACCGTGAGCTGCATCTGCAGCTCCGCGTTGTTGGACCTGAGCCGGCTGCTGGTCCGGTTGAGTTGCCAGGCCACCCGATAGAGCACGACCAGCGACGTGACGAGGACGGCGATCGGCAGCTGCACCGCCGCCGCCACCGTGGCGGCGTCGATGCCACCGCCGGCCGCCAGCACCAGCTGCTTCAGCAGCAGGCACACGGCCATCGCGGCGCCGGCACTGAACATCAGCCGCAGCAGGATGCGGGACGACACGGCCAGCATGGCGAGCGCAACCGCGCACAGCATCATGCCAACGGCGAGCAGGGAGCCGGCGCCTGACGCCGGCACGAACCACAGGTACAGGGTGGACCACACGATACCCATCACCGCCTGCCCGGCGAGCAGGGTCGTGTGCGGCGGCTTTTCCGCTTCCGGCAGCCGATCGATCAGCCAGAAAAGGCCAATGGTGAGACCGGCGCCGAGGCTTAAGACCGCAGCCGCCAGCCCCGACAGCGGGGCCGCGCCCAGCATGCTGGCGACGGCGGCCACGGCCGCCCAGAGCGCATACAGGCCGGAGATCACCACGGCTGGCGGCGAGCACACATCGTGGCCATCGCGCCGGTCGATACGGGTTGAACGGGAATGCATTGCCGGATCCATGGTGGCTGTCCGCTTCTTGTTGTTGTTTTGTCGGCTGGCCTGGCCGGTGCAAACGGCTGGTCGCCATGTTGTTCTGCGAAAGATGCTGGCACAGCGCACCCGGACAAACCGTGACCGGCGTCAGGGGAAATTTCTTGCCATAACGCCCGCGCGGCCGCCGTTCCCCCGGCATGCGGCTTTAGAATGACCGCCTCCCATGAGCATCAGCACCACCAACACCAACCGGCACTTCGACGTGATCGTCGTGGGTGGCGGTCATGCCGGCACGGAGGCAGCCGCAGCCGCGGCCCGCATGGGCGCCCGCACGCTGCTGCTCACGCAGAATCTGGAAACGATCGGCCAGATGAGCTGCAATCCCTCGATCGGCGGCATCGGCAAGGGCCATCTGGCCCGGGAAGTCGATGCGCTGGGCGGCATCATGGCGGTGGCGGCCGATCGTGCCGGCATTCATTTCCGCACGCTGAATGCCAGCAAGGGCCCGGCGGTGCGGGCCACCCGCGCACAGGCCGATCGCGCCCTGTACCGGCAGGCGGTGCGCGCGCTGCTCGATGCGGAGCCAAATCTGCTGCTCTTCCAGCAGGGTGTGGATGACCTGATCGTCGAAGGCGGGCGCGTGACCGGCGTGGTGACGCAGTCCGGCCTCGAGTTCACGGCGCGCGCGGTGGTGCTGACCGTCGGCACTTTTCTGGCCGGGCGGATCCATGTGGGGCTCAGCAGCCATGCCGGCGGTCGTGCCGGTGATCCGGCGTCCGTGGGTCTCGCGGCCCGGCTGCGCGAACTGCCCTTCGAGGTCGGCCGGCTCAAAACCGGCACGCCACCCCGCATCGATGCGCGGACCGTGGATTTCAGCCAGCTCGTCCTGCAGCCCGGCGATACGCCGGAGCCGGTGTTTTCGTTCATCGGTCGCCGCGCGGATCATCCACGACAGGTGCCGTGCCATATCACGCGCACCACGGCCGCCACCCACGACATCATCCGCGCCTCGCTCGATCAGTCGCCGATGTATGCCGGCGTCATCAAGGGTGTGGGGCCGCGCTACTGCCCGTCGGTGGAAGACAAGATCGTGCGCTTTGCCGACAAGACCTCGCACCAGATCTTTCTCGAGCCCGAAGGCCTGAACTCGAACGAGCTTTATCCCAACGGCATCTCCACCAGCCTGCCTTTCGAGGTGCAGCAGGCGCTGGTGCAGACCATTCCCGGCCTGGAGAACGCCCACCTCACCCGGCCCGGCTATGCCATCGAGTACGATTTCTTCGATCCCCGCGGCCTCAAGCCGACGCTCGAAACCCGCAGCCTGGCGGGCCTGTGGTTTGCCGGTCAGATCAACGGCACCACGGGCTACGAAGAAGCCGCGGCCCAGGGGTTGGTGGCCGGCATCAATGCCGTGCTCAGCGTCCGCGGTGAGGCGGGCTGGTCGCCGCGCCGGGACGAGGCCTACATCGGCGTGCTGATCGACGATCTCATCACGCGCGGCACCATCGAGCCCTACCGGATGTTCACCAGTCGCGCCGAGCACCGCTTGCTGCTCCGGGAAGACAACGCCGACGCGCGCCTCACGCCGCTCGGCCGGCAGCTCAAGCTCGTGGATGAACACCGCTGGAGCCTGTTCAACACCAAGCAGGCGGCCATTGCCGCCGAGCGCGGGCGACTGCACGACATCGTGGTGCATCCGGCCGATGTCGCTGCCGCCCTGGCGGATGCCGGGCTGCCGGCACTGCGCCGCGAGCAGCGGGCGCTGGAACTCCTCCGGCGCCCGGATGTCGACTACCAGTGGCTGACGGCGCTGCCTGCCGTTGGCCCCAGAACCGCAGAGTCCGATGAATACCCCGAACTCAGCGCCCAGATCGACGAGCAGGTGCTGATCGAGGTCCGTTATGCCGGCTATGTGCGCCGCCAGCAGGTGGAGATCGAGCGGCAGCGGGGCACCGACGCCGTGAACCTGCCGGATGATCTGGACTACTCGATGATCCACGGACTGTCACAGGAGCTACGCCTGAAGCTGAGCGCCCAGCGCCCCGCGACCATCGGCCACGCGAGCCGCATACCCGGCATCACGCCGGTGGCGGTCTCGCTGTTGCTGGTGCATCTCAAGAAGCGCCGCGTGAAAGCGCATGCCGGCGGCAGCTGAGGCCGTCCGGCAACGCGGTCCGCGGATCACCGCCGGGGTGGTTGCGGCGCTGGTCCTGCTGCTGGCCGGCTGCGGTCGCCCCGGCGCAGACAACCCGCAGTCCGTACCGGCCGCAGTCCACGTGGGCGGCGCGACGGGCCACGAACTCGCCGCCGAGCAGATCCTGCGCCGGGGCAATGGCGCGGAGCCGGAAACGCTGGATCCGCACCGCGCCGAGGGCGTGACCTCATCCAATGTGTTGCGGGATCTCTTCGAAGGGCTGGTCGCCGAAGCACCCGATGGCGCGCTGATTCCCGGCGCCGCGGAGAGCTGGACGATGAGCGACGATGGCCGCGTCTACACTTTCAAGCTGCGGGCCAACGGGCGCTGGAGCAATGGTGATCCGGTCACCGCCGAGGATTTTGTCTTCGGATTGAGGCGCAGCGCCGATCCCGCCACCTTGTCCGAGTACTCGGCCATCCTCTATCCCATCGAGAATGCCGAAGCGGTGGTGCAGGGCACGCTGCCGCCGGAGCGGCTCGGCGTCAAGGCGATCGACGCTCACACGCTGGAGTTGCGGCTGCATTCGCCGACGCCCTATCTGCTGGGCCTCCTCACGCACTCCAGCACCTACCCGGTGCACCGGGCTTCCATCGAAAAGTATGGCACCCTCTTTGCGCGACCCGGCAATCTGGTGAGCAATGGCGCCTACAGCCTGAAGGCCTGGGTGGTGCAGTCCTACATCGAGCTGGCCCGCAATCCGTACTACTGGGACAACGCGGCCACGACCATCGATCAGGTCTGGTATTACCCGGTGGAGAATGCCGAGTCGGAGCTGAACCGGTATCGCGCCAACGAGTTCGACATGACGGAGACCGTACCCAACCGGCAGATTCCCTGGCTCCGGAAGAACCTGCCGACGGAGCTGCACATCGCGCCCTATCTCGGCAGCTATGTTTACGGCTTCAACACCACGCAGCCACCCTTCAAGGACAACATCCCGTTGCGCAAGGCGCTGGCCATGGCGCTGGATCGCGATGTGCTGGTGAACAAGATCACGGGCGCCGGTGAAATTCCGGCCTACGGCTGGGTGCCGCCGGTAACCGGTTATCACAGCCAGCAGCCGGCCTGGGCCAGCTGGACCCAGGAAGAGCGCAATGCCGAGGCGCGGCGGCAGTATGCCCTGGCGGGTTACTCGGCGGCGCACCCGCTCAAGGTCCAGCTGCTGTACAACACCGAGATCAACCACCGGCGCCTCGCCGTGGCCATGGCGGCGATGTGGCGTGATGTGCTGGGGGTGGAAACCGATATCCTGTCGCAGGAATGGCAGGTGTTTCTGCAGACCCGGCGCACCCGCATCGACACCCGGGTGTTCCGCTACGGCTGGATCGGCGATTACGATGATCCCTACACCTTTGCCGAGATCCTGCAGTCGCAACACGGACTGAACGACATGGGCTATGACAATCCGCATTACGATGCCTTGCTGGCGCAGGCCTCGCGGGAGGCGGATGCCAATCTCCGGATGGCGTTGCTGGAAGAGGCCGAGCGCATGATGCTGGACGACATGCCGAACCTGCCGATCTACTTCTATGTAAGCAAGCAGATGGTGACGCCGTGGGTGGCGGGCTTCGAGAGCAACATCATGGATCGCCACTACAGCCGTCATCTCCGCATCCTCAAGCACTGACCGCCGGTGTTACGCCTTTTCCTGCGCCGGCTGCTCGAAGCCATTCCCACCCTCCTGATCCTCATCGCGCTGACTTTCTTCATGATGCGGATCGCGCCCGGCGGTCCTTTCGACAGCGAGAAGCGGTTGCCAGCGGAGGTGGAGGCGAACCTGCGGGTGGCCTATCACCTCGATGAGCCACTCCCCCAACAGTTCGGCCGCTATCTGTGGAATCTGGCCCAGGGGGATTTCGGGCCGTCGTTCCAGTATCGCGATCGCACCGTGACGGAACTGATCGCCAGCGGTTTTCCGGTGTCGCTGAAGCTCGGCGGCTTCGCCATGCTGATTGCGCTGTTCGGCGGCGCCACGCTCGGCAGCATCGCCGCGCTCCGCCAGAACAAGGCGGCCGACTACGGCACGATGGCAGTCGCGATGACGGGCATCTCGGTGCCAAACTTCGTCATGGCGCCGCTCATGGTGCTCGCCTTTGCCGTGTATCTGGGCTGGCTGCCGGCCGGCGGGCTGGGCGACGCGGGCTGGCGCAACCTGCTGCTGCCGGTCATTGCGCTCGCCCTGCCCCAGGTGGCCTACATCGCACGGCTCACCCGCGGCAGCATGATCGAGGTCCTGCGCAGCAACTTCATCCGCACTGCGCGGGCGCAGGGGCTGTCGACCCGGACGATCCTGCTGCGCCATGCCCTGAAGCCGGCGCTGGTGCCGGTCGTGTCCTATCTGGGTCCGGCGACCGCCGGCCTCATCACGGGCTCGGTCGTGATCGAACAGATTTTCGGCCTGCCGGGCCTCGGCCGCTACTTCGTGCAGGGCGCGCTCAATCGCGACTACACCCTCGTGCTGGGCATCGTGGTGTTCTACGGCGCCCTCATCATCCTCTTCAATTTCCTGGTCGACCTGCTCTACGGCTGGCTCGATCCGCGCAGCCGCGAATGAGCACGCCGCCATTGACCTCTGCCCTGGTCGCGCCGGAGCCGCCGCGCAGCCTGTGGTCCGATGCGTGGGCCGCCTTGAAGGGCAATCGGGCGGCCATCACGGCGGCCACCGTGCTCGCCGTGCTGGTGTTGCTCGTGCTCTTCGGGCCGATGCTGAGCGATCATCGCTTCGACAAACCCGACTGGGATGCGATTGCCGTGCCGCCCTCGCTCAGCGGCGGGCATCTCTTCGGCACCGATTCCCTGGGTCGCGATCTCTACACCCGCACCCTGCACGGCGGGCGGATCTCCTTGCTGGTCGGGCTCGTGTCGACGCTGGTGAGCCTCGTCATCGGCATCGCCTGGGGCGCCACCGCCGGTTTTCTGGGCGGGCGCGTCGACCGCCTGATGATGCGCATCGTCGACATCCTGTATGCCCTGCCCTTCATGTTCCTGGTGATCCTGCTGATGGTGCTCTTCGGCCGGAACATCATCCTGATCTTCGTCGCCATCGGCGCCATCAACTGGCTGGACATGGCGCGCATCGTGCGCGGCCAGACGCTGGGCCTGAAGCAGCGGGAATTCATCGAAGCCGCGCGCGTGTCCGGCGTGAAACCCGCCGCCATCATCCTGCGGCACATCGTGCCCAACCTGCTCGGCGTCGTCGTCATCTACGTGACGCTGACCATCCCGCAGGTGATCCTGGTGGAGTCCTTCCTGAGCTTCCTGGGCCTGGGCGTGCAGGAACCGATGACGTCCTGGGGCGTGATGGTGAGCGACGGGGCGCTCGACATGGAGACGGCGCCGTGGATGCTGGTGTTCCCGGCCTTGTTCCTGGCGATCACGCTGTTCTGTTTCAACTTCCTCGGTGACGGCCTGCGTGATGCGCTGGATCCGCGCGACCGGAGCGGGCGCTGATGTCGTCGTTGCCGGAATCTGCAGCCGCGAGGGCTCCGCAGGCCCTGCTCGAGGTCCGTGATCTGGATGTCGGCTTTGTCACCCGCGACGGGCCGGTGGCGGCGGTGCGCGGTTTGAACTTCAGTCTCCAGGCGGGCGAGGTGCTGGGCATCGTCGGCGAATCCGGCTCGGGCAAGACCCAGGCAGCGATGGCGCTGATGGGCTTGCTGGCGGAGAACGGCCGGGCCACGGGCAGCATCCGCTTTGAAGGCGCGGAGCTGATCGGCATGGCAGACGCCCGTCTCGCCACGCTCCGCGGCAGCCGCATGGCCATGGTGTTCCAGGACCCCATGACCTCGCTCAATCCTTATCTGACGATCGGGCAGCAGATGTCACTGGTGCTGCGCCGTCATCGGCCGCAGTCACGGGCGGCGGCGCTTGCCGAGTGCGAACGCCTGCTGGCGACCGTGCACATCACGGATCCGCGCTCACGCCTGGCGATGTATCCGCACGAGCTGTCCGGCGGCATGCGCCAGCGCGTGATGATCGCCACGGCGCTTCTGTGCGAGCCGGCCCTGCTGATCGCCGACGAGCCGACCACGGCGCTGGACGTCACGGTGCAGGCGCAGATCCTCGTGCTCATGGCGGAACTCCGCGAGCGCTTCGGCACCGCCATCATCCTCATCACCCATGATCTTGGCGTCGCGGCGGGCACCTGCGATCGTCTGCTGGTGATGCGCAACGGCGAGTGCCAGGAACAGGGTGCCGTGGATGAGGTCTTTGCCGAGCCGAAGACCCGCTACGCCCGCGAGCTGCTGGCCGCCGTGCCGCGGCTCGACGATGCCGTGAGCTTGCCTGAAGTCGCCGCCGGCACGCCAACCCTGGCTGTGGCCGATCTTGCCGTGCATTACCCGGTGGCGGCGCCGGCCTTGTTCGCCAGGAGCCGCACGCTGCGCGCCCTGGATGGCGTGTCGCTCGAGGTGGCGCCCGGCGAAACCGTGGGCGTGGTTGGCGAGTCCGGCTCGGGCAAGTCCACGCTGGCGCGGGCGGTGCTGCGCCTCGTGCGGCCGCCGCGCGGCCGCGTGTGCCTGCTGGGCCGGGAAATCGCCACGCTGCCGGAGGTGGCGGTGCGCGAGTCGCGGCGCGACATGCAGCTCGTGTTCCAGGATCCGCTGGCCGCGCTCGATCCGCGCATGACCATCGGCCAGACCATCGCCGAACCACTGCAGGCTTTCGAGCCGGCCTTGCGGGCGGCCGAGGTGGCCGAACGGGTCGCCGCGGCGCTCCGCCAGGTCGGCCTCGATCCCGCGTGGCGGAACCGCTATCCCCATCAGTTCTCCGGCGGCCAGTGCCAGCGCGTCGGCATTGCCCGTGCGCTCATCCTGGAGCCGAAGCTCCTCGTGTGCGATGAAGCGGTGAGCGCGCTGGACGTCACCGTGCAGGCGCAGATCATCGCGTTGCTGCTGGAGTTGCAGGCGCGTCTCGAACTCGCACTCATTTTCATCTCGCACGATCTGGCCGTGGTCCGCCAGCTCAGTCACCGGGTGCTGGTGCTGTATCTGGGCAAGCCGATGGAGATCGCGAGCGCCGGGCGCTTGTATCGGACGCCCCGCCACCCCTATACCCAGGCGCTGCTGGCGGCGGTGCCCATTCCCGACCCGCAGCGGGAACGGCAGCGGGTCAAGGCGCTCCTCACGGGCGAGGTCCCCTCCCCGTTGTCGCCGCCGAGCGGCTGCCCGTTCCGCACGCGTTGCCCGCATGCGATCGCCCGCTGCACGACGGAAGAGCCGGCGCTGCGTGCATTCGACGGATCGCTCGTGGCGTGTCACCGTGTTGAAGAGCTGAACCACACCACCTGAAGCCATGCAGAAAATCGAAGTCATCCGCGGTGACATCACCACGCTCGACGTGGCCGCCATTGTCAACGCAGCCAACGAGACGCTGCTGGGCGGCGGTGGCGTGGACGGCGCCATCCATCGCGCTGCCGGTCCGGAATTGCTCGAGGCCTGCCGCGCCCTGCCTGAAGTGACACCCGGCGTGCGCTGCCCGGCCGGTGAAGCCCGCATAACGCAGGGCGTCGATCTCAAGGCCCGCCATGTGAAACAAACGGAGGGTACGGTGTGGAGGGGCGGCACGAGCGGCGAGGCGCGACTGCTGGCCAGCGCCTACCGCCAGAGCCTCAAGCTGGCGCAGCAGCAGCAATTGACCTCCATCGCCTTTCCGGCGATCAGTTGCGGCGCCTATGGTTTTCCCCTGCTCCAGGCGGCCGGCATCACCGTGCGCTCGATCCTCATCTTTCTCGCCGCCGACGAGGTGCTGGAGCAGGTCCAGCTGGTGGCCTTCAGTGACGGCGTGCAGGCAGCCCTCGAAGCGGCGTTGAAGGCACCGCTGGGCTGAAGGCCGGTCCGGCGTTACTCTCGGCATTCGACCGGGGGAAAGAACCATGCAAAGAGTCACCGATCGCACCCGTCATCGGCTCCTTGGCGGGGTCATGGTGATCGCCATGATCACGTTCACCGCACCGGCCCAGGCGCGCGAAGTCTGGGAAGGCACCTGGCTCGAGGCCCGCAGCCCGAACTTCGTGGTGACCAGCGCCTTGAGAAAGGCCAGCACGGTGAAACTGGTGCAGGAGCTGGAAGATTTCCGGACGCTGGTCGGGGCGGTGACCAACGCCGGCACGCTGCAGGAACGTGTTCCCACCCGCGTGTATGTCTTCAAGGGGCCGGCCCCCGAGGTTGGCCTCACCGGCAACATCGCCGGCTATCTGCGACCTGGCATGCGATCCAACTATGCCGCTGTCCGCATTGTCAACGGACTGCCGCTGAGCCACTCGCTGCAACACGAATACACACACTTCCTGATGCGCAATCAGGGGCATCAGGCTTATCCGAAGTGGTACGACGAGGGTCTGGCCGAAGTGCTCGGCACCGTGGATCTGCGCAACGGCCGTTTCACGCTGGGCAATGCATCGCCAGGCCGCATGTTGACGTTGTCCGTGCCTGGCGCCTGGATGCCGTACTCCCGCGTGGTCGATGACAGCCAGCTGACCAAATTGAGCGCGATCGACAATGGCCGCTTCTACGCCCAGTCGTGGGCGTTGGCGCACTACCTGATCTATGGCAAGCCCAAGCTCGATTTCGGCACGGCCCTCAAGGAGTATCTCTCCGACCGGGAACGGGGCACGCCGCCTGTCGAGGCTTTCGAAAAGGCGTTTCATGAAGATACGGCGACGCTCGGCAAGACGATCCGTGGCTACCTGGACCACGCACGTTACAGTCGCGGCGAGCTGAACGATCCCTTTGATCCAGGCAGGATCAGCGTTCGCGAACTGACATCCGATAGCGTGGCGGCGCAGCTTGCCGGCCTCAGCATGGCGACGGGCCGAGGCAAGGAAGCCGGAAAATTTGCCGATGCGGCGCTGGCCGCGAATCCCGACAATGCCGCGGCGCTGGTCGTCCGCGCGGACCTCTATAAATTTGCCGGCAAGTATTCCGAGGCTGAAGCGCTGTACCCGAAGGCCATTGCGCTGGAGCCGGCCAATGATCTGCATCATCTGGATTTCGGCGAGTATTGGCTGGCTCGTGCGGTTGGTGCCGATGCCGATGCCAATGCCGGGGATGCAGCGGCGCGCCAGCGCTACTTTGCCAATGCGCGCCAGGAATTCGTTCTGGCCGACAAGTTGAATGACCACAATCCGGAAACCCTGGCGATTTACGGCACCAGCTATCTGCAGGAAGGCGTCGAGCCCGCCAAGGGACTACCGACGCTCGAATTCGCCCATGAGCTGCTGCCCTCCAATCCGGCGATCAAGATGATGCTGGCGCAGATGTATGTCGCGGTTGGTCGTGCGCCGGAGGCCCGACCCTTGTTGAAGGCCGTGATGGCCTGGGAGACCGGCAAGCCGGCGGAATTTGCCGGGAAACTGCTCGCCAGCATCGATGGTGCGGGCGGCGATGCGGATCAGCCAGCACCCCAACGGCTGCGGAAGATGAAATAGGCCGCACCCACGATGCACAGCCCCGCCCACAGGTAATCCAGCTTCAAGGGCTCCTTCATGTAGTAGAAGGCAAAGGGCACGAAGACCGTCAGGGTGATGATCTCCTGCAGGATCTTAGCTGGCCGAGCGACAGCACGCCATAACCGATGCGATTCGCCGGCACCTGCAGCAGATACTCGAAAAACGCGACCAGCCAGCTCAACACGGCTGCCACGAGCCACGGTTTGGTGCTCAGCTCCTTGAGATGCGCGTACCACGCAAACGTCATGAACACGTTGCTGAGCGACAGCAGGAGTATCGTCAGGCTGATCTCGCGCAACGAGATTGCTCTGGCAGCGCTTGCGGCACCACCAAGCTGCGGGTACCTACGGCACCACCAGATCAAAGGTGGCATCCACCCGGCTGTCGAAGCCGATCTCGCCGGTTGTGTAGCTTTCCGCGGCACTGTCGGCCGCCATGGCCTGGGCGAGCATCCGCTTCGGCATGGGCGCCGGTGGCGGCGCCGCTCCCTCGGCGACGATCGTCCGCACGGCACCGATCTTCACCCCCAGACTCGCCGCAATCCGCTCGGCGTTGGCTCTGGCATCGGCCGCCGCCGCGGCCAGCGCATCCCGACTCAGCTGTTTGCGCTGGCTGCTGTCGAGCTCCGGTGGCGATACCTGATTGACGCCGACATCAACCGCGCCTTCGATCACGGCGCCGAGCTTGCTCAGGTCGTCGAGCTCGACCTCGAGCTGACGCTGCACGAAATAACCCTGGAAGACCTGCCGGTTGTCCTTCGGATCCCAACGGTATTCCGGCTGGATGGTGAGGCCGGAAGTCCGCACCTTGGCGTCCTTGATGCCGAGCTTCTTGCAGAGGGCGAGGAAGTCATTGCTGACTTTCACGGTCTGATCACGGGCCACCTGCATGCTCAGGTCCCGGTGCTGCACGGCGAGCGCCAATCGGGCGATGTCCGGCGTGGCGTCCACATGCCCGGAACCGGACACTGAAATCGTTCTCGGCAGATCGTCGGCGAAGGCCGTGGCCGCCCCGAGCAGCAGGCACGCAGTCATCGCCAGAACCCTGATCCGTCCGCTGGTCTGCCCTCTGGTCTGCATGGGTCTCTCCACTGGAACAAATTGCGTGGTCTGGAAATCCAGACCTCCTCTGACTAACATAGCGACCCGCACCCAGCCCTTCAACTGGGCCCATCGTCACCCGTGACCATGGCATTCGCGGCAATGGCACATTCGGCAAGTTGGATTTATGAACTTCACACGCCTGGCGGTTCTCTTCGGTGTTGTCTTCGCAGGCAATGTGGCCCTGACATCCGCGGCTTCGGCCCAGCAGGCTTCGGCTCCGCTCACGCCCCCGACCGCCGATATTTCCCGCGGCGGGGCGCTGGCCGCCACCTGCATGGGGTGCCATGGCATCCCGGGCTATCGCAATGCCTATCCGTCGTTTCGCGTGCCCAAGCTGGGTGGCCAGCACCCGGAATATCTGGTCATCGCGCTGCAGGGCTATGACAACCAGACCCGTGCCCACAAGACGATGCATGCCCAGGCGACCTCGCTGAACGAGCAGGACATGAAGGATGTTGCCGCATTCTTCGCCAGCGAGGGCACGGTCAAGAAGGCGGCAAATCCCGTTGGCGAGGCGCCCGCGAAGGCGGCCATCTGCGTGGCCTGCCATGGTGAAGGCGGCGTCAGTGTGGCGCCCAACTGGCCGGTCCTGGCCGGCCAGCATCGCGATTATCTGGAACATGCGCTGCACGAATACAAGGCCGGCGCGCGCAAGGATCCGTTGATGAGCGCCCAGGCTGCCTCCCTGTCGGATGAAGACATCCACGAACTGGCCACCTACTTCTCGTCCCAGCCGGGGCTTTTTACCGTCCACTACAGCAAGAAGCGCTGAACCCGGCGGGCCCCAGTCCCGATTTCACGGGCGGACGGCCCGCATTTCGCGCTAGTCTTCAGCCCGTGGAATCCTTCAAAGCCCTGCGGGTACATCAGATCGAGGGTGGCACCGAGGCGCGGCTTGAAACCCTGACCCTCGCCGATCTGTCCCCCGGCAATGTCGTCATCCGCGGCGACTGGTCCAGCATCAACTACAAGGATGCCCTTGCCGTCAGCGGCAGGGGCCGCATTCTCCGGCGCTTTCCGCTGGTGGCCGGCGTGGATATTGCGGGCACCGTGGTCCAGTCGGGTGATGCCCGCTTCAAGCCCGGTGATGCCGTGGCGGTGCACGGTTGCGGGCTCAGCGAAACCCACGATGGCGGCTTCAGTGAATACGCCCAGGTGCCGGCAGAGTGGGTGAACAGGTTGCCGGCCGGCATCGACACCCGCACGGCCATGGCGCTCGGCACGGCCGGCTTCACGGCTGCATTGGCCATTCACCGGCTGGAACAGATGGGCCAGGTGCCGGACATGGGCCCGATCGCCGTGACCGGCGCCACCGGCGGCGTGGGCAGTGTGGCCATCGCCTTGCTGGCCGGCTTGGGCTATCGCGTCACGGCGGTTACCAGCAAGTCCACGGCCGATGATTATCTGCGCGGGTTGGGCGCCACGGAGATCTGCAACCTGCAGGGCCGCGAACTCGGCACGAAGCCTCTGGAGAAAACCCTGTGGGGCGGTGCGGTGGACAATCTGGGCGGCGCGACGCTCGCCTGGCTGACACGGACGGTTGCACCCCATGGCAGCATCGCCAGCGTCGGCCTTGCCCAGGGCTACGAGCTCCACACCACCGTGATGCCCTTCATCCTCCGCGGCGTCAGCCTGCTCGGCATCAACTCTGTGGAAGTCCCGGCAACGCTGCGCGCCGAGGTCTGGCGGCGGCTGGCGGGTGATCTGAAACCGGCGCAGCTGCCGGCCATCGTCACGCGTGAAGTAGCGCTGGCCGAGGTGCCGGAAGTCGTGGCGGCCTGGATCGATGGCGCCAATGTGGGCCGTTGCCTGGTGCGTCTTCGGGATCAGGCGATCGACGGCAGCAGCGCCGGCGCACCGTAGCGGGCATACTGATCGCCGTGGAAGACCGCCTGCGCGAGGGGCTGACGGCACTGGGCATCCCGGCTGATGACGTACTGGTCGGCGCCTTTGCCGATTATCTGCGCCTGCTGGCCAAGTGGAACCAGGCCTGGAACCTGACCAGCATCCGCGATCCGCTGGCGATGGTGTCGCTGCATGTACTGGACTCGCTCACGGTGCGGCCCCTGCTCGCCGGTCAGCGGATCCTGGATGTGGGTTGCGGGGCCGGCCTGCCCGGCATACCCCTGGCGCTCACGGAGCCGTCGCGGGAATTCGTTCTGGTGGATGCGACGCAGAAGAAGATCCGCTTCGTGCGTCAGGCGATCGGCGCACTGAAACTCCGCAATGCGCGGGCTGAACACTCAAGAATCGAGGACTACTCTGCCGTGCCATTGTTCGACACCGTGCTCTGCCGCGCCTTCGCCGCTCTTCCGGACTTCATCGGCGGAGCAGGGCGTCTGCTGGCGCCGGGTGGCCAGATCCTGGCGATGAAGGGCAAGGAGCCCACGGCGGAAATCGCCGCGTTGCCGGCCGGCTGGCAGGCCGTGGCCGTGGTGCCGGTGCAGGTGCCGGGTCTCGATGCCGAGCGTCACATCATCCGGATCCTCAGGGCATGAGCCGCATCATCGCCGTGACCAACCAGAAAGGCGGCGTGGGCAAGACCACGACGTCGGTCAATCTGGCGGCCTCGCTGGCGGCGCTCGAAAAGCGCGTGCTGCTGGTTGACCTAGATCCGCAGGGCAATGCGACGACCGGCTGCGGCATCGACAAACAGTCCCTGACCAGCACCACCTGCGAGGTCCTGCTGGGCGAGAGCGAGGCGCTGGATGCCATCGTGTCGGTAACGGAGGCCGGCTTCGCCCTGTTGCCGGCCAACGCCGACCTGACGGCCGCCGAGGTGCGGCTTTTGCAGGAGATCGGCCGCGAAATGCGTCTCCGCAAGGCGCTGGAGCCGGTGCGCGGCCTGTACGACTACATCCTGATCGACTGCCCGCCGACCATCAACATGCTCACGCTGAACGCCTTGACCGCGGCGGACGGCGTGCTGATTCCGATCCAGTGCGAGTACTACGCGCTGGAAGGCTTGTCGTCGTTGCTGGAAACCGTCAAGCAGGTGCGCAACACGGTGAATCCGGCGCTGAACATCGAGGGTCTGCTGCGCACGATGTTCGATCCGCGCAACCGGTTGGCGATGGATGTGTCGGAGGAGCTGGTGAAACTGTTTCACGACAAGGTGTATGCCACGGTCATCCCGCGGAATGTGCGGCTGGCCGAAGCGCCCAGCTACGGCGTGCCGGCCCTGCAGCACGACCGCAGCTCCCGTGGCGCCCAGGCCTATCTGGAGCTGGCGGCGGAAGTGTTGCGCGGCCCGCTGCCGGTCGATGAACTGCGCGTGGAGTCCGATCAGGGCGCGGCCGACGCAGGGGCGGGCTCGGGCTAGAATGCCGGTCGGCTGGGCGGCAGTCAGGCGACGGAAGGCGGAAGCAACATGGCAGCGAAACGAACCGGTCTGGGCCGGGGCCTGGAGGCGTTGCTGGGTCCTGCCACCACGACGCCGGTCGCTGATCGACCGGCGGATACGGCGGGCAGCGGCCGGCCGCCGGATGCCGCATCTGCAGAGGGCCTGAAGATGCTGGCAGTCGATCTCCTCGTGCGCGGCACCTATCAGCCCCGGCACGACATGCATCCCGAATCCCTGGAGGATCTGGCGCAGTCGATCCGGGCCCAGGGCGTGATTCAGCCGATCGTTGTGCGACCGCTCGTCGAGCGGGGGCCGGGCGGTGCGCCGCGCTACGAGATCATTGCCGGGGAACGACGCTGGCGCGCCGCGCAGATGGCGGGTCTGCAGTCGGTGCCGGCGCTGGTGCGGGATATTCCGGATTCGGCCGCCATCGCCATGGCGCTGATCGAGAACATCCAGCGGGAAAACCTGAATTCGCTGGAGGAGGCCCTGGCGCTGCGCCGCCTGATCGGCGAGTTCGGGCTCACCCACGAGAGTGCGGCCGAGGCGATCGGCCGGTCCCGGGTGGCGGTTTCGAATCTGCTCCGGCTGCTGCAGCTGGGTGAGGTGGCGCAGGAATTGCTGGAGAAGCGCTCGCTGGAAATGGGTCATGCCCGGGCCCTGCTCGGCCTGACCGACCCGCGCATGCAGGCCGAAGTGGCCCGGCTGGTGGCTGGCAAGGGGCTGTCGGTGCGGGAAACCGAGCGGCTGGTGAAGCGCATGCTCGAAGGTCCGGGCAAACCAGCCGGCGATTCGCCGGGCCGGTCGACGGATCCCGATGTGCGGCGGCTGGAGAACGATCTGGCTGACAAGCTCGGCGCGCGGGTCGCCATCCAGCACGGCCGCGGCGGCAAGGGCAAGCTTGTCGTGGCCTACAACAGCATCGCCGAGCTCGAAGGCATCCTCGCCCACATCACCTGACCCCCCGACCACATACCTACCTGACCAGGTACCGGACTCCTCTTTTGGTAGTTATGGCCTGCTACCAAATAACTACCAAAAGAGGAGTCCGGTACCGCATTTGATACTTTCCGGGGTTGATTGCACGCTGCATCATCAATAGAATTTCGCGGCTCGACACACCCCTTCGTCGGGACGTCGACTTCCGAGACGGAAATGAGCCAAGCGCAGCGATTCAAACTACTGCGGCGTGCTGCTTTCCGGCTGGCAGGTGGGCAGCTCGGCCTGACGGCGGCAATTTGCGCCGGCGCCGGGATGCTGGGGGGTGCAGCGGCCGCCTGGTCGGCCGCATTGGGGGGTGGCATCGGAATCGTCGCCGGGCTCTATCAGGCCCTGCGGATGTTCCGGGTCAGTGCGGCAGACGATCCCGGCCGGTTTTATGCCGGGGTATGGGTGAGCGAAGCGGTGAAGCTCCTGCTGACGGTGGCGCTCTTCATCCTTGCGAACCGGGTTTTGAGTCCGCAGTTCGAGCCGATGATCGTGGCCTACGCCGCCACGTTCATCGTGTATTGGGCTGCGCTGGGCACGGGCTACCCCTGGATTGATAACGGCAGAAGCAGCAGGCAACGGTAAGCAGCGAATGGCAGCAGAAGGCAACAAGACCGCCACCGAGTACATCCAGCACCACCTGACACACCTTCAGGTCTGCCGTGGAGACGAGGGTTGGGTCTGGAATCATTGTCATGGCAATTTCTACGCCATCAATGTCGATTCCATGGTCGTTGCAATCCTGCTCGCCATCGGCCTCGGCTGGCTCTTCCGGCGGATCGCCGTCAACGCGAGCCAGGGCGTACCTGGCCGCACGCAGGCCCTGGTCGAGCTCATCTTCGACTTCGTCGACGGCAGTGTCCGCGACACCTTCTATGGCAAGAGCCGGATCATTGCGCCGCTGGCGCTGACCATCGTCACCTGGGTCTTCATGATGAATTTCATGGATCTGATCCCGGTCGACTTCCTGCCGGTGGCCTTCGAGCAGCCCGGCATCGCCGACTACCTGCGCGTGGTGCCAACAGCCGACGTGAACGTCACCTTCGGCATGTCGCTGTCGGTGTTCGCGCTGACGATCTTCTACAGCCTGAAGATCAAGGGCCCGGGCGGCTTCCTCGCCGAACTCACCATGAACCCGCTGAATCCGCGCGACCTCGGCGTGCCGCTGCTGCTGTGGCCGCTGGTCATCGCCTTCAATTTCATTCTCGAAGTCGTCTCGATGCTGGCCAAGCCGCTGTCACTCGCGCTGCGGCTCTTCGGCAACATGTACGCAGGTGAACTGATGTTCATCCTGATCGCGCTGCTGGGCGTTTACCAGTTGCCCCTGCATTTCCCCTGGGCGGTGTTCCACATCCTGATCATCACCCTCCAGGCCTACATTTTCATGATGCTCACCATCGTCTATCTGAGCCAGGCGCACGAGCATCACTGATGCCACACCACCACGATTCGCAACATTTGAGCTGTTTTAGGAGCAACTGATGGAAACTGTTATTGGATTCACCGCGATCGCCGTCGCCATTCTGATTGGTCTCGGCGCTCTGGGCGTCGGCATCGGCATGGGCATTCTCGGCGGCCGCTTTCTGGAAGGCTGCGCCCGCCAGCCGGAACTGGCGAACATGTTGCAGACCAAGATGTTTCTGGTGGTGGCGCTGCTCGACGCCGTGGCCATGATCGGCGTCGGCATCGCGCTGTTCTTCGCCTTTGCCAATCCGTTCATCGGCCAGTTGCAGACGGCAGCTGGTGGCTGATCAGTGGCACCTTGCCCCGTAGGTTGCGGTCAGGAGTTTCGCGGTGGATATCAATCTAACCCTCATCGGCCAGGCCATCGCCATGGCGGTGTTTGTCTGGTTCTGCATGAAGTTCGTGTGGCCTCCGATTCTCGGCATGATCGAGAGGCGCCAGAAAAGCATCGCTGACGGTCTCGCCGCCGCCGACAAGGGCAATCGCTCGCTCGAAGAGGCGCAGGTCAAGATCTCGTCGATGGTCGAGGAAGCTCGCGGCCAGGCCCGGCAGATTATCGATCAGGCCCAGACCCGCGGCAACGAAATCGTGGACGAGGCCCGCCCGGGCGCCACGGAGGAGCGCGAACGCATCCTCAAGGCGGCCCAGGGCGATGTGGCCCAGCAGCTCCACCACGCCCGCGACGAAATGCGGGCGCAGGTGGCCGCGATCACGGTGGCCGGCGCCGAGAAAATCCTGGGGCGGGAAATCGATCCCCGCACGCACCAGGATCTCCTCGACAAGCTCGCCGCACAGATCTGAGGTGCAGGCAAATCATGGCTGAACCCGGCTCCACCACCGCCCGACCCTACGCCCAGGCCGTCTTCGAGATTGCCCGCACCGACAACCAATTGTCGGCCTGGTCCGAATTCCTGCGACTCGCGGCCGAAATCGCCACGTCACCGGATGCCGGCCGCTATCTGGCGGCGCCCGGCGCCGACCGCTTCGCGATGGCGGATGGCATTGCGGCCATCGCCGGCGAAAAGCTCGGCAATACCCCGCTGCTCAATGGCGGCGAGGGATCGGTCGGCACGGGCTTTCTCAAGGTACTTGCCGAAAATCAGCGGCTGGGCGTGCTGCCCCAGATCCTGGTGCGTTACGAGGCGCTGAAGGCCGAGGCGGAGAGCAGCCTGGATGTCGTTCTCACGTCGGCATCCGAGGTCTCCGCGGCACAGCAGCAGCGCATCATCGAATCCCTCAACAAGCGTTTTGGCCGGCAGGTCCGGCTTTCCGTCCAGCTTGATCCCACCCTGATTGGTGGCGCCCGGCTGCAGATTGGCGATCGCGTCATCGATGGCTCCGTCCGTACCGGACTCGACAAACTGGCAACCGTCCTGCGCGCCTGAAGCGCCGGATAACCCAAGGAACGACACATGGCACTCAAGGCCTCTGAAATCAGCGAACTGCTCAAGCAGCGCATCAAGAACTTCGAGACCGTCGCCGAAGCCCGCGACGTGGGCACGGTCATCGCGGTGACCGACGGCATCTGCCGCGTGCATGGACTCGCCGATGCGCAGTACGGCGAAATGCTGGAGTTCCCGGGCAACACCTTCGGCCTCGCCCTGAACCTCGAGCAGGATTCGGTTGGTGCGGTGGTCCTTGGTGACTACAAGCACATCTCCGAAGGCGCCCAGGTCAAAACCACGGGCCGCATTCTCGAAGTGCCGGTCGGCGAGGGCCTGCTGGGCCGGGTGGTCAATGCGCTGGGCGAGCCCATCGACGGCAAGGGCCCGGTCAATGCCGCCGGACGCTCACCGATCGAGAAGGTCGCGCCGGGCGTCATCACGCGCCAGTCGGTCGACCAGCCGGTGCAGACCGGGTTGAAGGCCATCGACGCCATGGTGCCGGTGGGCCGCGGCCAGCGCGAGCTGATCATCGGCGACCGCCAGACCG
>CAYLKO010000007.1:0-65136 GCA_964384525.1 uncultured Chromatiaceae bacterium
GCGTGCGGCGTTGACCACGACGATGTAGTCGCCGGTATCGACATGGGGGGTGAATTCGGGCTTGTGCTTGCCGCGCAGCCGAAAAGCGATCGCTGACGCGAGACGACCCAGCGTCCGGTCCGTGGCATCGACCACGTACCAGCCGCGCCGGACTTCATGGGATTTGGCAGAAAACGTGCCCATCTATGCAACCTGTCTATTGAAACCTGTCTGGAAACCGACTTGCCTGAAACTGGTGGTCGTGCCGCCCGATCGCCCGGGGATCCGGACGCGGCAAGCCCTCTCGCCCAGGCGGGCCGCAAAGTGTAGGGGGCTGGCGGGGTTTTTTCAAACCCCGCGACAGGACGGCTTGGCTATTTCCCCGGCCGCCACCCCCGGAAACCGTCACTCAGAAGCCGTATTCCAGGGAAATCGTGGTGTAGGTGTCGGTCTTGTCGAAGGGCCGATTCGGGGTCACCGAGGTGTCGACCTCGACATCGGAGTTGTGCTTGTAGGTGTAGCCCAGCACCAGGCTCAGGTTGCCGATCACGCCGGCTTTCAACTGGCTGGTGCTCTCGGTGTAGGTATTGTCCGAGCCGGACAGGATCGACAGGCGCTGCACGAAGGCCGCATTTTCGCTGATGCTCCAGGTGTAGATACCCCGGATCAGACCGATGCCTTCGTCCTGGCTGCCGCCGCCCTTGAGGTCGGCCTGCTTGGCGCCTACGCCCGCCTCGCCATCCAGAAAATGCCGTTCGCCGCGCAGAATCCGCCAGCCCAGACCAACCGCCTCATAGAGTTGCTGGTCATAAGCGGTGAACCGGTCCTTGTACCAGTCCACGGAACCAAAGCCGTAGTACGCCGCGGTGATGTCGTATTGCGACTGGAAGCCTGCCCAGTAGGACTCGGCGGTGGTTACGGATGCTGAATCACGGTTGGCCGCGCTGCTGGTGCCAACCGCAGTGGCGCCCAGGATATGGTGCCAGCGATTCTGGTCGTAGCGGCCCTCGCCTCTGAAGTTCGCCGCAGAACTGTCGGAATTGCCCGAGGTCTTGGCAAAGCCTGCCGCGAGCTTGCCGGACCATGGGCCGGCATCCGCCACCGCGTCAGCAGGCTTGACGACTTCGCTCGCCATCTTGGTGCCGACCTGGGCCTGCACTGGCAGGGCCAGCGCCAGCAGTGCCACTGCCAGTGTCGAATGAATACGGAAAAACATGGATGTGTGCATGCCGGAACCTCGGTTGCCTGGTTGTTGCCTGATTTTCTGGGATGAGTGGGCTTTGCGTGCAGCTGGATTGCCCAGCGCGAAGGGCCGCAACGATAATGGATCCCGGGGCGTTAGTCTAATGTATGGACGGTACTGACCAGGATGTTGCAGCCATGAAACCTCGAGCACTGGACCGGCTCCCTTCGTTTCTGGATGGGGTATTGACCGAGCTGGACAGGGCCTTGCGGACGCTGTCGGCGGCGGATCTGCCGGCACGCCGCATGCCGCTGCCGTCCCAGGCGCCGCCCGCCGACATGCCGCTCTCGCCGCCCGAGCAGCGACTGTCCTCGGCCTTGATGCGGGTGAATCATGCAGGCGAGGTTGCAGCGCAGGCCTTGTATCGCGGGCAGGCGCTGACGACACCGGATGCCGAAGTACGCTCGGCCCTGCTCGAGGCAGCCCAGGACGAGCAGGATCATCTTGCCTGGTGCCGGCAGCGGATCAAGGATCTTGGCAGTCATGGCAGCGTGCTCGGCCCCGCGTGGTATGCCGGCAGCTTCGCCCTCGGCGCCGCGGCCGGACTGCTGCCACGACCCACGGCACTCGGCTTCATTCTGGAAACGGAACGCCAGGTCGAGGCTCACCTCACGGATCATCTGGCCCGCTTGCCGGTCAGCGACCATGCCAGTCGCGCCATCGTGGAGCAGATGCGCAGCGACGAGGCCGCGCATGGCGCCCACGCCCGGCAACTGGGCGCCGCCGAGTTGCCGAATCCGGTACGACAGGGCATGCGCCTTCTGGCAGGGATCATGACCACGGTTGCCCACCGGATCTAGCAATCGACCCGGTGGTGCCGGCCTGCCGCCCAATGTGAGAGGCTTCACAGTTCCGGCACGTGCCAGTACACGCAGTCGGTTGCTTGGACTACCGTAGCCCAGGATTCAACATATTCCCCGCTCTGGTTGGGGTTTTTCCAGGGGACAGGGGTCGGGCACATGTGGCTTATTGGGGAGAGACTGCAATGGCTGTAACCGGCAAAGCGCTGAGTGATGTTCCGGCGATCAATCGTTTCCTGACTTACTGTCGGGTGCGAACGGTGCCGAGCAAAACCGTGATGATTCATGCGGGCGACCTGCCCGACAGCCTGTACTACATCATCGACGGCTCGGTGGAAGTGATGATCGAGGATGAGGACGGCAACGAAATGGTGCTGGCCTATCTGAACAAGGGGCAATTTTTCGGCGAGATGGGCCTGTTCCATGAACAGCCGGCGCGCAGCGCCTGGGTGCGAACCCGCGTCAGTTCCGAAATTGCCGAAATGACCTATCCGCGCTTCCGGCAGATTGCCAGCGAAAGCCCCGGACTGGTTTTCGAGCTGGCCACCCAGCTCGCGACACGCCTCGATCGGACCAACCGGAAGCTGGGTGACCTGGCCTTCGTCGATGTCACCGGCCGTGTCGCCCACGCGATCATGGATCTCTGCAGCGAACCCGACGCCATGACGCATCCTGACGGGATGCAGATCAAGGTCAGCCGTCAGGAGCTGTCGCGTCTGGTGGGTTGCTCCCGCGAAATGGCGGGTCGCGTGCTGAAGGTGCTGGAAGATCAGGGCCTGATCACCGCAACCGGCAAGACCATCGTGGTTTACAACGCCCGCCCGAAACCGAAACTGCGGGCAGTGGGCCTCTAGAGTCGAACATCCCGCAGGAGCGACATCAGCTCTGGTGTTGCTCCTGCGCGGATGCAAGCCCGGCCCGCATCCGGCGTATCGTCGCCGCATAGTCGCCGCCGCCGAAGATCGCCGACCCGGCAACAAACACATCAGCACCAGCCCCGGCCGCCGCACGGATATTGTCCGGATTGATGCCGCCATCGATTTCCAGGCGTATCGGCTTCCCGAGCCGGCGGATGCGCTGACGGATCGCCTCGAGTTTGGGCAGGCTGCCCGGAATGAACGCCTGGCCCGCAAAGCCGGGATTGACCGACATCACGAGCACCATGTCCAGCAGGGGCAGCGTGTAGTCGAGGCATTCGAGCGCCGTCGCCGGATTCAACACGAGCCCCGGACTGCAGCCCAGCTCCCGGATCAGATTGATCGTGCGGTCCACATGCAGCGTGGCTTCCGGATGAAAGCTGATCCAGCTGGCGCCGGCAGCGGCGAAGGCCCGCGCCATTTCATCAACCGGCTGCACCATCAGATGCACATCGATGGGCGCCGTGATGCCCCGCTTGCGGAGCGCCGCGCACACCAGCGGCCCGAGCGTGAGATTGGGCACGTAGTGGTTGTCCATGACATCGAAATGAATGACATCCGCGCCGGCCGCGAGCACGGCCTCGACTTCCTCGCCAAGGCGGGCGAAGTCGGCGGAGAGTATCGAGGGTGCGATCAGGAAGGCGGACATCACGGAAATATAGCACGCGACTATTTCAGTCCCCGCCGTTCACAGATGAGGTCGTAGGCCGCACGGATTTCGTGAGTGCGCTCCTGCGCAGCTTCCAGCATGGCCTCCGGCAGCCCCCGGGCTGCCTGTTTGTCCGGATGATGCTGGTTCATCAGGCGGCGGTAGGCGGTCTTCACTTCGGCATCCGTCGCCGAGGGCATCAGCCCGAGGGCGCCATAGGCGCCATCAACGGACTGGGTGGGCGCCGTTGCCGGTCTGTGCTGCCTGAAGTTGCGGCGGGCGCGCAGCACTGCTTCGAGATGCACCAGATCCAGACGGGTGACGCCCAGGGTTTCGGCCATGGCGAGGAGCAACGCCTGCTCCCGCGCACTGATCGCCGCCTTGCCCAGGACAAAATCCATCTGGATCTCCAGGAAGGTCCGCAGCAGATCCGGCTCGCGACGACACGCCCGACGCAATGCCGCCACGCGCCGGCGCAGCGGAAAATCGGCGGCCTTGCCCGCGGTGAAGCACTCGATGGCCCTGAGGACGGCTTCGGGCTTCAGGCGCATCTCCGCCATGATGGTGCGGGCCGCCGCGATTTCAGCCTCCGACACCTGCCCATCGGCCTTGGCGAGCGCACCCAGTCCCTGGAAGGTGGTTTCGAAAAACAACCTTTGACGATCAGCTGCCGAGTAGACCTCCGTGTCGTCGGTTTCCGCATCGAAGCCGTCGTAACCGAGTGCGCCGAGGCCACCGGCTCCCCGATCGAACTGATGGCCAAGCGCGCCGCCGATGACCGCACCGACCGGCCCACCCACGATGAAGCCGAGGACGCCACCACCAAGCTTGCCGATCCATGTCATGTGCAGTCTCTGCCGGTCCTGAAAGCAGGCCGGAAGTGTTCCTTGAAAAAAATCATGATGAAGCGACAGGGGGCAAGCGCGGACAGGGCTGCTAGAATCCCGCCGATGACGCGGAGCATTGCCCCTGACGCCCTGTACGAATCCAGATTGACAGCCCTCCCCCGGCTCAGTCAAGGCAAGGTCCGTGACATTTACGGCATCGATGAACAGCACCTGCTGATCGTCACGACCGACCGGCTTTCGGCCTTCGATGTGGTGATGCCGGACCCGGTTCCGGGCAAGGGCGAAGTGCTGACCCGGTTGTCGCATTTCTGGTTTCAGCGCACCAGCAGCATTGTCCGGAACCACCTGGCGACGCTGCCCCTGGAACAGGTCATCGCTGATCCTGTCGAGCGGGCCGTGGTGGCCAGCCGATCCATGGTGGTGCGCCGGCTGAAGCCGCTGCCCATCGAGGCGGTGGTCCGGGGCTACCTGATCGGATCCGGCTACAAGGACTATCAGTCGACGGGCGCAGTCTGCGGCATCCAGCTGCCGGCCGGCCTGCCGCTGGCGGCGCAATTGCCGGCACCGATCTTCACGCCGGCCACGAAAGCGGCGGCCGGCGAGCATGACGAAAACATAAGCTTTGCCGAATGCGAAGCCCTGCTGGGACCGAACCTGGCACTGCAGGTCCGTGATCTTGCCCTGCGCATCTACACGGAGGGCGCCGCCTATGCCCGCAGCCGCGGCATCCTCATCGCCGATACCAAATTCGAGTTCGGGCTGGATGACGCCGGCGCGCTGTACCTGATCGACGAAGTCATGACACCGGATTCATCCCGGTTCTGGCCCGCAGCCGATTACCGCACGGGCCTGAGTCCGCCGAGCTTCGACAAGCAGTTCGTGCGCGACTACCTGGAGACGCTCGACTGGAACAAGAAGGCGCCAGGGCCGAAACTGCCTGCTGACGTGCTTCGTCGCACGGCAGAGAAGTATCAACGGGTGCTGGAGATCCTGACGGCGCCGGCCGGCTAGCTGCCCGCGATCGTCATCGCCTCGAGCAGAATCGACCCGGTCAGGATGCCGCCCCGCCGATCGACATCGCTGCCGATGGCGGCGATGCCGCGATACATGTCCTTCAGGTTGCCGGCCACCGTGATCTCGGTTACCGGATACTGGATCTCGCCATTCTCGACCCAGAAACCGCTGGCGCCACGCGAGTAGTCGCCCGTCACCGGATTGACGCCGCTGCCCATCAGGTCGGTGATCACCAAGCCGCGATTCATCGTCTGCAGGAGTTCCCCGAAGGTTCCGGCGGTGCTGCGCACCACGAGATTGTGCGCACCGCCGGCATTGCCCGTCGAGGCCATGCCGAGCTTGCGGGCATAGTAGCTGCCGAGCAGATAACCGCGCAGCACACCGGCGTCGATCAAGCGCCGCTCCCCGGTGGCGACACCTTCGTCGTCGAAGGGGGCGCTGGCCAGCGCTTTCAGCAGATGCGGTTGCTCGTCGATGGTCACGCGTCTGGCGAATACTTCGGTATCCAGCGCGTCCAGCAGGAAGGTGGACTTGCGATACAGCGCGCCGCCGCTGATCGCACCCAGCAGGTGACCGATCAAGCCACGGGCGACGCGTGCCGGGAAAATGACCGGCGCCACACGGGTCTTGAGCTTGATGCCACCGAGGCGGGCAACCGTGCGCCGCCCGGCCTCGCGGCCGATGTCTTCCGGCCGGGGCAATTCGGCCGCATCCCTGGTCACGGCGTATTCGTAATCGGTTTCCATCGCGCCGTTTTCCGCGGCCACGACCGAGCAGGAAATGCCGTGGTCGGACTCCGCGTAACCACCGAGAAAGCCGTGACTGTTGCCGTACACCCGCAGGCCTTCGCTGGTGCTTACCGATGCACCTTCGGAATTGGTGATGCGCGGATCGAGATCCAGAGCCGCCGATTCGCAGGCGGTGGCGAGCTCGATCGCCGTCGCCGGATCGATCTGCCAGGGATGATGCAGATAAAGTGACGGCACGGTTTTCGCGAGCCGCTCGGGATCAGCCAGCCCGGATGCCGGATCTTCGGCGCCGTAACGCGCCAGCGCACAGGCCTTGCGCACCGACTCCTCCAGCGCGGCAGGCCGCAGGTCGGAGGTGCTGGCACTGCCTTTGCGCTTGCCGAGCCAGACCGTCACGCCCAATCCCTGATCGCGTTGATGGCGCAGCGTTTCCACCTCCCGCATGCGCACGCTGACGGAAAACCCGGTGCCATAACTGGCGGAACACTCAGCCTGGGATGCCCCCAGGTCCCTGGCCAGGCGCAGGACGTCCTTGACCTTTTCCTCGAGGATTTCCCGACCATTGTCGAGATCCAGTGCATTGCCTTTGCTCATGTCCGTGCTCATTCCGGGGCTCCGGCATCATCACCGGCGGTGCCGCCCACCGTCAGTCCATCGATGCGCAGGGTGGGTTGCCCAACCCCCACCGGCACCGACTGGCCCTCCTTGCCACAGACACCGATGCCCGTGTCGAGCGCGAGATCGTTGCCCACCATGCTGACGCGATTGAGCACGCTCGGCCCGTCGCCGACCAGCGTCGCATCGCGGATCGGCGCGGTGAGCTTGCCGTTTTCGATGCGATAGGCTTCAGTCGCAGAAAATACGAATTTCCCGGACGTGATGTCCACCTGCCCGCCGCCGAAGTTGCGGGCGTAGATGCCTTTCTTCACCGACGCAATGATCTCGTCTGGATGATGGGGGCCGGCCAGCATGTAGGTATTGGTCATGCGCGGCAGCGGCAGATGGGCGAACGATTGCCGCCGGCCATTGCCTGTGGAACCAGTGCCCATGAGCCGGGCATTCATCCGGTCCTGAAGGTAGCCGCGCAGGATGCCGTTCTCGATCAACACGGTGTTCTGCGTGGGGGTGCCTTCGTCGTCCACGTTGAGTGATCCCCGGCGACCGGCCAGCGTGCCGTCATCCACGACCGTGCAGAGCTCGGAAGCCACGCGTTCGCCGATCCGTCCGGTAAATGCGGAGGTGCCCTTGCGATTGAAGTCGCCCTCCAGCCCATGGCCGATCGCTTCATGCAGCAGCACACCCGGCCAGCCCGGACCCAGCACCACCACCATTTCCCCGGAGGGGGCCGGCACCGCGCCCAGATTGACCACGGCCTGGCGCACGGCTTCACGGCCATATTCCAGGACCTGTTCGCGACTGAAATACTCGTAACCAAAACGCCCGCCGCCGCCGGCATAGCCCTGCTCGCGCCGGCCGCCGTCTTCCACGATCACGGAAATATTGAAACGCACCAGCGGACGAACGTCGGCCGCCATCACGCCATCACTGGCGCAGACCAGCATCACGTCGTGCGCCGCCGCCAGACTGGCGACCACCTGCTTCACCCGCGGATCCAGCGCCCGCACATCCCGATCAACCTGCTGGAGCAACGCCACCTTGGCGTCATCCATCAGCGTGGGCAACGGATCGATCGGTGGATAGAGCCGATGCCCGGAGCGGGGCTGCCAGGCCTGCACCCGCCCCTGCTGACCCTGACGCACGATGGCGCTGGCGGCAGCCGATGCCTGCAACAGCGAAGGCACCAGCACTTCATCCGAATAGGCAAAGCCGGTTTTCTCGCCGGCCATCGCCCGGACACCCACACCCTGCTCGATGCTGTGGGCGCCTTCCTTCACGATGCCATCTTCCAGCGTCCACGATTCCTGGCGGGCAATCTGGAAGTACAGATCCGCGTTATCCACGTCGCCGCGCATCAGGGTGCCCAGGGCCCGCTCCAGATCGCGATCGGCGATGCCGGCTGCGTCCAGCACGTTGCTGCGCACGGTGGCGAGTGGTGACAACGGTGTGACTGCTGTGTTCATGCTGGATCAATCCCCGAAACGTCGGTGCTCAAGCACCGGAAACTGCTGGCGCAGCCGCCGCAGACGGCCGACGTCCATGGTGGCGGTAATCACCCGCGTGCGGCCGGTGGCCTCGGCGAGCACCGCACCCCAGGGATCGACCAGCATCGAATGGCCCCAGGTCTGGCGACCGCCCGGATGGGTGCCGGTCTGGGCTGCGGCGGCGAGATAGGTCAGGTTTTCAATCGCCCGGGCGCGGAGCAGCACTTCCCAGTGGGCCGATCCGGTGCGATAGGTGAAGGCCGCCGGCACGGCCAGCACGTCCATGCCCTGACTCGACATCCGGCGGAAAAGCTCCGGAAAGCGCAGGTCGTAGCACACCACCACGCCAAGCCGTCCCCAGGGCGTATCGATGAGCAGGGGCTCGGATCCCGGCATGGTGCTGCGCGATTCCCGATAGGCTTCCTCGCTTTCCGGCACCCGGGCATCGAACAGATGGATCTTGTCGTAGCGCGCAACGCGCTGCCCATCGCCGTCGTACACCAGCGTGGCCGCGAAGGGTCGCTTGGCTTCGGTGCTTTTCAGGGGGATGGTGCCGCCGACGATCCACATGCCGGCGCGGGCCGCTTCAGCCGCCAGAAACTCCTGCAACGGTCCGGCACCATCGTTTTCGATGAGCGCCAGCCGATCCGACTCCCGCCCGCCCATGCGCGCGAAGTTCTCCGGCAGGACCGCCAGCCTGGCGCCGTCGGCGGCAGCTGCCCGCAGTGCCCGCCGGGCGCGCGTGAGATTGGCGGTGACATCCTCACCGGAGTTCATCTGTATCGCGGAAATTCGTAAGGTTTTCATGCCAGCCCTGCTTTGGAAGCACCCAAGTTTAATGGGTCGCATCGGCCTGTGTGTGGAATCAGCGTTTCAGTTCGGCGTCTGGCGGCAGTTGCTGCAGGGCGTCCGCGAGATAGCGCGTGCAGTCCTTGAACGGACTGACATCCACCTCGTCCTTCTGCACCTTCTCGATCTGCGGCTTGTCCCAGTTCCCGGCAATCCGGTAGTAGCTTTCGCCGAGCGAGCTCAACGGTTTGCGAAAGAGCTGGGAAATCAGCAGAACGGCGCCGCCAAGCACCGGCCCACCGACGAATCCACCCACTGCCAGCACGTCGGAAACGTGCGGGCGAACCACGGCAACCTGATCGTAGTCGCGATCCTTCAGCGACACCTTGCCGACGATGCCGATGTCGGTGGCCGGCCCTTCAAGACCCAGATTGCAGGTAAAGGCATTGCCGGCCTCCAGGCGGAATTCGCCCTTGACCTGGTCAAAAGCCAGGCCCTTGTCGACGAGATCCGAGAAATCGAGGCCCAGGCGACGCGGCAGGGTCGCGATGCTGAGCAGTCCCACCAGGCGCCCGCCGCCCGGGTCCACCGGCAGAAACTGCCCGCGGTCCAGATCGATCGATACCCGGCCGCCGGCATAACCGAGGAAATCCTCGCGGGGGCCACCTGGCCAGACCAGATCCAGGGTCACGGCGGCCTTCTCGCTCTCGACCACCGGGTCGTAGCCCAGGGCCTTCAGGGTTTGGGCACTGTTGGTGGACTTGAGCGTGAGCCGGGCTTCGCTCCGCTGCCGGCTGACATCGTTGTCGACCACCACCCAGCTCAGGTTGCCATCGATGCGAAACGACGGGCTGACCATTTTGAGCGGATCCACGGCGATGCCGTCACCACGCTGCGACAGCTCGCCGGAAAGCTGGCCGAAGTGCATGTCGTTGAGGGAAAAATTGGCAATGGAGGCCTTCACGTCCGGCAGCTTGCGCGGATCCGACTGGCCGGTGCCGGAAGCCGGCCCGGCGCTGACTAGCCAGAGGCGCTGCAAGTCCAGAACAACCGGCGCGTGGTCCTGGCCGGAGAGCGGCACCGTGATCACCCCGGCAACCGACGGCCCCCGCACGGCCACCAGCCAATTGCCTGTCGCCCGGCGGGCGTCGATCTGCACGTCACGGAACGACCGGTCGAAGATCGTGAAGCGCCCGGCCTCGATGTCGATTTCACGCAGGATGCTGTCCGCCCCCGCACCCGGTTCGTCGGCGTCTCCACCGGCAAACCAGTCCTCGAAGCGCAGGCTGGCAAAGTTTCCGCCGATGAAAAAGCCGGACTCCTTCGGCAATTGCGCGACCACCGGGCCACTGCGCAGACTGCCGCGCGCAAGCCGCCACCCCGACCGTGCAGCGGGCTGGGCGGTGGCCGCCGATACCGTCGCCGGTGGCGGCGCCGGCAATTGCGGCCCGGACAAAAACTCGAGAGCCCAACTCACGTCACGGCGGATGTGCCCGCTCACTTCCACGTGGCCACGCTCGGGCAGGCGTATTTCCATGCTGAGCGGCTCACGCACACCAGCCGCCTTGTTGAGCGGCGTCGCCAGACTGACGGCCAGGTCCTGCAAGTCGGAGGTGATCTGGATGGCCACTGGCCTGGCAGCCTGGCGCGCCGGCACCTCCACCGTGGCTGCCCAGTTCACGGCGCCGGCGAGCTTCGTCGCATAGGGCAGGGAAAATGCAGCCGCCAGCTTGTCCACCGGCGTGTCGCCGCGAATCTCGGCAACCTGCGTCAGCAGCGGCTCATCCGCCCGGGCAGCGCGCAACTGGATGTTGACGGGCTCGTCCAGAAAGCGGCCGGTCAGCTGCCGGGCCACCAGACGGCTGCCGTCGAGCTGCACGGTGCCGTCGAGTCCGGACAGGCCCAAGGCAACGTTCTTCAAACCGAGCGTGGCCCCGGCAAGTTCGAAAGATCCGTTCAGCCGATAATCTTTCGGTGTCGCAATCGGCAGTTTGAGGTTCACGGTTGCCCGCACGGTGCCGCTGCCGGTCACCGATTCGAGAGTCGGGCCCAGCAGCTGCGCCACTGGAGTCTGGCGCAGAAACCCCAGCAGGCGGCTGAACTGCACGTTGTCAGCGGCAGCCACGTCGAGCTCCGCATCGTGCAGCAGATCGGCAATGTGGATCTCCGCATCTGCAAAGGGCACGCCACCGACAGCTCCCTGGTTGTCCACGGAACTCAAACTTGCCCGATCGAAGATCACGGTTCCCGAGGCGTCCTGCAGCCGCGGCCAGTCCGGGGCGTAATTCAGAACCGCATCCGCAACGCTGACCTCCACGCGGAACTGCCCATCCCCCGACTCATAGGGAAAGGCGCGCAGCCGGCCCTGCCATCGGAGGTCGGCACGCGGCACAACCCCGGCGATCACGGCCTGGTCCAGCCACTCCACCACCTGGGGCTTGAAGTGCATCAGCGGCAGGTACTCGAGCGCGGCCGGCGCCGAGCTGGCCTTGAACTGGGCGGCCACGTCCACGAACACGGAACCTTCATGGGGAAAGATCAGGCGCAGACGGGCGCGCCCTTCCGCATCGCCGGTCGTGGCGCGGAAGTCGTCCGACGCCAGTTCGAGCCCTCGTGGCGAAACCGTCCAGGTGAAATTGCCGGTGGCCGATGTCGACTGGATGTCGGCACGAAACAGCCAGGGCAGCCGAACGATCCCACCCCTGGAACCCAGGGCTGCCTGCCCGCCGTTCTGGTTGGCGCTGAAGCTGCCGGTCACGCCCGTCACGGCCCAACCCGACTCCGGCATCCGCACCCCCACGTTGCGGACCTTGCCCTCTGCCTGCCATGTCGGCGCCGCGTCCGCCGGCAAGGCAACCGCGAGCTGCAGGTTGTCCACCGTGCCCTGCACCTGTTCGGGCAATGCCTCCCGCTGCAGGCCGGAGCCGGCAAACGACCACAACACCGGCCACGCATCCTGCAGACGCAGCGCACTGAGCGATGCGGCGAAGGTTGCCGGGCCATCGCCATCCCGCGTGTAGCGGAATTGTCCGGTGGCGGCCGGGCTGGTCTTCCCGCCACGCTCGGCGGCAAAGCGCTCCAGGGTCGCCTCCCATCCGTCGACCACCGTCGACCATCGGGCGCGGAGCTCCAGGCTTTGATAATTGTTGCGGGCATCGGCCAGCCCGGCCCAGGTGGATGGTCCCAGCGCCAGATCCATCGTCATCGCCCGCGGCGCCATGCCCGTGAAGGCCGCCGTGAGTTCCAGCGCGCCACGGCCCGTGAGGAGCGGCACCGGCTGATCGGCCACGATGCGCAGCCAGCGGGCCACATCCAGATCCCCGCCAGTCACCTTGAGCTCCCAGTCGACGGCGCGCTCATCCGCCCGATCCTGGCCGGCATCACGGCTGAACTGCCGGCGCAGCAGCGCGACGGGCAGCTCACCGCTCAACTCGATGTTGCTGCCGAGGCCGTCCGTACCGTCGAACTCGGCAGTGATCCGTCCCCGTTCCGGTGACAGCGCCAGATCGAACTGATTGAGGCGCAACGCCAGGTTTTTTTCCAGCCGTGCAGGATCAACGGCAACGATGGCGATATGTTTGAGACGCACGTCCAGCCGGGGTATCTGCGTCGCCTCCCGCTGGTGCAGCAGCTCATCCAGCGGCACGCCATTCAACTGCCACTCGCCGGAGGGCAGGTGCTCGATGCGCACACTGGCGTCGCTGATGGCAATGCGCCCGGGTCGCAACTGGCGATCCGCGATGAGCTGCCAGAGACTCAGCCGCACGCTCAGCTGGCCGGCCGCCAGCACCTGCTGGTCGCCCTCGCGGGTGGTGATGTGGACATCGTAGAGCTGCAGTTCCGGGCCACTGATCGGCCACGTGGCGCTCAGCCGGCCAAAGCGTATGTCAAAGCCGGTGGCTTCGCTGGCGATGCGCCGGATCTGGTCCTGATAGTCGGGCGCCATCGGCAACAGCAGGCGCGCCACACCAACCACCACGGCCAGCAGAATCAGGATGCCGGCGATGCTTCCCGTGAGCCAGCGGCGGCTGCGCCGGAATTTGTCGTGCTGACTCACGCCGGGCGCCTATACCAGCACCACGTCGAACTGGTCCTGGGCATACAGGCTTTCCGTCTGCAGGCGGATCGGTTTGCCGGTCAACTCTTCGAGCTCCGCAATGCCTGATGACTCTTCATCAAGCAGCAGCTCGATGACTTCCTGATGCGCGAGTATGACCCACTCCCTGAAGGTGAATTGTCCGTACTGGCGGAGGATCTCCCGGAAGATCTCGTAGCAGACGGTTTCCGGTGTCTTGATGTGACCACGCCCCCCGCAGGTCGGACAGGGCTCGCACAGCAGGTGCTCCAGGCTCTCGCGGGTTCTCTTGCGGGTCATCTGCACCAGGCCCAGCGGCGAGACCTCCGCCACCTGGGACCGGGCATGATCACCCGCCAGGGCCGTGGTCAGCGCCTCCAGAACCTGGGACCGGTGCGCCGCCTCGCCCATGTCGATGAAATCGATGATGATGATGCCGCCCAGATTGCGCAGGCGCAGCTGGCGGGCAATGGCCACGGCAGCCTCCAGGTTGGTCCTGAAGATCGTGTCTTCAAGATTGCGATGGCCGACAAAACCACCGGTGTTCACGTCGATGCTGGTCAGCGCCTCGGTCTGGTCGATGACCAGATAGCCACCGGACTTCAGCTCCACCTTGCGGGCCAGCGCCTTCTCGATTTCATCTTCGACGCCATACAGGTCGAAGATCGGCCGGGGACTGGCATAGAGCTCGATGCGCTTTTCGAGTTCCGGCATCACGCTGGCGGCAAACCGGCGCAACTCCTCGCAGCCCGCACTGTTGTCGATGCGCACCCGCTGGGTTTCCGGGTTGACCAGATCGCGCAGCACCCGGATGGCCAGCGGCAGGTCCTGATGCACCAGCGACGGCGTTGCCGCACTCCGGGCCTGTCGGTCCACCACCTCCCAGAGCCGGTGCAGGAAGTCGATGTCGGCCTTGAGCGCCTCGGGCGCCACGCCTTCGGCAGCCGTGCGGACGATGTAGCCACAGCGGGGCGGATCACCGGTCACGCTGATCAGCATCTGCTTCAGCCGGTTGCGCTCCGCCTCGTCCTTGATGCGGCCGGATACGCCCAGAATCGGATCACCGGGCAGGAACACGAGGAAGCGCGATGGCATGGCGATGTAGGTCGTCAGGCGCGCACCCTTGGTGCCGAGCTGGTCCTTGGCCACCTGCACCAGCACCGGATCACCCTCACGCAACAGCTCGCGGATGTTGGGTTCCGCGGCGGAGGCCACGCCAGGCGGCGGCAGGATATCGGAGACGTGCAGAAAGCCGGTGCGCGACAAGCCGATTTCCACGAATGCGGCCTGCATGCCTGGCAACACCCGGGCAACGCGCCCCTTGTAGATGTTGCCGGTCAGCCCACGGCGGGCCGTGCGTTCGATCAGCACTTCCTGCAGCACGCCATTCTCGACGACCGCCGCGCGGACTTCGCGGGAGCTGACGTTGATCAGCAGTTCCTCGCTCATGGAGCGCTCCGTTCCGCGATCGGCACCGGCACTGGCAGGCCACCGAAGAAGGTCAGCAAGCGCGCCGTCTCGAACAACGGCAGGCCCATGACGCCGGAGTAGCTGCCGTGCAGGTCGGCAATGAACTGGGCTGCCAGCCCCTGGATGGCATAGGCGCCGGCCTTGTCGGCCGGCTCGCCGCTGCGGACATAGGCGGTGATTTCCGCCGGGCCGAGTGCGCGGAACGTGACCTTGCTGTGACTCAACTCCACGCGTTCCTCCCGCCCGTCGGTCATGGCAACTGCAGTAAAGACCCCATGCGTGCGCCCGGACAGGCACTTCAGCATCCGCTCCGCATCGTGGTCATCGACCGGCTTGCCGAACAGTTCATCACCTGCCGCATGACCTGCATCATGACTCAAGGCAACGGCGGTGTCGGCGGCCAGAACCAGCGATGGCTCGACGCGCCGGCAGGCGAGGCCGGCCCGGGCCTTGGCCACGGCAAGCCGGCACACCATGTCGGCCGCACGTTCGCCGGGATGGCGCCGCTCATCGACCGCGATGGCGAGCAGCTCGTGAGGCACCTTGAGCTGGTCGAGCAATTCCCGGCGACGAGGCGACGCGGAGGCCAGGTAGATCATCGGCATGGGTACGGGGCGCTCCGGCCATTCAGACCTTGTGATAGGGATGCCCCTGCAGGATGGTCCATGCCCGGTACAACTGCTCCACGACCATCACCCGGGCCAGGCCATGGGGGAAGGTCATCGGCGACAACGACCACGACTTGTTGGCCCGCGCCTTGACGCCGTCGGAGAGCCCTTCCGGACCACCGATCGCCAGAACGACCGACGGCTGATGGCTCTGCCACTTGTCGACCTCGCGGGCCAGATCGGTGGATGACCACGGACTGCCGTGCTCATCCAGAATGACGACAAAATCATCCGGCTTGATCCGGTGGAGGATGCGGTCGCCCTCCTTCTGTTTGGCAACGGCCGGATCGCCCCCCGAAGAGCGCAGGGACAGCGGCATCTCGACCATTTCCGGCTTCAGGTGGGGAGGCAGGCGTTCCAGATAGAGCGCGACCGCCGTCTGTACCCAGTCGTCAGGGCGCGTACCGATCACGAACAGGCGTATTTTCATGGTCGAAACCGCGGCAGCACCCGCCAGCCCGGGCACCGGATCATACACGCGACCATAGTCAGCCCGTGGCGACTGCGGCCATGTCCCAGAGATTTTCCAGCTTGTAGAACTCGCGGCTGCGCGGCTGCATGACGTGCACCACGACATCGGCCAGATCCACCAGCACCCACTCGCCGCCATCCAGGCCTTCGACTCCCAGCGGTGGACACCCTGCAGCGGAAGCCTCCTCGACCAGATGGGCGGCGATCGACTTGACGTGGCGATCGGAAGTTCCGCTGGCCACCACCATGTAGTCGGCGAGGGGTGTCAGCTGGCGTACATCCAGCACCTTGATGTCACGGGCTTTCAACTCCGCCAGCGCCTGCTCCGCAAGCACCAGCAACTTGTTACTGCGCACTGATCTGCACCTCCCCCGGATTTGCATAAACATGAGTCTTCAAAAGCAGGTCACGCACCGCATCGGGCACCAGATAGCGGGGATCGCCACTCGTCGCCATCAGACCACGGATCGCGGATGCCGAGACCTCGAGTTGCGTGACATCCCGAAACAGGATGTGGCCGGCTGGCGCCCCGGCCAGCATCGCCGGAGCCTGGATCGCCCGGGCCTCGAGCAAGGCACCGATTGCCGCATCGACGGTGGTCGCATAGCCCGGCCGGCGGGCCACCACCAGATGGGCCAGTTCGAGGATCTCCTGCCAGCGATGCCATGTCGGCAGGCCCATGAAGGCATCGAAGCCGAGTATCAGGCACAGCGGCCGGGTGCCGAGCTCGGCCCGCAGGCTGATCAGGGTGTCGACCATGTACGACGGTCCGGTGCGGCCGAGTTCCCGGTCATCGACCCGGAACCCGGCGCCGCCTGCCAGCGCCGCCAAGAGCAGCCGCCGCCGCAACGCTTCCGGGGCGACGGTCGGGGGCCTTTGCGGCGGCTGGCGCGCCGGCACGAAGCGAATCTCGTCCAGCTTGAGTCCGGTCAGCAGTTCATGCGCGGTGCGCAGGTGGCCCACATGAATCGGGTCGAAAGTCCCGCCCAGGATGCCGATGGGTCGTTGGGTCATCAGTTGAGTTCGCCCCCGGACAGCGGTCGGCCGGCAAGGGCGAGGGTGAGCTCCAGCAAGGCGTTCCACGCGTCGCCGGGCCGTGCGCCCTTGACGATCTGGTCGGTCCGGCCGGTCATTTTGAGCAGACGACGCAGGGCCGCCGGCTTGTGGCGCGCCAGCGCGCCGAGGTACAGATCGGTGCGTGACTGCCACACGCCGATGCCCTGCAGCGCCCGCTGCGGTGAGCCGTCGCGACTGGCCCGGATCCCGGCATCCACGAGCAGCAGCGATTCACGCACCAGCGACCACAGCACCAGCGGCGCCGCAGTCCCTTCGTCACGCAAACCCGCCAACACCCGCAGGGCGCGCGCCGCGTCGCCGGCCAGGGCGGCATCGCCCAGTTGAAACACATCGTAGCGGGCGCCATCGGCCACGGCATCGCGAATCTGCCCGGCCGTCAGACTGGTGCCGGCCGGATACAACAACGCGAGCTTGTCGATCTCCTGCCGGGCCGCCAGCAGATTGCCCTCGATCCGGCCGGCCAGCAGTTCCAGCCCCTCCGGTGCACAGCCGAGTCCGGCGGCACGAAAACGGGCCGCAATCCATCGCGGCAGCTCCTTCAGGGACGGCGGCCGGGTTTCCACCCAGACACCGGCGTTGGTCAGGGCCTTGGCCCAGGCTGAATCGGCGATCTTGCGGGTCAGCGCGGGCGTGATGATGACCACGACATTGTCGTCGGCAGGTCGCGCGGCGAGCTGGCGCAGATGGCGTGACCCCTCATCACCCGGTGTGGCGCTGCCGAGGCGGATCTCGACCAGCTTGCCCGCAGAGAACAGCGACAGGCTGGCGAGTGATGCCGCCACCCTTTCCCAGCTGAAGCTGCGGTCGACGATGTGGGCTTCACGTTCGGCGCGGTCGCTGCCGGCGGCCGCCAGCCGCAGCGCGTCGACCACTTCATTGACCAGCAACGGCTCGTCTCCGGAAACGAGATAGATCGAAGCCAGCTGGATTCCTGCGCTCCCCGCACCGGGGCGCTGCCTGTCTGCCGGCGGCGACAGCCGGGACAGCAACTGCTCAGCGCCGAGCTTCATGCCGATCTACAAGCCGGATTGTTGCCAGTCTATGGACTCCTCTTCGAGCAGGATCGGGATCCCGTCGCGGATGGGATACACGAGCCGGCCATCGCGGGTGACGAGTGCTTCGGTGAGTGCTGCAGGCACGGTGCGCGCCGCCTGATTGTGCAGCTGGCCGGCACTGATCGCCGCATTCAGCGCCGTCAGACGTCCGCTGTCCAGCAGTTGCAGGGGCAACCGGGTGACAGGGCAGCAGACGATGTCCAGCAAACGTTTATCCATTCCGATGCGACCGAATATAGCAGGGATTCACGGCCCCGATTTCATGATCTTGAACCACGACCCCACCAGACATAATCGTGCGGGACCGGATCCAGGCCGGAACTGCCGCCCAGGATCGCGATGGGATGGCAACGCGCGATGCGTCGCAGGCCCAGCCACGTGCCGCGCAGCAACCCGAAGCGCTCGATGGCCTCGATCGCATAGGTCGAACAGGTGGGGTGGTAGCGGCAACGCCCCGCGAGCCACGGCGAGAGCAGCCGCTGATAACCGCGGATCAGCGCCGTGGCCACTGACACCGACGGGCGGGCAGCCAAGGTCAGCTGTCCGCAGCGGCGGCAGCTGCCGCATTGTGGATGGTCTGCAGCATCGAGTGCAGGCCATTGCTGCGGGTCGGGCTCAGGTGCTGGTCCAGGCCAAGGCCCCGGATGAAGTCCGGCCGGGCGTCGCGGATGGCGCTCGCCGGTTGCCCGCTGTAGATCCGCATCAGGATGGCGATCAGCCCCGACACGATCGCGGAATCGCTGCTCGCCTGGAATTCCAGCCGGTCACCCTGCGCGGTCGTGATCAACCAGACCTGCGACTGGCAGCCATGAACCTTGTGCGTCTCGGTCTTGTCCGCCTCGGGAAACGGCGGCAGCTGCCGGCCGAGGTCGATGATGTACTGATAGCGATCGATCCAGTTGTCGAACAGCGAGAACTCGTCAATGAGTTCCCGTTCCACCTCGGCAATGCTTGAACTCGTCATGGTCAGTTCACGGCACGCCGCCAGCGGGCGCCGTCCGGGCCATCTTCGATCACGATGCCGGCTTTCACGAGCTCGTCACGGATGCGGTCCGCCGTGGCGAAATCCCGGCCCTGGCGGGCAGCCAGACGCTGCGCCAGAAGTGCTTCCACGGCTTCCGGCGCCAGACTGTCGCCGGCTTCCATTGCACCGTTCCGGCCCTGCAGCCAGGCCTCCGGATCGGCGCCGAGCAGTCCCAGCATGGCGCCACCGGCCCGCAATCCGGTAGCCAGCCGTTGCTGCTCGTCCGGCGACGTGGAGCGATTGATGTCGCGGGCGATGTCGAACAGCACCGCCAGCGCCCGCGGGGTGTTCAGGTCATCGTCCAGGGCCGCAATGAAATCTGCGGGCGCCTCGGCGGGAGCAGGGTCCCGGGGCGGCAGTGCCACCGGCACATCGCGCAGGGCACCATACAGGCGGTCGAGTTTGCGGCGGGCGTCCGACAACACTTCGCTGGTCCAGTCCAGCGGCTGGCGATAGTGGGCCGACAGCAAGGCGAGCCGGATCGCTTCCCCGGGCGCCTGCTCCAGAAGCTCCCGGACCAGCACGATGTTCCCCAGCGACTTCGACATCTTGGTGTGATCGACATTGACGAAGCCGTTGTGCAGCCAGTAGCGGGCGAAGAGCTCGCCGCCATGCGCACAGCTGCTCTGGGCAACCTCATTCTCATGGTGGGGAAAAATCAGGTCATTGCCGCCACCGTGGATGTCGATGGTCCGCCCGAGATGCGTGGCCACCATTGCCGAGCACTCGATATGCCAGCCCGGGCGGCCCCGCCCCCAGGGGCTTTCCCAGCCCGGCAGCTCCGCCGATGACGGCTTCCAGAGGATGAAGTCGCCGGCATCTTCCTTGTACGGCGCAACCTCCACACGGGCGCCAGCCAGAAGCTCGCGCCGATCGCGCCGCGACAGCTCGCCGTAAGCGGCAAAGGAACGGACGCGAAACAGCACATGGCCCTCGGCCACGTAGGCATGACCGCCAGCCACCAGCGTCGTTATCATCGCCACGATGGCTGGAATGTGCTCGGTGGCCCTGGGTTCGAGATCCGGCGCGGCCACACCCAGCGCCGCCATGTCGCTCCGGTAGACCGCCGTATAGCGGGCTGCGATGGCGCCGATCGATACGCCCTCCGCGGCTGCCGCCCGGTTGATCTTGTCATCGACGTCGGTGATGTTGCGGGCATACACGAGGCGGTAACGGCTGCGCAGAAGCCTGGCGAGCACGTCGAAAACCACGGCCGGCCGGGCATTGCCGATGTGCGGGTGGCTGTACACGGTCGGCCCGCAGACATACATGGTGACCCGTTCCGGATCAGCGGGCACGAACAGGTCTTTCTGCCGGGTCCGGGTGTTGTAGAGCGTCAGCGTATGAGTCATCAGTAGCGCTTGGAGCAGGCCGAATCAGGCTGGCTATAATACCGCCCGTATGGACCCTAACCGTATTTTTGCGCAGCGTCGCACCGTGGAGCAGGTTGAGGAAGGCGCGGAACTCGCGCCCCGCTTCGATGCCGACGGATTGATCGTGGCTGTCACCACCGACTTCGACAGCGGTGAATTGCTGATGGTGGGCTACATGACGGCGGAAGCCCTCCGGCTGACCATAACCACCGGCGAAGCCCATTATTTCAGTCGCAGCCGCCAGGTACTGTGGCACAAGGGCGCCACCAGCGGCCTGGTGCAGACGGTGCGGGAACTGCGAATCGACGACGACCAGGACTGCGTCTGGCTGCGCGTGGAAATCGCCGGCGGCGCCAGTTGCCACGTCGGCTACCGCAGTTGCTTCTATCGCACGGTGCCGGTGGGCGCGGATGCGGGCACCGGCAGCATGCCCTTGCCGCTGACCTTCACCGAAACGGAAAAGATCTTTGATCCGGAAATGGTCTATCCGGGGCAACCGAATCCGACCCGGCTATAGGTCTGGCCAGGCTCCAGGGAAGCTTTCCACAGGTCGCCCTGGATGTATTGACAGCGTCACTTCTTGCCAGCCGACTCCAACCGCGAGATGGCGCTCTTTGTGGTGCCCATGCGTTCCGCGACGGCATCCTGGGTAAGACCCGCCTTGGAGCGTGCCTTGAGCATCTGGCTGGCAAGCTGATACTCCAGCTCCAATGCGTCATAGGCCTCGGCGAACCCCTTGCGTTTGGACGCGCGCGCCAGGAACTCCTGATGGTCGTGTGCCACGGGCTTGTAATTGAGATTAGCCATGTTGCAGCTCCTTGACCCGCTTGCGGGCCAGTTTTAGCGCCTTGTCAGGCGTTTCTTGTGATTTCTTGATGAAGGCATGGACCACGACGACACGTTTGCCCACGAGGAAGCAGTAAAGGGCGCGTCCTATGCCAGAGCGTCCGCACGGCCTTAGCTCAAATAACCAGCTCGCGAATGGGGTAGGCGGAGGCTGGAGCCGTGCTCGGGCAGCAACTCAGAGTCGTTGGGGGATTGCCCTAGCAACCCAACATTCTTTGATCGTCCTCCAACCACAACCTGTATCGATTCTTCACTGCATACAGAATCATTTTCCTGATTCCGCTCCACTCGATCACAAGCGATGACTTGTCTTGGGGGTCCTTTAGTTTTTCCACAAACTCCCCTGAAGGCTTGCCACCACAAAATATAATGGCTGACCTTTTGGGGCCTTCAATCCATTCGCCGCCAAGGACTTTCCCCACCTCACTATCAAATGGGAATAGATATTGCCTTCGTGCAGGCAAGTAGTATTCCCCAAAGGCCTTGCATGCCAAGTCAGCTTTCGCAGCCTCTTCATCGGTGAGAATCATGCTGGAAATACGAATTGCCTCTTCCTTTATCTCGTCACTGTTTCTTCTGTAAACGAACACCAAATAGTTTTTTCCAGCGCCTCTAAATTCACTATTCACAGAGGAAAAGAAAGAAAACTTGTTTTTGTTACCTTTAAAACTTTCAACAACTTCTGCTTCATAGTAATAGCCACAAGAATTCTGGGCGGCAAACGAATTACCTTTCTCGACCAACCCACCCGCCCACACCGGTGTTCTATTAACAATTTCTACTCTTGCAATTATGGAGGCATCACGCGCAGTGTCGGAAATTGTAGGGCCAAGCAAATCCTTAATATTTTCAGCATGAGCCAGATTCAAAGCCAGCGCCCCAGCCACTGCCATCAAGAATCCAATTGATAGTTTTACTGAATAGCGCAACATGAGCTTAAACGGCGTGATATTCATTGCGGGCATCGGACATTCAAACACCCATCTTGCTGAAGCCTGTCAGCCCAGCATCCCGGTCGCCATCGGCGGAGAGCTGGCAACCGAGCCAGCCCACGGCCCCGCGAGTTACCCCGATAGCCCCGGCGTGGCGGGGCTGCCCCTGCATGCCAATTGCGATACAGGCCCGGCCGCGATCAATCAAACAGGCTGAGGATCGCACCAACCAGCCCGCCCACCGTCAGCACTATATTCGCAAGGAACGACAAGCCGAATCCCGGCGCCCTCTTGCCCGGTTCGGCCACGTAGCCCACCAGGTAGACCATCCTCCCGATCACGAACAGCAGGCCGAGGCCCGCGGCCCACAGCGGACTGACGTAGACGCCGAACAGCCAGATGGCGGGCACGAACACGATCAACTGCTCCAGCGTGTTCTGCTGCACGCGGAAGTAACGCTCGAACACCGGATGGCCGGTGGTGGCCGGCGCCTTGATGTTGCAGCGGATGCGGGCCCGGCCCACGAGCATCGTGAACACGATGAATTCAACCAGTGCCAGCAGGACCACGATTGCAACCACGGCCATGACATTCTCCATGTGCGGATTTCCATGCGGTTTTCAAAGCAGTTGACGTTACAGAGCCTAGCCGTTGTGGTTGCCTACGGCCAGCGGCTGGCCGGCAGCTCGTCGCCGAGGTTGCGCATCTGCCGTTCGATCCAGCGCTGTCGCGCGAGGACGTAGCTGGATGGCCTGCCCGCGCGGTATGCAACGGGGTTGGGCAGGACCGCGGCCAGCCGGGCCGCCTGCGATCCATTGAGTGCTGCCGCCGACCGATGGAAATACCGCCGGCCCGCCGCTTCCACGCCGTAAACCGTCGGCCCGAACTGGGCGATGTTCAGGTAGATCTCGAGGATGCGCTCCTTGGGGCAGAGCCACTCCAGCCAGAGGGTGAACCACGCCTCCAGCCCCTTGCGGAGCCAGCTTCGGCCCGGCCACAGCCACAGGTTTTTTGCCACCTGCTGGCTGATGGTCGAGCCGCCGCGAATGCGATCGCTTTGGCTGTTGCGCTGCCAGGCCTTGCTGATCGCGTCGATGTCGAAACCATCATGGTTCATGAACTTCTGGTCTTCAGCCGCCATGACGGCCAGCGCGGCCTGGCGGTTGATCTGGCGCCGCGATACCCACGTGAAATCGACGTCTGCAGAAAAACTGCGCTGCGCCAGCCAGTTCTGCACCATGAAGCTCGAGGTAAAGGGTGGCACCCAGCGCAGGGGCAGCACGAGGAGGATGGTCAGGGCAATCAGGCCGCCGATCCCCAGCAGAATGCCGCGCATGAGGCGGCGACCCGTGGTTTTACGGGGCGAACGGCGTCGAACGGCCATGACCACGCCGGCTGCGTGCGCTCAGTGCACGGCCGAGAGTCGGCGGGTCACCAGTCCCACGAGATCAGTGGCGATGGCCTGGCGGATGTTCTGTTCTTCGCCGGCCTTGCCCAGCACCCGGGTCTCGTCAAAGGCCAGATCGCGGGTCAGGACCAGCCGCTCGAGCGGGACCACCTCGGCCCCGTCAACCCGCACGGCAAATCGCACCTCGTAATACACCTCGTACTCGGCAGGCACGTTGCGCGCGGTCACCGACATCAGGCGGCGGCCCGTGTCATCGGTGATGATCTGCAGAATCGTGTGCGCTTCCGCGGGATTGTCGGTCAGACGGATGTCACTGCGACGCAGGGTGGCCACGAGCTGGCGATAGAACGTCGAGTAACGATCGGATGCGTCGATGTGCATGACCGCCATCTGCGGCGGATAGTGCGTGGTGTCGCGGAAGTGAAAGCCGCAGCTGGACAGGACCGACAGCAATGCGGCACCAACGATCAGCCGCCACGCCACTGCCAATCGATGCGGAGCTGGCGATGATCGGCTCCCGCCGCGATGTGCTTCAGACCACCACATTGACCAGTTTTCCCGGCACGATGATCACTTTGCGGACCGCCTGCCCGCCGACAAAGCGCTGCACGTTGCCGTCTGCCAGGGCCGTTGCCTGAATTTCGGCGTCGGTCGCATCGGCCGGCACCACGACGCGCCCCCGCACCTTGCCGTTGACCTGCACCACGATCTCCCGGGTGGCCGCCACCAGCGCTGACGGATCCGGATCAGGCCAGGGCTGATCGATGATCGCACCGGCATGGCCGAGTACATTCCAGAGATGATGGCAGATGTGCGGAACGATCGGCGACAGCATCAGCACCATCAGCTCCAGCGCCTCCTGCATCACCGCCCGGTCGGCTGGCGTCACCGCCTCCATCCGGTTCAGGGCATTGAGCAGTTCCATGATCGCGGCGATCGCGGTGTTGAAGGTTCGGCGGCGGCCGATGTCATCCGACACCTTGACGAGCGTCTGATGCACCTGCCGACGCAGCGCGACGCCGGCTGGCGTGAGCGCGCCCGGGTCGATCCGGGGCGCCGGACCGCCGGCCACATGCACATGCACGGCCTTCCACACGCGCTTCAGGAATCGGGAAGCCCCCTGCACTCCTTCGTCCGACCACTCCAGCGTCTGCTCCGGTGGTGCGGTGAACATGGTGAACAGGCGGGCGGTGTCCGCGCCGTGTGAATCCACCAGGATCTGGGGATCGACGCCATTGTTGCGCGACTTGGACATGGTGCCGATGCCACCGGACTCGACGGTGCTGCCATCGGCCACCAGCACGGCGGTGGTGTGGCCGGCGGCATCCGTCCGTTCCTCGACCTCGGTCGGATTGAAATAACTGATGCGACCGGTTTCCGTCTTGCGGAAATAGATGTTGTTCAGGACCATGCCCTGGGTGAGCAGGCGCGTGAAGGGCTCGTCGACCTTGATCAGGTCGAGGTCACGCATGACGCGGGTCCAGAACCGCGAATACAAAAGATGCAGGATCGCATGCTCGATCCCGCCGATGTACTGATCAACCGGCAGCCAGTACCCCACCCGGTCATCCACCATGGCAGTCGTGCTGTCGGCACAGGCATAGCGCAGGAAGTACCACGAGGAATCCACGAAGGTGTCCATGGTGTCGGTCTCGCGCCGGGCCGGACCATCGCACACGGGACATCGGCAGTTCAGGAAGTCCGGCCGGTGGCGCAGCGGATTGCCGCTGCCATCCGGCACGCAGTCCTCCGGCAGCACCACCGGCAGATCCGCATCCGGCACCGGCACCGCGCCACACTGGGCGCAGTGAATGATCGGGATGGGCGTTCCCCAGTAACGCTGGCGGGAAATGCCCCAGTCCCGCAACCGGAACTGCACGCGCTTCGACCCGCATCCTTTGGCCGCCAATGCCGACGCGATCGCCTCCACGGCCGCGGCAAATTCGAGCCCGTTGAATGCTCCTGAATTGACGGTGACACCGTGGGCAGCCCGTGCCTCGTGCCAGACCGTGGCGGCAGCATCGATCCCGCCCGGGGCAGCAATGACCTGGCGCACGGGCAGGCCGTACTTCGCCGCAAATTCGAAATCGCGCTCGTCATGCGCCGGCACCGCCATCACGGCACCTTCGCCGTAACTCATCAGCACGTAGCTCGCGACCCATACCGGGAGACGCTCGCCGGTGAGCGGATGGATGACATGGAGACCGGTCGGCATGCCACGCTTCTCGGCGGTGGCGAGGTCCGCCTCCATGACGCTGCCGTGCTTGCACTCGGCCACGAATGCCGCCAGCTCCGCGTTGTCGGCGGCAGCCGCGGTGGCCAGGGGATGCTCGGCCGCCACGGCGCAATAGGTGGCGCCCATCAGCGTGTCGGCGCGGGTGGTGAAGACTTTCAGCGCGCCATCGTGACCAACCGCGCGGAGGGTGTCCGGGTCATAGGGGAAGGCGATTTCCACGCCTTCGCTGCGACCGATCCAGTTGGCCTGCATCAGGCGCACCCGTTCCGGCCAGTCGGCCAGGCCATCGAGCGCCTTCAGCAACTCGTCGGCATAGGCGGTGATGCGCATGTAGTACATGGGAATTTCGCGCTTCTCGATGACCGCACCCGTGCGCCAGCCACGGCCGTCGATCACCTGTTCGTTGGCGAGCACGGTCTGGTCCACCGGATCCCAGTTCACAGTGCCGGTCTTCTGGTACACGAGCCCTTTTTCGAGCAGCCGCAGAAACAGCCACTGGTTCCACCGGTAATATTCCGGCTGGCAGGTCGCCAGCTCGCGACTCCAGTCGATGGCAAAACCCAGGGACTGCAACTGGCGGCGCATGTAGCTGATGTTGTCCCAGGTCCACGCAGCCGGCGCGACGCCCTTCGCCATCGCGGCGTTCTCGGCCGGCAGGCCGAAGGCATCCCAGCCCATCGGTTGCAGCACATTCCGGCCCAGCATGCGCTGGTGACGCGAGATCACATCGCCGATGGTGTAGTTCCGCACGTGGCCCATGTGCAGACGCCCGCTGGGATAGGGGAACATCGACAGGCAATAGAATTTTTCCCGTCGGGGATCCTCGACCGCCCGAAAACTCTGGTGCTCCGACCACCAGCGCCGGGCCGTCTCTTCCACGGCCTGGGGATCGTACTCGGGGAAACTGTGGATTGGCTCACTCACGATTCAAGGTGGCTGCTGTGGCGGCAATTGGGGCCGCAAGGATACAACGCCCGCGGCAGGCGGGCTCAGTCCGGCCTCCAGCGCAGCAGATGCCGGACCGGCGCCGAGGCCATCAACAGCAGCAGGGCACTGGCTACCAGCACCGGCCAGTTGCCGAAGCGCACCCACGGCGTCGCGCCACGACGGGGCTGGACACTGGCCGTGACCACGACGGGCTCGAACTGCGGTCCACGCGCCACGACCGCGCCGGCGGGATCGATCACGGCCGTGATGCCGGTATTCGTACTGCGCAACATGTAGCGGCCGGACTCCAGGGCACGGAAGCGGGCCATCTGCAGATGTTGATGAGGCGCGATGGAATCGCCGAACCAGCCGTCATTGCTGACATTGATCAGCAGCCCGGCCTTGGGCAGAAAATCCCGCAGCTCCTCGCCGAAGGCGTCTTCGTAGCAGATGCTCGGGGCCAGGGCGACCCCTTTTGCCAGCAGTGGCCGCTGGCCTTCGAGCCCGGGCGTGATGTCCGTGTAGGGCAGGTTCATCAGCCGCAATATGTTGCGCAGGAATTGCGGCACCGGAAAGTACTCGCCGAAGGGCACCAGATGCCGCTTGTTGTACACCCGCGAGTTGTCGCCCAGCGTGATCAGGGAGTTGCGGAATTCGCCCGTGCCGAAGTCGTAGGTGAGGATGCCCAGTATCAATTCCTGCTGCCGCGCCTTCACCAGCTCGCGCAGCTCGTGCAGATAATCCGTTTCTTCGTGGGCCAGGGCCGGAATGGCGGCTTCGGGCCAGATGACGAGATCGGCATCTGCTACCTTCAGGGTCAGGTCGAGAAACAATGCTTTGCTCTTCTCGAGTTCCTCGGGCAGCCACTTCCGGTCCTGCGCAATGCCACCCTGCACGAGCGCAACTGTCATGGGTGGCCCCACGGGCACCGTCCAGTCCCGCCCGGTCAACAGCAGGGTGAGCAGGGCCAGGCCCAGCAGCACGACTGCCGCCCGGATCCGGGCGGCGCGCTGGCCTGCCACGAGCAGGGCCAGTGCCCCGGCCATCACGGCCAGCACGAGCGTCACGCCATGGACGCCGGCCACGGGAGCCCACGCCGCCAGCGGTCCATCGATTTGCCCATAGCCCAGGCTCAACCACGGGAAGCCACTCAAGAACCAGCCGCGCAGCCACTCGATGACCACCCACAGGGCCGGCAGCACGGCCAGCAGCTGCCACGCCGGTTCCACCCGCGCGAGCAGTGCCGTCAGCAAACCCCAGAGGGCGATGTAGACGGCCATCAGCAGGGTCAGCAATCCGCACAGGGCAATGGCGATCGGAGGCGCCACGCCACCCACGTCATGAATGCTGAAATACAACCAGTAGGTGCCGGCCGCAAAGGCACCCACGCCAAACCAGAAACCGCGCAGCACGCGCTGCCTCATCGGCGACGACTGCACCAGCAGGAACAACACCGTCAACAGGATCGGCGCCAGCCACCACAGGCCATAAGGGGCAAAACTCAGGGGCAGGGCCGCGCCGGCGGCGGCGGCAATCAGCCGGCCCCGGGCTGCCACCAGATGATCCAACAGGCTGCTTTTGCGGCCTGAAGCGGGCGCTTCCGCTGCCGTGTTCAGGCGAGCGCCATGTCGCCGTCCGCGGCTATCGGCGATCCACGGGTGACTTCAACGCTGTGGACCCGGCGACGATCGGCCTGCAGCACCCGGAAACGGAATTCACCGAACTGCAGTGCTTCCCCCTTGCGCGGCAGATGGCCCAGCTCATACATCACCAGCCCGCCCACCGTGTCGTAGTTCTCGTCATCGAAACTGACCTGGAAAAACTCGTTGAATTCGTCGATGCGCGTCAGGGCCCGCACATGGAAGCGGCCGGGATCCTGCTGCTGGATCGGCACGGCCTCCGCCGCATCATGTTCGTCATCGATCTCGCCAACGATCTCCTCCAGCACGTCCTCGATCGTGAGCAGTCCGGTGATGCCGCCGTATTCGTCAACCACGATCGCGATGTGATTGTGGCTGCCACGGAATTCCTTGAGCAGTGTATTCAGACGTTTGCTTTCCGGAATGAAAATGGCCGGCCGGATGAAGCGGGAAATGTCGAAAGGCTGCCCGGGGGTCTCCACGAAGTGGCGCAGTACGTCCTTGGCCAGCAGGATCCCCACCACTTCCTCGCGGTCCTGGCCAATGACCGGGAAACGGGAATGGCCGCTTTCAACAACGGCCTTCAGCACGACTTCCTGCGGGGCATGACGGTCGAGAACCGCCATCTGCGAGCGCGGCACCATCACGTCGCGCACCTGGGTTTCAGACACCGCCAGCACCCCCTCGAGCATGGCGAGCTCGTCGGCGTCCAGAAGCGTGCGGGCATATGACTCGCGGAGCCAATCGTGCAGATCTTCGCGGGTGGCGGCATCGCCCTTCAAAACCCGCCGCAGGCGGCCGTACCAGGTACCTCCGGGAGGGTCGTCGGAATCGTCGGTCATGGCCGCATTCTAGCTGGTTCCGGCGACTGGCTCAGCGGGACTTCCCGTTGCTGACATAAGGGTCCGCAATATCGAACCCGGCCAGAATGCGGGTTTCCAGGCTTTCCATGCGCTCCGCATCAGCCTCGGCCTCGTGGGTGTAACCCAGCAGATGCAGCGTGCCATGGACGACGAGATGGGCCAGATGGCTGGCAGGATCCTTCTGCTGCTCCAGCGCTTCCCCGATAACCACCGGCACGCAGATCACCAGATCCCCATACTCCACCGGGGCGGGACCGCCAGTCATCGGAGGCCCCGGAAAAGCCAGCACATTCGTCGGTCCCGCTTTGTGCCGCCACTGGGTGTTCAGGGCCGTACCTTCCTCGAGATCCACCAGCCGGATCGTCATGGCGCCGGGTTCCGGCGCCTGGCGTTCCGGCGGCTGCACCACCCTGCATGCGGCCGCCACCCAGCGCTGAAATTCCTCGTCGGCGGGCAACCACGCCACCGGCGCGATGCGCTGGACATCCACTGCGATGGGAAAGCCCGCGATGGGCGGTACCTTAGCGGCCGGCATCGGATCCCGGAACGGTCGACTCGAAACGCTGGTAGGCCTCGACGATGCGCTGGACCAGCACATGGCGGACGACGTCGCCGGCCGTGAAATGCGTAAAGCTGACTCCTTCGACGCCGGCCAGCACCTGCATTGCATGCCTGAGACCGGAAGTCTGGTGCTTCGGCAGGTCTATCTGGGTGATGTCACCGGTGACCACGGCCCGCGAGCCGAAGCCCAGGCGTGTTAGAAACATTTTCATCTGTTCGATCGAGGTGTTCTGTGCCTCATCGAGGATCACGAAACTCTCGTTGAGAGAGCGGCCCCGCATGAACGCCAGCGGCGCCACCTCGATGATGTTGCGTTCGATCAGCCGGGCAACGCGTTCGAATCCCAGCATCTCGTAGAGCGCGTCGTACATCGGCCGCAGATAGGGATCAACCTTCTGCGACATGTCGCCGGGCAGGAACCCCAGCCGCTCGCCCGCCTCGACTGCCGGACGGACGAGCACGATGCGATGCACGCGCTCCTCTTCCTGTGCCGCCACGGCGCTGGCCACGGCCAGATAGGTCTTGCCGGTGCCGGCCGGACCGATGCCGAAACACAGATCATGGGAGCGGACGGCCTCGATGTAGCGACGCTGGTTGGTGCCACGCGGCCGCACATGCAGGTGCTTGGCCTTCAGGACGCCCCCGCCGTTGTCCGCACTCCCGGCCGCACCTTCGACCGCATCCGGCAGCTGTTCCATCAGTGACTCCTGCAGGGCAAGGTGTACCCGTTGGCGGTCCACGGCCTCGCGGCCGGCAATGACATAAAGATCCCGCAGCACCCGGGCCGCAGCCCGCACGCCCGGCGGTGATCCACCCACACGAAACTGATTGCCCCGATGACTGATCCGGATGCGCAGGCGCTGCTCGATCTGCCGCAGATTGTCGTCGAACTGGCCGACGAGATTCGCCAGCTGCTGGTTGTCCGGAGGTTCCAGCACGAGATCCTGTTGTTCGGTGCGCGATTCGTCGACGGCATCCATGAATTGCGCCACGGGGCTCAAGCGGCAGCGCTGCGCTTCACGAGGCGGCCCCGCAGGGAATTGGGCAGCGCTTCGGTGATCTCGATATCGACAAACTGCCCGATCAGCCGGCCATCGCCATCGAAGTTGACCCAGCGATTGTTGCTGGTCTTGCCGGCCAGCATCGCCGGATCCTTGCGGGAGTGCCGCTCAACCAGAATCCGCTGCACGGAGCCGACCATGGCGGCGCTGATTTCCCTGGAGCGCACGTTGATGCGGTCCTGCAGGATTGCCAGACGGGCCAGCTTCTCGGCTTCCGGCACCGGATCCGGCAGCGTGGCGGCAGGGGTCCCCGGCCGCGCGCTGTACACGAAACTGAAGGACTGATCGAAGCCCACATCCGCGATCAACGCGAGCGTTGCCGCAAAGTCGGCTTCGGTCTCGCCCGGAAAGCCCACGATGAAGTCCGTGGATATGCTGACGTCCGGACGGACCGCACGCAGGTGGCGGATCTTCTGCCGGAACTCGAGGGCCGTATAGCCGCGCTTCATCAGGGAGAGGATACGATCGGAGCCGCTCTGGACCGGCAGATGCAGGTGATCGGCCAGCTTGGGCTGGGTGGCATAGGCTTCGATGAGCCGCTCGCCAAACTCCCGCGGATGGGAGGTGGTGAAGCGGATCCGTTCAATGCCATCCAGGCGCGCCACTTCTGCAATCAGGGTGGCCAGGTCGGCCGTGCTGCCGTCGGATGACTCATCGCGATAACCGTTGACGTTCTGCCCCAGCAGGGTGATCTCGCGTACACCCTGGCCGGCCAGATGGTGGATTTCCGCCAGGACGCCGGCGAGCGGCCGGCTGACTTCCTCACCGCGCGTAAAGGGCACGACACAGAAACTGCAGTACTTGCTGCAACCTTCCATCACCGAAATGAAGGCTGTCGCCCGGTCGACGCGGGGCGCCGGCAGATTGTCGAACTTCTCGATTTCCGGAAAGCTGATGTCCACCACAGGCTGGCCCCGAGCCCGGACTTCGTCGATGAAATCCGGCAAACGATGCAGGGTCTGCGGGCCAAACACGACATCGACGAACGGGGCGCGCTTCAGAAGGTCTTCACCTTCCTGGCTGGCCACGCAGCCACCCACACCGATCACCAGCTCCGGCCGCTCGAGCTTCAGCTCCCGCATCCGGCCCAGCCAGGAAAACACCTTTTCCTGGGCCTTGTCGCGCACCGAACAGGTATTGAGCAGCAACACATCGGCCACGGCCGGGTCATCGGTGGGCAAAAGACCATGGCGGACCCGGAGCACGTCCAGCATGCGGCTGGAGTCGTACTCGTTCATCTGGCACCCGAAGGTCTTTATGTAGACGTGTCCTGGCATCCTGCGCACAGCCTACTTGATGAAGCCGAGGCTTTCGAGCTTGACCAGAATCCGGTGAGCCACCAGATCCGGCGTGAGATTTTGCGTATCAATGGCCAGTTCCGGATTTTCAGGCTCTTCATAAGGGTCTGAAATACCGGTGAATTCCTTGATTATCCCAGCCCTGGCCTTCGCATACAGCCCTTTGCGATCGCGCGCCTCGCAGACCGCGAGCGGCGTCGACAGGTAAACCTCGATGAAGCCACCCAAAGGCTCGATGGTCTGCCGGACCCGACGACGGGTGCCGGCGTAGGGCGCGATGGGCGCGCAGATCGCCACGCCGCCGTTTTTCGTGATCTCGGACGCAACGTAGCCGATGCGCAGGATGTTGAGGTCGCGATGCTCCCGCGAAAATCCCAGCTCGCTCGACAGGTTCTTGCGGACCAGATCCCCATCCAGCAGGGTGACGTGACGCCCGCCGTTTTCCAGCAACCTGGCCATCAAGGCCCGCGCCACGGCCGATTTCCCGGCGCCGGACAGGCCGGTGAAGAACACCGTGAAGCCCTGCTCGTGACGCGCCGGGTGGGTGCGCCTGAGTTCGGCAACCACCTTGGGAAAGGAAAACCACTCGGGGATTTCCAGCCCCTCCTGCAACCGCCGGCGGACTTCCGTGCCGGAGATGCTCAGGACCTTCTCGTTCGGTTTGGCCTCCTCGGCGGTGACGTACTGGGCACGCTCCTCCACAAACACCATTTCACGGAATGGCACCATGCTGATATCGAGCTCCCCGGCGAAGTCGCGCATCAGCTCCTGCGCCTCGTAGGGGCCGTAGAAGGGTTCACCTTTGGAGTTCTTGCCGGGTCCGGCGTGATCGCGGCCGACGATGAAGTGCGTGCATCCATAATTCTTGCGGATGATGGCGTGCCAGATGGCCTCGCGCGGGCCGGCCATGCGCATGGCCAGATTCAGGAGCGACAGCGTCGTGGGCTGCTCGGGATACTGCTCCAGATCGTGTTCATAGCACCGCACCCTGGTGTAGTGGTCCACATCACCGGGTTTGGTCAGGCCGACCACCGGTTGAATGAGGAGATTGGCCTCGACTTCGCGGGCCGCCCGGAACGTCAGCTCCTGATGGGCGCGATGCAGGGGGTTGCGGGTCTGGAAGGCCACGATCTTGCGCCAGCCGAGCTTGCGGAAGTGCGCCCGCAGCTCGGCCGGTGAATGGCGCAACCCCTGGAAATCATGGTGGGTGGGTGCTTCAACGCCCCGCACCGCCCCCCCGATGTAGACGGGCCCGGCGGTATTGTGCAGATAGTCCACGGCGGGATGCTTCTGGTCATCCTCGCCAAAGACTTCCCGGGCCTCCAGCGACTTGTCGGGCGTCCAGATATCGCTGATCGCCAGGGTGGCGATCAGCACGCCTTCCTGGTCACGCAGCGCGATGCTCTCGCCGACTTTCACGCTGTTGGCAAAGGCCTGGCTCACATCCAGGGTGATCGGCATCGGCCATAGGATCCCGGAGGACAACCGCATGTGGCGCACGACGCTGTCGTAGTCGGCCTTGCCGAGGAAGCCTGTGAGCGGTGAAAACGCGCCATTCAGGATGAGGTCGAGATCGCAGAGTTGCCGATCGCTGAGATCCCAGGACTTGAAATCCCTGGCCTTGCGTTTTTCACTCGTGGCGGCGGCTGCATCCAGATACAGCTCCTTCAGCTCGCCGCCATGTGGTGTCTTGAATGCGCCCATCGTCACTTATTCCTCTCGGTCAGGTTGTTATATCGGGTTTTGGTTCCGGAAAAAAAATCGGCGCACTCAAAGGTGCGCCGATTTGCAAGCTGGAGCGTGTCCGCTCCGGTGGTCAGACGGGTTGATCAGAAGGGTATGTCGTCATCAAAATCCGGTGACTCGGCAGCCGCGCTGCCGGGAGCGGCGTTGGTTGTCGTGGCCGGGGCAGGCCTGCCACTGCGATTGCTGCGGGCGCCTCCACGGAAATCGGTGTCGTCCTCGCCTGGCATCGCCGCACCGCCGCCACCTTTTGAATCCAGCATCTGCATCTGGTCGGCGATGATCTCGGTGCTGTAGCGGTCCTTGCCTTCCTTGTCCTGCCACTTGCGGGTACGCAACCGGCCCTCGATGTAGACCTTGGAACCCTTTTTCAGGTACTCGGCGGAAATCTCGGCCAGGCGATCGAAGGTGGCGATGCGATGCCACTCCGTGCGCTCCTGGGGCTCCCCGGTTTCACGGTCCTTGAACCGCTCGCTGGTGGCGATGGAAAAATTGGTGGCTGCCTTGCCGCTGGGCATATAGCGGGTTTCTGGATCACGGCCCAGATTGCCGATCAGGATGACTTTGTTGATACCGCTCATAGGGTGCTCATTCTAAGGTGCTGCGTGTCAAAAGCCACGCGGGTTTCTGGAGATATCGTTATGCAATGCATCGCGGGCAGCGACCCGCCCCGACGCTGCCGGTGGTGGACGAGAGCCCCCGGCAACGTATAGTGGCAGGTTCCGCCCACTGTCATCGAATGCTACCCGCAATACGGCCATGCAGCACATCAGCATCCGGGGTGCCCGCACCCACAATCTCCGCAATATCGATCTGGACCTGCCCCGGGACAAGTTGATTGTCATCACCGGACTTTCCGGTTCCGGCAAATCCTCGCTGGCCTTCGACACCATCTATGCCGAGGGTCAGCGGCGCTACGTGGAATCCCTGTCCGCCTACGCCCGCCAGTTCCTGTCCATGATGGACAAGCCCGACGTCGACCATATAGAAGGGCTGTCCCCGGCGATTTCCATCGAGCAGAAAACCGCATCGCACAACCCCCGCTCGACGGTGGGCACCGTCACCGAGATCTACGATTACCTGCGTCTGCTGTTTGCCCGGGCCGGCACGCCGCGCTGTCCGGTCCACGGCCGCGACCTGAGCGCCCAGACCGTCAGCCAGATGGTGGATCAGGCGCTGTCGCTGCCGGAGGGCTCGCGACTGGTGCTGCTGGCCCCGGTGGTCCAGGACCGCAAGGGCGAACACACCCAGTTGCTGGCCGACCTCCGCAGCCAGGGCTATGTCCGGGCCCGCATCGATGGCGAGGTGTATGAACTCGACGACCCGCCCCGGCTCGACCTGCGCCGCAAACACACGATCGAGGTCGTGGTCGACCGGTTCAAGGTCCGCCCCGACATCAAGCAGCGGCTGGCGGAGTCCTTCGAAACCGCGCTGAAACTGGCCGGCGGCGTGGCCCGGGTGGCGCCCATGGATGCCGCAGACAAGCAGACGCTGGCGCAACTGGGCGGTAGCGAAGCCATCTACTCGGATCGCTTTGCCTGCCCGATCTGCAACTTCAGCATCACCGAGCTCGAACCGCGCCTGTTCTCGTTCAACAACCCGGCCGGCGCCTGCACCACCTGCGACGGGCTGGGCGTCAAACAGTTCTTCGACCCGGAACGGGTGGTGCGCTATCCGGAACTGAGCCTCGCTGGCGGCGCCATCCGCGGCTGGGACCGGCGCAATGCCTATTATTTTTCGATGATCCAGAGCCTGGCGAAGCACTTCAAGTTCGACATCGAGCAGCCCTGGCGCAAGCTCGGCGCCAAGACACAGAAGATGCTCCTGCATGGCAGTGGCGAGGAAAAGGTCCAGTTCAATTACGTCACCGGGCACGGCGTCAGCATCAACCGCAAGCACAAGTTCGAGGGGATCCTGCCCAACCTGGAACGCCGCTACCGGGAATCGGACTCCAGCATGGTCCGGGAGGAACTGACCAAATTCCTGAGCACCCAGCCCTGCCCGGACTGCCTCGGCACCCGCCTGAACACCCCGGCGCGCAACGTTTTCATCAGTGACCACTCCATCGCGGCGATCACGACGATGTCTGTGGCCCACGCGCTGGAATTCTTCACCACCCTGGATCTCGAGGGCTGGCGCGGCGAGATCGCCTCCAAGGTCGTCAAGGAGATCCAGAGCCGGTTGCGCTTCCTTGCGGACGTCGGCCTGCAGTACCTGTCCCTGGACCGCAGTGCTGAAACGCTGTCCGGTGGCGAGGCACAGCGCATCCGGCTGGCGAGCCAGATCGGTTCCGGCCTGGTTGGCGTGATGTACATCCTCGATGAACCCTCGATCGGCTTGCACCAGCGCGACAACCGCCGCCTGCTGAATACGCTTTTGCACCTGCGGGACATCGGCAATACCGTCCTCGTGGTCGAGCACGACGAGGAGGCAATCATGGCGAGCGACCATGTGGTTGACCTGGGTCCGGGGGCGGGCGTTCACGGCGGCCGGATCGTGGCGGAGGGCACGCCTGCCGAGATCTGTGCAAACCCCGATTCGGTCACCGGCCAGTATCTGTCGGGTCGCAAGCGGGTGCCGGTGCCGGTGCGCCGGCATGCCACGGATGACGACCGCTGGATCACCATCCGCGGCGCCCGCGGCAACAACCTGAAAAATATTGACGTCCGCATTCCGCTGGGCGTGATGACCTGCGTCACCGGCGTATCCGGTTCCGGAAAATCCACACTGGTCAATGACACCCTGTATCTGTACACCGCCGAGCACCTGAATGGCGCCAGCGAAACGGCTCACGCCCCCTGCGACGACATCACCGGACTGGCAGCCGTCGATCGCATCATCGAGATCAGCCAGAGCCCGATCGGGCGCACGCCGCGCTCCAATCCGGCCACCTACACCGGGGTGTTCACGCCGATCCGCGAACTGTTTGCCGGCACCCAGGAGGCGCGTTCCCGCGGCTACAAGCCGGGCCGCTTCAGCTTCAATGTCAAAGGCGGCCGATGCGAGGCCTGCCAGGGCGACGGCGTGTTGCGCGTGGAGATGCATTTCCTGCCCGATGTCTATGTGCCCTGCGATGTGTGCAAGGGCCAGCGCTACAACCGGGAAACGCTCGAAGTCCGCTACAAGGGCAGGAACATCAATGATGTCCTGCAGATGACGGTGGAAGATGCCCTGCCGTTTTTCGCCGCGATTCCGATGATCGCACCCAAGCTGCAAACCCTGATGGAAGTGGGCCTGTCATACGTGCGCCTCGGGCAGAACGCCACGACCCTGTCGGGCGGCGAAGCCCAGCGCGTGAAGCTCGCCAAGGAGCTCTCGAAACGCGCCACCGGCAACACCCTGTACATTCTGGATGAACCCACCACGGGCCTGCATTTCCACGATGTCGCCCAACTGCTGCTGGTGCTGCAGAAACTGCGCGACCAGGGCAACACGATCGTCGTCATCGAGCACAATCTGGACGTGATCAAGACGGCCGACTGGATCATCGACCTGGGGCCAGAAGGCGGCAATGGTGGCGGAGAACTGGTGGCCACCGGCACCCCGGAGGACGTCGCGGCGAACCCGCGCTCCTACACGGGCCAGTACCTGGCAACCCTGCTCGACAAAACCCGCGCTGCCTGAAATTCCTGCCGGGATCCAGGCGCCGATCCCGACAACAACCCGTGGAAGCCACGCGGCGACGGAACACTTTTTCGGCTACACTTTTCGACCATGAAAAATTCTCCCGATCCGGATATCTGCCGTGCTGTATCGCATCTGATCGCCCTGGTGGGCAGCACGCCGCTCGTCGAAATCCACTACCAGTTCAACGGGCAGCCACGGCGCATCTACGCCAAATACGAATCCATGAACATGACGGGCAGCGTCAAGGATCGCATGGCGCTGCATATCCTCCGACGGGCCGCCGAGCGCGGTGAACTCAAGGCCGGGGCGGTGATCGCCGAGGCTTCCAGCGGCAATACCGGCATCTCCTTTGCGGCCATCGGCCGTGCCCTGGGGCACCGCGTCCGGATCTTCATGCCGGACTGGATGAGCCAGGAACGTACGCAATTGATGCATGGGCTCGGCGCCGATGTCATCCCGGTTTCCAAGGCCCAGGGCGGCTTTGTCGGCTCCATAAAAATGGCCGAGCAGTTCGCCGCCGAGAACCCGAATGTCTACCTGCCCCGCCAGTTCGAGAACGCCGACAACGCGGAGGCGCACGAGCAAACCACCGGGCCGGAGATCGAAGCCCAACTGCTGAAGCTCGGCCGTGCGGCTGATGCCTTCGTTGCCGGGGTCGGCACGGGTGGCACGGTCATGGGGGTGGGCCGCGCCCTCCGCAGCTCCGGTCGCCCCGTGCATGTCCATCCGCTGGAGCCGGCAAACTCGCCAACGCTCCGCACCGGCAAGAAGGACGGCAGTCACCGCATCCAGGGGATCAGCGACGAATTCATACCGGCCATCGTCAAGCTCGATCAGCTCGATCCCGTCGTCGATGTGTGGGATGGCGACGCCATTCTCATGGCCCAGGCCCTGGCCCACCGCCTGGGACTGGCCGTGGGCATCTCATCGGGCGCCAATGTCGTGGGTGCGATGAAGCTGGTCGAGGAGCTGGGCCCCGAGGCGACGGTGGTCACCGTGCTGCCGGACTCGAACAAGAAATACCTGACCACCGCCCTGCCCCAGGCCGAGCCCCCGCAGGACGACTACCTCACGCCACTGGTCCGATTGCAGTCATTCATCAGCGTTCGATGAACGCCCGCTGCAACCAATGATCGTCAACTGCGTCGCCTACCGGGATGGCAAGAGTCTTGGCGACGTACGCATGGACGACATCAGCGACCTGCTGCAGGAGAAGGACACCTTCGTGTGGCTGGGCCTGCACGAGCCGGACACCCAGCTCCTGCGCAAGGTCCAGGAGGAGTTCTCGCTGCACGATCTGGCCATCGAGGACGCCCTCCATGCCCATCAGCGACCCAAACTGGAGGCCTATGCCGACTCGCTGTTCATCGCGGTCGACACCACCCAGCTGATAGGCGACGACGTGCATTTCGGCGAGACCCACCTGTTTGTCGGCCAGGGCTTCATCGTCACCATCCGCCATGGATCCTCGGTGAGCTATGCGCCGGTCCGGCAGAAGTGCGAGCTGTCGCCGCACCGGCTCCGCCTGGGGCCGGGGTATGCGCTGTATTCGGTGATCGATTTCGTGGTCGACAACTATCAGCCGGTCGCGCAACGCCTGCAGGAGCGGTTCCAGGAGCTGGAGCAGGAAATCTTCGACAAGTCCTTCGACCGGGATTCGATCAGCCGGCTGTATCACCTGAAAGGCGAGCTCATCAAACTGCGGGACGCCGTCGGCCCCATCAACGACATCAGCAGCCAGCTGATCCGCTTTCACGAAGATGTCGTCCGCAAGGAGCTCAAGCCCTATTTCCGCGACATCGAAGACCACGTCACCCGCATCATCAAGGCCGTGGACAACACCCGCGAGATGCTGACGACCGCCATTCAGGTCAATCTCGCCCTGGTCACGGTCGGCCAGAACGAGGTCGTGAAACGGCTGGCAGGCTGGGGCGCCATCCTCGCCATACCGACCGTGGTATTCAGCCTGTACGGCATGAACTTCGCCCACATGCCGGAGCTTGATTACCGCTTCAGCTATCCGCTAGTCGTGGGTGGCACCCTCGCGGCCTGCGGCTTCCTGTACTGGCGCCTCGTGCGGGCGGGCTGGATCTAGCGCGAGGTTCTCACCGCTCGCCTGTCCACTTATCCGACTGTCTCGAATGGTGGGGCCACCTCTCCTGCCGCATTGCCGGCAATTCCGATTGACGTGCCTATTAAATGTAGCTACGCTTAATGCATGCGCATAACCTGCAATCCTGCGAAGCGCGAGCAGACGTTGCGCGAGCGGGGTTTGGACATGCGCCGGGCGAAGGAAGTCTTCGCGGGACCACACTTGACTCGAAGAGATGACCGGCGGGATTACGGCGAGCCGCGTTACATTTCGGTCAGCTGGATGAACTCGAGGCTTGTGGTGTTCGCCTGGACTCCGCGTGGCGCGGCCAGGCGCATTATCAGCATGAGGCATTGTCATGAGCGTGAAGCGAAAAAAGTCATCCCACTCCTCTCTTGAGCGCGAGGACGCACCGGAGATCACGGATGAGTGGATTACCGGTGCGGACCTGTTTCAAGGGAAGAAGCTCGTCCGGCGCGGACGTCCGAAGCTTGAGAACCCACGCAAGCTGCTGTCGTTGCGCCTACCTCCGGAGGTCATCGCGAAATGGAAGGCAACCGGGCCTGGTTGGCAGACGCGGATGGCCCAGGTACTTGAACGATCCACGCCGAAGGCTCGTCGCGCGGCAGACTGACTACCCACCCGACCCCGCCGCAGTCAGGTTCCAGACACCCTTGAGCGAGTCCTGAGCTCGCGCCCACTGATCGTCAAGACGGCCCCTCGGCGTGCCGCTTGCCAATAATCGAGACCTGTCCTTGCTAAAGTTCTGATTCGCCCGTCGGGACTCAATTGGGCTTGTCTCGCCACTCTGGCCCCCAAGCATTGATGGTGTCATTACCGGGCTGAATGGTTTCCGGTGCCACTAAATTTGTGTGAAAAAATCAGCAGGCCTGTGACGCCAACGGAAAGCCCGGCGGCTGTTCCGGGGGTGGGTGGTTGAAAACGGTGCGCTTGTCTTCATCGGGGCGATAGAGGTAGAGCATGTCATTGTTCTCCAATATGGCAATCGCCTCGCCACCAGAAAAAGTGGACCGTACCCATGAAACTTCAATTCCCGGTGCGTGAAAGCATCTGACTCCATCGGTACTGCGAATCGTCATTACCTGCCTGAACTGCCAATTGGCAACCGACACCCGTTGAACTTCACCAGCCGTCAACCGGAAACGAACATGAGGGTTGGGGTCTCCGACGTTCCACCCTAGAATCTCTATTGGCCTATCAGTTGCGTTTTTCAGCCAGAGCCGGCCTCCGGTCGAGCAGCCCATCATCAGGAACATGCACCCCAGTATGCACATCCCAAGAACAAGCATAGGCGGCAAAGGCGTGCGGCGCACTCTCATGACCCTTCGCCATAGAGGTAGTCGCTAAACGGCGAGCCCTCCATGATATTTAGCCTGCCGTGCACTGGACTCTCAAACTCCCGCCTAAGTCCAGGTATTGGGCTACTCAGTAGAGACAGGCCCATGCCAATGAGATTCAAAGGAATATAGAACAGCCCGGTATACTGCCCCTGCACCGTATGGACCTGCTCATGAGGCCAGCGGCTAAAACCTGAACCGGCAATGATCACGTTCCCCAGCGTCAGCGCAGCTCCTGCAGCTATCCACGGACTGTCTGTAAACACCATGGCGTTGTGGCCATTACCGAAACTGAATTCACCGCCGAATAATCGCGCCGCCCCGCCGTAGATCAGGCCAATCACTGTATTTGGGAGGTTCCAGACTTTGCCGACGGCGCCCAGTACAGACGAGGCATCAAGACTTCCCTTGCTCATGAACCCTCCCATGGCGAAAAAGGTATCGAAGTCGCCCATCAGGAGGGCCAACTGCTGCTGGTCACTGCGACCCTGTTGCCGCGCTTTAATCTCCGCCCATGCGAGTTCATGCTGATACTGCTCCTCCGCAAGCTGTGCTTCGGCATTTCCCCGTTCAATACCAAGGATCGCATTCCCTGCAGCCATCACTCCGCGGGCAGCGCCATAGGCACCCAAGGCTCGATACGTTCTGCGAATAGAACTCCAACGCGCCCGGCTCGCCCGCGTCATCGAAGTGCTGCCCCATCGGAAGCAGAGCCTGAAAGTTTCTCGCCGACGCATCAGCGAAGTTCTCGTTGACGGACTCACCGGCAAGCAGGGGCGCCTTGTCGAGTGCAACACCCGCAGCATAGATATTCCAACTTCCCCACAAGACCATTCCCGCTCCCGGAACCACGCTGACTCCAGTCATATCCAGAACAGTTCCCGCCGTGAGCTTCAGCGCCCCGGAGGCCGCCAATCTGCCCGAGTTCAAGGCGCTGAGAAGTGCCGTATCGGGTTTCGTCGGATTGCACTGGCCCGACTTGTGTGCACTCGACGCAGCGCTGGCTTTGCGTTTGACGCAGGTTTCGGGCGTTGGCGTTCTAGCCGATCGGCTGAATGCCGACGGCGCTGCGGACTCTCGCCATCAGCGGTCGTGCGACGTTGCGGGCACGCTCCGCGCCGGCCTTGAGGGCGGCCTCCACCTGGGCGGGAGCGGCGATCAGGCGTTCATATTCGCTTCGCGCCGGTGTCAGATGCGCGTCCAGATAACCGAACAGCTCCTGCTTCAGGTCACCCCATCCTGCACCATCGGTATGCCGTTGCGCATAGGCGGCGGTCTGCTCTGGCGTGGCAAAGGCCTGATAAATCTCGAACAGCGTCGAGCCCGCCGTATCCTTCGGCGTGCCGGGTTCCAGTGAATTGGTCTTGATGCGCATGATCAACTTGCGCAACTGGCCGGATGCCGCAAAAAGCGGGATGGCATTGTCGTAACTCTTGCTCATCTTGCGGCCATCGAGCCCGGTGAGCGTGGCCGTATTGGTGCCAATGGCCGCCGCCGGAATCACAAAGTGTTCGCCGTAGATGTGATTGAAGCGCTGGGCAATGTCCCGGGCCATTTCCACATGCTGTTTCTGGTCACGGCCAACCGGCACGTGATGAGCGCTGAACAGGAGGATGTCGGCCGCCATCAGGACCGGATAGGAAAACAGCCCCATCGTGATCCCCTTGTCGGGGTCGGCATTGCCCGCTTCCTCATTGATCTGCACGGCGGCCTTGTAGGCATGCGACCGGTTCATCAAGCCCTTGGCGGTGACTGTCGCCAGGATCCACGCCAGTTCGGGGATTTCCGGGATGTCCGACTGCCTATAGAAAACGGATCGGGTGGTGTCGAGCCCCAGCGCGAGCCACGTGGCAGCCACTTCCAGGCGCGACTGGCGCAGGCGCCCCGGGTCCTGATTCTTGACCAGCGCGGGATAGTCCGCCAGAAAGTAGAACGACTGCACGTCGGCGCGCTGGCTGGCCACGATCGCCGGCCGGATGGCGCCCACGTAATTGCCCAGATGCGGCGTACCCGTGGTGGTGATGCCGGTGAGATGCGTTTCCATAGGAGCCGTAGTTTATATTGAGCACCGGCCAGTCTGCGGAAAACCTCCCCGTGCATCCATCCCCCAGCCTCTACCGATCACATATTGCAGCACTGTCGGCCCGGTACGACGCGGCGCTGGCTGCCAATCAGCTTGACGGAGTGCTCATCGGCGCCGGCATGCCGCTGCCCGTCTTCCGCGATGACCAGGAATTTGCCTACCGTGCCGAACCGCTTTTTCTGCAATGGGCGCCGCTCACCAATCATCCCGGTTCCGCAGTTCTACATCGCCCGGGTCGCCGGCCCGTGCTGATAGTGGTGGAGTCCGGAGACTACTGGTATCAGGCGGCCCCGCTGCCCACAGGCCCGTGGCGCAAACAGTTCGACGTGCGCATCGTCTCCCGCAGGGAACTGATCCGCCGGCATGTGGGACGGAGCGGGCAACGGCTGGCGCTGCTCGGCGATCCATTGCAGTGGCGGGGCCTGGATCTGCCCGGCAAGGCAAACCCGAAACCCCTGCTGACCCATCTGGATTACGAGCGGGCCTGGAAGACGCCATGGGAAGTGGCCTGCATCGAGGCCGCAACCACCCTGGCGCTGGCCGGTCACCGGGCGGTGGCCCAGGCATTCAACGCGGGCTGCAGCGAGTTCGAGATGGGCCTCGTGTTTCTCGCCGCCTGCGGGCAGATGGATCACGAACTGCCCTACCCCGCCATCGTCGCCGCGAACCGCAATGGCGCCACCCTGCATTACCAGCATCGATCAAGGCGACAACTGCCGGCCAGGGAACGACACAGCCTGCTGCTGGATGCCGGCTGCAGTCATGGCGGCTATGCGTCCGACATCACGCGCACCCATGCCGCGCGTCGGGGCGAGTTCGCCAGCATGATTCGTGGCCTGAACCAGGCTCAGCAAAGGCTGTGCGCGCGCGTCGCGCCGGGCGTTGCCTTTCCGGACCTGCAACTGGCGGCTCATCACGAGATCGCCCAGCTGCTTTCAGACTGGGATCTGGTGCACATGCCACCCGAAGACATGGTGGCGCAACGCATCACCGATGCCTTTCTGCCTCACGGGCTCGGCCACCTCCTCGGCCTGCAGGTGCACGATGTGGGCGGCGGGCTCGCCAGCCCGCAGGGCGGCGAGCTGGCGCGGCCATCGCGCTTTCCGCGCCTGCGCCTGACCCGGCCCCTGGCGCCTGGCATGGTGCTGACCATCGAACCGGGGATCTATTTCATCGACTCGCTGCTCGCCGGCCTGAAGAAGCGGCGCATCACCCGCCACATCCGCTGGCGCGACCTTGCCAGGCTCCGGGTCTTCGGCGGCATCCGCATCGAAGACAACATTCTGGTCACCACCAAAGGCTTTCGAAACCTGACCCGCGAGCTCGAAGGGCCACGGGACCGGAACTCATCTGCTAGAGTTCCGGTTTCAGCAGCCAGTCCGAAAAATTGAACAACAACAACCTCTTGCCTGTCCAGCATCGGCCGGGCAGGCGCCGGAGTGGCAGCCAGCCCGCGTGCCTGTTGATTCTGGGCTGCCTGCTCTCCGCCTGCGGTGGCGGCAACCAGAACAAGGATGCCGGCTGGTCGTCGTCCGGCGCCGCGGGCAGCGCCGTCGCCGTGATCACCCAGCGGGTGGTGCCCCGGTCGTTCAGTGATCGCTTCACCGCACTGGGCACTGCGCGGGCCAACGAAGCGATCGAGATCACCGCCCGCACGAACAGCATCATCACCGACATCCGGTTTCGCGAGGGCGAGACCGTGCGCCAGGGCGCCACGCTGGTCGAGCTGGATGCGCGTCAGGAAAGCGCCAGCCTGAGCCTTGCGGAAGCGCAGCTGAAGCAGGCCGAGAGCCAGTACCGCCGCAGTCATGCCCTGGCGGCAAGCCAGGTCGTGTCGGCGGCAGATCTCGATCAGCTGGAGGCCAACCTGATGGTGGCCAGGGCCCAGGTTCGCGGCGCCCAGGCGCGCCTCGATGTGCTGGCGGTGAAAGCGCCCTTCGCCGGAACCGTGGGTTTGCGGAAGATCAGCATGGGTGACCTGGTCGGCCCGGATACCGTCATCACCACGCTGGATGATACGAGCGTCATCAAGCTGGAGTTTGGCGTGCCGGAGTCATTCATCGGCATCGTGCGCACCGGCATGGCGATCACGGCCGGCAGCACGGTGCATCCCGGACGCCCCTTCAATGGCATGGTCACGTCGATCGATTCCCGCGTCGATCCAACCACGCGGGCGGTGACCGTGGTGGCGACCCTGCCCAACACCGATCAGGCGCTGAAGCCCGGCATGTTCCTCACTGTCGTGCTGGAAAAGCAGCGGGACAATGTCCTGCTGATTCCGGAGGAGGCGCTCGTGCCGCGGGAAGGCCGCCAGTATGTCTTCGTGGTGGAAGACGGCAAGGCGCTCGAGCGCGAGGTCACGCTGGGTGGCCGGGCGCCGGGGCTGGCCGAGATCCGCGATGGCCTGGCTGCCGGCGCGCAGGTGATCACCGAAGGCACCCAACGCGTGCGCACCGGTTCGGCTGTCCTGGTTGCACCGAACAGCTGACCGGCGGGAGAACGCCAGTGATCCTCTCTGATATTTCCGTACGCCGGCCGGTCTTCGCCGGGGTTTTCAGTCTCATGCTGATCATCCTCGGCATCCTGGCGGGATCCAGGCTGCCCGTCCGGGAATTCCCCGACGTCAATCCGCCGGTGGTGTCCATTTCCACCGCGTATCGGGGGGCATCGGCGGAAATCATCGAACGCCGCATCACCCAGCCGCTGGAGGATGCCATCTCCGGCATCGCCGGCATCCAGAAGCTCACCTCGTCGAGCCAGGACGAACGCTCGTCCATCACGCTGGAATTTTCGCTGGATCGCGACCCGGACGGGGCCGCGAATGACGTTCGCGAACGGGTGACCCGCGTTCTGCAGCAGCTGCCGGACGAAGCGGATGCCCCGCAGATCACCAAGCAGGACCAGGACATGGATGCCTCCATGTACGTGAGCGCAGAAAGCCGGACCCGTTCACTGATGGAACTGACCGATTTTGCCGATCGCAACCTGGTGGACCGGCTGTCGGTCATCGATGGCGTGGCTCAGGTGCGGCTCAGCGGCGCGCAGAAGCGGGCCATGCGCATCTGGCTGGACCGCGATGCACTGGCCGCCCGTGGGCTGACTGTCCAGGACGTTGAAAACACGCTGCGGCAGGAGAACGTCGAACTGCCGGCTGGCCGCATCGAATCACGGGAACGGGAGTTTTCGCTGCGGACGGAAACCGGGCTTACCGAGCCCGAGGCCTTCGAAGCGCTGGTCGTGGGGCGGGGCCCGGACGGCTATCTCATCCGCCTTGGCGAGGTGGCCCATGTCCGGATCGAACCGGAGGACTCGCGATTCTTCTCCCGGTCCAACCGGGTATCCGGCGTCAGCCTGGCCATCGTTCCCCAGTCGAAGGCCAACATCCTCGACGTCAACAGGGCAGTTTCCGCCGAAGTGCAGGCACTGCAGGGCTCCCTGCCCGACGACATCAGCGTCGGCGTGAACATCGACTTCTCGACCTTCGTCGAGGAGTCGATGATCGAGGTCGTCAAGGTGCTGGGCGAAGCCCTGTTGATGGTGCTGATCATCATCTTTGCGTTCGTCGGTTCGGTACGCGCCACACTGATTCCCGCACTCACCATTCCGGTTGCCGTGATCTCCGCATTCATCGTCATGGCGGCCCTGGGTTACACGATCAACACACTGACACTGCTGGGACTCGTGCTCGCCATCGGGCTGGTTGTCGATGACGCGATCGTGGTTCTAGAAAACATCGTGCGCCAGATCGAGCTCGGCAAACCACCGCTGCTGGCGGCCGTGGATGGCAGCCGCGAGATCGGCTTTGCCGTGGTTGCCACCACGGTGGTGCTGGTTGCGGTATTTGTCCCGATTTCGTTTATGCCCGGCAACCTGGGCCGGCTGTTTGGCGAGTTCGGCATCTCCCTGGCTGCGGCCATTGCCTTTTCCGGCCTCGTGGCCCTGACCCTCGTGCCGATGCTGTGCTCGAAGTTTTTTGCCGGCGGCATCCATCGCGGCAGCTTTGCCCGGAAGCTGGATGCGTTTTTCAAGCGGCTGACGGCCCGCTATCAGGCCTCGCTGGTCCGCTTCGTGCAACGACCATGGATTGCCGGCGTCCTGCTGCTGCTCGTTGCCGCCATCGGCGGTGTGCTGTTCACCATCCTGCCCGGCGAATATGCCCCGGCCGAAGACCGCAACATGATGATGATGATGGTCCAGGCACCGGAGGGCTCAAGCCCCGGCTACATGGATCGTCAGGTCCAGATGATCGAGAACGAGGTCATGCCGCTGGTCGACGCCGGCGAGGTCAAGCGGGTCGTGGCCCGATCCGGGATGTGGGGGGCCGGTGGCGATGTGAACACCGCCTTCCTGTATCTGCCGCTGGAGAGCCGATCCGCGCGCAAGCATTCGGCGCAGGAGCTGGCGGCCGAGTTGCGCCGGAAGTTGTCGCAACTCCCGGGAGCCGTGGCCACCGTCTTCACGCCCCCCAGCCTCGCGATACGCTCCAGCGGCTCGGGGCTCGCCGTGGTGCTCAGCGGCAACAGCTACGAAGAACTGGCGGCATGGCAGGAGCAGATCATTGCCGAGGTGACCGCCGGCAATCCCGGGCTGCTCGGCATGCGGTCGGATTTCTTCCCGACCAAACCGAAAATCAAGGTCAACATCGACCGGAATCGTGCCTTCGACCTTGGCATCTCCCTGGAGACGGTCGGTCGTACGCTGGAAACCATGCTGGGCTCGCGGATCGTCACGACGTTCACCGACCGGGGCGAGGAGTACAACGTGGTGCTGCAGGGTCTGGCACAGGATCGCGCCACGCCATCCGATCTGCAGAACATCTACGTCCGCTCGCCCCGAACCAGCCAGTTGATTCCGCTGGCCAACCTGGTCCAGCTGCAGGAAGTGGCGGGGCCAAAGGAGTTGAAGCGCTTCAATCAACTGCGCTCGGTCACGCTGTCCGCCAGTCTGGCTCCCGGCTATTCGCTCGGCGAGGCAGTTGCCTACATCGAGCATCTGGTAGCCACCACGCTGCCGCCAACCGCCAGGATCGCCTTCGACGGTGAAGCCCGGGAGTTCAAGGAATCCGGCAACGCGGTGTATGTGACCTTTGGTCTGGCCCTGCTGGTGGTCTTTCTGGTGCTGGCAGCCCAGTTTGAAAGCTTCCGGCATCCGCTGATCATCATGTTGACGGTGCCGCTGGCCATCACGGGCGGGCTCGTCGGCCTGTGGCTCTTTGGCTCGTCGATCAATGTATACAGCCAGATCGGCTCGATCATCCTCATCGGACTTGCAGCCAAGAATGGCATTCTGATCGTTGAATTTGCCAACCAGCTGCGCGATCGCGGCGTCGAGTTCCTGGAGGCGATCACCTCGGCGGCAGCCATTCGGCTGCGGCCGGTGCTGATGACCAGTCTGGTTACCGCATTTGGCGCGGTGCCACTGATCCTGGCGACTGGCGCCGGCGCCGAGTCGCGGAAAACACTGGGGGCGACCGTGTTCTTCGGTGTGACGATTTCGGTGTTCCTGACCCTCTATCTCATCCCGGCGCTGTACGTGATGATCGCCCGGAAGACCCAGTCGCCCGAGTATGTGAGCCGGCTGATCGAGCGACTCAGGCGGGATGCCGGCCCATCTTATTCCGGATAGACAAAGGGCTCCGTCATCGCCCCATCGCGCTTGGCGACCCGCCCGCTCTTCATCACGAAATCGATGTGCCTCAGCGTTGAAATATCGCTGAGTGGATCGCCCTTGACCGCAATCAGATCGGCAACCTTGCCCGGCGCCAGCGAGCCGACATCGGCAGCCAGGCCCAGAAGATCCGCCCCGGCAACCGTAGCTGCCTTGATGGCATCTGCCGGGCTCATTCCGAACTGCACCATGTATTCGAATTCCTTGGCATTGTCGCCATGGGCGAAGGTGCCGGCGTCGGTGCCGAACGCGATCTTCACCCCGGCCTTGTAGGCCCGCTCGAATGCCTTGTATTCGTTTCGCAGCTTCACCGACGGCGGATCCGGAATCTTGAATATGGGTGGCGGGTAACTGGCCGACAGGGTCGGCACCAGAAAGGTGCCGGCCTTCTTCATCATGGCAATGCCCTCGTCATCGAGCAGAAAGCCGTGCTCGATGGAATCCACCCCGGCCTGCACCGCTTCCTTGATGGCAATCGGCGAATAGGCATGGGCGGCAACCTTGACCCCGAGGAGGTGGGCCGTGGCGATGATGGATTGGATCTCGTCGGGAAACAGCTGGGGCTCGAGCCCGGTATTGGACGCGAACCCGCCCGTGATCGTGACCTTGATGACATCGGCACCCAGCTTGTACTGATAGCGGACGGCCCGGCGGCACTCGATGGGACCGTCACAGGTTCCGTCCCGCAAGCGGGCAGCGGCATCGGCGGTCTGGTCCAGCGACAGGCCATCACCGTGCCCGCCAGTGACGGCAAGGGCCGATCCGGCCACCAGGATGCGTGGCCCGAGGAGCCGCCCCTGGTTGATGGCATTGCGGACCGCAAACACCGATTGATCGTCCGAGCCCAGATCGCGCAGCGTGGTGAATCCGGCGGCCAGATTGCGGCGGGCAAACACGACGGCATTCACCGTGTGTTCCGCGGCGCTGGGCGGATTGCGGTCGCCCCGTTCAACCCGATGGCGACCGAAGGCCGGCTCATCGAACAAATGCACGTGGGCGTCGATCAGGCCCGGCAGCACGAAGCGGTCCGACAGGTCGACGATATCCACGCTGCTGGCCGCACTCTGCTCGAATTCCGCGACCGACAGAAAGCCCGGCACCACCCGCTCGACGCGATCGTTGTGGACCACGACAGTCATGTTCTTCCGGGCAGGCTCGCCGGGCACGGCCAGCAGCGTGCCTGCATGTACCAGCACGTAGTGCTCCGTTTTCGCCGGACCCGCGGCGGCCAGTGCCGGAACGATGCCGATCGCGCCCATGGCAAGCGCCAGTGCTCGAAGCCACCCATGCATGCTCTGATTCTCCATCTGAATGTTGTTGCGGCGCAGGCCGGACCTGCGGAGATCAGTCGCCCCCTTGGATTGGGGAGTGCTGTTGCGGGACAATATAGGAGTCGCTACTCAAGAGCCAATCGGCCATAGAGGAACCCCCCATGTCACGTGCCCCCACCAGAACGGTCATCTGCCTGTCCCTGGCGATCTTCGCCGCGGGACTCCTGCCGGTGCATGCAGCGCCCGCAAGTTCTGCCGCGACTGACAATCTTGAAGACCTGCCGATAGGCGATGCGGCCAGACGGGATTTTCAGGCCCCGCTCGTTCTGGACGGGATCACGGACACCAGCAACAGGCAGGTCATCGGCCCGGCTGAAATGGTCAGCCGGCTCAAGGACGTCGGGATCCTGTTCATCGGCGAGACGCACACCAACCAGGATTTTCATGATGTGCAGCTGGAGACCATCAGGGCGCTGCATGACGCCGGCCGAGAGGTCCTGATCGGCCTGGAGATGTTTCCCTACACCCAGCAGGCCGTCCTGGATGGCTGGACCGCAGGGCGCTACTCGGAGCAGGAGTTCCCGGAAGCCGCCGATTGGTACAAGTACTGGGGCCACAACTGGAACTACTACCGCGAGATCTTCCGTTATGCACGCGACAACAAGCTGCCCATGTATGGGGTAAACACCCCGCAGGCAGTCGTGAAAAAGGTGCGGGCGAATGGCTTCGAGGCCCTGGCCGCCGATGAGCGCGCCCACTTTCCGCCGCAGCTGGCGCCCGAGAGTGCCGACTACAAGCGGATGTTTCGTGCGAACTTCTCGAAAGACGACGCCCTGCACATGAACGAGGCAGCCCTTGAAGGGCTGTATCGGGCCCAGATCACCTGGGATGCCACCATGGGCTGGAATGCGCTGCAGGCTCTCAAGACCCATGTGAATGACCACAAGGGGAGCGACCAGAAGGCCATCATGGTCGTGCTGATCGGCTCCGGCCATGTCATCTACGGCATGGGTGCCGAACGCCAGATCGACCCGGAGTACAACGGCAAGATTGCCTCCCTGGTTCCGGTGCCCGTCATCAATGACAGTGGTGCATCGGTGCCCACCGTACGCGCCTCGTATGCGTCCTATCTCTGGGGCCTGCCACAGCAGCGCGAGCCCAACCATCCTGTACTTGGCATCTCGCTGATGGGCAGTTTCGGCAAGCAACCCATGCAGATCATCAACGTCAGCCAGGACTCCGTTGCCCAGCGCGCCGGCATCCAGGTGGGTGACATTCTGGAGCGCATGGGCAGCACGCCGCTCACGGACAGCACAACCTTCAAGCGCATGGAGGGCGCCCTGCGCTGGGCCGATGTGATACAGCTGACAGTGCAGCGCAAAGGGAAGTCGGTGGAACTGACGATCCCGGTACGCCGGGTACGCCCGGCGGCCTGCAGTGCCGGAAGCACGGGTGCGACGGCACCGGGCTAGGTTTGGCAGAACGGATTGCGCGACCTGGTTCAGTACTGAACCAGGTCGCGCAGTCATTCAATGGTAGGTCTGTGATACAAAGCCGGGCCTGATCGACGGCCGGCTTCGGGAGGCAATCAGCCGGCGGCGGCCTTTTTGGCCGGAGCCTTCTTCGCTGCAGCCTTTTTCTCCACGGCCTTGGCCGGTGCTGCCTTCTTGCCGGCCTTCTTTGCCTTGGCGTCAGCAGGTGCCGTGCCTTCGGCTGCCACCACTGCCTTGTCAGTCAGCATGACCAGCGCCATCGGCGCCGCGTCACCGGCACGAAAACCCATCTTCAGGATTCGCAGGTAGCCACCCGGCCGCGTCTTGAAACGCGGACCGAGATCATTGAACAACTTGCCGACAGCCGGCCGATCGCGGAGCCGCGAGAACGCCAACCGGCGGTTCGCCAGGCCATCGACCTTGGCCAGCGTGATCAGTGGCTCAAGCACACGACGCAGCTCCTTGGCCTTCGGTACGGTCGTGCGGATGGTTTCCTCACGAATCAGCGATGCCGCCATGTTTCGGTACATGGCAGTCCTGTGGCTACTTTTCCTGCCCAGAGCTCGGCCGGCCTTTCGGTGCAGCATCGCTGTTGTTTCCGTTTCGTCTCGCTAAATCTGATCTCGTCGAAGGTACGTCAAGCAACCTTGTCGTCGTGCTTGACCAGATCGGCCGGTGGCCAGTTATCGATGCGCATGCCCAGGGACAGCCCATGGCTTTCCAGGACTTCCTTGATCTCGGTAAGTGACTTCTTGCCGAGGTTCGGTGTGCGCAGCAGCTCAACCTCGGTGCGCTGAACCAGGTCACCGATGTAATTGATGTTCTCCGCCTTCAGGCAGTTGGCCGACCGGACCGTCAGCTCAAGTTCGTCGACCGGACGCAGAAGGATGGGCTCGATCTGGGATTCCGCGGCAGTGGCAGTGGTTTCATCCTGCCCACGCAGCTCGAGGAACACATCCAGCTGATCCTTCAGGATCGTGCCGGCGCGGCGGATCGCATCTTCCGGATCAATGGTGCCGTTGGTCTCCACATCGAGAACCAGCTTGTCCAGGTCGGTGCGCTGCTCGACGCGGGCGGACTCGACCGTGTAGGTGACCTTGCGGACCGGGCTGAATGACGCATCCAGGCGCAAGCGGCCGATACCGGTGGATTGTTCGTCGGGATCCTGCTGGGTAACCGCCGCCCGATAGCCGCGCCCCCGCTCGATCGTCAGCATCATCTTCAACTCGCCATTGCTGGTGAGATTGGCAATGACGTGCTTCGGATTGACGACCTCGACGTCGTGATCCGCCGTGATGTCGCCCGCAGTGACCGGGCCCGGGCCCTTGCGATGCAGGCTCAACTCGATCCGGTCGCGGGAGTGCATGCGGATGGCAACACCCTTCAAGTTCAGAAGGATCTCCACGACGTCTTCCTGCACGCCCTCGATGCTGGTGTACTCGTGCAGAACGCCCTCGATTTCCGCTTCCACCAGCGCCGCACCCGGCATGCTCGACAGCAGCACCCGCCGGAGGGCATTGCCCAGCGTGTGGCCGAAGCCACGCTCAAGTGGTTCGATGACGATACGAGCCCGGTTCCCTGATTCCGCCTGAACCCGGACGCTGCGTGGCTTCAAAAAATCGCTGATGGATGGCTGCATTTGACAGGCCTCCTAAATTGACTGGACCTGATTTAAGTCGGGGAATTACTTGGAATAAAGCTCGCCATCGAGGTTTTCATTGACATCGGGCAGGATGTCGTCGCGGGCAGGCAGGGTCTTCAGCGTGCCGGTCAGGGCCTGTTCGTCGACCTCGACCCATTCCGGAAAGCCCACCTGGCTCGCCATCGACACCGAATTCCTGATCCGGGTCTGTGCCTTGGCCTTCTCGTTGACTTCGATCTTGTCGCCGGCTGCAACCTGGCACGAGGGGATGTTGAGCACCTTGCCATTGACCTTGATTGCACAATGGCTGACCAGCTGGCGTGCTTCGGCCCGGGTCGATGCAAAGCCCATCCGGTAGACCACGTTGTCCAGCCGGCCTTCCAGCAGCTTCAGCAGGTTTTCGCCGGTGGAGCCCTTCATGCGCGTTGCCTTGTGGTAGGCATTGCGGAACTGCCGCTCCAGCACACCGTACATGCGCCGCAGCTTCTGCTTCTCGCGCAGCTGCATGCCGTAGTTCGACAAGCGGGGCTTTCGGGCGCCCTGGGTCGTTCCCGGCGGGGTGTCCAGTTTGCACTTGGACTCCAGTGGTTTGACGCTGCTCTTCAGGAAGAGGTCGGTACCTTCCCGTCGGGCGAGCTTGCAAGTTGGTCCGCGATATCTGGCCATGCTGAATAGTCCTCAGACGCGCCGCTTCTTTGGCGGGCGGCACCCGTTATGGGGGATGGGTGTGATGTCTTCGATGTTGCTGATCCGGAAGCCGACCGAGTTCAGCGACCGACCGGCCGATTCCCGGCCCGGCCCTGGACCGCTGACAAAGACTTCCAGCGACTTCAGGCCATACTCGAGGGCAGCCTGGCCCGCACGTTCGGCGGCAACCTGCGCCGCAAAGGGCGTGCTCTTTCGCGAGCCCTTGAAGCCGCTGCTGCCGGCCGTGGCCCAGCTCAGGGTATTACCCTGGCGATCAGTGATCGTGACGATCGTGTTGTTGAACGTTGAATGGATGTGCGCGATCCCGTCGATCACGAGACGCTTGGACTTCTTGCGTGCCTTGCCCGCGGCGTCACTGGCCGCGGCCGCTGGTGCAGCGGGCGCAGGAGAGGTTGCCGGGGGCGACGCGGGGGCGTCAGGTGCTGCTGGATCTTGTGCCATCTGTATTCTCTAGGTGCCTTCTGTTGTCAGCGTTGGTCGGGTACGGCCGCTGTTACTTGCGAATGGCCCGGCGCGGGCCCTTTCGGGTGCGCGCGTTGGTACGCGTGCGCTGACCGCGCATTGGCAGCCCCTTGCGGTGCCGGATGCCGCGGTAGCAGCCGAGGTCCATCAGGCGCTTGATGCTCATGGTCACCTCGCGGCGCAAATCGCCCTCGACGTGGAAGTGGCCGATCACGGTGCGGATCTGCTCGATCTCCGCCTCGCTCAGGTCCTTGACCTTGATGTTGGGTTCGATCCCCGCAGCGTTGCACACGGACAGGGCCCGACTGCGACCGATGCCAAAGATATGAGTCAATGCAATACCGACGTGCTTGTTCGTCGGAATATTGATGCCCGCGATACGTGCCATGCTTAACCCTGCCTCTGCTTGTGCCGGGGATCAGTACAAATCACCCGAACCACGCGCTTGCGACGAACGATCTTGCAGTTCCTGCAGATCTTCTTGACTGATGCTCTGACTTTCATAATCGACTCCCGTCGCCAGCGCCTAACGGAGCTGACCTGCCCGTCCGTAGCCCCCGAAATTCGCCTTTTTCAGGAGGCTGTCATATTGATGCGACATCATGTGCGCCTGCATCTGCGCCATGAAATCCATGGTCACCACCACGATGATCAGCAATGAGGTGCCGCCGAAATAGAACGGCACACGCCAATAAAGAATCATGAATTCCGGGAGCAGGCACACGGCTGTCACGTAGATGCCCCCCCATAACGTCAGCCGGGTGAGGACTTTGTCGATGTATTCCGCCGTGTGCTGGCCCGGGCGGATGCCCGGAATGAAGGCGTTGCTCTTCTTGAGATTATCCGATGTTTCGCGCGAATTGAACACCAGGGCGGTGTAGAAAAAGCAGAAAAACATGATGAGACTGGCGTAAATCAGGATATAGACCGGCTGCCCGGGAGAAAGCTGGGCAGAAAGATCCTGCAGCCAGCCGAATCCTTCGTTGGTGCCAAACCAGCTCGCAATGGTCGCCGGAAACAAAATGATGCTGGATGCGAAGATCGGCGGGATGACCCCCGACATGTTGATCTTGAACGGCAGGTGGCTGGACTGGCCGGCATACATGCGCCGCCCCTGCTGCCGGCGTGCGTAGTTGACCGGGATGCGCCGCTGCCCGCGCTCCATGAAAACCACGAAGAAGGTCACACCGACGATCAGCCCCAGGAGAATGAAGGCAACCGCCGCATTCATCTCGCCGGTGTTGACCAGCTCCAGCGTGCCGCCGATGGCCGATGGCAGGCCCGAGATGATGCTGGCCAGGATGATCATCGAAATGCCGTTGCCGATGCCGCGTTCCGTCATCTGTTCACCGAGCCACATCAGGAAGATGGTTCCCGTGACCAGGGTGACGATGGCCGTGAAGAGAAAACTGAAGCCCGGCATGATGACCAGACCCTGGTTCTGCAGGGCCACGGCGGCGCCAGTCGACTGGACGAGGGCGAGCCCGACGGTGCCGTAGCGCGTGTATTCAGTCATCTTGCGGCGCCCGGACTCGCCTTCCTTGCGCAGCTGGCTCAACTGGGGAATGACGGCGCCGGCCATTTGCACGATGATCGATGCGGAAATGTACGGCATGACGCCCAGCGCAAAGATGCTCAACCGCTCCAGCGCACCGCCGGAGAACATGTTGAACATCGCCAGAATCGTTCCGGACTGCTCCTGGAAGAATTGTGCGAGCTTCTGTGGATCAATGCCGGGAACCGGGATGAAGGTGCCAACCCGATAGACAATCAGTGCTCCGGCCAGGAACAACAGGCGCTGACGCAACTCGGTGAAGCGTGACGCTTCACCCAGGGCCGCTGCCGATTTTGCCGTTCCGCTCTTTGCCACGTTGCCTCTGCCTGTTCCAGTATCCCGGGACTGCCGTACGCCGTCAGCCTGCCGGGGCGTCCACCGGCGCTGCTGCTGCGCCGTCCTGCTCTTCAATGGTGCCGCCTGCGGCCTCGATCGCCTTGCGGGCACCTGGCGTTACCTTGATGCCCTTGAGCTTCACGGCCTTGTCGATCTGCCCTGAAGCGATCACCTTGGCCTGCTCAACGTCCCGGCCAACGATCTTGGCGGCCTTGAGTGCGTCGAGATCGATGACGGAGCCTTTGACCAGCAACAACTCATGCAGCCGAACCTCAGCCGTCGCCCCCTTGAGCTGCGAGACAAAACCGATCTTGGGCAGACGCCGTTGAATCGGCATCTGGCCACCTTCGAAACCAACCTTGTGGTAACCGCCAGCGCGGGCCGACTGGCCTTTGTGGCCACGCCCGCAGGTCTTGCCCTGGCCAGCCGAGCTGCCACGACCGACACGCTTGCGCGTCTTGCGTGACTTGGGCTTGAGCGTGTTCAGTCTCATGATGCCGTCTTCGTGATTCATCTTCGGTGATTCCTGGCTTCGGCCTAGGCCTGCTCAACTCGCAGCATGTAGGCGATCCGATTGATCATCCCCCGGTTTTCAGGGGTGTCCGTGACTTCCACCGTCTGGTGAATCCGTCGCAGGCCGAGGCCGGCAACGCAAGCCTTGTGGTTCGCCAGCCGGCCAAACCGGCTCTTGATCAGCGTCAGCCGCAGGCGGCCCTGGCCGGCCTTCCCGACTGCCTTTTCCTTTGTGTTTGTCATCACTGATCCACCAGTTCAGCAAGTGACTTGCCGCGCTTGGCAGCAATCATTTCCGGCGAGCGGATGTCGCTCAGCGCCTTCATCGTGGCCCGGACCACGTTGATCGGATTGCGGGATCCGTAGCTCTTCGCCAGCACGTTGCGGATGCCGGCGCACTCGAACACCGCACGCATGGCTCCACCGGCGATGATGCCGGTGCCATCAAAGGCGGGCTGCATGTACACACGCGTTGCGCCGTGACTCGCAGCCTGGGGGTAATGCAGGGTGTCCTTGTGCAACGGCACTGACCGCAGGTTCTTCCGGGCTGCCTGCATGGCTTTCTGGATGGCCGCCGGAACCTCGCGCGCCTTGCCGTAGCCGAAGCCCACCTTGCCCTTGCCGTCACCAACCACCGTCAGGGCGGTAAAGCCGAACTGACGACCACCCTTGACCACCTTGGCGACGCGATTGACCGTAACGAGCTTCTCGATGTAGTCATCACCGTCGCCAGCGCGATCGGAAGTCATGCCGTCTTGTCTACGCGCCACTGTCAGAACTCCAAGCCATTTTCGCGGGCGGCTTCAGCCAATGCCTTGACCCGTCCGTGATACTGAAATCCGGACCGGTCAAACGCCACGCGCGTTATACCGGCCGCCCTCGCCTTGTCCGCGATCGCCCGACCAACCACCGCCGCGGCGGCAATGTTGCCGGTGCCATCGAGCGTCTCCCGCACCTCCTTTTGCAAGGTGGAGACGGACGCCAGCACGGTCCCGCCATCAGGCCCGATCACCTGGGCATAAATATGGCGTGGCGTCCGGTGAATGCTGAGCCGGGGCACGCCCAGCTCCTGGATCTTCGCCCGGGTTCGCCGCGCACGCCGCAGTCTGCTGCCTTTCTTGTTCATGGTCCCTTGCTCTCAGCGATATGAAATAACGAATGTCGTGCGTGACTGCGGCCCGCTGGCCTGAACCCGCACACTCGCCTACTTCTTCTTCGCCTCCTTGAGTTCAACTTTTTCGCCTGCATACCGGACACCCTTGCCCTTGTAGGGCTCGGGCGGGCGGTAGCGACGAATCTCCGCCGCCACCTGTCCAACCCGGTGCTTGTCCGCACCCTTGATGAGGATTTCGGTCTGGCTTGGCGTCTCGATGGTGATGCCGCCCGGCGCCTCGTAGGCCACCGGATGCGAAAAACCCAGGGTCAGATTCAGTTTCTTGCCCTGCGCCTGAGCCCGATAGCCAACGCCAACCAGCTCCAGCTTGCGCTCGAAACCCTTGGACACGCCGGTCACCATGTTGCCGAGCAGGGCGCGCGTGGTACCGGCGAGAGCCCAGGCGCCGGCAGACGCTTCGCGCCCCGAAACCCGCGCTTCACCATCCGCAACCTTGACTTCGACAGCCTGGTTCAGCGCGAGACTGAGTTCGCCTTTCGGCCCCTTCACTCGCACCATGCCGCCCGCCTGGCTCAATTCAACGCCCTTGGGCAGTGGAATCGGCATTTTCGCAACTCTGGACATGAACTTTTACCTACGAAACCCTGACTTACGAAACCACGCAGAGCACTTCACCGCCGTGGCCAGCGGCGCGGGCACTGCGATCGGTCATGACCCCGGCCGATGTTGAAACGATGGCAATGCCAAGGCCGCCCTGGATCTTCGGCAATGCGTCCTTGCCCCGGTAAATCCGCAGGCCGGACCGGCTGACGCGCCGAATTTCGTCGATGACGGGACGCCCATCGAAGTACTTGAGCTCGATGGTCAGTTCAGTCTTGTTTTCACCAATGTCCGCCACCGTGAACCCGCCAATGTAGCCCTCGTCCTTCAGGACCCTGGCTATGGCAACCTTCTGGCTGGATGACGGCATGGTGACACTTGGCAGCGCCACCTTCTGGCCGTTCCGTATCCGGGTCAGCATGTCGGCGATTGGATCAGAGAGACTCATGATTCGGTTACTCGATTGCGTTTGTTTGGGTTGCGGTTGCTGCGGTGACTTACCAGCTGGCCTTGGTGATGCCCGGAATATTGCCAGCCAGCATCAATTCCCTGAATTTCGTGCGCGACAGACCAACCTTCTGGTAGTACCCGCGCGATCGGCCGGTGATTGCACAGCGGCTCCGCATGCGGCTCGGACTGGAATCCCTGGGCAGCGACTGGAGTTTGTCCAGAGCCGCCTGCTTTTCCTCCGGGCCCGTTTTCGGGTTCGCAATGGCAGTCTTCAGCGTCTGGCGCTTCTTTGCGTACTTCTGCACCAGCTTTGCCCGTTTGACATCGCGGAGGACCATAGATTTCTTCGCCATAAAATTTCTCTCTGCGCGACTACTTGCGGAACGGGAAGTTGAAGGCATCCAGCAGGGCGCGACCATGGGCGTCGTTGCCGGCTGTCGTGGTGATGGTGATGTCCATGCCCCGGATTGCATCGATCTGGTCGTAGTCGATTTCCGGAAAAATGATCTGCTCCTGCACGCCCATGCTGTAGTTGCCACGACCATCGAAGGAACGGCTGTTGAGCCCCCGGAAATCACGGATGCGCGGCACGGCGACACTGATCAGCCGGTCGAGAAATTCCCACATGCGGTGCCGGCGCAGCGTGACCTTGCAGCCAACCGGATAGCCTTCACGAACCTTGAAGGTCGCCACGGATTTTCGGGCAAGCGTGATCTGCGGCTTCTGGCCGGCGATGCGGGTCATGTCCTGAACCGCCTTCTCGATCACCTTCTTGTCGGTGATCGTTTCACCAACACCCATGTTCAGCGTGATCTTGCTGATGCGCGGCACCTGCATGACATTGTCGAGCCCAAGTTGTTCCTTGAGCTTCGGAACGACCGTATCCGCGTAATATTTTTGCAACCGTGCCATAGCTTGTACTCGTTGTCCCGTGGCTTTCCCTTGGTTGTCCGGAGCTCGGGCTCCGGCCTGACTCAGGTATCCACAACCTCGTTGTTGGATTTGAAATAGCGGACCTTGCGACCATCGTCCAGGGTCCGGAAACCGACGCGATCAGCCTTGTCCGTGGACGTATTCAGGAGCGCCACATTGGAAATGTGCAGCGACATTTCCTGCTCCACGATGCCGCCCTGCTGCCCCTTGGCCGGATTGGGCCGCTGATGGCGCTTCACGACATTCACGTTCTCGACCCACAGACGATCACCATCCACGCGGGTCACGGTGCCTTTGCGGCCCTTGTCCCGGCCGGTGGTCACGATGACCTGGTCATTCTTCCTAATGCGCTTCATATCAGAGCCCTGTTCTCAAAGCACTTCTGGAGCCAATGAGATGATCTTCATGAAGTTCTCATTGCGCAGTTCACGCGTTACCGGCCCGAAAATGCGGGTTCCGATCGGCTCCAGCTTGTTGTTCAGGAGCACCGCCGCATTGCCATCAAAACGGATCACGGAACCGTCGGGCCGGCGTACGCCCTTGCGGGTACGGACCACGACCGCGTTGTAAACCTCGCCCTTCTTGACGCGACCTCTTGGTATCGCATCCCTGATGCTCACCTTGATGACATCACCAACATAGGCATAGCGTCGACGGGTACCGCCGAGCACCTTGATGCACATCAGCTGCCGCGCACCGCTGTTGTCGGCGGCCGCAAGGTATGTCTGCATCTGAATCATGATTTTTTCCCGAAAATTGCCAGCGCTGCCTGATCTATTTGCGTACGAACCAACCGGCCCGCTAGCCCGCCGCCCCGGTGGCTTCCGTCATCGATTCCGCAGAGGTTTCCGTCGTCACTTCCGCACGCCGCAGGATCCCGACCAGCTTCCAGGCCTTGTGCCTGGAATACGGCCGGCATTCGGTGATCGTCACGAGATCGCCGATCCGGCACGTGTTGTCTTCGTCGTGGGCCAGCAACTTCGTGGTGCGCCGGATGTACTTCCCGTACTGCGGGTGCTTCACCAGCCGCTCGACCACGCCCGCAATCGTTTTCTGCATCTTGCTGCTGACCACGGTTCCGGTCAGGGTTCTGACGGTGGCCGTTGCCGGTGTTGCCGCGTCAATCGATGCTGTGTTGCTGTTTGCCATTGCCGAATTGCCTGCCGTGCTCATGCTTTAACGCTTGATTTGCCGGACTGCCGGGACTTCTCGCCCTGCAGGGTCTTGATCCGTGCAATCCCCTTGCGATCCTTGGCAAACTGGTCCGGCCGTCTGAGCTGCCCGGTGGCCCGCTGCATGCGCAAGTTGAACTGCTCCTTGCGCAGTGCAAGCAATTCCTCCACCAACTCGACCTCGGACTTTTTACGCAGCTCACTCGGTTTCATTTGCCTGTACCTGATCTAGATCGCGTTTCGGCTGACGAAGGTGGTGCCCACCGGCAACTTCGAGGCGGCCAGTCGAAATGCCTCCCGCGCGATTTCCTCGGTTACGCCCTCCATTTCATAAAGGACGCGACCTGGCTGTATCTGGGCAACATAGAACTCCACGTTGCCCTTGCCGCTGCCTTGTCGAACTTCAAGCGGTTTGGTCGTAACCGGCTTGTCCGGAAAAATCCGTATCCAGATCTTGCCGCCACGCTTTACGTAGCGCGTCATCGCACGCCGTGCAGCCTCGATCTGCCGGGCAGTCAGCCGGCACCGATCAGTGGCCTTCAGCCCATACTCGCCGAATGCGACCGTGCTGCCCCGCTGGGCGAGCCCGCGGTTGCGGCCCTTGAACTGCTTCCGGAACTTGGTTCGCTTGGGTTGCATCATGATCGTGATTCCTCAGCGGGCAGCCGGCGCCGCGGCTTCCTCTGCCGGAGCTTCCTGCTGGTCAAATACTTCGCCACGGAAGATCCAGACCTTCACCCCGAGAACGCCGTAGGTGGTCCTTGCTTCAGCAAGCGCATAATCGATGTCTGCCCGAAAGGTATGCAGCGGAACACGACCCTCGCGGTACCACTCGGTCCGCGCGATCTCGCCGCCATTCAGACGTCCGCCCACCTGCACCTTGATGCCCTGGGCGCCAAGCCGCATGGTGTTGGTGACCGCCCGCTTCATGGCGCGCCGGAACATCACCCGCCGCTCGAGCTGCTGGGCAATTCCCTCGGCAACCAGCTGGGCATCCAGTTCCGGCTTGCGGATCTCGGCGATGTTGAGCCGCACATCCGCGAGGCTCATGCCGAGAAGCTTCGCCACCTGATTCCGCAGGCTTTCGATGTCCTCGCCCTTCTTGCCGATGACCACGCCGGGGCGGGCTGTATGGATCGTGATGTGCGCCTTGCGTGCCGGACGCTCGATGTGAATCCTGGCGACCGAAGCATCCTTGAGCTTCTTCGCCAGAAACTCGCGAACCCGGAAATCCGAGATGACATACTTCGGGAACGTGCGGGAGTCGGCATACCACTTTGACGCCCATTCGCGGGTGATGCCGAGGCGGATTCCAATTGGATTGACCTTTTGACCCATGATCTTATTCGTCCGCAACCTGGATGGTGATATGGCTACTGCGCTTCTGGCGCGGCGATGACCGCCCCTTGGCCGACGCCTTGAAGCGACGCATGCGCGGCGCCTCGTTCACGAAGACCGTAGCCACCTTGAGTTCGTCGATGTCAGCCGCGTTGTTGTGCTCCGCGTTGGCTATCGCAGAATCGAGCACCTTCTTCAGCAGGGCTGCACCCTTTTTCGGCATCAGCTCGAGAATCTGCTGGGCATTGGCAACGGTCTTGCCTCGAATGGCATCAGCAACCAGCCGGCATTTCTGGGCCGAGATGCGCGCATTCTTCAGTGTGGCGGATACCTGCATTTTTCAGTCCTCAGCGCGCCGGGGCGCCTGCGCCCGCGGCCTTGGTCTTTTTGTCGCCGGAATGCCCCTTGAAAGTCCGGGTCGCGGCAAATTCACCCAGCTTGTGGCCCACCATGTTCTCGGTCACCAGAACCGGAACATGATCCCGGCCGTTATGGACTGCAATCGTCAGGCCGACCATCTCGGGGACGATCATGGATCTCCGCGACCACGTCTTGATTGGCCGACGGCTGTTGGCGCCGACTGCCGACCGGACCTTGTTGGCCAGGTGCAGATCGACGAACGGTCCCTTCTTGATAGATCGAGCCACGCTTGCTGTTCCTTGAAAGTCTGTTACTTCTTGTCGCGCCGACGCACGATCATGGAGGCCGTCCGCTTGTTGCGGCGGGTCTTGAAGCCCTTGGTCTTGATTCCCCATGGCGTCACCGGGTGACGACCGCCGGAAGTCTTGCCTTCACCACCACCATGCGGGTGATCGACCGGATTCATCACGACGCCGCGCACCGTGGGGCGTATGCCCCTCCAGCGCTTCGCGCCGGCCTTGCCGAACTTCCGCAGATTGTGCTCTTCGCGACCGACTTCGCCGATCGTCGCCCGGCACTCGACATGCACGCGACGCATCTCGCCGGAGCGCAACCGCACCGTGGTATAGGCGCCGTCACGAGCAACAATCTGCACGCTGGTGCCGGCCGCCCGGGCCAGCTGCGCACCCTTGCCGGGCTTGAGCTCAACGGCGTGAACCAGGGTTCCCACCGGAATATTGCGCAACGGCAGGGCGTTTCCCGTCTTGATGGGCGAATCACGCCCGGACGTAACGGCATCACCGGCAGCGAGATCCTTCGGCGCAATGATGTAACGACGCTCGCCATCGGCATACAGCAACAGGGCCAGATGCGCGCTGCGGTTCGGGTCATACTCGATACGCTCGACCCTGGCCGGGATTCCATCCTTGTCACGACGGAAATCAATGATCCGGTACAGCCGCTTGTGGCCACCGCCCTTGTGCCGGGTGGTGATGCGGCCATGGTTGTTGCGCCCGGTAGCCCGTTCGAGCCGGGTCACCAGCGGCATATGCGGCTCGCCCTTGTGCAGATTCGGCGTCGTCGCCTTGACGACAAAACGCCGTCCGGGAGAGGTCGGTCTGGTCTGTTGAAGTGCCATATCGAATTGAGCCTGATCGTTCGGTGGTGATACTTGTTGTTTGCGGTGGCGCGCCGGGGACTATTCGGTGCCGGCGAAGTCGATATCCTGGCCTTCGGCCAGCGTCACGTAGGCCTTTTTCCAGTCCTGGCGACGACCGGGCGTGCGGCCGAACCGCCTGGCCTTGCCCATGACGTTCACCACCTGGATTGCCTGCACGTTGACGCTGAACATCAACTCGACAGCCCGCTTGATCTCGGGCTTGTCGGCATCCCGCCGCACCTTGAAGATGAATTGCTTGTGTCGATCGGACAGCCGGCTGCTCTTTTCCGACAGGTGCGGACCGAGCAGAACGGTCATCAGGCGCTCACTGTTCAGGCGGGCGGCAAGTGACAGCCCGGCGTTCGCAGACTGCTTTGCAGTTGCCGCTTTGGCATTCATGACAGTCGCTCCGCAACGGCCTTGATGGCGGCCGAAGTAGCCAATACCTGGTCGAAACGCAGTACGGATACCGGGTTCAACTCGTTCACTTCAAGCACTTCCACGAACGGCAGGTTGCGGGCCGCCAGCTGCAGGTTGCGCCCTGCGTCGCCGGAAGAAGCCGCACCGGAGTCGTCCTGCCGACCCCCGTCGATCAGAATCAGCACGCGGCGCAGCTTGAGGCCGGCCAACAGCGCAACCAGATCCCTGGTTTTCGGCCGATCGATCTGCAGGTCATCGACGATCACGAGACGATCCTGACGAACCAGCTCGGAAAGCACGGACCGCATCGCGGCCTGATACATCTTGCGATTGACCTTCTGCGTGTAGTCACGGGGCTTCGCTGCGAATGCGCGCCCGCCACCGACCCAGATCGGCCCACGGATGGTTCCGGCACGCGCCCGGCCACTGCCCTTCTGGTTGAACGGCTTGCGACCGCCACCACGAACCTCGGCCCGGGTCTTCTGCGCCTTGGTCCCGGCCCTGCCACGCGCCATGTAGGCGGTGACGACCTGATGGATCAAGGCCTCGTTGTACTTGGCGCCAAAGGCGCCATCGGACACCTCAAGGCTGCCGCCGCCCTGGATTGAAAGCTTCATTGACAGCCTCAGCCCTTTCTCTTTCTGCGTACTTTGGCCGCGGGCTTGACCGTCACGTGAGATCCGGCATGCCCCGGCACCGCGCCCTTGACCAGCAGCAGATTGCGCTCTTTATCCACCCGGATGACGGCCAGATTCAGCGTGGTTCTTGCCACATTACCCATATGACCGGACATCCGCTTGCCCTTGAACACGCGACCCGGAGTCTGCCGCTGCCCTATCGAGCCCGGCGCCCGATGGGACACCGAATTACCGTGCGTCGCGTCCTGGCTTTGGAAGTTGTGCCGCTTGATGGTTCCCGCGTAGCCCTTGCCGATGGTCGTACCGCGCACATCGACCTTCTGGCCC
>CAYLKO010000008.1:0-16980 GCA_964384525.1 uncultured Chromatiaceae bacterium
ACAATAGGCTACAAAAGCTGCTCTGCCGCTATCCTGCCTCGCTCCGATTTCAATACGGCTTACTCAACCACGCCTTCGGCAAGCAAGAGCCTCCCCCTCGTAAAGCTCGAACTTGCTACCGCTGCTCAGCCATTCTTGCGGCGCCTCATCCATTAGGAACCGAACACGGACCGGCTGAGTTGCATCAGGCAACACTGGCCCTGCGGCCTGTACGACCAAGCTCCAGGCATTCGCAGTCCAGTCGTCGCCTTGGCGCTCAAAGCGCGCGGGCGTAACGAACCGCTCGCCACGGGGATACGGCACGCCTTCCGGTCGGTTGATGCACCATGTCAGCCGCGCGTGCGTTTCCTTGATTTCCCGGCTCATGGCGACGGCGGCCATAGACGGAGTGTCACATTCACGTCACTTGGTCGGCAGGGTGCTTGCCCGACCAGGCGTCTACTCAGCCGGATCATCAATCGTCGGCACAAAGCGTCCGGTTCTGACGCGCCAGATCTGCACCGCGACCATCAGGGCCGCCGCCGCAATACCTGCAAGGAGCGCCGCCCGGGTGTGCCAGGGCAACAGCGCCATGCGGCTGCCAAACAGCAACAAGCTCAAGCCGATCCACGCCAGCATCGGAAACAGGGAACAAAAGCCTGCAGCAACGGCAAGCGCACAGGACACCAGAACCCCGAGGGTGATGCCCCATGCAGCGGTCAGGGACAGTGCCGGTGTCACCGCGCCCACTCCGGGAGCCACCGTGGGCGCGGTTGCCATGAAAAAGTAGAGACCGCAGAGCAGCAGCACGAGCAGTGCAGGAATTGCCGGCTGCGGTCGGCAATTTGCCGCAAAGCTCTCGAACAGGTTGGCCGGTGGTCTGCTCATCGGCTGTCGCTCTTGTCCATCAAGGGCGTCGGGATGTCTGTCCCTGCACAAAAATTGTAGGATGTATGTACATGTACGTATGGAGACTTCCGAATGATCACTTTACCTGCACTGCCCTGGGCCGAAAACGCCCTTGCCCCACACATCTCGGCGGAGACCATTTCATTCCACTACGGCAAACATCACAAGGCCTATGTGGACAAGACCAATGAGCTGATCAAGGGCACGCCGCTGGCGGATGCCTCGCTCGAGGAAATCATCAAGGCCGCGGCCGGCAAGCCCGACAAGCAGGGCCTGTTCAACAACGCCGCACAGGTCTGGAACCACAGTTTCTACTGGCAAAGCCTGTCGCCCAAGGGCGGTGGCGAACCCACGGGCGCCCTGCTCGACCGCATCAAAACCGATTTTGGCGATGTCGCCACTTTCAGCGACAAACTCGCCAGCGCAGCCGCCGGCCAGTTCGGCAGCGGCTGGGCGTGGGGCGTGCTGGCCAACGGCAAACTGCACATTGAAACCACCAGCAACGCGGTCACTCCACTGACGGAAGCCGGCAAGACGCCCCTGCTGACCATCGATGTGTGGGAACACGCCTACTACGTGGATTACCGCAACAAGCGGCCGGACTACCTGAAGGCCGTGCTCGGCAAATTGCTCAACTGGGAATTTGCCAGCCGCAATCTGGGCAAGTAATCCACTGCGTACCCCGGCAGCCGACAGGGCCGAACGGACATGCCGGGGATCTTCCCGGCAGATGTCTACGTTCGACGGTCGGCCCGGGGTTCCAGCAGGGTCCGCCAGTAACCGGCGAGAAACAAGCCGAAGGCGATGATCCAGGCGGTGGCCGCGATGTCGATGAACATGGTGTAGGTGGGCGCCAGCGGGCTGAGTATCCGGATCAGCACGCCGATATTGAAAATGATGTACGCGACGACGGTCAGCCCGCTCGCCTTCAGCGGGCGGCCCGTATGCCCCAGCGCCACGCGCGTCGTCACCGCGAGAATCATGCCACCGACACCACCCATGGTCAGCGCGTGAAAGGCGGCCGAGCGGGACAGCGGCACCAGGCCAAGATCCACCAGGCTCAACAACAGATAGCCGATCGGCAACCAGAGATAAGCCACATGGAGCACGATCACGATGGGTTCAGCGCTGGTGGACAAGCCCCGCCAGCCTGACAGCCGGATCAGGTGCAGGATCCCGGTGGCCAGCGCCACCAGGGCAACCACCATCGAGGCGGCTCCGCCCAACAGGCCTGTGGTCGCCTGAAAGATGTCGGCGATGGCCGTCAGAATGACGGCTGGAATGATCAAGCCTTCCACCCAGGGCAGGGATCGCGGCAGCTCTTGCACACCCCGGCCACGCAACCAGCCGGCCGTGAAGTTCGGAATGATGCGGCCACCAATCACGGTGATCAGCACCAGGAACATGTGCGTCGTCAGGTGCATGGCCGGCATGGCCGCATTCGGCCAGATGCCGAGCCGGCCCAGGTGGAACACCAGGTCAAGCACGGCAAATGCCAGCAGTACGCCAACGATGCCCAGATTGCGCCGGTTGCCACCGCCGATGATCTCCCGCGCAGCCAGCGCCACCAGCAGGACGGGAAACAGCAGATCCCCGACCATCACGACCAGACCCGGCAGATCCGCATCGAGCAGCATCACCACACGACCGATCAGCCAGGCCGCCACGAGCAGTCCCAGCAAGGCGCCGGCAATCGGTGGCCGCTTGGTCCACGTTGCCACGGCCGTCAGCAGAAAGCCGGCCACGGCGGCGCCACCGAAGCCAAAGAGCATTTCGTGGGCGTGCCACGCCATCGGGTCCAGCGGAGCGCTGGCCCAGCCGCCGCCGTGCAGGATGGCCACCCAGATGAGGACTGCCAGCATGGAAAAAGCCGCGCCGAGCAGGAAGAACGGCCGGAAGGCGTAACTGAGAAAGATGGAAGGACTGCTCACCGTCAGTTGGCTCCGGGCGGAGGTCCCTTCATCTGCGTTGCGACGAAGCCCTTCAATTTGCTCATGTGCTCCAGCCAGGCGGCCAGTGTCGGGGTGCTTGAATAATCGAGCTTGTGGCCGAGCTTGGTCATCAGATATGCCGCCACGGAGAAGTCCGCCACCGTCAGTTCACCGGTCAGGTACTTTTTGCCCTTGAGCTGGTTATCGAGGATCTGCAACAGCGGGGTCACCGTGGCCATGTCCTTTTCTTCAGCCACCTTCAAGGCGCCCATGGCCGGCATCAGATGGCAGCTCTGCCAGTACAGCCAGCGATCGACATCGGCACGGCCCTGCGCATCCGTTGGCAGGGCATGGGTTTCCGGGAACTTCGTGGCCAGGTAGGTGAGGATGGCATTCGACTCCCACAGCTTGAAGTCGCCATCCGTCAGGGCCGGCACCTTGCCCATCGGGTTGATGGCGAGATACTCGCTGCTCTTCGTTTCCTGGTCCTTGAAACTGACATGGTGAATGTCCACCGGCAGATCAAAGTGCCGGACGAAAGCCTCAACCTTGCGGTTGTTGGGCGTTACCGTGAATGTATAAAGGCGCATTTCTGACTGCTCCGCTGCAATGATCGGGTCTGCTTTCAATTAGAGCACAACTGTCCGCAGGGCTGCTGCCCGGAAAATCTTCATGGCGTGACGATACCTGTTCTGTTCAAATAAGCCGGGCGTATACCTCGACCCGGCCGATCTGGAGAACATGCGATGACCGACTGGCTTGACCCGGTCTTCAACTGGGTCGGGCATTTGAGCCCGAGTCCGTACCTGCGGGCCGCAACCGCCGTTATCCTGTTCCTGCTCCTGGCGAAGCTGGTTGACATCCTGGTCACCGTGGCCATGGGCCGGCTGCTGCGGCGCTGGGGAGGCTCCCGGCGGGAAGAAGCGGTGACCCTGGGGCACCGCACGGTATTTCGTACCGTGGTGCTGATCGGCCTCATGATCGCGACCAACCTGGCGGGCTTCGCGCCGCGCGTCGAATCGATCATCGAGTCCATCATCAGCACGATCCTGATCCTTTTGTGGATCGTGGCCGGCATCCGGGGCAGCGCCCTGGTTCTGGATGCATTGAGCCAGCGTCCTTCCCCACCCGCCTGGGCCCGGCCAACCACCGCGCCGCTGCTCAACAACATGTTGCGCGTCGTGCTGGCGCTGGCGGCCGCCTATGCCATCCTGCTGGCCTGGAATGTCAACGTCACCGGCCTGGTTGCTTCGGCCGGTATCCTCGGCCTCGCTTTGTCATTCGCGGCGCAGGACACCCTCGGCAACCTGTTTTCCGGCGTCGCGATCCTCGCCGATCAGCCGTATCGCATCGGCGACTACATCGTGCTGGACTCCGGCGAACGGGGCCAGGTGACGCATGTGGGGCTGCGCAGCACCCGGCTTCTCACCCGCGATGACGAAGAGGTCAGCATTCCCAACGGCATCATCGGCAAGGCCAAGATCATCAACGAGTCCGGTGGGCCCTATGTCAAATACCGCCTGCGCGTGCCGATCCGCGTGGCCTACGGTGCGGACATCGACAAGGTGATGGGATTCCTGATGGCGGTGGCCACGGAACACCCCAGCATCTGCGAAGCCCCGGAACCCCGCGTCCGCTTCCGGACCTTTGCCGAGTCCTGCCTGGAGTTCGAACTGCTGGTGTGGATTGCGCAGCCGGCGCTGCGGGGCCTGGCGCTGCACGAACTCAATTGCGAAATCTATCGGGTCTTCGAGCGCGAAGGCATCCAGATTCCGTTTCCGCAGCGGGACCTGCACATCCGGGACTGGCGTGATCCGCGCAACGACACGACACCGCACGCCCCCCGGTAATCTGGCGCCATTGGCCGGATGACTGACCGATGACCACCATCCCCGGACTCGATCTGCACGCGATCGCGGTGCTCATCGGCATGGTGTTTGCCTTTTACATCATGGCCAGCGACCGCGTGCCCATTACCGTCACCAGCCTTGGCATCATCGGCGTGCTGGCGCTGGGCTTTCAGCTGTTTCCATACCAGACCCCGACGGGAACGCTGAACGCCAGCGACTTTTTTGCCGGCTTCGGCCATGAGGCACTGATCGCGATCGGCGCCCTGATGGTGCTCGGTCGCGGCCTGCTGATGACCGGCGCCCTGGAGCCGCTGGTCCGTGGTCTGGCGGCAATCTGGAAACGCAGCCAGACACTGGCCCTGCTGGCGGTGATCCTCGGCTGCTTCGCCATCAGCGGCGTGGTCAACGACACACCGATCGTCGTGCTCATGACGCCGGTCCTGATGAGCCTGGCCGCCCGCACCAATACCGGACCCGGGCCATGGCTCATGCCGATGAACTTTGCCGTGTTGATCGGCGGCACCGCCACCGTCATCGGCACGTCGACCAATCTGCTCGTGGTGTCGCTGGCCGCGGAACTCGGCGTGAAGCGTTTCGGCATCTTCGAATTCACGCCCATCGTGCTGATCGCCGCCGCGCCTGCCCTGCTCTACCTGCTGATCGTGGCGCCGCGCCTGTTGAAGCACTCGGGCCATGCGCCGGACACCACGGATCCCCGTGAATTCCAGGCCGTGATGCGGGTGTTCCCGGGCACCTTTGCCGAGGGCCGGACCCTGGCCGAAGTGCTGAAGCGCGGCGCACAGATTCATGTGCGGGCGCTGCAGAATCCGCAGGGCCGCTTCGTCGCCAAACTACCGACCGTCATGATCGCCGCCGATTTCCGCCTGCATCTGAGCGGCACTGCGGCCGAGCTCAAGGAGGCCGAAAGCCTGCTGGGCGGCAAACTGCAGGCGGATACGGAACTGCCGGGGCGTGCGCCCGAAGCGCCACGACCCGATGAAGGCCTGGAACTGGTCGAGATGATCGTGGCCTCCGAGTCGGAATTCATCGGGCGACGCCTCGGCGACCTGCGTTTCAGCCTGCGCTTCGGCCTGCAGTTGCTGGGCGTGCATCGCGAGCAGGACATCCCGCGTGATCCCAACATCAGGAACTGGACGCTGCGGGCCGGCGATGTCCTGCTGGTGCAGGGGCGGGCTGGACAGGTGGAAGGCGTCAAGCAGGAACGCGATCTGCTGGCCCTCGACGGCAAGGTCAGTTTGCCGCAGACGAGCAAGGCGCCGGTGGCCCTCGCCATCATGGCCGGAGTCGTCGCGGCGGCGGCCAGCGGCCTGCTGCCGATTGCCATCGCCGCCGTCCTGGGCGCGGTACTGATGCTCCTCACCAAATGCATATTGCCGCGCCAACTCGGCAAGTCCGTGAGCATCGAAGTCATCCTGCTGATTCCCGCCAGCCTGGCCCTCGGCAAGGCGCTCACTGTCACCGGCGGCGCCACGTGGATTGCCGAACTGCTGCTGCGCGTTGCCGACAACCTGCCGCTCAGCTTCGTGCTGGCCGGCATCCTCGCCTTGATGGCCGTGTTGACCAACTTCATTTCCAACAATGCTGCAGCCGTCATCGGCACACCGATTGCCGTGGCGCTGGCCCACCAGCTCGGCGTGCCACCGGAGCCCTTCGCGCTGGCGGTGCTGTTCGGCGCGAACCTGAGCTTTGCCACACCCATCGGCTACCAGACCAACCTGATCATCATGAGCGCAGCCGGCTACACTTTTGCCGACTTCCTGCGCGTTGGCCTGCCACTGACGCTGATGATGATTGTGATTTATTCGTGGCTGCTGCCACACTGGTATGGAATCTAGGTCGACGCGGAGTCTCTCATGTCAGAAGTCACCACCCGGCAGCTTGAGGCAGCGCTGGCCACTTACCAGGACCCCTACCTCCTCACGGATCTCGTGAGTGCGAAGGCGATCCGGGATCTGAAGGTCGAGGGCTCACGAGCCGGGGTGCACGTGGAACTGGGCTTTCCCGCACTCGGTTACCACGACCAGCTGCGGGCCGCACTGGAGAAATGCCTGCTGGCAGTCCCGGGCATTGCCGGGGCAAAAATCCACATCAGCACGCAGATCGCCTCACATGCCGTGCAGAAAAACCTGAAGCCCACCGGCTCGGTGAAAAACATCATTGCGGTGGCCTCCGGCAAGGGCGGCGTGGGCAAATCCACCACGGCAGTCAATCTGGCGCTGGCCCTCAGGACCGAGGGTGCCGCCGTCGGCATCCTCGACGCGGACATCTACGGACCGAGCCAGCCACGGATGCTGGGTTTGAGCGGTCAGCGGCCGACCTCCACGGACCGCAAGACCTTCGCACCACTGGTGGCGCATGGCCTGCAGTGCATGTCGATCGGCTTCATGATCAACGAGGAAGACCCTATGGTCTGGCGCGGGCCCATGGCCACCCAGGCACTCGACCAGCTGATGGGTTCCACGCTGTGGAAGGATCTGGATTATCTGATCATCGACATGCCGCCCGGCACCGGCGACATCCAGCTCACGTTGTCGCAACGGGTGCCGGTGAGCGGCGCCGTGATCGTCACGACACCGCAGGACATCGCCCTGCTGGATGCGCGCAAGGGGCTGAAGATGTTCGAGAAGGTCGGCGTCGCCATTCTCGGCATCGTCGAGAACATGAGCACGCACATCTGCTCGAACTGCGGTCATGAGGAACATATTTTCGGCGCGGGCGGCGGCAGCGACATTGCCGCCCAATACCACGTGCCGCTGCTGGGTTCCCTGCCGCTCGATCTCCGCATCCGTGTCGAGACCGATGGCGGCTGCCCGACCGTCGCAGCCGAGCCGGACAGTGCGATCGCGCAGAGCTACCGCGAGATTGCCCGGCGCATGGCCGCCCGGCTGTCGACGACGGCGCGCACTCTCACGCCGCAGTTTCCGAAGATCACGATCGAGGGCGACTGATCAGCGCCCCTGCCTGAGCGCGGCGACCCGCTCCAGGTAGGTCTGCCACAGGGTGGCCTGCTGACTGCCCAGTTCGTGCAGGACTTTCCAGGTGTACAGCCCCGTGTTGTGGCCATCGCTGAAAACCAGCCGCACGGCATAGCTGCCCACGGGCAGGATTTTCGCGATGCTCACCTCCTGCTTGTCGAGCTGCAGCGTGCCCGAACCTCCATGCCCCCGCACCTCAGCCGATGGCGAGTGCACGCGCAGGAATTCGCTGCTCATCCGGAACTCCTGCCCGTCGCCGTAAATCACGGTGAGCTGCCGGTGGGTGCGATCCAGCTTGAGCTCAACGGGAACAGGCGGCGGCGCATCCGCTTGATTGGTATCCGGCTGGTTCACGACAAACAGGCTCCGGTTGCTGCACGACTGGCCACCATAATGGCCTGCAATGAGGGAATGTTCCAGAATGCCCGTGGTCGACGCCGGTTGACCTCATCAGAAGGCCGACAGGCCGGTCAGTTCCTTGCCCACGACGAGTTGATGCACGGACTCGGTACCTTCGTAGGTAATCACGCTCTCGAGATTGAGCATGTGCCGGATCGGCGAATACTCCACGCTGATGCCGCTGCCACCGAGCATGTCACGGCAGTCGCGGGCGATGTCCAGCGCCATGCGGACATTGTTCCACTTCGCCAGTGATATCTGCACAGGTTGAACCTTGCCTGCTGCCTTCAATCGACCGAGCTGCAGCGCGAGCATTTGCGCCGTGCTGATGCGCCGCGCCATGTCGGCGAGACGCACCTGTATGAGCTGGGTCGCCGCCAGAGGACGGTTGAACAGGGTTCGGGTTTGCGTGTAATCAAGCAGGGTGGCGAGGCAATCCTGCGCCGCGCCGATCGGTCCCCAGCAGATGCCGTAGCGCGCCTGACTCAAACAGCTCAACGGTCCCCGCAAGGAGTCCACACCGGGCAGGACGTGGGCGTCGGGTATGCGCACATCATCGAAATACAACGCCGAAGTCACCGATGCGCGCAGGGACATCTTGTCGTGAATCTCCGGCGCGTCGAAGCCCCGCATGCCCTTCTCGACCAGAAAACCGCGGATGCCGTCCGGCGTGTTGGCCCAGACCACGGCCACGTCGGCGATGGTGCCGCTCGTGATCCACATCTTCGAGCCATTCAGGATCCAGTCGCCGCCATCGCGGCGCGCATGCGTCTGCATGTTGCCGGGATCGGAGCCACCGTGGGCTTCCGTCAGGCCAAAGCAGCCGATGGCTTCGCCACGGGCCATGGCCGGCAACCAGCGCTGCTTCTGCTCTTCGGAGCCGAAGGCATGGATGGGATACATCACGAGGCTGTTCTGCACGGACACGAAACTGCGCAGGGCGCTGTCGCCGCGCTCCAGTTCCTGGCAGATCAGGCCGTAGGCGACGGCACCCAGGTTCGTGCAGCCATAGCCGTCGATGCTGCTGCCGAGCAGGCCGAGCCGGGCCATGTCGGCAACCAGTTCGCGGGGAAACCGCTGCTGCTCGAAACACTGGCGGATGACCGGCCGCACCGCATCGCCGACAAAGCGGGCGACCGTGTCCCGAATGATGACTTCTTCTTCCGTGAGCAGCGAACGAACGTCGAAGAGATCCAGGGGATCAAGTGCGCTCACGGGATTCTGCCTGATCAACCGTGCCCGGCTGGGCCTCCACCGGCGCCGAGTGCCGGCACCACCCGCTCGCCGATCAGGCGAATGGCGTAGGCCGGATCATCATGCAGGCGGAAGTTGAGTTCCGTGACGCCGGCTTGCGCGAAGGCCTCGAGCTCGGGCAGGCGGCGCTCGATCTCATCGGGTGTGCCGGTGATCGTGAAATTGGCGATGAGCGCATCGAGGATCGACTCCGGCACGCCTTCGACAATGCCGGAGCGGTCCCGGAAGGCCTTGAAGAAGGCCGGCTTCAGCTTCTGTATCGTCGCGCAATCTTCCGCGCTCATGAAGGATTCGAGGTACCACGGATCGAGCAGTCCGCGCAGGAGCATTTCCCGGCAGGCTTCCCGTCGGGCAATTTTCGGGTCGGCCTTGATGTGCCAGGCCCAGATGTTGTTGATGCGATAGCCGTCGGCCGTGCCATGCTTCGCGATCAGCGCCTCGCGCGTCCTTGCCACGGTGGTGTCGATGAGCTGGCGCGTCATGTCGCTGTACATCACGCCATCGGCTGCCGGCACCGCGGCACGCAGCATCTGCGGCTGATTGGCGCCCGCATACACCAGCGGCACCCCGCCCACGGACTCGCCCACGCCGAATTGGGGGCGATAGCCGTAGACCTTGAAGAGTTCGCCGGTGTAGGTCAGGGATTTGCCGCTCAAGCCACCGCGCACCAGCTCGATGGCCTCACGAACCGCCCGCACCCGTTTCACCGGCTGCAGCGCCAGTCTGGCCACCCACTCGCCACCCCCGCCAATCACCAACCGGGCGCGACCGGCGGAATACTCATGCAGGGTCAGCAGCGAGTTGGCCATCCTGACCGGATGGAGCTCCCACGGACTCACCACGCATACACCGAGGTGCACCTTGCTGGTGGCCATGGCAGCCGGAACGAGCGCCATGAAGGGATCACGACACGACACATAGTTCTGCAACCACATGGTATGTATGCCAGCCTGTTCGCACAGCCTGGCAAGCGCCGTCAGTTGATCAGGGGTCTGATCCGGTTCCAGTAATACGTGAATCTGCATGGGAATATGGCGCCTTCGGGGAGCAGCAATCGCGGCAATAATACGTGGTCGCACCCCATCGTCAACCAAACCGGACGGATCCGCACATGCTTCTGAATCGGCCTCGTGCCAATCAACTGATGGAAAGAGAAGGCCTGGCCGGCCTGGTCACCGTCACGCCCATCAATACCTACTACCTTTCGGACTATTGGGGTTTGTTCAATACGGCCGGTGGCTATGCTGCCGCCTACTGCGCCGTGCTGCCGCGAGCTGAGCAGCAGCCGGCCGCACTCGTGGTGCCGGCGCTGGAGCTGCGCCGCCTCGAAACGACCGGCGGCAGCTGGATGCCCGCGGTCTACGCTCATTCGGAAGCCGCTGCCGAGCGCTGTTTCGAGGATGGCACGCGGCGCGGCATCGACTACACCGGCTGGCCGGTTCGGCCGGCTGCCGCCTTGAATGAGCTGGAAAGCCGGTGGGTCGATATCGTGCAGCGGCTGGGGCCCTGCACGTCGGCCGATGCCTTTCAGGCCATGGCCCGGGCCATCCGGGCGGCGGGGCTGGCCGAGGCCCGGCTGGGGACCGATGACCTGCGCACGGCGGGCTGGCTCAAGGCCGCGGGCCTGGACCGGATCGAGTGCCGCTATCTGCCGCAACTCTACAACGAGATCCGCCTCGTCAAGACCCCGCCGGAGATCGGGCTGATGACCACGGCAGCGAGGGCCAATGAAGCGGCCCTGCTGGCGGCGGCGGCCACGCTGCGGGAGGGGTCCACCTGGGACGAGGTCGAAACCGCGTACCTGACGGCCATGCTCAGGCACGGTGGCCGCGGCGTCTATCTGATGTGCGGAGTCGGCGGCCTGCCGCACGGCCATGTACGCGTCGGCGAACCGGTGATGTTCGACGCGCTCGGCAAGGTGGCTCACTATCACGGCGACTTCGGACGGTGTGCCGTGGTGGGCGAACCGACCGCCGAACATCGGCGACGGCACCGGGCGATTGTCCGTGGCTGGGATGCAGCACAGGAATATCTGCGGCCGGGTGTCCGCTACAGCGAGCTGGCCGCAGCCGTGGCTGCCGTGGTGCGTCGCGAAGGCATCCCCGACTTCCGGGAACCGCTGGTGCACAGCCTCGGCCTCGAGCACACCGACGACCCCAAGCCGGCCGGCGCCCAGCCGCAAACGCGTCCGGACCAGGTGCTGGCGGAGAACATGGTGATCAACATCGACATGCCGCACACCGAGATCGGCTGGGGCTCGGTGCACATGGAAGACACCGTGCAGATCACCGCCGACGGCTGCCGGCGATTGGGGGTTGCCGATTTGAGCCTGCGGGTGATCAGCCCCTGACCCGGCGCTGAACCAGTACCGCGATTTCCTGTCTCAACGGCCGAGGGACACGGGCGACAAGGAGATTCAACATGCGTACATCAATGATGCTGGTGGCAGTCCTGGCCTTCGTCATGGCCGGCTGCGCAACCACCGGCGAAGTAGCCAGGGAGAAGGGCGAAAAGGCAGAGTTCAACTACACTGACTATGCCGGTGCGCCGATTGATGATTTCCAGATCTACAACATCAACGGGTGGACACCCGTCAGCCGGACCGAGCTCGTCATCTGGAGCGGCGTGAACGATGCCTACCTGCTGAAAGTCTGGGATACCTGCACCAATCTGCTGTTTGCCGATCACGTCGGAGTCACGGATACGGCGAACCGGGTCAGCAAGTTCGAGAAGGTCCGGGTCGGCAGGGACACCTGCCCGATCAACGAAATACGGCCGATCGACGTCAAGCGCATGAAGGCGGACCGCAAGGCGGCAGCGGAAGCCCGCAAGGCGGAGGCCAGGGCCCGCAAGACGGGCTGAGCATCGTGTCAACCACCTGCCGGGTGCGGCGTTGTGAGCCCTCAAGACCCCGACGTTTGCACCCGACAAGGAGACTCATGAACATGCGCACCACACCGTTGCTTGGCCTTTGTTGCACCGCCTTGCTGGCCGGTATCACCAGCCTCGCCCACGCCGACGACACTCCACGGGAGAACCGCCTCGACGCCCGTGGTGACCGCATCGAGCAGCGCCTCGACAATCGCGGCGATCGCCGCGAAGAGCAGCTCGATGCCAAGGGCGACCGCAAGGAAGACCACCTCGACGCCAAGGGCGACCGCATCGACAGCCGGCTGGACCAGCGTGCCGACAAGGCTGCCGCTGCCGGCCACGAGGCCAGGGCCGATCAGCTGGAAAAGAAGGGTGATCGTGTCGACGAGCGGCTCGATCGCCGCGGTGAACATGCCAATGACCGGCTCGATCGCAAGGGTGATCGCGTGGACAATCACCTCGACCGCAAGGGTGATCGCATCAACAATCGCCTCGACCGTCGCGGCGAGCGTGCTTCGCATCGCCGCCAGTAGGCTGACCACGGTCGACGCCGCCGGCTCCTAGGCCGGTGGCGTCGCCGGCCACGGCGCTGTCAGTGGCCCGGCAATCGCGGCAGGCGCCAGCTCCACGACCCGCGCGTAGAGCCTCTGCTCCTCCCGGATGACTGCATCGGTGATGTCGTCTGTCAACGCCCAGTATTCCTCGTCGCTGAAGTGCCGACGGATGATCTGCTGGGCCGGATTCTTGCGGCTGGCAAGCGTGGCATCGTAGAAGGCCACGAAGCGACGGGCGTGGTCAACGAAAACAGGCATGGCCTGGCTGCCTGCGGTACCCAGCCCGGCGGCAGCCCGTTCGAGCTGCGAAAACTCGAGCTCGCAGGCGGCCAGGGTCCGGGCGATGTCACTGATGACCAGCCGCCCTTCCCTGTCGTCTGCTGCCATGACCCGGGGTTCCAGGTGGCTGATGTTGTGGCGTCCCTGGGCCAGAAACCGGCGGATGATGAAACCGAGATGCTCGACGCAGGCCAACGCCAGGGCGGCGTGGTCCACGGGCATCTCGAGCGCTGCCGCCAGTGCATCCTTGACGCGGATCATGTGGCGTCGTTCGATACGGCGGAATTGCAGGGCTTCATCGCGCATGGAGGTGCTCGCGTTGAATGGGCGCAACGAACCCACCCGGCCATTGCCGGGCATGGCCGGCTACCGTTTTTGCAGCAGCCCGCCGAGCATGCCCAGAAGCTCGCCTGAACTGCCGAGACCACTGGTGGGTGCCTGACCATCGGGCGTGAGTTGATTGACCAGGTTCGGCAGCAGGCCGGACAACTGGCCAGCCGCCGCGTCCGGGCTCACGCCCAACCTGGCGGCGATGCTGGAGATGGCACCCGAGCCCAGCACCTTGGTGAGTTGATCAGCCGTGACTGACTGATTCTGGCCATTACCGATCCAGGAACTGATCACGTTGCCGAGGCCCGCCTGGTCGAACTTGGCGACGAGGCCGCCCAGACCGCCGTGCTCGCCATCATTGGCCAGCATGCCGGCAACGGCCTGCAACAGTTGGGGATTGCTGGTCACCAGCTTGATGAGACCATCCAGGCCACTGCCTGAACTGCCCTGGGCCTGTTGCCCGCCCGTGACTGCGCCCAGTACTGAATCAAGCAATCCCATGTTCGTTTCCTTCACGGATGAGTGATGTGGAGGAAATGGATTCTGTGCGATTTGTCCTCGATGTACAAGCAGCAAACGCAACGCTCCGGTAATACGCTCAGGTCAGGAAGCCCAGATCCCGCACGGTGAAATTGCCGATGCTTGGCGCGATGGCGGCCAGATCCGCATCAGTCACCCCAAACCACCTGGCGAGCGTCGCGGCGTACTGGTCGGACGAGATGCCGGGAATCAGGCGCCCGCCACCCACATCGAGTGCGCCACCGATTTCCAGCAAGGGATAGCTGCCGTAGAACGAGCGGCCGCGCACGGCGTCGCCGACCACCAGCTGCACCCCGCCCCACGCGTGATCCGAGCCATCGCCGTTCGACGTGAGCGTGCGGCCGAAATCGGACTGCGTGAAGGTCGTTACGCCCTGCGCGATGCCCAGTTCGGTGGTCGCCGCGTGGAAGGCCGTGATCGCCGCACTCAGGCCACCCAGCAGCTCCGGCTGGTCGTCAACCTGGTTGTCGTGGGTGTCGAAGCCGCCGGTGGCGACGAAGAAGATCTGCCGGTTCATCTGCAGGCGATCGCGCACGGCAATCAGGCGCGCAACCGTCTGCAATTGTGTGCCGAGGTTGGAGTCGGGGAATGGTGTCGCGAGCTGCGGGGCCAGTTTGAGGGCCGCATTCACCGTATCGGAAAATTGCAGTGCACGCTGCTGCACATCACCGAAAGCCCGCTCGTACACCGTGCCGTGGTCCGCGCCGGCGATGTCGGCAAACGCCTGGCGCCGGGCTAGTGACCGCGGATCACCCGCCAATCCCAGGAACTCCACCGGCCCCCCGGGACCCATGGTGTAGGGCACAGCCTGTTCCCCGGCCTGAAAGAGCGACTGCCCGGCCAGCGACACGTTGAGCGCGAGCTGCTGACCTGTGGTCGCGCCCGACAGCAGGTCGGCAATGCGGCCGGCCCAGCCACTGGCCGATGGCATCGTGCCCTTGAGTGTGTGCCACTGGTCCTGCTGGTCATTGTGCGAGTAGAGCTGTGGTGGCAGCGGCACGGACCGCGCGGCGTACTGCTCCCTGGTCGTCGACTTGATCAGCGGACCGACATTCGCGACGACCGCGCAGCGCGAGGACTCGAACAACTGCTGCATCCCCGGCATGCCCGGGTGAAAGCCGTACTGCGCGCCGTCTGGTGTGAGCGGTGTGACAGGCAGCAGGGATGCCTGCTCGAGCGCGAGTGACTGTCGCGATGCCTGGTACACGCCGTACTCGGCATCACTGCGCGGCACCACCATGTTCCAGGAATCGTTGCCGCCGAACAGGAACACGCAGACCAGGGCCTTGTAGTCGCCGAAGGGTGCGTACGATCCCGCCATCTGCGCAAACACGGTATCCGGCACCTGACCGAACGCGCAGGCAAGGCCACCGGCGGTGGCCGCGCGGATGAAGCGCCGACGATTCCACTGTGTCATGGGGTTTTCCCTGCTCTCACTGCCTGGCAACTACGGTTGGCGCGCGAATTCGGGGGAACTCGCGATCAAATAGATGGCGTCGGCGACGCGCAGCGCCGGCAGGCTGGCCGGATCGCGCTCGACCTGCGCCAGCATTGCCGCCCGCAACGCCGGTGAGATCTGCCCGGCCAGCAGGCGATCGGCCACCTTGTCGACCAGTGCGCCGGGTGTGTTCGCGAGTGCGTTCTCGGCGGTGGTGTCGAGAACCACCACATCCGGTCGCAATGGGGGACAGCCGGCCACTGGCACCGGCACATGGCAGAATGCGCTGGCAAGGAAAAAGTTCGACACCTGCGTGTTCTGGTACTCGGTCGCGATCTGCATTTCCGGTGCGACCAGACCCAGCGTCGAGATCTCGCCAGGCGGCGCATAGGCCGGGCTGAAGAAGTTGAAGACCGAGGGCGCCTGCAGCGGACCCTGGCCGAAGATGTCACTCACATTCTTCAGCTGCAGCATACCGCTCGATGAGTTCGCCCCGTAGGCACGCCACAGTTGCGTCAGGCGCAACAGTGGCTCCTTCAGCTTGCCGGCAGCCGCCGAGGCAGGCTCCTCGCGTGCCTCGACGTCGAGAAGAATGGCCTTGACCACCGCACCCAGATTGCCGCGCTTGCCGGTACCGTCATCGTTGAACACCTGCGCGACCCGCCCGACGTACTGTGGTGACGGGTTGCTCGTGACAAGCCGCTGGATCAGCTGCCGGGAAATGAAGGGCGCCACATTCGGATGATTGAAGATGTTGTCGAGCGCATCCGCCAGATCCTCTGCCGGTGTCTGCCCGGCGGGCAGCGAGGTCAACGCTGCGCCCACATAGGCGAGCACCTGCTTGCTGCCCGTGTCGTGCTGTTCGGCGTAGGGCTGCATCGGCTGTGACTGATTGGCGATGGTGGGCCGGGCCTGTTTGAAGTTTGCGCCGCCGGCCCACTTCCAGCCGGTGTAAACATGGGCAAAGCCCTCGATCGTCGACTGGTCGTAGGTGGGCACAGGCTGGCCCTGGTCGTCGAGCTTCACGCTGCCGTCGAGGTTCAACTGGACGAGCCCGATCGTGAACAGCTGCATGCACTCACGGGCATAGTTCTCATCGGGCCGGATGTTGAGTGCCGCGTCCGGTTTCTGGTTGCCGAGCATGGACAGATACACACCCATCGCCGGATGCAGCGTCACGTCCTCGAGCAGCTGGCGGAAATCGCCGAAGGCGTCGCGGGCAAGCAGGTCGTGGTAGTCGGCAACCGCCCACGGATAGCGCTTGAGCGACTGTTGCGAGACCACCATGATTTCCGACAGGGCAAACGCCACGCGCTGGCGCAACTGATCCGTGCCACGTACTGAATTGTTGAACCATGCGGCGACGCGATCGTCGTGCAGTTTGCCGACGTTCACGGCTGGTTGCGGGAGGGCAAGGTACGCCGCCTGCACGGCCGGCAGCTGCAGGGACGGCGGTTCCGCGAGCTGCGCGTCGATCCAGGCGGCATAGCCCTGCGTGATGACCTGCCGGGCGGCGGTGTCCGTCGCGCCGAAGGTGGCCTGATTCAGGAATCGAAAGGCTTCTGGTCGGGTGATGCCTGCCGGCGGGGGTGGCTCCGTACCAGGTGACCCGCCCGACCCGCCGCCACAGCTGGTGAGGAGTGCCGCGGC
>CAYLKO010000008.1:16990-64625 GCA_964384525.1 uncultured Chromatiaceae bacterium
CCTGCCTTTTCAGTTTGTGTGTTGTGCTGCTTTAAACGCGGCACAGGCCGATGCAACCAGCGCCCTCATGGCAGGAACCTCATGGCCGTTCTCCCTCCGTCATGCAGACCCAGAACGCACATCGTGAGTGTGCGTTGACAGAGCCTGCCTGACGGAGGGAGTCGTTACGTGCGGCCGACGCCGGGCTGGATCAGCGGCGAGCCCTGGCCTGCACCTCGCCCATGACGCGCAGCAGGTTGCCACCCCAAAGCGCCCTGATCTGGTCTTCGGTGTAACAACGCCGCATCAGCTCGCGTGTGACGTTGATGGTTTGCGAGGCATCGTCCCAGCCCTGCACGCCGCCACCGCCGTCGAAATCGGAGGAAATGCCGACATGGTCGATGCCGATGCGCTTGACCGCGTAATCGATGTGATCGACGAACTGCGCCACGGTCACATCCGGATACTTCCCGCGCAACTCGGACACCCCGGCCTTGAACGCCGCCAGCTGTTCCGGTGTGGCGCTCGTCCAGCCGTTGGTCAGATATTTCCCGGCCAGCTCACCAATGCCCTTGCGGATGGCCGGATCTCCCTCGGCAACATAGTCGCGATAGGCCACCATCTGCGCCACGCCACCGCTGTCGCGAATGGCATCGAGTTGTTCATCATCAAGATTGCGGAGATTGTCGCGCACGCCCTTGGCGCCCGAGTGCGAGGCGATCACCGGCGCCCGGGACATCCGCGTGGCGTCGAGCATGGTGCGGCGCCCGACATGCGACACATCAACCATGATGCCGTTGTCGTTGAGCGCCTTCACCAGCGCCTTCCCGGCAGCGGTCAACCCGGGATCTTCCGGCCCTTCGCCCAGCTTCGCATTGGGGTTTGAACTGCCACCGAACTGGTTGTTGCCAAGGTGGGTGAGGCCCATGTAGCCCACGCCCCGGCTGGCCCACAGCGCAACGTCATCCGTGCCGTTGCCAAGTGGATAGGCATTTTCCATGCCGAGCAGGACAATGCGTTTGCCCCCGGCATGCAGGGCGCGTGCTTCATCCGGCGTCTTTGCCAGGCCAACCTGGGCGGGATAGGCCCGGACCAGCCGCAGGATGGCCTGATACTTTTTTTCAGCTGCAGCCCGCGCCTTCTGGAATCCGGCTTCGTCCAGCGCACCCTGCTCGGTGAACACGATCAGAAAGGCCGCATCCAGCCCGCCCGCCCGCATCTTGGGCAGGTCATTCTGGGCCTCGGTGAAACCACCGGGATCGAGCTTCCAGGTGGCGTAGTCGTCGCCGATATCGATGTGGGAGTCGATCGTCAGCACGCGTGACTGCAGCACCCGTGCGTCGGCTTCCGGCACATCGCTCATCGCGCATTGCGCAGCCTGCGCACCGGTTGCGAACATGCTGGCGGCAAGCAGGCCAACTGCGGCTTGCAACAACAACTTTTCTAATGCTGGCGACTGAATCATGGCTTGCTCCAACTGTGACCGGCCAAATGTGACAGGCACCGCCATGCATGTGCAACCCGCACCCGGATTCGTCGGCTGGCAATACCACCTGAATCCCGACAGCAATCACGGTAGGATCGGCGGCACCTGCGCGACATCCAGCCATAGGATCCTGACATGCACCGCCACTCCCTGCTGCTCACCTGCTTTCTGGCGTTCCCGGGCGCTGCGGCCCTTGCTGCGACTCCGGCCCAAACTCCGGCCCAAACTCCGGCCAAGGCCCCCATCGAGACCGGCGCTCCGGTGGGCCAGCTCAGCGGTAATGTGCAACCCCTCCACTACCGGCTCGACCTGAATATCCAGCCGGAATCCCCGGGCTTTGCCGGCACTGCCGAGATCGATGTGGACATCCGTACAGCATCGAAGGTGATTTATCTGCATGGGAACGGTCTCGAGGTCAGCTCGGCCACACTGACCGCGGCAGATCACGTCGCCCGGACCGGCACCTACCAGCAGGTCGATCCCACCGGCGTCGCGGAACTCGTGTTTGCCAACCCGGTTCCGGCGGGACCGGCCACACTGCGCATCGTCTACACGGCACCGTTTGGCCAGCGCGGCGAAGGCCTGTACCGCACCGTCGTCGATCAGACGTCCTATGCCTACACCCAGTTCCAGCCCATCGATGCCCGCCGCATGTTCCCCGGCTTCGATGAACCCGGGTTCAAGACACCCTTCGATATCAGCGTCACCACTGCCTCTGCCAATGCCGTGATCGGCAATACGCCGATACAAACAACGGCCCCGGCAGGCAAGGACCTGAAGCGGGTGACTTTCGCCACGACCCTGCCCCTGCCCACCTATCTCATTGCGCTCGCGGTCGGGCCACTGGATGTCGTGGCCGGTGCGCCACTGCCGGCCAACACCGTGCGCAAGCAGCCGCTGCCCCTGCGTGGCGTGGCCACGCGTGGCAAGGGGCCCAAACTCGAATACGCCCTCGACAACACCAATGCCATCGTCACCTACCTCGAAGACTACTTCGACATCGCCTTCCCCTACCCCAAGCTGGATCTCATCGCATCACCGGATGCCGGTGGCGGCATGGAAAATGCCGGGGCCATCATGTATGGCGATCAGCGGCTGCTGATCGCCGATGACGCCTCCTTCGAACAGCAGCGCGATTTCGGCGCGATCCATGCCCACGAACTGGCCCACCAGTGGTTCGGCGATCTCGTCACGCCAAAATGGTGGGACGACATCTGGCTGAATGAGTCCTTCGCCAGCTGGATGGCCTTCAAGGCCGGCAATGCCTGGAATCCGTCCCTGCACCTCGACATCATCCCGGCGCTGCAGACCCCGGCCGCCATGGAACTCGACAGCCGCGTGTCGGCCCGCCAGATCCGCCAGCCCGTGACCCGGAACCTGGATATCGGCAGCGCCTTCGATGGCATCACTTACCTGAAAGGTGCGGCCGTGCTCGGCATGTTCGAGAACTGGCTGGGTGAGGCGCCTTTCCGTGCCGGCATCCGCACCCACATGGAGCGTTATGCGAACAAGGTGGCCAATGTTGAAGATTTCATGTCTTCACTGGCCGCCGGCTCTAAACGTCCGGATGTCATTCCGGCCTTTCGCAGCTTCATCGATCAGCCCGGTGTGCCGCTGATCACCGCAAGGCTCGATTGCAGTGCCGACGGCGTCGTGCTGGATGTTGCGCAATCCCGCTACCTGCCCGTGGGATCGAAGGGTGATCCACAACGGACGTGGCAGGTACCGCTCTGTGTCCGCTACGGCACGGCTGATGGCGCCAACAAGGACTGCATGCTGTTGACCGGGACCAAGGCCCGCCTGCCCCTGAAAGCAAAAAGCTGCCCGACCTTCGTGATGCCGAATGCAGATGGCGCCGGTTACTACCGGTTCGCCCTGGATGCATCCGGCTGGCAGGCCCTGATGGCCAACTTCGACCAATTGAATGAACCGGAGGCCCTGCTGGCGGCCGACAGTCTGTCGGCTGCCTGGAAAGCGGATCGACTGCCCACCGACGCCTGGCTCGCCGGGGTCAGGACCATCGCGACCTCGAAGTATCCCTCCGTCGTGCTGGCCCCTGCCGCCACACTCGTCCAGCTGCGGGACTACATCGTGCCGCCAACCGGGCGCGCACAGGTGATCGACTTCATGCGGAGCACCTACCGGCCACGCCTGGATGCTGTCGACGCCAGCATCGCCGCAGCCGGCAAGGCCAACGACGCTGCCGCCGTGGACCGCGCCCTGCTGCGGACGAAGCTCGTAAGCTTTCTGGCCCTGGAAGCGCGTGATCCCGAACTGCGGGCGACGCTGGCCGATCAGGCCCGGCGCTATATCGGCTTCGGCAAGCCCGGCGCGAAACCCGATGCAGACGCCGTGGCGCCAGCCCAGGTTCAGGTAGCGCTGCAGGTGGGTGTGCAGGAGGGCGGACTGCCGTTTGTCGACACACTCATCGACCGGATGCTGGCCTCGGACAACATCCTGTTCCGCTCCCAGGCCGCCGTCGCACTCGGCACGACCGACGACCCGGCAGTCGCCATGCGCCTGAACAAACTGCTGCTCGATCCGCGGCTGCGGGCCCGGGAACCCACCAGCATTGCCTTTGCCCTTGCCAACCGGGAGAGCCAGCGCCGCACCACCTTCGACTGGTTCAAGGCCAATGACGAGGCGTTCATGGCGCGTATCGGCCACTTCGGCTATCGCTGGCTGCCGCGCCTCGGCGCCGGTTTCTGCACGCCCGCCGAACGTGATGAGCTGCAGGCATTTTTCACGCCGATGCTCGGCCGCCTGGACGGCGCCGAAAGAACCCTGGCGGAAACGCTGGAGGGCATCGATCTGTGTGTCGCCCTGACCGGGGCGAAGCGTGATGAAGCCGGGCGGTATTTTCGCTGAGCGCCGTGGACTCTATGTTGGGGTGTCCTGCGCCCGGCTCCCCTTGAGGAACATCACGAGCGGCAGGGCGATCACCGCCACCACGGTCAGCAGGAAGAAGCTGTTGCTGTAGCCGATCGCCGCAGCCTGGCGCACGATTTCCTGCATGAAGGCGGCGGTCGATTCATTCGTGCCCGGCAAGCCGCCGAGCATCTGCCAGCGGCTGGTATCGAAAGCCGTGAAGTGCTCGGTGAGATAACTCTGGTTCATCTGGGTCGAACGGGCCAGGAGCGCAACCACCATGGAGATGCCCACCGATGAGCCGATGTTGCGCACCAAGGTCAGCAGTGCGCCCGCCTCGGCCCGTTGCTCCTTCAGCAGCGTTGCATAGGCCACCACCGACAGCGGCACGAAGGCCAACGGCACGCCAAAGCCCTGGATCGCGCCGGACCAGACCACCCATTGCCACGGGGTATCCAGGTTGAACTGGGCCATGATCCAGAGCGACACGCAGGTCAGGCCGATGCCGGTGGCGATCAACAGGCGGTAGCTGACCCGCCCCACCAGGCGTCCCGCAATCAGCATGCCGAAGACGGACGTAAAACCACGGACCGCCATCAGTTCACCGGCCTGGGTTGGCGTATAGCCCTGGAGCTGCTGCAGGAAGTTTGGCAGCAGTACATTGGGGCTGATCACGGCGAGGCCGATGGCGAACATCATGCCGATGGCGACGACGAAGTTGCGATCCTTGAGCAGGGCCGGGTCCACGAAGGCATGCCGCCGGGTCCACGTGTGGACCACGAACATGTAGAAGAACAACGCACTGAAGAAGGCTTCGGCAACAATTTCGGTGGATTCAAACCAGTCCAGGGTCTGGCCGCGATCGATCCAGAGCTGGAAGAGACCGATGGTCAGCGACAGCAGGATGAAGCCGGTCAGGTCGAAATACTTGCCGGCCTCGTGGCGGATCTTCGGCATTGCCACCAGGATGCCGAGGAAGGCCACGATGCCGACCGGCACATTGATGTAGAACGCCCAGCGCCAGCTCAGCGTATCGGTGAGGTAACCGCCGAGGGTGGGACCAATGATGGGCCCCACCATCACGCCCATGCCCCACAGGCCCGTGGCCCGGCCGTGGGCCTCCTTCGGAAAGGCATCCAGCAACACGACCTGTGACAAGGGCACCAGGGCAGCGCCGAAAGCCCCCTGCAGGCCCCGGAACATCACCATCTGCGTCAGGTTCTCCGCGAGGCCACACAACATCGACGCCACGGTGAAGCCGGCCACGCTGATGGTGAGCACGCGGCGCAGCCCGAAGCGGGAACCGAACCAGCCGGACAACGGTGTGGAAATGGCGCTGACCACGATGTAGGACGTGAGCACCCACGCGATCTGGTCCTGGGTGGCCTGCAGGCTGCCCTGCATGTGCGGCAGGGCCACGGTGGCGATGGTTGTGTCGATCGTATAGAGCAGGGTCGCCAGCACCGCGGCGATGCTCAGCAGGACGTGATTCGTTCCTGCGCCGGTCGCTGGTTGTTCGGCAGCCATGGGTCAGCTATGGGTCAGCGCGTCAGGAAGAGCCGAACCACCGGGAGAAACGGGAGTGGGGACCGGTATCGATCTTCACGTGGGCGCTCATGCCATCGCGCAGTGGCGGATCATCAGCACTCATGGCCAGCACGATCCGGACCGGGATGCGTTGCACGACCTTCACCCAGTTGCCCGAGGCATTCTGCGGTGGCAGCAGCGAAAATTCCGACCCCGTGGCCTGGGCAATGCTCTCGACGCGGCCGTGCCACGTCCGGCTGCCGTAGGTGTCGACCTGCACCGTCACCGGTTCATCCGGACGAACGAACTCGAGATCGGTCTCCTTGAAATTCGCCTCCACCCAGAGTGTCTGGTCCACCACGATCGCGAAGGCATCCACCCCGGTCAACATCCGATCGCCCACCTTCGGCAGGTGACTGACCACGCCGGACTGCGGCGCGAGCACCACGCTGTGCTCGATATCCACCTGCAGGCGGGCGAGATCTGCGGCGGCGGCCTGCACCGTCGGGTTCCGGTCGGTGGGTGCGTCGGCGTCCCCGCCGCGCCGGGCCTGCGCCTGGGCCAGCTGCAACTTGAGCACCGCGATCCCGCCAACGGCCAGATCGGCTGAACGGTGCGCGACATCCACTGCCGCCTGCGAGACGAGGTGCCGGCCCAGCAGGGCACGCTGGCGATCATAGTCACGCACCTGGTAATCCGCCGTCTGCCGGGCAATGGCCAGCTCCCCCTGCTTTTCCCGATACGCCGCCTTCAGCGATTCGATATCGGCGCGGGCAACTGCCAGACGCGCCTCGGCGCCCTGCATGGCAACCCGGATGAGCTGATCATCGAGCTTGAGAATCCGGTCACCGGTCTGCACCCGGGCGTTTTCGCCCACGTAAACCTCGCGCACGTCACCGGAAATCTGCGGCGCCACATTCACCCGGTCCTGCTTTACATAGGCGTTGTCGGTTGACACATAGCGCCCTGCACTGCCGAAGAGGTAGATGGCAATGCCGATGATGATGACCGGCACGATCCACAGCAGCAGCGTGCGCCAGCGTGAATGGCCATCGTTCTCGATGGGAATGCCGGACGTCGGCACTTCAGCGCTCACCTTGCCGTCCTTTTCGCAGCACGCCGACGGGGCACGGGCTTCCCGGCGGCGGCTGGTGGTTCCAGCAGATTCGCGCGGATCTGCCCCAGAACCGGTTTTCGTCGGCCTGGCTCAGGCCGCGCATCGCGCGTTGCCGGGTGTTGTCCACCAGGCTGTGCATCCGTGCAATGGGCGCCACTGCCTTTTTCGTGAGCAGCACCCTGAAGGCACGCCGGTCCTGCGGGTCCGGCGTGCGCTGCACCAGCCCGCGCTTTTCTAGCTGATCGAGCATGCGGCCCAGGGTTACCGGCGTCACATCCATGACCGCCGCGAGATCCGTCTGCCGGCCGCCCTGGTCACGATCCAGGCAATACAGCAGTCGCCAGAGTTCCGGGGTAAGCCCCTGCACCGGGTTCTGCCCGAGGAAGTTCCGGCGCATCACACGCACGAGATCGGACATCGCGAACGCCAGCGAGCGCTCGCGGGTCGGGTTCAATCTGGAATGGGAGACCATAAGGTGCGCTTATAATGAGCGTTGCTCAGTATCTGGTCAAGGGCGGGATCCACTGCGGCCACACCCGCCGGAAACAGCCCTTCATCACCCCGCTCGGGCGTATTTGCCGACACCCTCGTTACCCTCGTCACCCTCGTCACAATCGTCGGCAAGCTGCTATATTCCAGCGACGCCTTTTTCGTGTGCCACGTCCCGATGCAACCAGGGGAACAACCATGTCACGATCAGCGTTTGTCACGACTGCGCTCTCCCTGATTCTCGCCGTCGGTCTCGCGCAGGCGGCGGACGATGCCAGCTACCAACCGGACCAGCTGGAATCCGGTCGTCACGCCATGATTCCCCACGATCACGGTGCCGAGGCGACGGCAAAGCTGAAGCAGAACATTCCGACGCTCGCAGCGATCCCGGACAAGGCCCTGCACATGATCATGAACATGATGCGGCCGGACTATGCCTGGTACATCAGTCCGGACGGCACCAGGGGCAGGATCGGCGTGCTGCTGCTCAATCACGGCGTGAGCGAGACATCCGACCAGGAATTCCGCAGGCAGGTGCTGCCGATTGCAGGAAAACAGCCGACGGCCATCGCCTTCGGCATGGCCATGACCACCAGTCAGTCGCTCCAGCAGGCAGTCGATGACCTCAACGCCCGGAACGTTGGCATCATCGTCGCCGTCGATCCCGAATCGAGCGAACACAAGTCCCTGTATCGCCAATGGCGTTATATCCTCGGCCTGCAGGACAAGGCCGCCTACGTCGACGTGCCACAGGTGAAGAGCAAGACCCCGATCGTGATGGCTGCACCAATCAACGGCAGCCCGCTGATCGCCAGGATCCTCCTCGACCATGCCCGCGAGCTGAGCAGCAATGAACGCAAGGAGACTGTCATCGTCATCGCCCACGGCCCCGAGGACAACATCGACAACGAACCCGACCTCACCGAGATCCGCAAACTCACCGCCTGGATGAAACAGAAGAGCCGGTTCGCCAGCATCGAGGCACTCAACATCCAGGATGATGCCCCGCGCCAGGTGCGCGCCGCCAATGTGCAGACCTTCCGCAAGCTCGTCACGGACGCCAAGGCGCGTGGCCAGGAGGTCATCGTCGTGCCTTACGTCATCAACGCTGCCGGCCTGCAGCCAAAATTGCAGAAGGATCTCGATGGCCTGGCTTTCCGTTTTCAGGAAAAGGGCATTTCCAGTCACGAGAATTTCAACAAATGGATAACCCAGTCGGTGAAGACCACCGCCAGACAGGCAAAGCGCTGAACCACGGCAGGAGCCGGCCCGACTCATGACCAAAGCCTCCACGATGAAGCCTTTCGCACCGGGAGATATTTTCCTCGGCTGCACGTACCTCATGAACGTCCCCGGCGACGACCATGCCGGCGAGGGCCGCATCCTGCAGTTCGACAGGAACATGGTCCCCAAGGGCACGCTGTACACCGAGGGCACCACGCATCTCGTGATCAATCTGCGCTTCGGGCCCGACGGAACGCTCTGGGCTTTCGATCCATTCGCGCATGTCGTCGTGCGCGTCGGCACCGACGGCCGCCAGATGCCGGCGGTCTCATTCGGGGATCGCGGCTGGGGCAGCATCGCCTTCGGCGCCGACGGCAACCTCCATCTGTGCGAATACCTCAAGGGCGACAAGCCCTATGCCGGCGGCGACATGCGCCTGCTGCCGGGGACGAACGTGGTCGGCCATGGACACATCGCGCGCTTTGATGCGCTGTTCCGCAAGATCGCCGAGTTCGAGAACGAAACGGCGCCGTCACTCACCGGTTTTCACGGCGTCACCCACTCGGTCATGCACCCCGACGGCCGGACGCTGACCTACATGACGGACCTGAGCCATCGCGTCCTGCGCTTTGACGTGGTCAGCGGCCGCCAGCTGCCCGACCTCGTCACCCTGCAGCCTGGTCCCGAGCTTGCCCGCCGCTGGACGACGGGCGTCGCCTACCGCAAAGACGGCACGCTCCTCCTCCTCCGCGGCAGCTTCATCGAGTTCCACGACGACAACGGAAAAGCCTTCCGCACCATCGAGCTCGACGAATACGGCTACGCGATGATCACCGTATCCACCGACGACCAGCACGCTTTCTGCGCCAACATCTTCACCGGCGTCATGTCGAAGATCGACCTCGACGCCGGCCGTATCGTCGGCCAGATCGATACGGGCCTCATGAAGCCGCAGCGCACGCTGGCCGGCGTCGCCGAGTACCTTCCCCGATGACTGGCAGGTCGGCAGCTGGAGGTCAATTCGCCTATGATTCCGGTGGCAATGAACACCCGCACTGACCAGCAGCCAATCAGCCGGACCGTCGGTCGCCGGAAATCGCGCGAGGGCCGCCCGCTTACACCGACGGACCGTGCGGCGATGACTGGCATGGCACAGTACGTCACTCGAGCGCCGAAGGGTGTCTACAGATACCGCTCACAGGCGGAGATGGATGCCGACCGTCTGCGCTGGACCATTGACGCCGTGGTGGCAAGATCGGTCTGTCGCTAGTGGACTACACGCGTCCGGCCACTTGCGAAGACCTGCAGCTCGTCGCATTTATCCACGATGACTGACCAAGTCGCCACAACCACCCCACCCCGTCACATCGCTTTCATCGGCCTCGGCGTCATGGGCCATCCCATGGCCGGCCACCTGGCCCGGGCGGGCCACGCGGTAACCGTATTCAATAGAACGACTGCCAAGGCAGAAGCCTGGGCCAAGGAGTACAACGGCCGGGTCGCCTCGAGCCCTGCCGATGCCGCCCGGAACGCTGACCTGGTCTACACCTGCGTCGGCAACGACGATGATCTCCGTGCCGTGGTGTTGGGCGACCACGGCGCCTTGGCCGGCATGAAGCAAGGCGCAACCCTGATCGACCACACAACGGCATCCGCCAGCCTGGCGCGGGAGCTGCACGCGATCGCCGCGGAGCGCGGCCTGCACTTTGTCGACGCGCCAGTGTCCGGTGGCGAGGCGGGTGCAATCAACGGAACCCTCACCGTGATGTGCGGTGGCGACGAAGCCGTGATCGACGCGGCGCGACCAGTGATGCTGGCCTACGCCCGGGCGATCACGCACATTGGCCCCGCCGGGTCCGGGCAGCTCACCAAGATGGTGAACCAGATCTGCATCGCCGGTCTCGTGCAGGGCTTGAGCGAAGGCATCGCCTTCGGTGAAAAGGCCGGTCTCGACATGGCGGTTGTACTGGACGCCATCGGCAAGGGCGCTGCGCAGAGCTGGCAGATGGACAACCGCGGCCGGACGATGCTGGCCGACCGGTTCGACTTCGGCTTTGCCGTGAAGTGGATGATCAAGGATCTGCGCATGGCGATCGAGGAAGGCGGGCGACACGGCGCGCAGCTGCCGGTGACCACGCTGGTGCAGCAGTTCTACACGGAGCTCGACAACAACGGCGGCGGGCAGCTGGATACCTCGAGCCTGGTCAAGCGCCTGCGATAAGCCCACCAGCGGGGCGTGCAGGCTACAATCGCGACCCGGTCATCCAGAACCAAGCAGGAATGAGGTAATGCCCATGACGTCGAACACCCTTCATCGTCCCGTACTCCTTGCAAGTCTCCTCGTCGCCCTTGCCGTCCCGGTTTTCTCCCAGGCAGACGAACAGCCTGCGGCCACGGACCATTCGGCCCACAAGGCCGCGGGCCACGAGGGCCACAAGATGGAACCGTGGATGTACGAGGGGCTCCGCAAACGCGTCGATATCTACCGGACGGCCAGCGATGCCTACATCGACAACAGCATGGTGCAGATGGGGCCGGACTACACCTCGTACCTGAGTGCTCCCTCGGTGCACGGCAAGGCCGGCGTGGTCGTGCTGGCCCACGGCTTCGGCAAGGTTGGCGACGACGCCTTCCGCAAGGGCCTGCAGCCACTGGCCGCCAACTATCCCTTTGCCGTGTCCTTCGGCATGAGCATGACGTCATCCGCCCACATCCAGGAAGCCATCGACAAGCTGACTGCAGCCGGCGCCGGGACGATCGTCATCGTGCCCGCGCTGAGCTCGTCCGCCAGCGATGATCAGCTCCGCCAATGGCAGTACATGTTCGGCCTGACCAATGACCCGGGCTACCTGGAAACCAAGCGGATCGTGACGGACCGCAAGGTGGTCTGGACGCCGGCGCTGGAGGATCATCCGCTGGTCATCGACATGATTGCGGACAACGCGCGGGAGATGAGCAAGGATCCCGCGAACGAAGTCGTGATCATCGTGTCGCACGGGCCCACGCTGGACGTCGACAACGCGAAGAACCTCGCCCTCCTCGGCCGCATCGCCGCCGCCCTGAAGGCGAAGGATGGCTATTCGGACGTCAAGTTCATGTCCATGCAGAACGATGCCGTACCGGAAGTCCGCACCGCCAATGGGAAGAAGCTGCGCGGCATGGTGGAGGACGCAAACAAGGCCGGCAAGCACGTCATCATCGCGACGAACCTGCAATCACCGCGGAGCATCCAGCACCAGGTCGAGGATGACATCAAGGGCACCCAGTACGTGTTCAACACCAAGGGACTGGTGCAGCACCCGAACTACGCCAAGTGGGTGGATGCGGTGGCCCGTGAGGCCATGGCGAAGGCCGAGTGACAACTGCATGACTATTGGCTTCATGGCCCGCCGGGATCACCGGGGGGCCATGAAGCCGCGGTCAAGGCCACGGCAGACGCCTCAATGCACCTGCGCTTCATCATCCATCGGGGTCATCTCCGTTCCCGGCTGCATCTCGCCGGTGGCCAGTGCAGTCATGTATTCCACCGTGGGCAGATGGCAGTAGCTCTGGCCCTGAAGTCTTGCCGGCAGCAACGGCGTGATCCAGCTGTCGTAATCCTGGAACAGTCCGGGTGAATTCAAGTGGATGCGCCCGTCGGATGCCTGATAACTGAGCGGGAAATCCGCGAGGTAGGACATGCCGGTGATATACGGCTCGTTGTCATCGATCACGAAGGCGGCTGCCTTGTCTGCCGCAGTCGGCTGCTGGTTCCCGCGCAACGTCAGCACTGCCATGGCCTGGATTTCCCGCGTGATGTCCGGGCACTGGAGCTGCCGGCCGGCAGCCTTGTCGCCATGAACGGCCCGCAAGTGTGCCGCTGTCTTCAGCTTGCACGACACCATGATCGGCTGCTGCCCGGCATAGGTCACGAGCTGATAGATCTCGAACGGCTTCACTGAAGGCTTCGAATGCCTGTACGCAGGTGCATCCCTGAACACCGTGTTGTGGGCCTTCAGGCTGGTGGTTGCCATCAGCTCCTGAACGGCCACGCAGAATGCCGGTGATGATGGTGGCGGCAACGGCAGAGGCGGCCCCGCCGCCAGAGCAGCGCAGGTCGGCAGGATCACCGCCAGCACCGTGCCGGCGAGTTTCAGGGCCCGTCGTTGCATCGCACTGCTCCCTCGCCACAATTGCGGCTGCTGCAGGTTGAAATTATTTGTAGCACGGATAGGTGTGAGTACGTACAACCAGCCTGTCCATTGCACGAACGCTTTCACCGATAATGAGCTGATTGTTCATATCCGGAGGCCGCCACACCGGCATTGCGATGGCTGTCAGCATTTTTGACCTGTTCAAGATCGGCATCGGGCCGTCTTCGTCCCACACGGTGGGGCCAATGCGGGCTGCGGCACGGTTTGTCACGCGCTGGCTCGAGGAGCCGGGCCTGCTGACAAATACCGTGGGGCTGCGCGTCGAACTGTACGGATCCCTGGCACTGACCGGGCGCGGCCATGGCACGGACAAAGCCGTGCTCTGCGGCCTGGAAGGTGAATGGCCCGATCACATCGACCCCGACATCATTGCCGACAAGCTGAAACGCATCCGCGACAGCGGGCAGATTCACCTGCTCGGCAGGCATGCCATCGGTTTCAATGAAAAAACCGACCTCATCTTCAACAAGCGGGAAAAGCTGCCGTTTCACAGCAACGGCATGCGGTTCATCGCCTTCGATGCCGCCGGCCAGGAGCTGGCGTCACGCGACTACTACTCCGTTGGTGGAGGCTTTGTCGTCAATCATGACGAAGCTGCCGAAGACCGCATCGTGCCCGACAAAAGCGCGCTGCCATATCCGTTTCACAGTGGCGACGAGCTGCTGCAACGCTGTGACGAGGCCGGCATCAGCATCGCCACACTCATGCTGGAGAATGAAAAATTCTGGCGCCCGGAAGCGGAGGTCCGCTCCGGCCTCCTGGCCATCCTGAAGGCCATGCAGGATTGCGCGGAACGTGGCATGCACAGCCCGGGCACACTGCCTGGCGGCCTCAAGGTGCCACGACGGGCACCCGCCATGCATGCCGAGCTCAAAACCCGCCCGGAATCAAGCTGGCAGGACCCACTCACCATCCTCGACTGGATCAATCTGTATGCGCTGGCCGTGAACGAGGAGAACGCCGCCGGCGGCCGGGTGGTCACGGCGCCCACGAATGGCGCGGCCGGCATCGTTCCTGCGGTCTTGTTCTACTACCAGCGCTTTTGTCCCGGCGCCACCGAGGCAGGTGCCGTGGATTTCCTGCTCACGGCCGGCGCCATCGGCATTCTCTTCAAGGAGAACGCCTCGATCTCCGGCGCGGAAGTCGGTTGCCAGGGCGAAGTCGGCGTGGCCTGCTCGATGGCTGCGGCCGGCCTCACGGCAGCACTCGGCGGCACCACCCGGCAGGTCGAGAACGCAGCCGAGATCGGCATGGAGCACAACCTTGGCCTGACCTGCGACCCGATCGGTGGCCTCGTGCAGATTCCCTGCATCGAGCGCAATGCCATGGGATCGGTAAAAGCCATCAACGCGCAACGACTGGCCATGCAGGGTGATGGCAAGCACCACGTGTCCCTGGACAAGGTCATCAAGACAATGCGTGAAACCGGCCGCGACATGAAAGACAAATACAAGGAGACCTCGCGCGGCGGGCTGGCCGTCAACGTGATCGAATGCTGAGCTGCTGTCGACATCTGGAATATGTCAAGCGAGTGGGCTGTGTGTGTACTGTTTCTTTACAAGATGCAGCCCGCAAGGAATCCTGCTGACTCTCAACACACTGATTGCAAAAACGAACCGGATTGGCGGCATGAAAGTTGCCCCGGCACTTTCAAGACATTCCGAAGTTGATCAACGACTGCCGTGGGGAACTACCTGCCATGAATATCAATGCAAGCCGTACGCTGCTGCCCTTCACTGCCGCACTGACCATGGGACTCATGTCCCAAGGCGCCACTGCCGCCACGATATCCACCAGCGTGGTCATTCCGGCAATCTCCGGCAGCGGCTATATGGCGCTGGTTCCGGCCACGGGGCTGGCACAGTTCGATCCGGCCAATGGAACATTGACGGGCATCGAGCTGGGCCTGCAAGTCAGCAGCTATGACGTCGCACTCAGCCTGACCAACTGGGACGATCCAGAAACCGGCGCGCTGTTTGAGTCCGCAGACCTGTCGGTCCAGATTTCCATCAATGCGGACCTTCCCGGCGGTGGGGGCCTGCTGTTCGCGTCGACCATCTACAGCGACACCATTTTCGATGAGTTCGGCACCATCAGTGCAACCGGCGTCCCCGGCTCGCCGCGGCTTGAGGATGCGACCGCAGCCTTGATTGCGGACAACCTGTTTTCGGACTTCATCGGAACCGGGAATGTTTCGATCCTCAGCCTGGGAGTCTTCAACTTCGCATTTCCCGGCAATGTCACGCTGGATGATGGCACATCCGCAGACGGCTACTCGCAGCTCGATTCGTTCAACGGCGGCCCCTCCACGATGACGATCAACTACACCTACACCCCGGCCGTCGTACCGCTGCCGGCAACCGTGTGGCTGCTCGGTTCGGCGCTGCTGGGGCTGGCAGGGTTGAGGCGCAAGCTCGCCTGACAACCGCTGCCGTGGCTGCGTCTCCAGTGGTGAGCTCTCGCCACCTCCGCTGACGCAGCACGGAAGCAGCGTTCCCCGGCAGCAGCTCCATCGGCAATCGATGGAGTATCATCGACTGCACCTCTTGTTTCGATGGATTGCAGCGCATTGGCCGGAAAACTGGAACAGTCGGATCTTGCTGCACGCATGGCAGCCGGCGCGGTGGTGATCGACGTCCGTGAACCGGACAGTTTCGAGACTGCCCATATCCCGGGCGCAATCAACATCAGCGTCGGCGAACTGGGCGGGCGGGCTGCGTCGGAGCTGCCTGACCCCAACCGGGAAATCATCTGCTACTGCAATGGTGGCAGCCGCGGCCCCCGCGGTGCCGATGAACTTGAAAAGCTCGGCTACACCAATGTCCGCAGTCTCGCGGGTGGATTGCGCGGCTACACCGCGCTGAAGGAAGGCAAGTAGACCTGCCGGAAGGAAGTCCCATGGCACACCGTTTCGACTACCACCTGTCACACCCGGGCATCACGGCACTGCGGGATCTGGAGACCTGGCTCCACGGCTGCGGGCTTGAACATACACTGCTCGAACTCGTGAAGATGCGCGCCTCGCAGATCAATGGCTGCGCCTACTGCCTGGACATGCACAGCAAGGATGCCCGTGCGGCCGGTGAAACCGAACAACGCCTTTATGTGCTCGACGCCTGGCGCGAGGCGCCGTTTTACAGCCCACGCGAACGTGCAGCCCTGGCGTGGACCGAATCCGTGACCCGGGTGGCTGACACCCACGTGCCGGATGACGTGCACAAGCATGTATCACAACACTTCAACGATCAGGAATTGCTGGCGCTGACCCTGGCAATCGTGGCCATCAACGGCTGGAACCGGCTGGCGATCAGTTCCGGGGCCGAGGCAGGCAGCTATCAACCGGCCCCCAGGGGGTAGTCGGGCAACGGGAGCAAGACGGGTGCGCATCAAGAACTCCAGACAGGTCTCGCGCTGGCGCAGTCCCAAACGGTTTCCGGTTCCGGAAAACTTCGGCGCTTCGCCCGAGTCGCGCATCGAAGCCGGCCGGACCTGGCCCGAGCCGGCCAATGCAAAACGCATCCAGCATCTGCGCGTGTACCGCCATGACCCGGACTCGGATGAGGGGCCGCGGATCGACACCTACGCCATCGATCGCGACCGGTGCGGGCCGATGCTTCTGGATGCGCTGATCAAGATCAAGAACGAGATCGACCCCACGCTCACCTTTCGCCGTTCGTGTCGTGTAGGCGTGTGCGGCTCCTGCGCGATGAACATCGATGGCACCAACTGGCTGGCCTGCATCCGCTCGCTCGACGAGATCAGCGAACCCGCCACCGTGTATCCGCTCAACAACATGGATGTGGTCAAGGACCTGGTGAGTGACCAGTCCCATGCCATGGCCCAATACGAGACGGTAAAACCATGGCTGCGCACCACCACGCCGCTGCCGTCGGACCGTGAACAACTGCAATCGCCGGAGGAACGCGCACAGCTGGATGGTGATTACGAGTGCATCCTGTGTTTCTGCTGCACATCCGGTTGTCCGAGCCATTGGTGGAACGGTGATCGATTCCTCGGCCCGGCCGTGTTGCTGCAGGCCCATCGCTGGCTCGTGGACAGCCGTGATGAAGCGACGGCTGAGCGTCTGGACGAACTCGAAGATCCTTTCAAGCTGTACCGCTGCCACACGATACTCAACTGCACACGCACCTGCCCCAAGGGCCTGAACCCCGGCAGGAAGATTGCCGAGATCAAGCTCATGATGCAGCAGCGGCGCGGGTGACGCGCCATGGCCGTCCACCCGCATCCACGTCCGCATCCACGTCCCCGGCCACGGTCACCGGATGTGCAGATCTACCGGCCGCAACTGACTTCGGTGTTGTCGATCACCCACCGCGCCACGGGGGTCTGGCTTGGCGTTGGCAGCCTCCTGCTGGTGACCTGGCTGATCACGGTGGCCTCGGGCGGTCCCGCGTATACGGCACTGGACGACTTTCTAAGCTCCTGGCTTGGCGCCCTCCTGCTGTTCAGCTGGACCTTCGCGCTTTACTACCATCTGTGCAACGGCATCCGGCATCTGGGCTGGGATCTGGTCTTCGGCTTTGAACTGTCGGCCATCTACCTGAGCGGCTGGCTGGTGGTGGCGGCCAGCGTGGTGCTCACGCTCCTCACCTGGGCGACAGCCCTGATGATGAGGGCCTGAACCATGTCGCAATGGACCCGGCGCGATCCGCTCAAGCGAAACCTGCCCTCGGGACATGCCACTGTGTTGCGCCGGGCGATGGGCCTGGGCTCGGCCGGGACTGGCGCGGCCCACTGGTGGCTGCAGCGCACGACAGCCGTTGCCCTGATTCCGCTCACCATCTGGTTTCTGGCCGCTTTGCTGGCGCACGCCAGCGGTGGCCTCGCCATGCTGCACGCCTGGCTGGCGCGTCCGCTGACGGCCATTCTCATGGTGTTGCTGCTGCTGGCGCTGTTTCAGCATCTGCGCCTCGGCCTTGCCGTCGTCGCCGAGGACTACGTGCATTCCGACCGCATCCGGTTTGCCATCATCGCCGCCATCCATGGCATCTGTTACGCACTCATGGCCGCCGGCGTGTTTGCCGTACTGATGATCGCCCTGCGTTGATGCTCCTCTACGACGCGACCAGCCCGGCACCGCGCTGCCTGCGGATGTTCCTGCTGGAAAAGCGGCTGGTGCTGCCGGCCGTCACCATCGACGTCTTTGCCGGCGAGAATCGCGAGCCGGCCTTCCTGGCCATCAACCCTGCCGGGCAGACACCGGCACTGCGCTGCGCCGATGGCAGCACGTTAGGCGAGGCCGTTGCCATTGCCGAGTACCTGGAAGAGTTGCATCCCGCACCGGCACTGCTCGGCAGCACCCCGGAAGAACGTGCCCAAACGCGACAGTGGTGGCGCCGGGTGGAGCTCAACATCACCGAGTTCATCCACAACGCCTATCACTATGCCGAAGGCCTCGCCCGCTTCGAGCCGCGCATCCCGGTGTTGCCGGATGCTGCACCCGGCTTGAAGGCCGTTGCCCAGGATCGCCTGCGCTGGCTCGATGGCATGCTGGGTACCGGCCCGTATCTGTGCGGGGATCGCTTCAGCGCCGCGGATATCTGGCTCTACGTCTGGCTGGATTTTGCACTGACGGTGAATCAGCCCTTTGATCGCGACCTGCCCCGCATCGGACCCTGGTTCACGCGCGTCGCGGCGCGCCCCAGTGCTGCCCACAGCCGGCAGCTGTTGTCGCCGGCGCGGCCGGGCACGGATCCCTAGGAATTGGGCAGCTTCGGCGTCATGGCGTCGATCAGCGGCTTGAACAGATCGAGCGGCAGCGGGAACACGATGGTGGATGCCTTGCCGCTGTTCGCCATATCCGCCATGGTCTGCAGGTAACGCAGCTGCATGGCCTGCGGCTGCTGGGCCAGCATCGCGGCCGCATCCCGCAACTTCTCGGCGGCCTGCATTTCACCTTCGGCGTGGATCACCTTGGCGCGACGCTCACGTTCAGCCTCGGCCTGGCGCGCGATCGCCCGCACCATCGTTTCGTTGATGTCCACATCCTTGATCTCCACGTTGGAGATCTTGATGCCCCAGGCATCGGTCGCCTCGTCGAGGATGATCTGGAGCGTGTGATTGATCGAATCACGCTCCGCCAGGATTTCGTCGAGCTCGTGCTGGCCGAGCACGGAACGGAGCCGTGTCTGCGCGAGCTGGCTGGTGGCCTGGTAGAAATCCGCAACCTGCAACATCGACTTGTCTGAATCGACCACCCGGAAATAGACCACGGCATTGACCCGCACCGATACGTTGTCGCGCGAGATCACATCCTGTGGCGGCACGTCCATCACGTTGACCCGCAGATCCACGCGCATCATCTGCTGGATGAACGGCACCAGCAGCACGAGGCCCGGCCCCTTGGTGCCGGTATAGCGGCCCAGGGTCAGGATCACGCCACGCTCATATTCCGGGAGTATCTTGATCGTCGCGAACAGCAACGCGACGATGACGACAACCAATATGCCTGCAAATCCGAACATGATTTTCTCCCCGGAATATATCCCGTGTGGTGTATCGACTACCTGGCCGCAACGTCTTCCGCCGCAACCTCCAGCAACAAACCGTCGCGGCGCACGACGCGCACCCACGTGCCGGCCGGCAGGGCATCGGCGCTGTGCACCTGCCAGAGCTCGCCGTACACCAGCGCCTGGGCGTAGCCACCGGCCTCGACCGGGCCCAGCAAGCGGCCGTGCGCATCCAGCATCAATTGATCACCGCTCACCACATGGCTGCGCCGCGAACGCATGACGAGCCACAGCACCGTCGCCAGCAATGCCGTCGCGGAGACCGAGATGGCCCCGATCACGCCGAGGTTCACCGAGTAACCCGGCACACTGGTGTCGAGCAGCATGATGGAGCCAACCACGAAGGCCACGATGCCGCCCACACCCAATGCCCCATAGGTGGGCGTGAAGGCTTCGGCAACCAGCAATCCGACGCCCAGCACCATCAGGGCCAGGCCGGCATAATTCACCGGCAACATCTGCAAGGCATAGAGGCCGATCAGGAGGCAGATGCCGCCGGTGATCCCGGGCAGCATCGCCCCGGGGTGCAGCGCCTCCAGCACCAGCCCATAAATACCGGCCAGCAGCAGCAGGTAGGCCATCGTCGGATTGGTGATGACCGCGAGAAAGCGGCTGCGCCAGTTCGGTGCGTACTCACGCACTTCGAGCCCCTTGACTGCAAGCCTCACCACCTGGTCGCCAACCCGGACCTGGCGGCCATCCGCCTGATCCAGGAGGTCGGCCGTGTTGGCCGCCACGAAATCGATGACCTGTTTTGCGGCGGCCTCGCTGGCGGTCAGCGTGGCGGCACCACGCACGGCCTGCTCGGCCCATTCGGCGTTGCGACCGCGGAGCTGGGCGAGAGAGCGGATGTAGGCAATGGCATCATTCAGGACCTTGTGGGACCCGGCGTCGTCCGGCGGCTGGTTGCCTGCAGGCTTTTCATCCGCAGCCGGCTTCCCGGCATTCTGCGGCGTACTGCCGCCGAGACTCACGGGTGTGGCAGCCCCGAGATGGGTGGCCGGAGCCATGGCCGCGACCTGGCTCGCATACAGGATGTAGGTGCCGGCCGATGCCGCCCGGGCCCCATCCGGAGCGACGTAGCCAAGCACCGGAATGGGGGCGGCGAGCATCGTGCTGATGATCTGCCGCATCGAGTCGGCCAGGCCGCCGGGGGTGTCCAGCCGCACCACGATCGCCACGGCGCCATCGTTGATGGCGCGACCCGCCGCATTGTCAAAATACTCTGCGGCGGCGGGACCGATCGGCCCCTCGAGGCTGATGCCGGCGACAAAGCCGGAACGAGTTGCCGGCTGGATGTCGGCAGGCGCTCCCCACGCTGTCGCCACCAGCATCAAACAGGCCAAACCGGGCCAGCCTGTTCGCAGCGGACGCATCACGGGTCCTTCTTTGCCGCCATCTGGTTCATCGTATCGAGCGCCAGGTTCGAATGCGCATAGGCCCCACCCGCGCGCATCTCGGCCGCCACCCAGATGGCTTCCATCACTTCCTGCTGGGTCGCACCCCGCCGCATCGCGCTCGCGGTATGGCCACGGATGCAGTACGGGCATTGCGTAACGTGGGCAACGGCAACGGCGATCAGGTCCTTCATCTTGCTCGACAGCGCGCCTTCGGCAAAAACACTTTCGCTGAAGGCCTTGAAGGCGGCTGCCGTGGCTGGCGCCAATTCCTGGCGCTGACGATGCAGCTCCATCGAGAACTCCGGATACATGTGCTTTTCCAAGATCTGCTCCTCATCAAGTGCTATCGGGTATGGCCATGACGCTTGCGCATCATGGCCAGCCTACTGCCAATCGACTCGAGCGTCGCGCCGTGTTGCGGCGCCTGCGGCAATGAAAATCGACCGCATTTCCGGCTGCCTGCTGGTGCCGGCCCCCCGAACCGGACGCCATTGCCGGGCGTTTCACCCTTCCGGTGGCCCGGGTCGGGGGCATGGGTAACCGGCTGATCAGCCGGCCCGCCGGTCGTTAAGCGCTGCATGACTATGCGATACTTCGGCTCCCCGGACTCACGGGGGAACAATAATTGACATCCAGTACGCGGTGACCGGCCGCATTGAGGCAGTTTTCAGCCTGGAAGAACCACCAGTCCCATGTCAGATCTCATTGATGAAAGAATTGAAGCCCTGTATCAGGACGTGGTCAGGCGCAACTCGGGCGAGGTGGAGTTTCACCAGGCCGTACGCGAAGTCATCGAATCGCTGGGCCCGGTGCTAGTGAAATATCCGGAGTTCGGCGAACACAAGATCATCGAGCGCATCTGCGAGCCCGAACGGCAGATCATCTTCCGGGTGCCGTGGCAGGATGATCAGGGCCAGGTGCAGATCAACCGCGGTTTCCGCGTGCAGGTCAACAGCGTCCTCGGCCCCTACAAGGGCGGATTGCGTTTTCACCCGTCGGTGTACCTCGGCATCATCAAATTCCTCGGTTTCGAACAGACCTTCAAAAACGCCCTGACCGGCATGCCGCTGGGAGGTGCCAAGGGTGGCTCGGACTTCGATCCCAAGGGCAAGTCCGACAGCGAAATCATGCGGTTCTGCCAGAGCTTCATGACCGGGCTCTACCAGCAGCTGGGTGAATACACCGACGTCCCCGCCGGCGACATCGGCGTCGGCTCGCGGGAAATCGGCTACCTGTTCGGTCAATACAAGCGCATCACCAACCGCTATGAATCCGGCGTGCTCACCGGCAAGGGTCTGGACTGGGGCGGCGCCCGCGCCCGCAAGGAGGCCACCGGCTACGGCGCGGTGATCTTCCTCAATGAAATGCTGCGGGTCCGCCATCAATCACTGGAGGGCAAGACCTGCATCGTGTCCGGCTCCGGCAATGTGGCCATCTATGCCATCGAAAAATTGCAGGAGCGCGGCGGCAAGGTGGTGGCCTGCTCCGATTCGAATGGCTTCATCCATGACAAAAAGGGTCTTGATCTGGCCTTGATCAAGCAGCTGAAGGAAGTCGAGCGCCGGCGGATCGCCGACTACACCACCCATCACCCGCATGCCCGCTACGTGGCTAAAGGCAATCTGTGGGAAGTCCATTGTGACGTCGCCATCCCCAGCGCGACACAGAACGAGCTGACCGGCAAGGATGCCGCCATGCTCGTGAAAAACGGCTGTATCGCGATCGCCGAGGGCGCCAACATGCCAACCACGCCCGAAGGTGTGCGGGTCTTTCTCGATGCTGGCATTGCCTATGGGCCGGGCAAGGCCGCCAACGCCGGTGGCGTAGCCACCTCCGCCCTGGAGATGCAGCAAAACGCCAGCCGCGATGCCTGGGACTTCGACTACACCGAGAAGAAGCTGTCCGCCATCATGATCGGGATCCACCAGCGCTGCTACGAGACCGCAGAAGAATTCGGCACCCCCGGCAACTACGTCAACGGCGCCAACATCGCCGGCTTCATCAAGGTGGCCAAGGCCATGGTGGCGCTTGGGTTGATCTGACTTTGCTTATGTAAAGGCCGTGGTCGTCCGGCAGCACGCGCATCACCCATCCGGGTGATATCGCAGCCGGACGAACAGGCATAGTGTCTCAACCGGATGCCGGCGCCAGCCATGGTGCCGGGCACCGGAGGCAAGGGATTCCCTCTCGATTCAGGTCCAGGAAGCGGGCCGTCAGTGATCGTCTCGAGGGAATGCACATGCGTCGTGTTCCGGTTTTGTGCCATCAGTTTTTCTGCACACTGATTCTTTGTTTCTGGTCATTGACCACAAACGCAGCCCTGAACCTGCGCATCGAACTCAATCCCAATCCCGCTCGACCGGGCGAAGTGGTTCTGGCACAGCTCACCGTCGGCAATGATGGCGCTGCAGCCGTCACGGGCGTGTCGCTGCAGGCCACGATGCCGGCCAACATCAACAGCATCAACGTCTCGGTCGCCATGCCGGCCGCGACCTGCATCCAGGGAAACACGAGCGGCGCCTGTGACCCGACCGAACGGGTGAACTGGGTGCTCGGCACCATTCCTGCCGGTGGCGGCGTGACGGTTTCCCTGCCTCTCATCGTCGCCACCGCCGCGCCGGCCGGCACGGTGATCACGCTGGCGGGTGATCTCCTCGTCAATGCCATCAGCAACCAGACAGCCAGCGCCACCACAACCGTCAGCACCGGCAACGCCTTGTCGTTGTCGGTTGACGAAGACAAGGACCCCGTCGCTCCGGGCGCGACGCTCACCTACACGCTGACCTATGCCAACCGGGACGCCACGAGCAACGTCACCGGTACTGCGCTCAGTTTCCCCATACCGGCCGGTGCCACCTTCGTGTCGGCCACCGGCGGCGGCACACTGGCGGCAGGCACCGTCCAGTGGGCCCTGGGCACCCTGCCGGCCAGCCAGTCCGATCAGCAGCAGGTGGTGGTCAATATCAATGCCGGCACCGGGTTGGGCACGCCGCTTGTGGTCAATGCGGCAGCGATCAACGGCACATCGCTCGTGCCGGAATCCGCGCAGGCCACTTCAGTGACCCGCGTGGCGGCCAGTCCGCCCCTGGGTCTGGCCATCGAGATGAATCCCGACCCGGTCCGACCGGGTGAACAGCTGACGGTACAACTGACCGCCACCAATCGTGGTGGCAGTGCCCTCACCGGCGTGATGGTCGAGGCACGGCTCCCGCAGGGCTTAAGCTCGATCCCGGTTTCCCTCGCCACTGGCGGCGCCACCTGCGTGCAGGCCAATACCAGCGGTGCCTGCGATCCGACTGAACGACTCAGCTGGAATCTCGGCACGATACCTGCGGGGAGCGGCGTGACGCGCTCGGTGTTGCTGCCGGCCGCGGCGGACCCCGCGGCCGGCCGCCAGGGGACCCTCGAGGCAGCTGCAACCGACGGCGGCACGAACAAGGCAATACTTGAGGATGCCGCCGCAGTGGATGCGAACAATCCCCTGTCGCTGCGTGTCGTCGAGGACAGGAATCCGGTTGCGGCCGGCGGCAACCAGACCTACACCCTGAGCTACGCCAATCGCGCCACCACCAGCAGCATCAATCCGACCACGCTCAGCTTTCCGCTGCCCGCCGGTACCACCTTCGTATCAGCCACCGGCGGCGGCACACTGGCTGGCGGTGTCGTGCAGTGGGCGCTCGGCAGTCTGCCGGCCACACAGGGCGGCGAAAGGCAGGTGGTCGTGGCCGTCAACGGTGCGCTCGGCAACGGCACGCTGCTCGCCGTGAATGCGGCATCGATCAGCGGGCCTGACCTGGTTCAGGAATCCACGCGGGCCACCGCAATCAGCCGCGTCGCCGCCAATCCACCACTGCATCTGGCCATCGAAATGAATCCCGACCCGGTCCGGCCGGGGGAACTGGTCACGGCAGAACTCACCGTTACCAATACCGGCGCTTCCCCATTGACCGGCGTCGTGCTTCAGGCGCGCATGCCGGAATCCGCCAACAGCATTGCCATCCAGGTCACCAGCGGCGGCGCGAGCTGCGTGCAGGCCAATACGAGTGGCGCCTGCGAATCGAGTGAACTGGTCAACTGGAATCTCGGCACGATTCCCTCCGGTGGGGGCATCACGGTTTCGCTGCCGGTGATTGCGACCGCGGCCACCCAGGGACGCCTGATGACATTGGAGGCACTGGTGAACGACGACGGCATCAACCGCGCCGTGACCCAGGAGGCCATCGGCATTGATGCCGACGATCCCCTGTCACTTGCCGTCGACGACAACAAGGGTCCGGCGATGCCGGGCGAACTGGTGACCTACACGCTCACCTATGCCAACCGTGCCGCCACCAGCAGCATCACCGGCACGACCCTGGGCTTTCCGATGCCGACGGGGACCAGCTTCGTGTCAGCCACCGGTGGTGGGGTGCTGGCCGGCGGCCGCGTGCAGTGGGCGCTTGGCAGCCTGCCGGCCACCCAGGGAGACCAGCAGCAGGTGGTGGTGATGGTCAATCCCGGCACAGCGGCCGGTACGCCGCTGACTGCCAATGCAGCAGAGCTGGTCGGGACCGGTCTGTTCCCGGAGTCGACCCGGGCAAATTCCGTGACGCGGGTGGCTTCTGCTCCGCCCCTCGTGCTGGCCATCGAAGCCAATCCGGATCCTGCGCGGCCGGGTGAACTGATGACCATGGAGGTCACCGCCAGCAATCGGGGTGCTGTGCCACTGACCGGCGTCGTCCTGCAGCTGCGTTTCCCGCAGGGCGTTAACAGCATCAACCCCGCTGCCCTCACCCTGGGCGGTGCATGCATCCAGATCAATACCAGCGGCGCCTGCGAACCCAGCGAGCTCTTGAACTGGAACATCGGCATCCTGCCAGCCGGCACGGGCGTCACGGTGTCGGTACCCACCGTGGTGGCGGCAGCCACAGCTCCAGGCCGGCTGATCTCCCTGGAAGCGATCGGCACCGACGACGGGGTGCACCAGTCCGTTCTGCAGCAGACCATCGCCGTGGATGCCGACAACCCGCTGAGTCTTGCGGTCAACGAGAACAGCGATCCGATTCCGGGCGGTGCCGTGCTGAGCTACACGCTGACCTATGGCAATCGCGCCACCACGGGCAACGCCACGGGTTCAACACTCCGCTTCCCGTTGCCGGTCGAGGCGGTGCTGCTCAGTTCCACTGGCGGCGCCATCGTCGACGGCAACATCGTCTGGAACCTGGGCTCGATCCCCGCCGGTACCGGTGGTCGCCGGCAGGTCCGGCTGACCGTGCCAGCAGCCGTCGATGCAGGCAACCTGATCCGGATCGATGCCGCACAGCTCAAGGGGAACGTGGTCGCCGGCCAGGTGCCGGATGCCGTGCGCAGCACGGTGTCCACGCGCGTGGAAAACAGCAAGCCACTGGGGCTCACGTTCATCCTGACGCCTGATCCGGTGGTGGGCGGGCAAACACTGACGGCCACACTGGCCGTCACCAACAACAGTGGCAGCACACTGACCGGTGTCGTGCTGCAGGCCCGGGTGCCGCAATCGATCAACAGCTTCGGTCCGGCCGCCTTGACGGGCGGCGGCACCTGCATCCACGTCAACACCAGCGGCAACTGCGATTTCACCGAACTGGCCAACTGGAACGTGGGCACGCTGGCAGCCGGAGCCTCGACATCGGTGACCATGCCCATGGTGGTCAACGCCGCAACCGCCAATGGCCGGCTGATCAGCGTCGAGAGCCTCGTGCGGGATGACACGGACAGCCAGTCGACCATGGAGCGCACCGTGCTGCTGGCGCCATTCATCGATACCGACGGCGACGGCGTGGCGCAGGTTTACGACAACTGCCTGGCCATCGCCAACCCCACGCAGCTCGACACCAACGGCGACGGCTTCGGCAACCGCTGCGATCCCGATTTCAACAACAACGGGATCGTGGACAGCCAGGACGGGGCGCTCCTGAAGGCGGCCTTTGGCTCCACCCTGTTCCCGGACCGCGATATCAACGGCAATGGCCTCGTCGACAGCCAGGACGGCGCCATCCTGAAATCCATGTTCGGGAAACCACCCGGGCCTTCGGCGCTGGCGCCCTGAAACCGGATCATTACCAGGCAACCACTCTCGCAATGGAGGAAGAACAATGAACAGGAAATCAACCGGGTTACTGCTGGTGTCCCTGCTGGCCATCGGCAACGCTGGCGCCGCGAGCCTCGACATGTGCGGTGTCACCGTGCTGCAACCCACCTGCACCAGCGGCCTGATCCAGGCGCTGCCCGGTCAGTCCATCTCGATCCAGATCTCCGGATCCGGCTTCACCAACCAGACCTCCGGTGGCGACTTCCAGCTCCACTTCGACTCGAATGCCTTCACGCTGACGAGCCTCGTCATCACCAATCCACCCTTCGATACCTCGGCCATCAATGACACGGATGTCGCCAGTGGCACGATCAACCGCATCGATGTGTTCAAGAGCACCACCGGCAACGTCGGCCCGGCCTTCAGCGTCGCCACACTGACCTTCGACGTGAAGGGCCTGGGCGGTATCGGCTCCGAGGCCAACCGGATTTCGCTGGCGAGCAGCCTCGTGGGCTGGTTCGAGCCCGACGCCATCACGGCCTATGACCTGAGCTACGGCAGCTTGCAGGTGGGCGCCGTACCGGCTCCGGCCGCCGTCTGGCTGCTGGCCACCGGCATCGCCGGGCTCGTTGCGCGACGGTGGCGCAAAGTCACTTGAGCCAGATCAACTGAAGCTGCCGGTCCGGCCCGGATCAAGGCTCCCGTGCGGGCCTTCTCCCTCTTTTGGTCCACTGGCCGGCACCCCGCGTGCTTGCTTTTATATGTGTCTCCGGCAGAATCGCGCCGCGGCCGAGGGGGCCGGGCGATCTCTCGATGGAGCCATGATGTCGAACCGACTGTTGAGCACGGCGTTTGCCGCACTGATTCTGGCCGGCTGTGGCCAGCCCACCACCCCACCTGCTGCCTCGCAGCCCGCAAGCGCCGCGGCCGATGAGCTGCAAACCATGGCCGCCATGCTGTTCACGCCCTTGTCGGCCCCGGAATCAGCTGCCGACCAGAGCCCGGCCACCGAGGCCAGAATCACGCTGGGCCGCATGCTGTATTTCGACGCACGCCTGTCGAAGAACCAGGCCATCTCCTGCAATACCTGCCACGACCTCGCCAGCTACGGCGTGGACGGCGAGCCGACCAGCAGCGGCCACCAGGGGCAGCGCGGCACGCGCAATTCGCCCACCACCTACAACGCAGCCCTGCACATTGCGCAGTTCTGGGATGGCCGCGCGGCCGATGTCGAGGAGCAGGCCAAGGGCCCCGTGCTGAATCCGGTCGAGATGGCCATGCCGGATGGTGCGACGGTCGTGAAGGTGCTGAAGTCCGTCCCGGGCTATGCGCCGCTGTTCCAGGCGGCGTTTCCGGATGCGGCGGATCCGATCACCTACGACAACGTGGCTGCCGCCATCGGCGCCTTCGAACGCGGGCTGGTGACGCCCTCACCGTTTGATGAATTCCTGGCCGGCAATGCCGCCGCCTTGACGGCCGAGCAGCGCACCGGTCTCGAAACCTTCATGCACACCGGCTGCGCCACCTGCCACAACGGCACCGGCATGGGCGGCGGGATGTACCAGAAGATCGGCCTGATCAAGGCCTTCGACACCACCGACACCGGGCGCGCCGAGGTGACCGGCAGCGATGCCGACAAATTCATGTTCAAGGTACCGTCACTGCGCAACATCACCGAGACAGCCCCCTATTTCCATGACGGTCAGGTGGCCACGCTGGAAAATGCCGTCAGCCTCATGGCGGAGCACCAGCTCGGCAAAACCCTGACGGCAACCCAGGTCAAGGAAATCCTGGCATTTCTGGGCAGCCTGAAGGGTGAGCTCCCGGCCGAGTACATCGTCGAGCCGACATTGCCGCCGAGCGGCCCGGATACGCCGCAGCCCGACCACGGCTGAGCGCGCAGGATCAGCTGGTGAGGGCTTCGGTACGCAACAGGAAATCGCCGAAGCCCTCATCAGGCATGCGCCCGAGCGCATAAGCCGCGAACAGCGGCTCGAGCGCCTCGAGGATTTCCGCTTCGGCGATGTTCTCGCGATACGGGCGATTCAGGCGCTGACCGGTGAAGTCGGCGCCCAGGCGCAGGTCGTAGCGCCCGACGGCACGCCCCACCAGAGCGATCTCGCCCAGGTACGGCCGCGAACAGCCGTTGGGGCAGCCGGACAGGCGCAGCAGGATCGGCGCCTCGCCGAGGCCGTGGCGCTCCAGCATGGCTTCGAGCTTTTCCAGGATCGTTGGCAGGTAGCGCTCGCTCTCGGCCATCGCAAGGCCGCAGGTCGGCAAGGCCACGCAGGCAATGGCATGACGCCGGATGCCGCTTTGCCGGCGGTAGCCATCCAGCCCGTGCGCGGCGACGATGGCATCGATGCGGGTGCGATCCCGGGTCTCCACATTGGCGACAATGACATTCTGGTTGCAGGTCATGCGGAAATCGCCGGTGTGTACCTTCGCCAGTTCGCGCATCCCGGTGAGCAGGCGCTTGTCGTCGCGATCCAGTAGCCGACCGGACTCGATGTGCAGCGTGAGATGCCAGCGGCCATCCTGGCCCCGGGTCCAGCCGTAGCGGTCACCGTTATCCGTGAAGAGAAACTGGCGTGCCGGCTGCAAGACAAAGCCCAGGCGTCTCTCCAGTTCCGTCTTGAACACATCGGTGCCGCGATGGTCGAGCGTGTATTTCAACCGCGCATGCTGGCGTTCACCCCGATCTCCCCAGTCACGCTGGATGCAGATGATCTGCTCGGCAACTGCACGCAGCTCGTCGGCATTGATGAAGCCGATCACTTCGGCAAGGCGCGGATAGGTGGTCGGATCACCGTGGCTTGCGCCCATGCCGCCACCGATGGCGATGTTGAAGCCGGCGAGGCGGCCACCTTCGGCGATCGCGATCAGGCCGAGATCTTGCGAAAAAACATCGATGTCATTGAGCGGCGGGATCGCCAGGCCGATCTTGAACTTGCGCGGCAGGTAGGTTTTGCCATAGAGCGGCTCGACAGGCGCCTCGCCCACCAGTTTCTCGCCGTCCAGCCACAGCTCGTGGTAGGCGGTGGTCTGCGGCGCCAGTTCGCTCGACAGCCTCGCCGCCCAGGCATGGGCCTCGGCATGCAGGGAAGATTGCTCGGGCAGAGGCGTCGCCACCACGTTGCGCAGCACATCGCCGCAGGCGGCGATGGTGCTCGCCATCGCCTCGTTGATGGCAGCGATGACAGGCTTCAGGTCACGCTTGAAAACGCCATGCAGCTGGAAAGTCTGGCGGGTGGTGATGCGAAGCCCGCTGCTCGCGTAGTCACGGGCCAGCTGATCAAATACCAGCCATTGCGCGGGCGTCACCACGCCGCCAGGCAGGCGGGCGCGAAGCATGAAGGCGTACAGCGGTTCGAGCTTTTGCTTGCGCCGCTCCTCGCGCAGGTCACGATCATCCTGCTGGTAGCTGCCGTGGAACTTGAGCAGCTTGGTGTCGGCCTCGCTGATGGCGCCTGTCGTCACATCGGCCAGACCTTCGGCAATCGTCCCCCGCAGCTGACGGCTGGCCGCCTTGATGTGTTCCAGTTCGGAAAGCTTTGCGGGCATGTCAGTAGATGTCCCGGGCGTAGCGGCCCTGGGCCAGCAGATCCGAGAGCCATTCATGCGCGCTTTCCCGTGTGTGGCTGCCGTGCTCGATAACGATGTCCGTCAGGGCCTCGTTGACATCCCGGGCCATGGCTTTGGCATCACCGCACACGTACAGGTGGGCGCCGTTCTGCAGCCAGGCATAGAGCTCCCTGCCCGCTTCGCGCAGACGATCCTGCACATACACCTTGTGCCCGGTATCACGCGAGAAGGCCAGATCCAGCCGATGCAGCGCGCCGGCCCCAAGGGCCTCCTGCCACTCCACCTGATAGAGGAAATCGTGTGCAAGATGCCGGTTACCGAAGAACAGCCAGTTGCGGCCCCGTGCGCCCCGCTCGCGGCGCTCCTGCAGGAAGGCACGAAATGGCGCCACACCGGTGCCGGGCCCGATCATGATCACATCACGCGCACCATCGGCCGGCAGGCGAAACCGCTCGTTGGCCTCCACGTAAACCGGCACCGTGGCATCTTCCGCGAGCAAGCCCAGGAAGCTCGAGGCTGCGCCCCAATGCGGGGTGCCGAAGGCCTGGTAGGCCACTTCAGTGACGGTGAGGTGCACCTCCTGTTCGCCGACCGTGAGCGGACTGGAGGCGATGGAGTAGAGACGTGGCGTCAGCGGGCGCAGCGCCGCAATGAGTTCACGTGCTTGCCAGGGCGCCGGGTAACGGCGCAGCAGATCGATCGGCTGATGCGTGGCCAGAAACCCGGTGAGGCGTACGCCATTACCCTGCTCCAGTACCGTGGTCAATTCGTTGTGGCCGCCCACCGCCGCATGCGCCGCAATGAAGCCACGGGTGAGCCGCGTGAGCTCACGCTCGCGGCCCAGCCACCCGGCCAGCGACAGCGTGCGCCCATCATGTTCAACCGGCTCGTTGCCATCGAGCTTGAGCACCTCGAGCCATTGTCCGATCAGCTGCGACGGATTCCTCGGCCATACGCCAAGGGCGTCACCGGGTGCATAGCGCAGGCCGGAACCTTCCAGCGACAGTTCGATATGCCGCACAACCCGATTGCAATCCCGCGAGACAATGCGCTGGTTGGCCAGCACGGTGGCCTCAAAGGGTCTGCTGCTGGTGTACGCCTCGCGGACCGGCACGATATGCAGTGGAGCAGCCCGCACCGACGGAACGGCGATCGACTCCCTGCCCAGAAGCCCACAGGCTTTCTCCAGCACGTCAGCCGTCCAGGGCACGGCGATCTCGTCAATCTCCACATCGCACGCGCCGAAGGGTGCCAAGCGCGTAGCGCCGAGTGTCGCGAGCCGTTCGTCGAACGCCCGGCCGATGGTGCAGAAATCCGGATAGCTCGAATCGCCGAGACCAAGAACCGCAAAGCACAGCTTGGGCAACTTCGGCGCACGCTTGCCGGTGATGAAATCGAACAACCCCCGTGCATCATCCGGCGGCTCGCCAACACCCTGCGTGCTGATCACCACCAGCAGATGGGTCTCCCTGCCCAGATCCCGCGCCGGGTAGGTACCCGCCCGCACGAGTCGCACCGGGATGCCGGCTGCCTCGGCCTGGGCAGCGATTCGTTCGGCACACCGCCGGGCGTTGCCGGTCTGGCTGCCATGGATGATCGTCAGGCGTGCAGATGCCGGACCTGCAACCGGGCCGGTGGCCGCCTGTGGCTCAACTGCACGCTGCGCCGCCCACGCGGCGATCCAGTACAGCTCACGTGCATCCAGACCATCCGCGAGCTGCGTCAGCAATGCAATCTTCTCTGGCGGCAGCGGAGTGGCAAGTGCTGCCTGCGCCACGGCATTCATGGCCTGCCCTTCAAGGTACCCGGATACACCGGGAGTCACTCTATGGAGTGACGGGAAGGACCGAAAGAAATATCAGGCAATATGGATATGCCGGAGACTCAAGCCCGACTTTGCATTTCGGCGCGACTGATCCCTGCAAGGCCCCGCATGCGGAGCCTTGCAGGGTTTCAGGCAGAATGGTTGCTACCTGGCCAGCTGGAACAACGTGGACGGCACCCAGCCTTCGTTACCCAGCTCGTCCGAGACCTTCCACCACATCCCGTCCTTCTCGCCGGTGGGATACAGCGTCATGCCGGGATCGAGAGTGCGGACGACCTTGGCCTTGGTGTCCGCGCCCGAATACATCTTGCCGGGCTTGGCCATCGTGACCGACTGGCTGACATTGGCCGCCGTGGCGTCCAGTGACATGCCGTTGATCTTGTTGACCAGCTTTGCATATGAATCGAGATAGGCCATGGTCACGACCTGGCCGATTTCGGTGTTGGCATAACCGGTGGCGCCACCGGCTGCCAGCACACCGAAATACCCCGCACCGCCGGCACCCCAGCCCAGGTCTGTCTTCTTGGCATGGCCCTGCTCCATGGCCACCTGCTCGGTCGAACGGACGTCGGTGAGCGTGAGCACCACGTCGGCCTCCTTGCTCTTCAGGCTGATGCCACCGACCACGGCGCCGGCAACGCCACCGATCAAGCCGCCGAGCAGACCGCCGATCTTCTTGCCGCCGGAATCATTGTTTTTCGTGACCACGTCGGGCACCAGCACGTAGTCCGCCGCCTTCATCTGGCCTTTGCCGATATTCGACCCAACCCGCATCTCGCCGCCGGAACCCAGGGCCCGCTCCTGCTGGGCGGCGGCCAGACCCTTGCCCCGGTCGAGCAAGGTGAAGCATTTCGACTGGGAGACGAAGACCTTGATCAGAGCTTCAGGCGACTCAAGGTTGTAGGCCACCCACCAGCGGTTTTCCGGTTCGGTGACCGCCAGCGTGCCGATCACCTTGTTGCACACCGGGATCTGGACAGGCTCATTTGCATCATCGGCAGCGTAGAGCACCGAGGAACCAAGAATGGCGAGAATCGAGCACGGGACCGCGATTCTCCGGAAGGATCTCTGCATCGACACGGCTGAATACCCCACTGAATACCCCTTATGGGTTGCTGCTCATTGGCCCTCTTCGGGGCGGACTGCCGGATTCCCGGTCAGCACCGTGTCATCGCCATTGGTAACGAAGACCACGGAGCGCCACCACCATGCCAATGCCGGCGAGGAACAGCATCAGGAGAGAGCCAGGCTCGGATACGGGCGTGGTACGGGGGTTGATCGTAATCGAGCCCGGTGCGGTTTCCGTTGCGATCAGCTCGCCCAGTTCGTCACCCAGAAATCCATTTCCCGGAACAATATTGCCGGCCAGACCGAGGGCCGAGGTTCCTGTTACCAAGGTATTGAATCCCAGCGTGAACAGCTTGAAGGGGCTGTTTCCATCCTGATTCAGGAGCAGGCCAAGCGAGACCTCGAAGGCGTTTACCGAGCCTGTGCCGGCAAGCGAGCCGGAAATGGAATCCAGTGGACCATCCAGGCCATTGCCGAACACCAGGCTCTGCAGCGACAGCAGGCTGGCATCCCAGCTGACTGAAAAGTCGTAGGACCCCACATACTCTCCGGAGAGACCGGAGACCATGACATCAACGCTGGCTGTGTCACCCAGATCAACTGTCTGGTTCAAGGGCGAGAAGCTCAGGATCGGGATTGCCAGCGCCGGGGTTCCTGTCAACGGCAGGATGACGGTGGCGCACAACGCCAGAAAGAGTCTTTTGCATCGATTCATGGTCCTCACTCCTGCTCGGGTTCTTTTTCTTGTTTCTCGCATGCGGACTAGTTGGCCGCGCAACTGGTGCGTGTGCACTGCGTGGTGCACTTGCGTGCATCCAGCACGCTGATCGTGCCATTCCCGTCTGCATCTCGAGGATCGTTGGCACCGGAGGCCGGCTGGTTGCGGGCTGCGGTAATCAGGCCGATGTCGTTGCGGTCGATATCTCCGTCAGCATCGACATCGCACCGCCTGGGGGTGACGTTGACATTGAGTGTGATGGGCGACTCGCAGGTGTTGCCGGCGCCATCCGTCGCCCGCACTTTTCCGGAGCCGCTGACACCGGTGTTGACCAGGTTGACCGTGAACGAAACGCCGGGATCGCCTGGCGTAAAGGTCCGCGTCAGCTGGGTGTTGACCGCGTCCACCAGCTCGACAAAGAACACGCCGGTGTCCTTGTCTATCTGGCCGTTGTTGTTCAGATCCTCACCCGGATCGAGCACACTGTTGTTGTTGGTGTCTTCGGACGGCCGGTTATCCGTGGCCGTACCGCTCGCTGACGGGGGCGGGCCGGGATTGACCGTCACTGAACACAACGGGGGGTTCACGTCGCCCTGTGGATTGATGAACTGAAACAGGGCGCCGCCCGGATACAGGTATGAATCAAAGCTGTTGTAGCCTTCGACCGTGATGCCGTGTGGCTGGGACGAAGACGACGTGTGGGTCCCCTGCCCCAGCGCCACGACTGCCGCGGACAACGATGTGCCCGGAACAGCCGTAAAGCTGCCAGCGGCGATCGGTGCCCCATCGAGCATCAGGGCGCCCACATCCGAATTTGCAGCGATCACGGTCAGGAAGTTCTGCGCGAACTGTGAGCCGCCAACGGTCGAAAACGTGTATTGGCGCAGGTACTGCTGCGAGGGAACCATGTTGCCCATGGAGGGATCGCCAGTGCCGGAGGTACCCGGAGACCCCTGGCCGGTCATGTACTGAACCACAAAGATCGGCGCCGACCCGGCGAACACATGATTGCCGGGCAGCGGGGCCGTCTCGATGAACTGCCCGGCATTGATCGTGCCGATGGACACCCCATCCCGGAAAACCGTGGTGCCATTTTCGGACGCCAGGATGCGGTAGATCGACCCGGCAGTGCGCAGCGGCAGGTTCGCGACCGGAACCTCCAGCCCCCAGCTCTGCACGGGCTGGGCAACTTCGAAGAGGTGGTCGCACGCAACCGTGCCGTTCGGGACCTGGGTGCAGGCATCACCGTTGCTGACACCGACGGGCCGGGTCGCCTCGATGATCGTCCCGGTCAGGTCAAGCCCAACGCCAGCCGACGCGAAATAGATACCTTGCCCACGGTTGAGCGTGACCGAGAACGGCACTCCGGCAGGGCGTCCCGGGCTCAACGCCGTGCTGGGCGTGATCGTGACCTGCGTGTTGTCAAAAGCGGCAACCACGGTGAATTGGCCCGCAACGAATGCCGGTCGATAACCGGCGGCAATGTATTTCGTGTTGAAGGTATCAACGGGCAGGGCCAGCGCGGCATCCGAGGTCGCTGTGGCCCTGTTGATGGCGTAGGCGACGAATTCGAGTGGCGCCGTCAGGTGGACGACGTTATTGAGAACTGTACCCGACACCCATGACTGGCTGACATTCGGGTTCAACGACACGATGGTTACGGCCCCGGGATTAACGGCCACGGTCGTGCTGAATGTCGGAGAATTGACCGGCCATTCCACCTTCACATTTGTTGGCGCATCGGCGGTCAGGTGTACCTCGACCGCTGGTACCGATATGTTGGGATTGAAGGCAACGAAGAATTCCGTTCCCTTGTTGTCAACCGCGGCTTGCATGGCGACGCTGAACAGCGTCAGGACAGCCAGCCAGAAGGCACGTGACATTACCCCGGTCATTGCCATTCCCCTCGATCAGTGAGCGTTGCAGACACCCCGGACGAATTGATTTTCTTCTGGATGGATGCTCCGCCCGCTGCCGGCGACCGGTCAATCGCCCATCCGGGTGATGTCGCCAGGGTTTACAGAACCCCGCCGCCACTGGCTATGATGCTTCCTGTCCAGTCTCAATCAGGGAACCCGACATGCAGCGGATCACGATCACCGTCGACGACGATCTCATGGAAAGCCTCGACGCCTTCATCGGGAACCGCGGATATGCCAATCGCTCCGAGGCGATCCGGGATCTGGCCCGGGCCGGCTTGAACCAGATGGCAGAAGAAACCACGCAGGATGGGTCATCCGTCGGTGCGCTGGTTTACATCTACGACCACGAGGCTAGGGAGCTTCCGCAGCGGCTCATGCAGAACTTCCATGAGCACCATGATCTGGTCACTGCCACCCTGCACGTGCACCTGGATCATGTGAACTGCATGGAGATCGCGGCGCTACGTGGCCGGACATACACAGTCCGCCACATAGCGGAGAACGAGATTGCCGAGCGTGGCGTAAAGCAAGGACGTCTTGTCCTGGTGCCCGGCAAGCTCACTGAAGAGCGGCATGCTCATGGCGAGGGGAACATTCACCGTCACGCCCACATGCACGTGGACAAGTCATCCTGAGGTTCCGCCGGGAGCACAGGCTCTGGATCAATGCTTTCCGATATGTATGATATATTCATGAATAAATCATACTTACTGCCAGGGAAGCTGTCTGATGCGCCGTGTCGCCCGTTGCCTGCTGTTGTCGAGTGTCGCAATCACCCTGCCCGCAATTGCCGCTGACACCGCCAAACACCTCGACGAAATCGTGGTCACCGGCCACTACGACAACAGCATCGGCAGCACGGATGCGGCCAGCGCCGGGTTGATCACACCCGGCCTCATTGCCGACCGCCCTCTGCTTCGCCCTGGGCAATTGCTGGAATACGTGCCGGGACTCGTGGTCACCCAGCACAGCGGCTCCGGCAAGGCCAACCAGTACTTCCTCCGTGGCTTCAATCTGGATCACGGCACGGATTTCGCCACCCGCGTTGCCGGCATGCCGGTGAACATGCGCACCCATGGCCACGGCCAGGGCTATACGGACATCAACTTCGTCATCCCGGAGCTGATTTCCCGGGTCGATTACTACAAGGGTCCCTACTACGCCAACGTGGGCGATTTCGGTTCTGCCGGCGGCGCCGACATGCAGTATGCCGATCGCCTAACCAACTCCATCGCGCTGGGTTCGGTCGGCGCCTATGACTACCAGCGGGCCTTGCTGGCCGCCTCGGAACAGCTGGGCGCGGGCATCCTGACCGGCGGTGTCGAGTATCTGCACAACGATGGTCCCTGGAACAACCCGGATGATTTCCGGAAGGTGAACAGTGTGCTGCGCTACACGCTGCCCCTCGGTGGCGGGATGAGCGGGCAGAACCTCAGCTTCACCGCAATGGGTTACAGCGGCCGCTGGAACTCCACGGACCAGGTGCCACGGCGGGCGGTCGATGCCGGCACGCTGGGTCGATTCGACACCATCGACGCTTCCGACGGCGGCAAGTCCGATCGGTACAGCCTCTCGATGGATTACTCGACGCCACTGGCGGGCGGCGAGCTCGAGAGCAACGCCTACTGGATCAAGTACCGGATGAATCTGGTTTCCAATTTCACCTACTTCCTGAACGATCCGGTCAACGGCGACCAGTTCGAGCAGGCCGATGATCGCGATATCTACGGGGGCACGGCGGCGTGGTCGCGGAACGACACGCTGTTCGGCAATGACACGCGCAATACGCTGGGGCTTGAGGTGCGCCAGGACCGGATCGATCCGGTCGGTTTGTATGCCACGGCCCATACGGAACGCCTCTCCACGGTACGTGAAGACCGGGTGATCGAGACCAGCGCCGGCCTGCATGCCTCCAGTGAAACCCGGTGGACGGACTGGTTCCGATCCAATCTGGGCCTGCGCTACGACACCTATCGCTTCAAGGTCGCCAGCGACCTGGCTGCCAATTCCGGCACGCGGACCGATGGCATCTTTTCACCGAAAGCCTCGCTGGTCTTTGGCCCCTGGGCGAAGACGGAATACTTCATCAACGGGGGCTTTGGCTTCCACAGCAACGATGCCCGGGGTGTGAACATCCGGATCGACCCGGTCACGGGCGATGAAGTCAGCCCGGCGACGCCGCTGGTACGCAGCTCCGGTGCAGAACTCGGCCTGCGCACCGAAGCACTGCCCGATGTCCAGTCATCACTTGCGCTCTGGTACCTGCATCTGGACAGCGAACTGGTGTTTGTCGGCGATGCGGGCACTACCGCGGCCGGCCGGCCATCCAATCGTTACGGCGTGGAGTGGTCCACACGATGGCGGGCGCGGTCGTGGCTCTTCATGGATCTGGACCTGGCCTGGAATCACGCACGCTTCTCGGGTGCTGCCCCGGAGGGCAATTACATCCCGGGTGCGCCCGATATGGTGGTTTCCACCGGTCTGTCGGTGGAGAAACATGGCCGGTGGTCCGGGTCAGTGTTCTACCGCTACATCGGCAGCTATGCACTCACGGAAGACAACAGCGAGCGCTCGGCCTCGCAATCCGTGGTCGACGCCCAGCTTGGCTACGATGTCTACCGGAACACCCGGCTCCGGCTCGATGTCTTCAACCTCTTCGACTCGAGCACCAACGACATCACCTACTACTACGAGTCACGCCTCCCCGGCGAGCCCACTGCAGGGGTTGCCGATGTGCATTTTCATCCGGGCGAGAAGCGCAGCTTCCGCGTCTCGTTGACGCAGCGCTTCTGAGCGCCCGTGGATCAGGCCGAGAAATACCGGATGAGGTTGTTCAGCGACAGCCCGATGATGAGCAGCCCCACCATGATCAGCGCTGCACGGTGCGGAATGTGACGGATAAGCAGCGCCCCAAAGGGTGCTGCCAGGACGCCACCGACCACCAGACCCAAGGTGATGATGGGAGCGGAAAGCCCCACGAAGAACACAAAGACGCCAGTCGCCGCCACGGACACGATGAACTCCACGGCGTTGACCGTGCCGATGGTGAATCGGGGAATGCCTCCTTGCGCCATCAGCGTGGAATTGACCACCGACCCCCAGCCACCACCGCCGGCAGAATCCACAAAACCACCGACCAGTGCGAGCAGGCCGACCCGCCGTTGCTTGTTTGCTGCGGGCCGCGATCCGATGGCCCGCTTCAGCACGATGGCGCCCATGAAAAGCAGATAGGTGGCCACGAAGGGCTTGATCATGTCGCTGTTCACGGAGCCCAGCAGCCACGCTCCGATCATGGCGCCCAGAGCGCCAGGCAAGGCCAGCTTGCGGAACAGTTGCGTGTCTACATTGCCGAAGCGCCAGTGGGAAATCCCCGATGCAGCCGTGGTGCACACTTCGGCGGCATGCACTGACGCACTCGCCAACGCCGGGGAAACACCCACGCTCATGAGGAAGGAAGTTGAGCTGAGGCCATAAGCCATGCCCAGGGAACCGTCGATGAGCTGGGCAATGAAGCCGACCACCACGTAGGTGGCGAAGATCCAGGGGTCTACCTGGCCCCACAAGGTGTCAGGGGTCCACAAAAGCCCGGCTGCCAACAGGGCCACGAGCACGGCAACCCCACCCAGCAGGAGCAGATGGCGCAGCGCAAACCGTCGTCGCAAAGGGCGCTGCCGCAGAGATCGTTCCATGGATCCGTACACCGCCGCTTCCCCGACTGGCTATTTAACTGAAAACGGCGCTGCGCAAGTGGTTATTTTTATACTGGCGGCAGGTATCCTGACAAATACTGGAAAGGAACATCCTTATCGCCGCATTGTTGCCAACATCCGGCTCCGCCTGCATGCATACCCAAACTTCCCATGAGCCTGCGCGACGGGCACGCATCGTCGCCGTGCATCCGCTGCCCGGCGTGCGCGCCGGTTCGGGGCTGCTGCGCTTCGGTGACCGGCTGCTCGCGATACAGGACGATGCGTGGTGCGTGGTCTGGATCGCATTGCCGGGCCTTGAGCGCAAGGAGCAGCCGCTGAAAGGCGACGGCGCACCACTCCCCAAGAAGCACAAGCCGGATTTCGAGGCCGCCGTCTCCGTGTCCGACGGCTCGATCCATCTGCTCGGGTCTGGTTCCACCAGCAACCGCTGTGGCGTCGTACGAATCGATCCCGACCATCTGACCGTGCATTTGACCGAACGTCCCGATATCCATGATTGTGTCCGCGAGGCCCTGCGCCTGACCGGACGACCCAACATAGAAGGCGCCGTCGCGACCGGCGACCGGCTGCGTCTTTTCCATCGCGGAGTTGGTGCAGCCCACAGTGCCTGGGTCGATCTGCCGCTCGCCACGCTCGAAGGTGCAGCGCCCCGAGTACAGCCCAGAGCACTCGCCTGGCACGAGTTTGACCTCGGACAACTGGAGGGAGTGCCTTGCCACTTCACCGACGCCGCCACCATCGGTGCCGACCTCACGATGTTTCTCGCAACCGCCGAGGATACCGACAGCGCCATTGCCGACGGCCCGGTTGTCGGCTCGATCATCGGCCAGATCCACGAGTCACACGCTGCACCGCTTGTGAGCTGGACACGCCTGCTCGAAGCCGACGGACAACCCAGCCGTCGCAAAGCCGAAGGCCTCGCCGTGGACGACGACGGCCGGGGAGCATGGGTGCTGACTGACCCGGACGCGACACACGGAGTGGCGGAGCTTTGCCGGGTGATGATGGATCCAGTGAAATGCCTGTAGTCCGTCAATGGGACAAGGTCATCCTGACCATTGGCATGATTAGCGACCGGATCGGCATGGCGCTGTTGTACATCGTCTTCGGGCCGCTGGTCCGCGAGCTCGGGCTGTCGGAACTCCAGTTCGGCGTGTTGATCGCGTCGGCGAACATCACCCTGGGACTTGCTTCGCCCTACTGGGGGCGCAGAAGCCAGATCGTGGGCCGCCGGCCCGTCTTCGTCATCGGTCTGTCGGGCTACTCACTCGGCTTTCTGTTTCTGGCGATGGCGCTCAAGGCGGGCCTCATCGGCTGGCTGACGCCGTGGACGCTATTCCTGATCCTGCTGGCGGTGCGACTGGCCTACGGCCTATTCGCCGCCGCCACCCAGCCCGCAGCCACCGCCTATCTTGCCGACATCACCGATACGCGCAGCCGCACCCAGGGCATGGCGCTGATCGGCGTCGCGGCCGGCATCGGCACCGTGCTCGGGCCGATCATCGGCGGCACGCTGTCGACAGTGGGTGCGGTCTTTCCACTGTATGTCGCAGCCGGGATGGCGGCGACGGCTGCGGCGCTGGCTTATGGCGGTCTCCGGGAACCGGCGCGCCATGTGGCATCCACCACCAGCGCCAGGATGCGGATTCTCGATCCACGAATCTTTTCCTATCTGGTGGGCTGGTGCCTGATCGTGCTGGTGCTCACCGCCATCCAGACGATTACCGTCTTCTACCTCGAGGATCACTTCGCGCTGTCCGGACGACAACCGATCACGCAGGCCACCAGCGTGGCTTTTCTGGTCATGGGCGTGGCCATGGTCTTTTCCCAGGCTGTGGTGCTGCAGATATTCAGAATCGCGCCAGCCACGCTGTTGCGCGCCGGATTCCTCCTGTTCGGCGTGGCGCTGCTGGTGCTCTGGTCGGCGCCCAACCTGACTGTGCTTTACGTTGCTTATGGGCTCATGGGCCTGGGCTTCAGTGCACTGATCCCGGGATTGAACGGTGCCGCGAGCATCAGCGTCGGCAACCACGAGCAGGGCGCTGTCGCCGGCCTGTTGTCCGCCGCCCCGGTGCTCGGCATGGTGTTCGGACCGGTGATCGGCACCGCGCTCTACGGCGTGAACCCGGTGCTGCCGATGGCGTTGGGCGCAGCGGGGTGCGTGGGCATGGGGGTGTATTTTTTGCGCCGAAAGGTGTGAGTCTGGACTGCAGCCGCTCCCACCAAAAAAACGGGGCGGTGCCACAGCACCGCCCCATCCGCTTCCAAAGGCCCGCCGGACTGGCTCGCAATCAGTCGTTGTCCTCCAGCTCCAGCACGTTGGCCACGATCGTGCCGCCGCCCTGCGTGAATTTCACCTCGACCTCGGACCCGGCGCTGATCGCGGCGAAGAAGGTTGCAGCGTTGATCACGTTGTCATCATCCCGGTACTGGGTGGCGCCGTTGGTGATTACCGGCACGCCGAGGATCGACAGCGTTTGCGCGATCCCATCGATGGCGCTGGCCGGCCCGCGCAGCAGGCCTTCGTCGTCGGCCGAGTCCCGCTCCAGGATGACTGCCGTCAGCGCCGCACCGGTACCGGGCTCACCGCGAACCTCAACGTAGTTGCCCACGGTGATGTCGGCCAGGCCGAAGGACTGCCCGGCAACACCGGTCTGGTCCTCAAAGCGCGTCCTGGCAGTCACGGTCACGGTGATGCCGGCAATGGTCAAGGTGCCGGCACTGGTGTTGACGGCCGTCACATCGCCTTCCACCTTGCCCTCGATAGCGTCGTCATCACCGGACTCGAACTCGACCTTGCGGGCCACGAGCACGCCGGACGCATTCACCTCGCCCTCAACCTCTACCTTGACGTTGAGAGCCAGGTCACCGACCACACCATCCTCGTAGAGGGTCTGGCCATTCGTGGTGACAGGTATTCCAGCAACGGCGAAGTTCGTGGCCGACACGAAGCTCGTGATGTAGCCCTCGAGCTCACCATCGTCACCATCATCGGCATCCGAAAGATGGTCATCCTCGATCTCCACCTTGGTGGCGGTGAGGATACCCGCACTGAAGCTGCTGCCCTCCACTTCCACGAACAGGCCGTTGCTCAGGGTCGGCGGATTGATGACCCCGTCGTAGTCCACAGTGAGCCCGTTGATGATGAACGTCCTGTCGAGCGTATCCAGACTGGCGACAGCCCCATGCACCTCGAAGTCGGTGTCATCGCTCATGTCGATGCGCGTGGCGCGGATGGCGCCATTGCCATCGATCAGGCCGCTCACCTCGACCATATCCCCCACCGCCAGGCCACCGAGATCACGGGGAGAAATTTCATGATCAAAGGAAGTGGCGGCATCGATGATGACGATCTGCCCGAGCACCACCAGGGTCTGTGTCGTCTGGTCGATGCTCGCAACCGGACCTTCCAGTGTGGCGTCGTAGCTCACGGCTTTGGCGAGACGGGTAACACCATTGTCGAGGCTCTCCCACCGGATGGTCACCTGCTGGCCAACCTTCAGGTTCGACTGATTGCCCGGACCATCGTTGATGTTGAAGGTGGCACGATCGGTTTCGTACTTCACGCCACGAATGATGATGCTGCCGAAGCTGCTGATCGTGCCGGTCGTGACACCCAGCCGGTCGATGCCGGCAAGGCTTGCGCCACCGCCTCCGCCACAGGCAACGACCCGGCCGGCCGCCCGGCCGGCAAGACCAGCCACTCCCAATCCACGTTTCAACATGTGCATAACAAACCCCTTGTCATTCGCCTGCAATAAAGAAAACACCAAGACCCAACCGCATCTGTTTGCGCGCAGCGCCGGGCACCGGCCGCGCTTCGTGTTCAGTCAACCATTGGTCGATCCGCTCCAGAAATTCCTGGCCGTTCTGCTCGACGAAAGCCTCGAACTCCGGCAGCGAGGCCGCAGCCACACTGTCACTGGTGGCGCGGCCGATGAAGCGCCGGGGCGTTGCCGCCTCGGTGCCGGCATCCAGGTTGTGCGTGATGCTGGAACCCAGATCCCGCAGCATGCTGCCCGCATTCAGGATCCACTGGGGATCAAAGCTTCGCGGCATGAAGTAGCGGCGCTCCGCGCGGAGCGTGCCGTCGGGCAGCGTCGTGATGGCTCCGGCCCGCTCAAGCTCCTTGCGCATGCTCGTCACCGGCACGTCGCCGCCATAACGCTGCCACAGCGTGGTGAAGCTCGCGCCCTCGCCATCAGGCGGCAACGTGCGCGGCTCACCTGCTGGTGTCAGAAAGTCCGGATCCTGATGCCAGCCCGACAACACGCGCGTGGCATCTGTGGTCTTGTTGGGCAACGGGTCTGACTCTGCCTCGAGCAGAGCCCGAACGCGGGCGATTTCCTTGCGACTGACACCGGTGAGGATCGATACGCGTGAAACATTGGTGGGCCGGCCATGGAGGCCGAAGTCCTCGCTCGCCACGGCAACGAAAACACTCTTCGACACCTCAGCAAATTCCCGCCATGTCATCCCGCATTTCAGCAGCAGAGCGGCGATGGGCCGGAGCAGAACCCGGCAGGTCTGCATGACGGCACCGCGGTCGGGGGCGCCAGAGGCGGCGCCGGCATCAGGATTAGCCATTGAAACCCACAGATCCCATAACAGGATTGTCTATATGTGGGTCTTTTTACCCCAATGAAGATTATTAGTCAAGCTTTCCTTTTATCTGCCCCGATGGCCTTCACATGAAGATCCGGCACTTCGGACGACCACCCTACTGAAGCATCCGCACCGTTGACACGGGCGCATACTGAAACTTCTTCGTCTGCACGTTCCAGACGAGCGCCCGGTCGCAGAAGTTCTCGCTGGCGAAATCGGCAGCGGGCTTCTTCCCGCACTGCTGCGCAGAGACTGTCAACCAGAGCTTCGCCGCCGCACCGGTGCCTTCGATCGTCGCGCCGTAGACAGAGTCGCTGAAGGCCTCGGTTGCGCCGCCCATGCCATCGCCAACATAGACAGCCACGCCTTTCTCCCGGTCCCCATAGATGCTGGCGGCGCCGTCGCAATTGGCCGACCCGACATCGACGACGAAGTCTTCCTTGCCGTCAGCGTTGAGATCAGTGCGCTTGACGACGTCGCCGTTCAGCGGTTTGCCACCCACTTCGCGGCAGGTGTCATCCAGATATTTGAGGCTGGCGACCACGAGTGGGGGCAGCCTTTCGGGAGCTGTCGCCGCATGACTGGTCATGGCGGTGACTGAGCAGCAGATGGCACACACAACCAGCATCGGGCGCATGGGCGTCTTCCTCCCTGCAAGATGAGGCGAGGCTACGCCCGTGCATTGATCCGGTCAAAGGACACCGGAATATTGTCGGCATACGTACACCAGCGGGTGTACAAGACGCCTTGGCCGGATGATCCGGGAGTGAATGTCCGGAACTCCGGTGGCCTGGCGAATCAGGTCAGGCCCGTCCTGCTGGTGTCGAAACAAGCAACATCGCGATCGGAGAATCACAATGAACACACATCATGCCGGTTCATGTCTGTGCGGCGCAGTACATTACACGGTTGAAGGCTCATTCGAGCGCTTCTATCTCTGCCACTGCTCGCGCTGCCGCAAGAACACAGGCACAGCTCACGCCGCCAACCTGTTTTCAGCAACCGCAAAGCTGACATGGCTTGCTGGCGAGAGTGCAATCACCACTTACCGGGTGCCTGGCACGCGCCACATCAGGAATTTCTGTGCAACTTGCGGTTCAGCGCTGCCGTTTGCAAGCACTCACATGCTGGTCGTTCCAGCCGGCAGCCTCGACACGGACATTGCACTCGTGCCGGATGGCAATATCTTCAGCGGCAGCCGGGCGACATGGGACAACGATCTCGGCAGCGTGCCGGAGTTCGCTGCCTTTCCGCCGTTGGATTTCTAGATCCGCATGTCGGGCATCGCCCCGAACGATTCACGCGGGGGCCATGTCGGGCACAGTGCCTCGACGACCACCATCAGATCATCAAGGGCTTCAAACGGGTTGCGCATCGGCGGCGCGGGCACCCGGATGCCGCCGTCGGCGACGAGCATGTCCTGGCGATGCGCCAGGCTGTGCGGATCAGTCGAGCTCGGCGAGGAGTTCATCGAGCAGGCTCTCCCGGTCAAACAGGCCGAAGTATCGCCGCACCTCATCGCGATTGAGTGCCTGCGGGTTCGCACGCAGCAAAGCGCGAATGTCCTCCAAGTCCTGGGTACGACGCGGGTCATTGACAAAGCCTTGCAGCTTGAAGGCGATCAGCCCTTCCAGGCTGATAACGTCCAGGACGCCGAAGGGTGTGGTCAGGGACTGCGCCTTGGCGAGCAGCTCCCTGGCCGCCTGCCGGCTCGCATAGAGCAGATCGAGCCGCTCGTCGCCGCGGAGGTAATTGGCAGCGTCGGCACTGCGGTGCACGCAGCGATACCCCAAGCTGATCAACTCGCGATCAAGCGCGTCGGCCGAACCGGCATCCGTGAGGAGATCCACATCCTGCGTGGCACGCACCACGCCGTGCGGCGCAAGCGCCAGCCCACCGATCAACGCTGCCCGTACCTTTGCCTCGCGCAGCGCAACGATTATTTCCGCGATCTGCCTACCCAATCTTGAGGCGCCGGTCATGGTCGCACCGTACCCAATCTGGTGGTCGTTTGAAACAGAAAAGGCACTGGGCACTCCGTCTTGTTGGTTTCGGAGAGTAGCACCACAACGAACGGTTTGATGCCGATGCCGGTTGTTATCCAACCGTCGTCATCAAACTACGGTTCGCCCCATCATTGCCTGGAGATCACCGCGCTAGACGGTGGAGCTATCGGGGTGGCCGCCAGCCTGCCTGTCGGGCCTCGCGTTCGCTGCAGAACCAGCGCTCACCGGCAGCTTCGTTTATTTTCGTCCGGGCGTAAGAAGGGCGACCGGGGCTGTGGTAGATCCGGTCGCCTTTGGAATTGATGTTGCCCTTGATCAGGCAGCCCGGCCTGGGTCGGTGTGAGGCTGGTTGCCCGCCGGCCATCGCCGCAATACATTTCTCGGCCGTCGCATTCGAGTAGTCCGTGAACATGTGCCTGCCAGGCCGCCTGGCAGCCCGGTATTCCCATGGCGACACCCTTTCACCGGCGGGCAGGGACCAAAGCCCGAACCCGCCATCCCGGGCCTGGCCCTCCAGCCGACAGTAGGCCGCATCATCCGCCAGGACACCGAGGTATTGCCGGTACGCCCATGCATGACCCGTGCGCACCAGCTCGGCATTGACGTTGGCGTCACCCAGATACAGCACGCCAACAATGCGATCGTAGGCATCCTGTGCGACAGGCAACAACTGCACCTCCTGGCCTTTGATCATGGTGGTCAGATAAGCAGATGCCGCTGCGCCGAAAGGCTGGGTTCTCTCTGGAGTGTCAATGCCGTAGAGACGAACCCGGATTGGTCCGCTGGAAAGCCGCACATCCACCGTGTCGCCGTCGACGACGCGGATGACGGTACCCGGCAGCACCAACTCTGGCTCTGCCGATGCGGCCCCGGAATAGCCAATCGCAATGCCGATGAGGACAATGCAGACGAGCAACAAGCGGTGATGGCGATGCATGCGCCGGAGTATAGGGGAGTGGGTTGCGCGGACCAGGACTCACGGCCGGCAGTGGGAGTTGATGTGACGTAATCCGGAGGCTTGGCGGCATCTCACCCTGTCGCACCAGAGAGTTCTCTTGAACTATGGATTTGGTGTTTCCGGAGAAACTGGAACTATCGCAGTTCGACAACGCTATCGACGAACCCTTGGAGGACGGCCAACCGGGCCTCCGGGCTCAACGAGAGCATCCAGCGAATCAGGGAGGTATCGCCTTCATCGGACAAGGCCACTTCGGCAGATCGTTCACCGCAACCTCAGTCTCGCAAAAGCCGCTGCCCGCGCATGCAACGAGATACAGAAATTCTGGATCCCGATCTCTGCATTCGGCTCTGAATACCGCCCCCTTGCACCCGACTCA